>JBDLTG010000063.1:0-92514 GCA_039805885.1 Bacteroidota bacterium
CACTGTAGTTAGCTCCTGCATTTAATCCGTTTAAAGTATAAGCATAAGTACCAAAATCTTCGCCAGCTACACGTCCTAAAGCGCCTGAAAAACTATTACCTGATAGTAAAGCTTCACTTGAAAAATAAGTAAAAATAGAATCTAAAGAACCATAAACTTTACTTTGTCCTGCATTAACAGAGACTGTGATACTTTTTTTATTTACCGTCAATGTAGCACTACCATCACTATTCACACTACCACAAGCATTAGTGATAACACAACGATACTTATTTGTGCTCATTGCAACAGTCGGTCTTGTAAGTGTCAAAATAGCTGCAGTTGTTCCTGAATAAACTCCTGTATTTGTTAAATTAGTAAATACCCCTACCCCACTTACTTGCTCTTGCCACTGATAAGTAAGAGGAGCTGTACCAGAAGCCACAACTGTAAAACTTGCATTTGAACCATAAGTAACTGTTTGATTTGATGGTTGTGTTGTTATTGAGGGAATTATACAACCACCAACAGTCAATGTTATATTATTATTGGATCCTCCTCCCGTACCAGTTACAGTGAAAGTATAAGTGCCTGCTGCAACAGTATTTGCAACGGTAAGAGTTAGAGTTGATGTCAAAGATTCACCTGGGGCAAAAGTTAAAGGATTAGGTGAAAAAGATGCAGTTACTCCTGTTGGTAAACCTAAAGCACTTAGAGTCGTACTGAATGTATTTCCAGCCCCATCTCGAGATATATTAAAACTATACGTCACAGAGCCGCCAACTCCCGAGTTAACAGTCCCACTTTGTGCGGGAGTATTGAAAGTAACGGAATTCCCATCCGTAAAAAACACTTCATAAGTAAAACCTGACGCATTACCGTAAGCTCCAAGCAATAAATCGGCACCTAATTCACAATCATTTACATACCAGGAAGCCGTAAAATTACCATTTTCATCAGCTACTGTAGTCCATAATTCATGTGGTTGAGGGTTCACCGCTCCGCAATCTACAGCGGGATTAGTTAGATTATCTACTTCCAGCCCAACAGTTTCGCCCGGCTGCCAGCCAGTCCCAGTAATATAAACTGTTTCTCCAGGAGCATAATCCAAATCAACCTGATCAAGCGTTACAGTCTGCCCAAAAGCCACATTTGCCAAAAACATATTGGCAATCAAAAAAACAAATACTAAAAAACGAGATTGGGGTAGAATTGTTTTCATACGCAAAGGATTTAAATAAAAAAAGTATATCGAACTGAAAAAATTGAAATAAATAGAATGAGGTTTCTATTTATTTGAAAAACAATACTGTTTTTACTTAAATTTCATCTAATTCAGGACTAATTTATATACAATAATCTTATTTTTTTTACATTTCCGATGAAAGGACAAAAAAAACTATAAACTACATAACCCCTGCTATTTAATTAATTACATAGAACTTTTCTTAAAAACAATAGTAAAAGTTGCTCCTTTATTTTTGCCTTCACTACTGGCAATTAAAATACCGTCATTTTTTTCTATAACTTGTCTGCATAAATACAAGCCAATTCCGGTAGAAGATTCCTCTAAAGTACCTAGTCTACTCATTTTAGTAAACTTAGCAAATATTTTTTCGCTATCACTGCTGTCAAATCCAATACCCTGATCCGTTACTTTTATGTATAATTTTTCCTGATCGCTATAGATATCCAATTGAATTTGAGAATCTGAAAAAGAGAATTTAATGGCATTGTAAATTAAATTAAAAATCACCCGGGTCAATAATTCCTGATCTATTTTTAAATTGGCTGTGGTTGTTTCTAAATTTTTAATCAATTTAATCTTTTTAGCCGTCATACTCTGAGCTACTTGACTTTCTATTGATTCAATCATCTCATCCAGGATTATTGTTTTTGTTTCTAAACTCGTTTTCAACATCTCATCCTGCTCTTTTAGCATTTTTATAAATTTTTCGACATATCGAAACTGTTCACTCGAAGACTCAAAAATCATTTCTGCTAATTCTTTTACTTCAATTGATGGATCAGTATCCAAAATCATTTGGGCTAAGGATTGTGGATTTGAGGCAAAAGTTTTTAAATCATGTGAAAGCAAATAAATTAAGTTCTGTTTTTCGGTAATAAACTTTTCACTTTCTAAAATCGAATCGTGAATGTTAAACAATAACAAACCTGCTTCGTCTGAAAAATTTATAGGTAAAGTCGTAATCGTTCTTTTTAATTTGTAATCGTTCAAGGCTTTTGAAGCCAATTCGATAGGTTGAATTAACTTCTTTAAAACAATCAAAGTTACGACCGTAGCAATTAAAGTCATAACCAACGAAAAAAGCAATAAGCTTGCTGTTGAAAAATTCATTTTGGCATAAAGCACAAAAAACAAAATTCCTATTAAAGGAATATGGATTCCTATAAAAGCAACAAAAAGAAACTTAAAAACATAGCTGTCTCTTAGAAAACTAATAGCCGATAATTTTTCATAAAACTTCATGATCTCAAATATTTAGAGCTTGCCAAATGTACGAAAAAACTTTTCTTTCAAACCAACAAAATATCTCATAAAACAAAAAAACTTAAAGACTAACTTCAAAATAATTTTGCTAGTTTTGTTTTTAAGACACATAATTTCAAAAACAGTTTATGGGAGGAAGCATAACATTGCAAGACTGGCCTTATTTATCAAAATACCAAGAAGAAAACGCAATACTTCCGCCTCCTGAACCCGATGAAAATAGAGTGGTATTTTTAGGCGATTCTATAACTGAATTTTGGAGTAAAGAACAGCCGCTTTTTTTTCAAAATAAATCCTATATCAATCGGGGTATTAGTGGTCAAACCACTCCTCAAATGCTGTTGCGTTTTAGAGCCGATGTAATTGCATTAAATCCTAAAATAGTAGTTATTTTAGCTGGTGGAAATGATATTGCGGGAAACACTGGGGCTGCAACCACCGAAATGATTACCAATAATATTTTTTCGATGATAGAACTGGCTCAAGTACATCATATCAAAGTGATTCTTTGTTCTGTTTTGCCAGCTAATTTTTTCTATTGGAATCCCAAAGAAAAACCTGCAGACCGAATTATTGAATTAAATGTAATACTAAAGGAACATGCTCTTTCGAAAGAAATTCCGTTTGTGGATTATTATTCGGCAATGGTAGACGACCAAAAAGGCATAGAAACAACATTTTCTGAAGACCGGGTGCATCCTAACACAGCGGGTTACCAAATCATGAGTCCGCTAATTGAAAAAGAAATTGAATTGACTTTAAATAATATATAAAACATACAAAATGAACTATAGAAAACTAGGAAAAACAAACTTTGAAATATCCGAAATCGCTCTTGGCACCTGGCAAGTAGGCGGAAAATGGGGTTCGCCATTTAATGATAAATCTGCCGATGAACTTCTAAATACAGCTATTGACAAAGGCATCAATTTTATTGACACTGCTGATGTCTACGAAAATGGTTTAAGCGAAACTGCCGTAGGAAGAGTGGTTCGTTCGCGTTCGGAACGCATTTATGTAGCTACTAAATGCGGTCGTCATATTAACCCACACGTAAATGAAGGCTACCAACCAAAAGTGTTGCAAAAATATGTGGAAGATAGTTTGAAACGACTGCAACTAGACACTATCGATTTGATCCAATTGCACTGTCCTCCTACTGAAGTTTTCTATCGACCTGAAATTTTTGAACTTTTTGACAAATTAAAACAAGAAGGAAAAATTCAGAATTTAGGTGTAAGTGTTGAGAAAGTTGAAGAAGGATTGAAGGCTATTGAATTTCCTAATGTAACTTCGGTTCAAATGATTTTCAATCTTTTTAGACAACGTCCGTCGGAATTATTTTTCAAAGAAGCTAAGAAAAAAGATGTGGGAATCATTGCCCGTGTTCCATTAGCCAGCGGATTATTGACTGGGAAATTCTCTAGCAAAACTATTTTTGACAGTCAGGATCACCGCTTTTTTAATCGCGAAGGCGCAGCATTTGACAAAGGTGAAACTTTCTCTGGAATTAATTACGAATTGGGTTTAATAGCTGTAAACAAACTAAAAGAATTGTTTCCTGAGGTTCAAAATCTGGCTCCTATTGCCTTACAATGGATTTTAAGTTTTAACGAAGTGAGCTGTATTATTCCGGGTGCATCCACTGAAAGTCATGTATTGTCTAATCTTTCTACTTTAGATTTACCGGCATTAACTCCTGAAAAAATTGCTGCTATGAATGCTATTTATGAGCAATACATTAAAAAAGAAGTACAGCATTTGTGGTAAAATTTAATTCCTATCAATAGTAAATTCAACATAGGCATCTCATTTGTCTATGTTGAATTTCAATTTTAGCTTTCTAAAAAATCACATTCTAATATCTACTTTCATAATTTGGGCATCCAAAACATTTGACTCCAAAATCAAATTGATAGGTTAAAGACAATTCATAAATCCCACCTGTTTTTCCCATTTTAGATGTAGTAAAATCATGAGAAATACCAAATTTTAAATTTTCATACTGCAAACCTCCATAAACATTAATGGAGCTAACCAAATGACTATCTTGTGCTTTTGCTAGAGGATTCAAAGCGGTAGATACTCCCAAAAAAAGCGTTCTAAACATAATAGAAGAACCTAAATCCAGCCTATTAAATTCTCCTTGATTCATATAATTAGCTGACACCATAAACTTAGTTTCATAAGGAAAGCTAACAACGTCTAAATAATCAACTACCAAAAATTCATATCCTACACTTGCCGAAAAAAATAGATTCAGCGGTAGATTTTTTTCGTCAACCAAAGAAATATTAGGCTTATTTATGTGCTTTAAAGACAATCCAATCCAAGCTTCTTCACTATTGAATAACATTCCCGCTGAAAAATCGAAAAAACTGAATTTATCATGAAAATTCGAAGGGTCATTAGTTATTGGATTAATTGTTCCCGAATCAATATTAATTTGGTCTCCTAAAATTAAATTATTAAACCCAAAAGATTTGGTTCCAAAACCAATCTCAATTGCAGGTCTAAAATCCCAACTATCATTTAAAGTTACTTTGTAAGCATAATTAAGATTCAATTGGGTAAAATTATAATGCGTATTATTTTCCCTATGACTTAATATACTTCCACCGATACCGCTATTGCTACGCTCACTCCAAGTATTTAGAAAAGCATAATCCGTATCAACTTTTAAATTTAAATCAGGCCATTGTGAACGATGAATTATACCTGCAGAAGTAGTTTCTAAAAAACCGGAATAAGCAGGATTTAATGTTGTAGGTACAATGAAATATTGCGTAAATATGGGATCTTGGGCTTTAACTTTTGAAAAAAAGAAACAAATGCATATTGTAAATAGTATTTTAAACTTCATTTTTATTATTTTATAAGTACAAATGCCCCTTGATCTTTAATTGTTCCTCCGTAAAATGTTTTGGCGGTAACTTTAAAATAATAATTACCATTTTCAGCCTCCTGATCCTTTATTTTTCCATCCCAACCCTTGATTGTTTCTCCTGTTTCTGAATAAATTAATCCTCCCCAGGTATCATAAACATCAAATACAATAGTGGTTAAGCCTTTAAAAACAGGTAAAAAATAATCATTAGCACCATCATTGTTAGGGGTAAAAGCTGTTGGATGCATTAAGTTATACCCTTTTTTTACATCTAATTTTATAATATAGCTATAAACACAGCCCAAAGGATAAGTTACTCTTTGATTAACAACATAAATTCCCTCTTTTTTAAAAATATGCGCTGGACTAATTTCATTTGAAAAAGAACCATCCCCAAAATCCCAAGAAATCGCTATAAAACCATTTGTTGATGTATTGGTAAATTGAACTGGGTCTTCAATAGAATAAAAACCATAGGTACTAATACCTATCGAATTTGTTGTAAACGAGGGACTTCCTAAAGATGGTACATTTACATTGAAACTATAATTGGCTTTACAGCCTAAAGCATCTCTAACATCTAGTACAATAGTTCCGTTTTGACTGGTACTCATTGTTTCATTATTAGCTCCACTTACCACACCACTCGACCAGCTCAATTGGTATGGCGGTAATCCTCCTGAAACCTGAGCTGTGAAATTTTGTTTTACTGCTTTAGTATCACAATTAACATCTGTTTTTGTGGTAACACCAATAACAATTGGCGGTGGCCTATTTATGGAATACTGAGCTGTTTTTACACACCCCCTTGCATCAGTCACGGTAACTAAATAGTTCCCTGCTAGCACATTAATTAAATCTTCGGTTATTGCACCATTTGACCATGAATAATTATATGGCGCTGTTCCTCCTGAAACTAAAAGATTTATTGCTCCGCTATTGGCATTAAAACAATCAAATGCATTAGTAACATTTGCTGAAAGCACTAAAATTTGAGGCTCCTGAATTACAAATGTTCTAACAATCTGGCAAGGTGTCCCATCAGAAATTGTAGCGGTATACGTTCCTGCTCCCAAATTATTCCTTGTTAATCCTGAAGTACTACCATCGTTCCAAACTAAAGTAACCGGTGCTTTTCCTCCAACCAAATTCAAAGCGATACTTCCATCGTGAGCACCAAAACAGCTAATATCTTTTTTTACTGGATTAACCGTAAAAATAGGCACATCAGCAATAGTAATGGTTTTGGACTTTTTACATCCTGCATTATCTGTTACTAAAATAGTATAATCCCCAGCTGATAAATTATTCTGGTTTAAAGTCGTCGCTAAATTACTCCACGTATATTGATAGGGAGGGATTCCACCAGAAATAGCGGTTGTAATTGATGCATTGTTGTCCCCATAACATAATATTTCTGTGTTAGTATGGGTAATTTTAATCTCGGTTGATTGTGAAATAGTAACAGCCAAATTTTTAGAACAAGACTGATTATCGGTTACAATTAAATTGTAGGTTCCAGCCACAATATTGGTTAAATTTTGGTTGCTACTTGTAAATCCATTAGGCCCTGTCCAGGCAAAATTATATCCGGAAACGGAAGGTACTCCTCCTGAAACATTGACGTTAATGGCTCCTGTTGCATCTCCAAAACAAATAACATTTGTTTTATTAATCAAACTCACAACCAAAAGAGGCGGTTCAGTTATTGTAAAAGAAGCTGTTTTAGGGCCACAATTATTGGCATCTGTAACAGACACAACATAATTCCCTAGACCTAGATTTGAAATATCTTGTGATACAGCAAAAGGAGCTCCGTTTTTTTTCCAAGTATAACTATAATTTCCAGTTCCTCCTGTTACATTAATATCTACACTACCATTGTTACTGCCTAAACAGCTAATGTCTTTTTTACTAATCACTGCTATAACAATGTCTGTTGGTTCAGTAATAGTATAAGTTTTGAAAAAAGGACAATTCCCATTATCAGTAATACTTAAATCATAATCCCCTGATTTTAAATTTGTAATAGTAGTAGCAGAAGAAGTAAATCCATTAGGTCCAGACCAAGATATAGTATATGGAGAACCTGATGAAAAAGGAATACCTCCTGTAATATTCGTCGAAATAGATGCGGTATTAGTCCCAAAACAAGTATTGTCATTTATAACTACATTCGCTCTAATAGCAGGATTTACAGTTACGGCTACGGTAAAACTGTTTCCTATACAAGTTCCCGAAGTTGGAGTAACAGTATAAGTAACTGCCGAAGGATTGACAGATGTATTGATTAATGTTTGGCTAATATTCGTTTGCAGAGTCAATTGTGAGCTGGCTCCCGTAATAGTTCCTGCGGGACTAATCGTTGGATTTGTCCAGGTATAAGTGGTACCTATTGGAATAATATTTGTTCCCGAATTAGCAGGAGTAACTGTAAATGTAGCTGAGCTACAAATAGTAATACTTTCAGAAGCTATATTCGGTTTCTCATTTACAATAACAGCGGCAGGATTAGTTGTCACAACAGAGCAATCACCAGACAAAGAAGGAAAATTAATTATACAATAATAATATACTGTTCCAGAAGTAGCTGCTGAAGGAAGATAAGTAGCACTGGTTTTCCCTGCTAAAATAGTTCCTGCTGTATTCGAATTTGTAGTATTGGAATACCATTGATAAGTAGGTGTTCCTACTCCGTTACTCACTGTAAAAGATAGGGTTGTTGGAGTCCCTCCTACGCAAACCGTACTTGAAACAGGCTGCGTTGTAATTGTTGGTGCTACACTTACTTGTACTGATACTATAGTACTCTTAACATTACAACCCGCACCGGTTTGCGACAAAACACAATAATAGTATTGAGTTCCTACAGTAGTTGTTAAAGGCAAATAAATTGAACTCGTTGCACCCGGAATTGCCGTACCTGTGATTGTATTATTCGCATTATTCTTACACCATTGGTATGAAAATGTACCATTTCCTCCAGCTCCTACAACTTCGAGTTGGGTAGGAGTTCCACCTTGGCACAACACCTGATTGGCCATAGGCTGTGTTGTTACTGTAGGAGTATCTAAAACAGTTACTTGAGCAACATTACTTGTAATAGAACCACAACCACTACCGCTGATACTAACCTCAACATAGTAATAATAATCTGCTGCCAATGTATAAGCAGTTGGTGTGTAATTATTAGTTGTCGCCCCTGAAATTAGAGTACCCCCTGAATTAGAATTAGTAATATTCGAATACCATTTATAAGTTGCTGTGCCCGTTCCTCCAGAAGGAGAAACTGACAAAGGCGTACTAATTGTAGCCCCTGTACATAAAATTTGTGATGCTACTGGCTGTGATATAGTAGGCAATGGTGTAACTGTTACTGCTACAATAGAAGAGGTCAAATTAGAACAACCTCCAGAAGTTAAAGTAACCACGCTATAATAATATAAAGTACCTACCGCATTTGTAGGTGGGTCAAAAGTATTATTCGTAGCACCGGGAATTAAAGTACTCCCCGTTGTTGAATTACTAGCATTAGAATACCATTGATAAGTTGGCGTTCCAGCACTTCCTCCAAGCACTACTGCTAATTGAGTTGGTGTACCTCCTAAACAAACAGTACTCGGCACAGGTTGTGTAGTAAAACTAGGTGCTGGATTGACATTGATTATAAAATTTACCGGAATACCTGCACAACTGCCTATTTTAGGTGTGACCACATAAGTAATTGTTCCTGCCGACGCATTAGTAGTGGTTATAACTTTAGCAGGTATGCTACTACCATTTCCTGATGGTGCAAAACCTGAAATTCCTGCTGTTGCTGAAACCGTCCAGGAAAATGTTGTCAAAGCATCATCTGACGTTAAATTAATTGCTGTAGAGGATGTACCTGAACATAGTGTTTGACTTAAATCGGTATTGGTAATTGATGGGGTTTTGTTAACCGAAAAAGTTTGTGTTGTGGTAGCCGAAGCACCACATTCGTTGGTAACAACTAATGAAACCGTATAATTGCCTATAGCACTATAACTAATTGTTCCGGGATTGGCTGTACTTGCTGTAGCAGGTGAACCTCCAGGAAAACTCCAGGCATACGTTAAAATACTCGATGCAGGAGCACAACTAGTAATGGTTGCTGTTGGATTGATAGCGGCAGTACCACAAGTATTCGCAATTGCTGCAATAGTTGCCGTTGGTGGTTTTTTCACCTCAACTGTTTGCGAAGTATTTAGACTTCCACAAGAGTTTGTTGCTGTTAATTTAATGGTATAAATCCCCGGCATAGTAAAATTATACGAAGCATTTTTTGTAGACTGACTTGGAATTGCTACTGATGAACCACAATTTGCTGAAGCATAAGTAACTGTCCATAAATAAATAGGTGTTGTACAGGAATTAGTTTCTACTGTTGTATTAGTAGTTGTAATGGCTAATGGAGCACATCCTGAAAAATTATTTAAGGTGAATTGAGGAACTAATGCAGGTTCAATACAAATTTGTTGTTGTTTAGTTACAACCGGTCCACATCTATTAGCGGTTTTAATCGTAATAGTGTAAGTTCCTGCTTGAGTAAATTTCAAACATAAAGGACTTGAACCTGACAACCATAAATTAGGATCTGTACTCCCAAAATCATTTCCTATCGAACCACTGACAACACTATAACCTGTAGTTGGTGTAACTGACCAAACAAATTTTGGACTAGAATCACACACATTACCATTATTTTCAAAAGCTCCTGTAGTAGTATTCGTAACACAAATATTAGTATTAACACAACCATTGGAAGGAATTGTAAAATCAGCTACAGGAGGAGTTGACACATAAATTGGAACAACACCAACAGCTGAAGTACCACAAGGATTCTGAGCCACAATATTGGCTCGAAATGAATTAGGGTAAGAATTTGTACCATCTGAACTCGTAACACCACATGATGACTTTAAAAAAGTATGAGAAACACTCGCGGGTGGAGGATGATTATAAGTTACTGATGGTGAACCATCATTGAATGAAATAGTATAAGTTGTTCCTGAGGGATTATTTTCTGTACCCGTAATTGGAAATGTTAATTGCTCAGAATTACAAATATCAGTATTTCCAGGATTTCCCAAAGAAACAGCGGGATTAGATCCAACAAAAACAACATATTTTTTTGTTACCGGACAACCATTATTACTTTGAATAGTATAACTTAAATTCCAATAGCCTACATTATATGTATGTGTAGTCGAAGTCCAAGAAGTAGCATTAAAGTTTGGACTTCCATCCCCCCAATCTATTGTATAATTAGTATTTAAACTTGATATCGTTGTAGAAGTATTGGTAAAAGTAAATGGTAAATTAGAATTACTGCAACTCCTAAACGCTGGGACCCCATTAAAAGTTGTTCCTGAACCTGTACCTCCTAATGAAACATTTGGTTGTGGAATCACTGTTATTGTCGCTGAACCAGTTTGCGATACATCGCTAACAGGTGAAGTATCATCGTGAACACTCACTAAGCTATAATCAAATGTCCCCGCAGTTGCAGTATCAACTGTTAGGGTTACAGAATCATTCGTTCCTGTGGTAAAAATTGTTTGTGGTACACCACCATTCAATGTATAAGTAAAAGTATAAGGAGCTGTTCCTCCAGTTCCTGTAAAAGTGATTACGGGACTTGTTCCTCCTTGACAAACTACTGTAGTACCTGTTATCGTTGCGGTTGGAGAAGCTAAATTAGCAACTTTTTTATATTCAGCATTATGATGAGAATCTAAAGAAGGGATTTTATTTGTAGCATTTAATTTATGAATCGAAGTAACTAAAATTAAAAATAAAATAATCGTATAAAACTGTTTCATAATGCTTCCTTTTAAATTTCTGGGGAAAAATATTTAAAGTTTGCAAATATAGTCGAATCCCTGCCTATTGACGATTAATACCGTTAAAAAACTATTTTTTAACCATTTAGACAGAAAACTACTGCCTAAAACCAATATTCTAATTTTCTGAAAAATTCTAATCAAACAAAGTCTATCAATAGTTAAAACTTTATAACAATATGTTATTTTACAACATCACTTTCTTAAATAAATCCTTAATTAAATCCAATTCTTTCTCATAAGCGGTATTTTTTCTATTAGCAAAATAAAGCGTGTTTTTTAGCTTTTTATGTCCTTCCCAAAGTACTTTTACTGCACCACTTTCAATTTCTTTTTGACATAAAAAATCAGGAATAACAGCAATTCCATTGGCACTACTCAAACAACGGATAATCGAATTAATATTAGGAACAATATAATTAGGTCTGAAATCAGGAGAACTTCCAAAATTCAATTGCCAAAAACGAAACCAATGTTCCATATCGCCTGTAGTACCATACCATTTTTGAGTTTTCAAATAATGCTCGGCTTCGCTATATTTTTTTTGTTTTACCAATTTTTGAAATTCGGAATCATCCACTTCGCTACCTCCCACTAAAACAATAGTTTCTGATGAAAAAGCTTCATAAGAAATACTAGGATAATTTCCTTTTTGGGGTGAAACAATCAAATCTAGAATGCCTTTATCTAAATTCTCCAGCATTTCCCGATATTCCCCAAAACGAATAATCACATTAAAAGGCAAACTCGAAATGTATTGCTCTAAAGTGATTTGGAAGGTCTCAAAACACATTCCTATACTAATCGTTGGGGTATGCTTTTCGGTACTTCGTTGAAAGTTTTTCTCGGCATCTTCTAATATTTTCAAACCTTCTGAAATGGCGTTGTATAAAATCTTTCCTCTTTCCGTTGGAATCATTTTACGTCCTGTTCTATCAAAAAGTTTGTAACCTACATAACTTTCTAATGAACTCAAATGCAAACTCACTCCCGGCTGCGAAATAAATAAAGCATCGGCTGCACTGGTTAATGTACCCGTTTTATAGATTGCTTTAAAAGTGCGATACCATTCCAGATTCACCATAACTATTATATTTATGATACAAATGTATAAATTATACTATTTTAATAATACCAAAAGCTACTCTAACTTTGTACCAACATAAAAATAAAACTCATGAAAAAGATATTTATCATAAACGCTGGACAAAGTTTTGGTCATTCTGGTGGTTTATTCAACAACACCATTGCCGAAACTACTCAACAATTTTTCGATCAATCAGAAGATATAATCGTTCAAACCACTACAATCGAAAATGGCTATTCATTAGAAGAAGAAGTCAATAAATTTGCCTGGGCTGATGTTATCATCTATCATACGCCGGTTTGGTGGTTCCAACTCCCTTTCAACTTTAAAAAATACATTGATGAAGTTTTCACTGCCGGCCACAATAAAGGAATTTATCGCAGCGACGGTCGAAAATCAAGCAACCCGGAAATTAATTATGGAACGGGCGGAATGATGCATAGCAAAAAATACATGCTCACAACAACCTGGAATGCTCCAGCAACTGCTTTTACACTTCCGGGAGAATTTTTCGATCAAAAATCAGTAGACGAAGGACCGTTTTTTGGTTTTCACAGAATGAATGCGTTTACAGGAATGACTCCGTTAAAAAGTTTTCATTTTCATGATGTAGAAAAAAATGCCAATATCGAAAAAGACATGAAAGCCTATACCGAACATTTAGAAGAAACATTCTCTGACTGTCTCATTGCTATAGACTAAAATAAAAAAATCCGTCTCGTTCTAAAAAACGAGACGGATTTTTCATTAAGCATACTTATTTCTTTACTTCCTCAAAAACAAATTCCGGATTAGAATAATCAATTGGATCTCCTTTTAAATACGAAGGAATCCCCATGTAAACTGAAATCACACCTTTACCTAATAGCAACTGCTTCTTTCGCTTTAGCAAGGCAATGGGATATCTTTTTAAAACGCCACCACCATAGGGCTGGTAATAAAAACTCCCTTTAATGGTATCGCCAGAAATGATTCCTCTTACTTCACCGGAATCTTTTCTTGATTGTCCATAACGAATTTCATATTGACCATAAAACCGATTGTCCTCCAGTTTTATAAAATTAAGAAGTGCTGTATCCTTGTCTTTTATCGCTCGATAATAGACTTGTTTCTCTTTTTTGTTGCCATCAGCACAACTAAAAACGATAGCCGCAAGAACCACACAAACACCAATTAATACTTTACTTCTTTTCAATACAACACTCATTTTTTTATTGCTTTGAAAGCAAAGATAAAAAATTCTATTTTTACAAATAAGGTTCAATGTTTTCACTATTTTGAATCAGCCATTAATATTCTTTAATATAATAGTAAACGAGTTTTTTTTATACAATCGGGAATTGACTCGAATAAAAATCAAGACTTTTTAAAAATATTTCCCAATTTGAATTTATAAAAGCGAACAAACACTTATTTTTGCGCCATGGGTAAAAAAAATACAGACAAAGTTGTCTTTCATCAGATAAAAGTCCTTGATGCAGGTGCAAAAGGCGTTTCGGTAGCAAAGGCTCCCGATGGAAAAGTAGTGTTTATTCCGAATGTGGTTCCGGGTGATGTAGTTGATGTGCAAACTTTCAAAAAACGCAAGGCCTATTACGAAGGAAAAGCGGTAAAATTTCACGAGTTTTCAGAACATCGTGTAGATCCTATTTGTGAGCATTTTGGAGTTTGTGGTGGTTGCAAATGGCAAAACATGAACTACGAACAACAGTTGTTTTACAAACACAATGAGGTTAAAAATCACTTGCAACGCATTGGAAAAATTGAACTTCCTGAATTTGAACCTATTTTAGGTTCGGAGAAAAAGTTTTTCTACAGAAATAAAATGGAATTTTCGTTCTCTAACAGCCGTTGGTTAACTGAAGCCGAAATAGATAGTACCGAAGATTTAGGAAATAGAAACGCACTTGGTTTTCATATTCCAAAAATGTGGGACAAAATCCTAGACATCAAAAAATGTCATTTACAGGAAGATCCATCGAACGCTATTAGAAATGAAGTTCGTGATTTTGCTAACGCAAATAACTTGACTTTCTTTAATCCTAGAGAACATTCCGGTTTGTTGAGAACCTTGATGTTGCGTACGGCTTCGACTGGTGAAATCATGCTTTTGATTCAGTTTTTCGAAAATGATAAAGCCAACAGAGAATTGTTGCTTGATCATCTTTATGAAAAATTCTCTCAAATTACTTCGTTGCAATATGTGGTGAACAATAAGGCGAATGATACGCTTTACGACCAGGACATTAAATTGTACAAAGGGCGTGATTACATACTGGAAGAAATGGAAGGTTTGAAATTTAGCATCAATGCCAAATCGTTTTACCAAACTAACTCAGATCAAGCTTACGAATTATACAAAATAACGAGGGATTTTGCCGGATTAACAGGAAATGAAACCGTTTATGATTTATACACTGGGACAGGAACTATTGCACAGTTTGTTTCTAAAAAAGCAAAAAAAGTAATTGGTGTAGAAAGTGTTCCTGACGCTATTAAAGATGCAAAAGCCAATGCTGAACGCAATAACATTGACAATTGCGAGTTTTACGTAGGTGATATGAAAGTCGTTTTCAACGATGCTTTTATTGCACAACACGGGCAACCAGACGTTATTATTACTGATCCACCTCGTGACGGAATGCACAAAGATGTTATTGAACAAATCATGAAAATTGCTCCAGAAAAAGTAGTTTATGTAAGCTGTAACTCGGCTACACAAGCTCGTGATTTGGCTTTAATGGACGAAAAATATAAAGTAACTCGCGTGCGTCCAGTAGATATGTTTCCGCAAACGCATCACGTGGAAAATGTAGTACTGTTAGAAAGAAGATAATTAGTTCTTAGTACCTAGTCCTTAGTTCTTTTTTCATAACTAACTAAGGACTGAGCACTGTGGACTATGGACTAAAAAAATATGAAAAAAACGATACTGCTTTTATTAATTCTCTGTTTCTCCTTCTCCAGTTGTGAGAAAGACGATATCTGTGATGCTAATACCGTTACTACGCCTCGACTAGTGATTACCTTTTATGATTACAACAATTCTACAATTGAGAAAAACGTTAGCAATCTAACCATTATTGGAGATGGTATGGAAAAAGGAATTACTTATTCAGGTAGTACCCTAATTAATGGAAGTACGGTTTCTATTCCGTTGAAAACAGATGCTGATAAAACGACTTTTCATTTCATTTTGAATTATGGAAGTACAAATGTAGCCGCTTTGCCTAACGAGGATATTATACAATTTAATTACAAGCCCGAAAACATTTTTGTATCCCGTGCCTGTGGTTTTAAAACTAATTTTACCTTAGATGCATTCACTCCATTTGTACACACTGATGCAGCGACACCTGACTTAAAATGGATGCAATATGTTGCAGTTAAAAACAGTATTATAGCTAACGAAAATGAAACACATCTTGAAATATATTTTTAGTAGCTTACTTCTTTTGTCATTTCTTTTTGCAAATGCACAAGACACCAAAGCTCCAACGCCAAAGTCAAAAAAGGATACCATTACAACTGGAGTTATTTCTGCTAAAACTGCTGTGGCTAGTAAAACAACTAAAGCTCCAAAAACCGATTCTATTGCTGCGCCAATAAAAACCAATCGTTATGGGGTACGTGTGGGAGTAGATTTGTTTAAATTAAGTCGTAGTGTTTATGATAAAGACTACAAAGGTTTGGAACTGGTAGGTGATTATCGTTGGGACAAAAAACACTATATCGCTGCCGAAGTGGGAAATGAAAATAAAACTACTGATGACGAACGCTTGAATTTCACTACCAAAGGTTCTTATCTAAAAGTAGGATTTGACTATAATGGTTACGAAAACTGGCTTGATATGGAAAACATCATTTCTATTGGTTTGCGCTATGGTTTTAGTACTTTTAGCCAAGAATTGAATAGCTATAAAATTTACAATTCTAATCCTTATTTTGAAGAAGTTCCTCCTATTGCTTCCGGTCAGAAATTCAATGGTTTAACCGCAAGTTGGATTGAAGTAGTAGCAGGAATGAAAGCCAAAGTATTTAACAATGTCTTTTTAGGATTCAGCCTTCGTTTTAACCGATTGATTAGTAATAAACAACCTGGTAATTTTGAGAACTTATACATTCCGGGATTCAACCGAACGTATAACGGTGATTTTGGAGTTGGCTTTAATTATAGCGTAACTTATTTTGTTCCTATTTTCAAAAAGAAAGTCGTTCCTGTGGTAACAAAAAAAGATAAAAAGAAGAAATAAAACAATCTGTAGATTTCAGAAAGCAGATTTGACATCAATAAAAAAACCGCAAATTCGCAAATTATATTTTTTATAATTGCAAATTTGCGGTTTTTTACATTTCACTGTTTCCATAGCAAACTGAAGACTGCTATCAGAAAACTGAATACTTTTTACCCGATTTCTCTAATTCCTTTTATAAAAATCCATTTCATAAACAACTTTTCGCCATCCTTAGTTTTTACTGCTTGGAATTTTGGTGCTAAAAATGTTCCTAAAACAAAAGCAACAAATGGAACCCAAAAACCAGTTAAACCAGAATATTTTTCCACTAAAAATCGGAATAATACGAATAATATAGCAAAACAACCTAGCTGATATAAAAATGCTCTTAATTGTAATTTTGTCATAATAGCCCCCTACCCCCCCCGAAGGGGGAATCCTATTGGGGTAAATAGGTTTTTATAAATTAACAACTGAATATAATTTCTTTTTTAGAGAACAACTACATTCCCCCTTCGGGGGGTAGGGGGCTCTGAAACTTAGTACGCTTACTTCCTTCGTACATCTCGTATTTTACTAAACGTGCTTCAAGTCCGGCGTTGAATAATTTTATTTTTCTAGATGGACGCAAACCTACAAACTTCAAAGCTTCCAGATTTCCTGTGATAAACCAAGCATTTGTTCCTGGATAACTTTGCTTTAAAGTATCACCAATACTTTTATAAAATTCTTCCATGTGAATATCCAAACGCTCATCATAAGGTGGATTAAACACAATGTGTAATTTTCCTTCCGATGTTTTTTCGCTATCAAAAAAATTGTCTTCGGTAATAGTTACATATTCCTCTAAATTAGCATTTCTGATATTGTCTTTGGCTTTACTAACCGCAGATGGTGCTTTGTCATAACCTTTTATCGTATGATGAAACTCACGTACTTTCCCTAATAAACTATCGGTAATTTTATCAAACAATTCATTATCCCAATCTTTCCATTTTTCGAAAGCAAATTCTTTACGGTTGATGTTTGCCGGAATATTACAGGCAATCATTGCTGCTTCGGCAAGAAAAGTTCCCGAACCACACATAGGATCCAAGAAATCAGTTTGTCCGTCCCAACCCGATAGCAACAAAATTCCCGCAGCCAAAACTTCGTTTATTGGTGCAATATTAGTAGCGGTTCTATAACCACGCTGATTCAGCGCATTTCCTGAAGTATCTAAGGCAACCGAAACTTGGTCTTTATCAATATGAATGTTAATTCGTAAATCGGGATGGATTTTATCCACACTTGGACGTTGTCCTGTTCTTTCTCTAAACTGATCCACAATGGCATCTTTACATTTTTGAGAAACAAATTCGGAGTGATTAAAATATTCAGAATGTACCGTAGCATCAATCACAAAAGTCTGATTGGCATTGATAAACTTAGACCAATTCACACCCGTAACGCCTTTATACAAAGCTTTTTCATTATTCGCTCTAAAAGAATAAATCGGTTTTAAGATTTTTAATGCGGTACGCAAAGACAAATTGGCTTTGTACATAAAACCTTTATCTCCTTTAAAACTCACCATTCTTACTCCCTGCTCTACGTCTTGCGCTCCTAAATTTTTCAATTCAGTCGCTAATATTTCTTCAAAACCAAAAAAGGTTTTGGCAATCATCTTAAAATTTTCTTCCATTTTGTGTATCGATTACAACAGACTCAATTTTGAACAAAATCTAATCTGCAATAAAATTTATTGTTTTTGCTCCTAGAATCTTCTTGTATCGACTCTGTTTCGCTATTTTTCAGCAAAAATACACTAAATTTGCGGGATAGAATTAATTGAAAAGAATAAATGTCCGACGCACAAAAAACAACTCATACAAATCAAGACCAATCAAATCAAACTTGGTTCAGCTCTTGGTTTGATACTCCCTATTATCACATTCTGTACAAAGAACGAAATGACAAAGAAGCACAGCTTTTCATGGATAATTTAACGCATTATTTAAATCTTCCTGAAAAAGCGAAAGTCTTGGATTTAGCCTGTGGCAAAGGACGTCACGCTATTTATCTCAACCAATTGGGGTATGATGTCATTGGCGCTGACTTGTCTGAAAACAGTATTGCCGAAGCCAATAAAAATGCAAATGAAAGCTTGCATTTTAAAGTGCACGACATGCGTGAATCTTTCGAAGAAAAGTACGATGCCATTTTTAATTTGTTTACCAGTTTTGGTTATTTCGAAAATGACGATGACAATTTAACCACTTTAAAAGCCATCAAAAACAGTTTATCTGACTATGGTTTTGCCGTAATTGATTTTATGAATGTCAATCAGGTCATTGAAACATTGGTTCCTGAAGAAGTAAAAACCGTAGACGGAATCGATTTTCACCTGAAACGTTACGTTGCCGATGGTCATATTTTTAAAGAAATTGATTTTGAAGACCAAGGACAAAAATTCCATTTTACCGAAAAAGTAAAAGCATTAACGCTACAAGATTTTGAATCTATGATGGAAGAAGCTGGAATTTATCTTTTAGACATTTTTGGTGACTATAAGTTGAAAAAATTTCACAAAACCGAAAGCGAACGACTCATCCTTATTTTTAAATAATGAATTACCTTTTACCACTACTTTCTGTACTTCTGGGGTATATTATTGCATTGGTTTTAAAACCAAAAAACAAAAGCAATCTAAAGCTATTATTGGCTTTTAGTGGTTCGTTTTTGCTTTCTTTGACGGTAATGCACTTATTACCCGAAATCTATGAAAGTCATGAGCACGTTATTGGTGAAAGTCACAATCACAATGCGGGAATTTTTATTATGCTTGGAATTTTGTTCCAAATTATCTTAGAATTTTTCTCTAAAGGTGCCGAACACGGTCACGTTCACGGACATCCTAATATGTCTCATATTCCATGGTTGTTGTTCATCAGTCTTTGTATTCATGCTTTTCTGGAAGGTTTTCCGGTGGGACATAATCATGATAATTTAGCGCTGGGAATTGCTATTCATCACCTTCCTATTGCTATTATTTTGACCACTTTTTTCATCAATTCGCATTTGAACAAGCAGGCAATTTTTGCCTTCATGCTTACTTTTGCATTGATGACACCGTTAGGAACATTCGCTTCTGATTATCTTACAGGATTAAACGAATATCATAACGAAATTACAGCAATCGTAATCGGGATATTATTCCATATTTCCTCAACTATTATTTTCGAAAGTAGCGAAGGACACAAATTTAATATTGCTAAAGTTTCAATGATTGTTTTAGGAATTGCCTTGGCTTATTTTTTATAAATTTTAATTTGTAAAAAGAGCCAAATAATCGAATAACTAAATAAACTTCAACAAAATGACCTTCATAAAAACCACCGAACAATCCTCAAAATACGAACATTTAGAAAAGATGTCAGTTTCTGACTTGCTTTCAAATATCAACAACGAAGATAAAACGGTACCGCTTGCTGTTGAAAAAGCACTGCCGCAAATTGAAAATTTAGTAACTCAAATTGTTGCTAAAATGAAACTGGGCGGACGTTTGTTTTATATTGGTGCCGGAACTTCGGGACGTTTAGGCGTTGTCGATGCTTCGGAATGTCCTCCAACTTTTGGTGTGCCATTTGATTTGGTGGTTGGAATTATTGCTGGTGGCGACAAAGCCATTCGTAAAGCGGTAGAAAACGCCGAAGACAATGCAACCCAAGCCTGGATTGATTTACAAGAATTCAACATCAACGAGAATGATGTGGTGGTGGGAATTGCTGCTTCGGGAACAACGCCTTATGTTATTGGTGGTTTAGAAACTTGCAACAAAAACAATATCATCACAGGAAGTATTTCTTGCAATGCTGGAAGTCCGCTTTCACAAACGGTACAATTTCCAATTGATGTAGTTGTTGGACCAGAATTTGTTACCGGAAGTTCAAGGATGAAAGCAGGAACGGCTCAAAAGCTGGTTCTGAATATGATTTCGACTGCCACAATGATTCAATTAGGAAAAGTAAAAGGCAACAAAATGGTCGATATGCAATTAAGCAACAACAAACTCGTTGATCGCGGAACAAAAATGATTATGGGCGAAATTCCTGTAAGCTATCAAGAAGCAGCTCAATTATTGAAAGAACATGGAAGCGTACGCAAAGCAGTTGATTTCTTTAATGCAAATAAGTTATAAGTTAGGTGTTATTAACAACCGCTCCCCCCTAACTCATAACCAATAACTCATAACCTTTCCAAAATGGCAACTAACAAAGAATTATTATCTAAAGGAATTCGATATCTAACAGGCGCTTTACCTTTGCTTTTCATTGGCCCATCATTGATTTACAATGCTTTTATGAATAAAAAAAATGATTGGCATTACCTTGTTTTAGGAATTGGAATCATTGCTTGTTTGGTATCGATGTACTTGATTTTTTTAGGATTAAAAACAATGATGAAAGCCTTATTCAACGATTAATCCCGATTATACCACAAATTTATTGATAACTCCAATAGAATACAATTGGTATAATTTGTACATTTACTAAAAATTAGATTATGGATATTCAAGCTGAAATAAATTGGATACATCAAGAAATTGACAAAGTAAAAGATCCCTCTTTTGTAGACAAATTAAAACGTCTTTTACTTACTACAAACTCTTCTCATGAAGCTACAAATGTTGATTATAATATCGATATTGAAAAAGCATTGGAAAGTATAAAAAAAGGAGATTTTCATACTGAAGATGAAGCAAGAGAAATTTCAAAAAAATGGGGAAGAAAATAATTTGGTCTTCAAATGCTTTAGAACAACTGGAAGACATTCATTTTTATATTCTTTTTGAAAGCAAATCCATTCAGGTAGCTGACAAAGTAGTCGATAAAATTTTTGACAGCACCAAAATTCTTAAAACTAAACCAGAAATCTACAAACTCGATACTAAAAAAGATAATAATGATGGAAGCTTTAGAGCTTACTTCGTTTATGATTATATGATTTCATACCAAATTACTCCCGATTATATTCAAATACTTAGAGTTAGACACACGTCAAGAAAACCCACAAACTTCTAATGGAAGACTTAATTCATATCCAGAAAACATTTGACAAAATAGTTTTCATCGACAAAAAAGTGAGCAATCGAGAATTTGAAGATTGCGTTTTTAAAAACTGTGATTTTTCGAATAGTGATTTTTCGAATAATACTTTTATGGATTGCGAGTTTATCAACTGCAATCTTTCGATGACAACTCTTGGCGGAACGAGTTTGAAAACTGTCCATTTTTCTAATTGTAAACTACTTGGAATTCATTTTAACGACTGTGCCGATTTTATGTTTACCGTGAGTTTTACTGATTGTATTTTAGATTATGCTTCTTTTTCGAATAAAAAAATGCCAAAAACTAAGTTCAATTCCTGTTCAATGAAAGAAGTGACTTTCATTGGAACAAACCTTTCCAATTCGGTTTTTGACAATTGCAATTTAGAAAATGCCGTTTTTAATGATACCCAATTGAAAGAAGTAAATTTCCTGACAGCTTACAATTATAAAATTGATCCTGAATTTAATCCGATGCGAAAAGCTAAATTTTCGATGCAGGGAATTCCTGGACTTCTAGACAAATACGATATTAAAATTCAATAAATCCTCACCCCCTAACCCCTCTCCAAAGGAGAGGGGAGATAAATTAAAACATAATGAAAAAAATAAGTTTTCTCCTCTCATTATTATTGTTGATGTCTTGTTACAATGCTGAGCACAATTGCAAAGATTTTAAAACCGGAAAATTCCGTTTTGAATACGAAGTGGATGGTGTAAAAAAAGTAACGCTTTTTGAACGCAATGACAGCATCGAAATTGAAACATTCGAAGGAAAAACAGATACAGCCTCTATTCGTTGGGTAAATGATTGTGAATATATTTTGAAAAAAGTACATCCAAAAAATATGGCCGAAGAAAAATCAATTAGTATGAGAATTTTGACAACCTCAAAAAATTCATATACCTTTGAATTTGGTATAGTAGGCGCTGATTTAAAACAAAAAGGTACTGTAACTAAAATTGGTGAATTGTAAAATTCCCTTCATTCTTTAATTCTTAACTTAATACTATGGAAGTATTTTTAAATGCTGATGCTTGGATTGCTTTATTAACATTAACGTTTCTGGAAATTGTACTGGGAATTGACAACATCATTTTCATCTCGATTGCCACAGGTAAATTGCCTCAGGAAAGTCGTAAAAAAGCAACCAAAATCGGAATGTTCTTAGCTATGTTCATGAGAATCGCATTGCTTTTAGGAATCTCCTATTTGATTGCCATGAAAGAACCATGGTTTACGATTGATTTTAGTTGGTTGAGCGCACAAGTATCAGGACAAAGTATTATTCTGTTGCTTGGAGGTTTATTCTTAATTTATAAAAGCACCAACGAGATTCGAGAAAAAGTAGATGAAAAAGGGCATGAAGAAAAAGAAATGAGCAAAAGTGCTACTAAGTCATTCAGTAGTGTTATTGTACAAATCATATTAATTGACCTGGTTTTCTCTTTTGACAGTATTTTAACTGCTGTTGGGATGACTAATGGTGTTGCCGGAGCCTTATATATTATGATTACTGCGGTAATTATTTCGGTTTTAATCATGATGCAATTTGCTGTACCTGTTGGAACTTTTGTCAATAAACATCCTTCGATTCAAATTTTAGGATTGTCATTTTTAATCCTAATCGGAATGATGTTACTTACCGAAAGTGCTCATTTATCGAATGCTTCCATATTTGGAAGTCATGTTACTCCTATTCCAAAAGGCTATTTGTATTTTGCTATTTCATTCTCTCTTTTGGTAGAAGTATTAAACATGAAAGTTTCAAAAAAGAAATAAAATAAAAAATACGACCATAAAGAAGCTCCTTAATTAGGAGCTTTTTTGCTTTATAGA
This sequence comes from Bacteroidota bacterium, assembly GCA_039805885.1. Classification (GTDB taxonomy): domain Bacteria; phylum Bacteroidota; class Bacteroidia; order Flavobacteriales; family Flavobacteriaceae; genus Flavobacterium. Next base: position 23,494 of record JBDLTG010000063.1, read on the forward strand.
ACATAAAAATTAATAAATTAGCATACTATAAAAAGAAACTAATTGATGATTTTTATTTTCTTTAATCGAAACTAACTCAGCCTAAAATAATTTTTAATGAAGAATACAATTTCGCAAAGGGTAGCTGATTTTTTAAAAAACTTTCCTCCTTTCAATTTTTTAGATCAATATGACATTGAAGTACTTTCGGAACAAGTGTCTATAATCTACAAAGACAAAGGAGCTATTATTTTTACTGAAAACGAAGAAACTCATGATTCCTTTTATGTGGTTCATAAAGGAGCTGTCGAATTACGTAAAACAGCACAAAATGATATTCTGGATATGTGCGACGAAGGTGATATTTTTGGTTTACGTCCATTAATAGCTCACGAAAATTATAAAATGGAAGCAATAACTCACGAGGAAACCATTTTATATGCTATTCCAATAGCGACTTTTAAACCCTATGCTATAAAAAACCATAATGTTGGAAGCTTTATAATTGATAGTTTTGCTTCTAATACACATAATCCGTTTTCTAAAAGTCATAGTGGTAAATTATACGGGAACGCTTTTGATGATGAAGATAATGTAGGTGAAATTATCGATTCGGATAATAAGATTCTGGATTTACAACCTATTAAATATTCTAAAAAAATAATTACCTGCTCCCGAGCAGCTACAGCCAAAGAAATTGCCGTAACAATGACTAAGAAAAACATTGGAGCCATACTTGTGGTTGAAGACATGTTACCAATAGGAATTATTACTGACAAGGATTTAAGAAATAAAATTGTAACTGGAGAATATTCTATTAATACTACAGCTGATGTAATTATGAATTCTCCCGTAATTACTTATTCTAAAAAAATGACCATTACTCAGGCACAAATGGCGATGATGAAAAGCAACATTAGCCATTTGTGTTTAACGAAAGACGGAACGGCTAATACAAAAGCCATCGGAATCCTTTCTAAGCATGATGTCATGGTCGCCTTAGGAAATAATCCTGCTGTACTTATCAAAGCATTAAAAAGAGTAAAAAAAGCAAAGGCAATAAAGCCCATTCGAACTAAAATAATGCAATTACTACAAGGCTATTTAGACCAAAATATCCCTATTACACTAACTTCTAAAATAATTACAGAACTTAATGATGCCTGTATCAAAAGAGTAATCGAGTTGTCTTTAGCCAAAATGAAAACACCTCCTCCTGTAAAATTTTCCTGGTTAGCATTAGGAAGCCAAGGCCGAAGCGAACAATTGTTACATACTGATCAGGACAATGCTTTAATTTACGAAGATGTCCCAGAAGAATTACAAGAAAAAACGAACAACTATTTTCTGGAATTAGCCGCTGATGTTAACAAAGGACTTTTTGAAATTGGATATGAATATTGTCCAGCCGAAATGATGGCTTCTAATCCAAAATGGTGTTTAAGTTTAAACCAATGGAAAGAACTTGTACACGACTGGATTAGCAAACCCGGAAAAGATGAAATTTTACTTTCTTTTATCTTTTTCGATTATAGCTTATCGTATGGCGACAGAGATCTTGCAAATCAGTTATCAGATTATATTTTTGAAGATATCGATGCTAATCCAATTTTCTATGTGCATTTGGTTAGTGGTGCTCTACAAAGTCCATCACCAACAGGATTTTTTAGACAATTTCTAGTGGAACAAGACGGAGCGCATAAAGATTTCTTTGATATTAAGCGACGTGCCTTGATGCCACTAGCCGATGCCGCCAGGGTATTAATCTTATCCCATTCGGTTAAAGGAATCAGCAATACCTATGAACGATTTGAAAAATTAGCCGAACTGGAACCTCAAAACAAAGAGTTGTATCTATCTTGTTCGTATTCATACAAAGCCTTACTTAAATTCCGAACAAAACAAGGACTTCTACACCATGATTCCGGGCAATTTATCGAATTAGAAACTCTTTCGAAATTAGAAAAAGTAAAACTCAAAGGAGCATTCAAAACCATCAAAGAACTACAAGAAGTGATTTCAATGCGTTTTAATCCTGGAAAAATTACATTATAATGACTATAAAAGAAAAAATAATTGAGTGCCTTCAAATTTTAGGAATTCTTAAAGAGCCCATTGATGAGAGCTTAAATATTCCAATAGAATCGGCACGCTTTGTAGTTCTAGATACTGAAACAACTGGTTTTGATTATACCAATGACCGTATTCTTTGCATTGGGGCGATTGTTTTACAAAATGGAACTATCAATGTGCAAGACAGTTTTGAACATTATATAGATCAGGAACATTTTGATAAATCCAGTGTACAAATACACGGAATTATAAGAAGTGATGTATTGGATCACAAATCAGAAATTGAAGTATTGCAATTGTTTTTAGACTATCTAGGCGATTCGGTTATTATTGCACATCATACCATGTTTGACATTACAATGATTAACCATGCCTTAGAAAGAAATGGATTAGACAAACTCACTAACAAAACCTTAGATACGGCTGTTTTGTATAAAAGAACATTAATTAAATCAAACTTACTAGAACGTAAAGATCATTACACCTTAGACGACTTAGCCGATAAATTTGACATATCTAAAAAAGACCGACATACCGCTATGGGAGATGCTTACATCACTGCTATAGCCTTTCTTAAAATCTTAAAAAAATTAAGAGAAAATAATAAAACGATGTTGTATCAACTTTACAGATAAATTAAAAAACCAAAAAAAAGCTTCCGTTGCGGCGGAAGCTTTTTTTTAATCTAAAGATAAGGTTATTTGACCATCATCTTCCAGTTGAATTGAGCTATCATCAGCATTCAATTCGCCTCTTACTTCTATTTCTTCAGCAATAACTTCCTCTGGCGCTTCATAAGGCAAAGGTTCTAAATTATTGACCTGTTTTAATTTATCAGTAGTCAATTGATTTCCGAGTGCTTTAAATCCTTTTACAGCAATAAAACTCTCAACATCAACCGTTATTGATTCTTTTTGAACCCCTTTAATTTTAGGAAAAACTAATTCCACCAAAGGACGGTAATCAGTTGATACTAATTCCAATTGGGAATTGGGATGCTCTGTAATAAAAACATCTTCTTTGTTTTCAGTTTCCACCAAGAAACGTTTCAAATAATAACGCTCTTTTTCTCCATCAAAATAAATCGCCGAAATTGGTTTTTTAGGAATCCATTTTTCCAAAACAATCATATCGGGTTCAAAATGAGTCGTTAATTCGGGAATAATCACCTTTAATTTACCTGTTTGTTGAACAATTAAAATTTTATCATTTGGTCTAAACTCACCTAATAATTCTCCTCTGGCATCGACATTCAATCGTTGTACGGTATCGTCATACCAGATTTTTCTTGGCAACAAAGTAGAAATTCCTTTCTCCTTAATTTCGATTTTCTTAATTGGATATTTGGTTACCAAGTTTCCTTTAGAAGCACGACCTTTAATTGCCAATTTAGCAAAATCCAGATCAAACTTCAATTTCTTGATACTGCTTATTTGGCGTAAAAGAATCGTAATAACCTCAGCTTCTCCGTTAGGATTACAAGTAAAATACAACACCTGAGAACCTTTAGTTCCATTTGTCAAATCATACGATTTATCTCTGGTAACTCCCGAAACATTAAATCGTTTGATATACGAAGGTCCTGATTTTCCGTCGCGATACACCATGTTATAAATGGTACGTTTATCGCTTTTATCAAAAATAGCGATATGAATAATATCTTTCCCTACAAAGGTTTTCGCATCGACTTTAGTAATCATCATACTTCCATCACGCAGAAAAACAATCACATCATCAATATCCGAACAATCAGTTAGATATTCGTCTTTTTTCAAACTTGTCCCTACGAAGCCTTCTGCTCTATCCACATACAATTTGGTATTTCGTAACACCACCTTAGTGGCTTCGATATCATCAAAAATGCGTAATTCGGTTTGGCGTTCACGTCCTTTACCGTATTTCTCTTTTAATTTGGCAAAATAAGCAATAGCAAAATCTGTTAAATTCGCTAAATGAAACTCTACTTCTTTCATTTCGTCTTCTAACTTCGCGATAAAATCATCGGCTTTGTCAGAATCAAAACGAGTAATACGAATCATCGGAATTTGAGTCAATCGTTGCAAATCGTCATCGTTAATTTCTCTAACGAATGATTTTTTGAAAGGCTCAAAACGATCGTACATATATTTATACAAAGATTCTCTATCAGAATACAATTTGAATTCAATGTACATTTCCTCACGAATGAAGATTTTCTCTAAAGTAGAAAAATGCCATTTGTTTTTTAATTCCTCTAATTGAATTTCTAATTCCTGACGAAGTAAATCGACTGTTCTTGCGGTCGAAATTTTCAACATCGCCGAAACCCCAATAAACAACGGTTTATTATCTTCAATCACACAACCCAAAGGCGCTACCGAAGTTTCGCAAGCCGTGAAAGCAAACAGTGCATCTATGGTTTTATCTGGAGAAACTCCAGGATAAAGATGAATTAAAATCTCAACATCGGCTGCGGTATTGTCTTCAATTTTCTTGATTTTGATTTTCCCTTTATCATTGGCTTTCAAAATACTATCAATCAAAGTCGATGTATTCGTCGAAAACGGAATTTGGGTAATCGCCAAAGTATTTTTGTCTATTTGAGCTATCTTAGCACGCACACGCACACGCCCACCTCGCAGTCCGTCATTGTAATTAGACACATCGGCAATACCCGCAGTCATAAAATCAGGATACAGCGTAAAAGGTTTTCCTTTCAATATTTTTATCGAAGCATCAATTAATTCATTGAAATTATGAGGCAAAACTTTCGTGGAAAGTCCCACGGCAATTCCCTCAGCTCCTTGTGCTAAAAGCAACGGAAATTTAACTGGAAGATTATTCGGTTCGGCACGACGTCCATCATAAGAAACACCCCAATCGGTAATTTTTGGCGAATACAAAACCTCCAAAGCAAATTTTGACAAACGCGCTTCAATATAACGGGAAGCTGCAGCTCCATCACCCGTTAAAATATTTCCCCAGTTTCCCTGGCAATCAATCAATAATTCTTTTTGACCAATTTGCACCATAGCGTCTCCAATACTAGCATCTCCATGCGGATGATACTGCATCGTGTGACCTACAACATTGGCTACCTTATTATAACGACCATCATCCAACTCTTTCAAGGAATGCATGATTCGGCGTTGAACGGGTTTAAAACCATCCTCGATAGCAGGAACGGCGCGTTCCAGAATTACATAAGAAGCATAATCCAAAAACCAGTCTTTATACATACCAGTAACTTTGGTAATGGTATCACTGCCATCTCCTTCTTCATCCTGATTGTAAAAATGCTCTCCTTCAAAGTGCTTAGCATCTACGTGAATAATTTCATCAGCATTCTCTCCATCTTGATTTTCATCAATAGAATTCTCTTCAGAATTCTCTTCAGAATTATTTTCTTCGTTGTTTGGAATTATGTTATCGTCTTCTTCGTCTTTCATTTATGCTGAATTTATTTCAGTTTTTTCTTTTATAAAAAGTTTTACCAACTCTTTGGATATGTTCTATTAAACTTTCTGATTTTAAATCCTTATAAATCGATATATCAAATTTATAAGGGATAAAACTATCATCTAATTTATGCCATAACTTATTTAAATCTTCTTTGGTTACCTCTCCTTTTAATGTAATATCAATATCTGAACCTTCCCTATAATTTCCTTTGGCTCTGGAACCATAGATAACTACCTCATCAATTGAAAGACAATCTTCAAAAATCATCAAAATTTCCTGATAGCTTTTAGGATAAATTCCAAACATTATAAAAGGCTTTTCATTTTATTTTCAAAATCGATAAAAACAGAAAAATAATCATTCAAAATGATTTCTAAAATAACCAAAACCTCTTTCTCATCATAAATATGAGAAGTAAGATTTCTACTTTTAATCATATCTAACCAAATATCTCCTTTAGAAATAAGCCCCACATTAAAAGCTTCTTTCACTGCATTTTTACTCCCAAACAAATCTGTCTTTCCTTGTTCTTCCAAGAAATCTTTCATTACTTTCCAAGACAATTCTTGAGAAACTTCAAACGCCTGAATTACCCCTTGTAGTTCTAATTCAGTAAAGTCTCTTTCTTCTTTAAGTTGTTTAGCATTTTTTAATTGCTTAAATGCATTTACAAAATGTTCAAACCTCTGTTTCCAACGAATATCTTGATTTTCCATAAATTCTAAGCTTCTTCTATCGTATCCAAATCCACCTTCAAATTCTTGATGATAAACTCTTGTCGGTCTGGAGTATTTTTACCCATATAGAATGACAACAATTGCTCTACCGAAGTATTTTTATCCATCATCACAGGATCTAATCGAATATCTTCACCAATAAAAAACTGAAACTCATTTGGCGAAATCTCTCCCAATCCCTTGAATCGGGTGATTTCTGGTTTAGGTTTTAATTTTTCGATAGCCGCTTTTCGTTCTTCTTCAGAATAACAATAAATGGTTTCTTTTTTATTTCGAACTCTAAATAATGGTGTTTGCAAAATATACAAATGTCCTTCTTTGATTAACTCCGGGAAAAATTGAAGAAAAAAAGTAATCAACAACAATCGAATGTGCATTCCGTCGACATCGGCATCGGTTGCGATAACAATGTTGTTGTAACGTAAGTTTTCCATATCGTCTTCGATATCCAAAGCCGCTTGCAATAAGTTGAATTCTTCGTTTTCATAAACAATTTTCTTGCTCATGCCATAAGAATTCAAAGGCTTACCACGCAAACTAAATACAGCTTGTGTGTTTACATCACGCGATTTAGTAATCGATCCCGAAGCCGAATCTCCCTCGGTAATAAAAAGCGTACTCTCTAAATATCTTGGATTCTTAATATCCGGCAAATGCACACGACAATCACGTAATTTTTTATTGTGTAAACTGGCTTTTTTTGCTCTGTCTTTGGCTAATTTTCGAATGCCAGAAAGCTCTTTACGCTCTCTTTCGGCTTGCAAAATTTTACGCAAAAGCAAATCGGCAGTTTCAGGATTTTTATGCAAATAATTATCTAAATTATTTTTGATAAAATCATTTACAAAGGTACGCACTGATGGCATTCCTGGGTCAGAACCCATATCAGTAGAACCTAATTTAGTTTTAGTTTGTGATTCGAAAACAGGTTCCATTACCTTCACGCTTATAGCACTGACAATGGATTTTCGAATATCAGAAGGTTCAAAACCTTTATTATAAAACTCACGAATGGTTTTTACTATCGCCTCACGAAAAGCCACTAAATGTGTTCCTCCCTGAGTGGTATTTTGTCCGTTTACAAAAGAATGGTATTCTTCGCTATATTGTGATTTACTGTGCGTTAAAGCTATTTCAATATCATCTCCTTTGAGGTGAATAATCGGATAAACCATATCTTCAATAGCAATATTCTCATCTAATAAATCTTTCAATCCATTATCTGAAAAGTATTTTTCGCCATTATAAATTATCGTTAATCCTGTATTCAGGTAACAATAATTTTTAAGCATTTTCACTACATATTCGTTACGGAATTTGTAGTTTTTAAAAATAGCTTCATCAGGAATAAAGGTAACCTTCGTTCCTTTGCGTTTGGTCGTATCGATAACATCTTCTTCAAGAACCAAATTACCAGCAGAGAACTCAGCCGCCTTTTGTTTGTCTTCTCTCACCGATTCTACACGGAAATAATTAGACAATGCATTCACCGCCTTGGTACCCACACCATTTAAACCAACAGATTTCTTAAATGCCAAGGAATCATACTTTCCTCCAGTATTCATTTTAGAAACTACATCAACTACTTTCCCAAGCGGAATTCCACGACCATAATCCCTTACGGCAACTGTTTTGTCTTTTATGGATACTTCGATAGTTTTACCGGCACCCATCACAAATTCGTCGATACAGTTATCGAGTACTTCTTTTAATAAAATATAGATACCATCATCTGGCGAAGAACCGTCTCCTAATTTCCCGATATACATTCCGGGACGCATACGGATATGCTCTTTCCAGTCGAGTGACCGAATATTATCTTCGGTATATTTACTTTGATCTGACATTTAAATTTTGTGGATTTTGTGCTAATATAGCATATCTCAAACTATTTTAAAAGAGCTTGCTTTCAAAGTTATCAAAAATGATATTGACAAGAGAAAAATTGGAATTTAGAATACCTATTTTTATAAGTTTCCTTTCTCAACTAATTTTTCGATCATTTCAATTCGCAATGGCTTGGTAAAAAAATCAATAACCACTTCAAAATTCATTGCTCTTTTAATATCGTTTGGATTATCTGACGAACTAAGCATAACTACAGCGCATTGTTTTTCAATGGTGTTTGGAAATTTGATTATTTCTTCCAGAAATCCAAATCCATCCATGATAGGCATTGAGATGTCTAAGAAAATCAAATCAGGGAATGCTACATCATTTTCTCCTATACTTTTTAAAAAATCCAATGCTGCAATAGCCGATTTTTTTATGGTAATTTTTTCTGCAATTTTACTTTTAGTGACAATATGATTATTTACATAATTATCGATATCATTGTCATCTATCAGGAGAACGTGCTTGAGTTTCATAAAATTAATTTTAGTTATTAATTTGATTCGGAATTTCAACAATAAATTTAGTCCCTTTATTCAGCTCAGATTCTACATTAATTGTACCTCCTAATTTTTCCAGCGCTTCTTTTACAATATACAAACCAAGACCTGAACCCGAAGAAAGTGTGGTTGCCCTATAAAACATTTCAAATATTTTATCCTTGTCATTAGTAGCAATACCTACTCCATTATCTTCAATGATAACAATCGCATTGGTTTTATTACTACGAATAATAATGTTTACAAAAGATTTTTCTTTAGAAACATCTCTGTATTTTAAGGCATTAGAAAGAATATTATTCAAAATCACCCCCAGCCTTCGATAATCAGAAACAAATAAACCTTCAGAACTTACCGATAGATGAAATTGTACGCCTTTTATTCCCTCGATAAACTTATGACTTCCTTTAATTTCTTCAACTATTTTTTCAAAATCAATTTCATCTTTATCTAAACCCATACGTGCATTTCTGGAATAATGGAGTATATCTTCAATAAAATCATCTAATTTTTCCACAGTATTATTAAGCATTGCTAATCTTTCATGTAACTCACTATCATCTGGATTTACGCTCTCTTTGGTAACATAAATAAGTCCCAACATTGACTTAAGAGGCGCTCTTAAATCATGAGAAGCACTGTAAACAAAACGATCCAACTCTGAATTGGTTTTCTTAAGCTCGGCATTATAACGAATCAAATCATCTTCGAATTTCTTACGATCGGTCATATCCCTCATAATCTTTGAAGCACCAACAATATTCCCTAAAACATCTCTAATAGGAGAAATAGTAAGTGAAACATCAATAATTTCTCCATTTTTTTTCTTCCTTTTAGTTTCATAATGATCAACAGAATCCCCTTTACGAATAGCTTCCAATATTTTTCTCTCTTCATCACGAAGATCAAGAGGAACAAACATAGTAACATGTTTTCCAATAGTTTCTATCGCTGTATATCCCAAAACATTTTCTGCTCCAACATTCCACGAAGTAATTATACCTTCAATATCCTTACTAATTATAGCATCATCTGTAGAATTCACTATAGATGCCATTAACGCTTGTTGTTCTTCAAACTTTTTACGACTGCTTATATCCCTGTAATTAACAATAAAAGCTCCAATATTTTTGTTTTCCAATAAATTCAACACCGTTCCTTCAATCCAAATAACATATCCTTCTTTATGAATGACACGAAATTGATTTTGCATAGGAATCCCGGGAGCATTACGCAGCTGATTAAAAAAAGCAGCTGCTTTGTCAAACTCATCAGGATGTATGAAATCAAATACCGACTTTCCTAGCACCTCTTGAGCATTATAACCCACTATGCGTTCTGCCGAAAGACTTTGAAATTCCAATTCAAAATTCTCATTTAACAACAAAATGGCATCACTTATATTTTCGGTCAAAACGCGATGTTTTTCTTCGCTCTCCAATAATTTCTGTTCCGATTTTCTTTGTTGGGTTATATCTGTAGCAAAAATTACAATATGAGTTACCTTTCCTTCTGTAAATAAAGGAACTAGTCTTGAACGTACCCATCTATCTCCATGCAATGGATTTTCAATTTCTTGCCCCACTCCTTTTTCAAAACACTCCATGATGATCTCTCGCATAAACTCTTGGCTTTCTTCTGGTAATACCGAAATACAATCCATACCTACAAGTTCCTCTTTAGTCCACATAAAACCATCTTTATTAATAGCTTCAATCTTTAAACTCTTATTGATGTAAAGTATAGTATCTGGCGCATTGTCAAACTGATTTTTGAACATTTCAGTAGCTTTTTTTCGCTCGGTAATCACTTCGGTAAACATAATTACACCTCCAATTTCTCCAGTAGATTTATGCCAAGGACGTATTTCCCATTTAACCCAATCCACACTACCATCACCCCTCAAAAAAACATCTTCCTCTCTTTTTTCAACTACACCTTGCAAACAGCGCTGATGAATATCTTTCCATTCCTGACCAATTTCCGGAAAAACTTCGTAATGGCTTTTCCCAATTATATTCTGTCCAGAAAGATTATAATCTTCAATCCAACGATTACTGGTTTTGATATAACGCATTTCTTTATCAAACATAGCCAAAGATGCCGGACTGTGTTCAATAAACAAATCCAATTGTGCTTCTCTTTCCTTTAATTTCTCCTCTGCTTTTAATTGATTTGTAACATCATTAGCCAGAGACAATATTGCTTTTCTATTATTGTAATCAATTTTATGAGAAGCAATTTCCATAATCATTTCTTCTCCATTCTTCTTGTAATGCGACCAATTTTTTGTTACAATTGGCTCGTCAATTACACTGATATATTTTGCAAATTCTTCTATTTTAGAACAATCTTCTTTTGGACGATAATCCAAAACTGACATCCTTGACCATTCGTCTTTACTATAGCCATACTTACACAATACAGCATTATTAATTTCTAAAACTTCCAGTGTTTCTAAATCCCAAATTATAATATAAGCTGGATTATTATCAAACAAATAACGATACTTTTCTTCTGATTTTCTTATTACTTCTTCCGCATTATTTCGATCAGTAACATCACGTATAATGGCAAAAAAACCTTTTCCATCCATCAATCTATTATTAACTTCAGCCTGAATAAAAGAACCGTCTTTTCTTCTAATCTTTCTACTTATTTGTGCAAATTTGTTCTTTCTTATTAAAGCAACATCTTTTATTTGTTTTTCAATTTCGTCGGAGGGCACCAATTCCGAAATGTTAATTTCAAGTAATTCTTCCCGAGTATAACCAAACAAAGTACAAGCTGCTTCATTCAAATCAATAATTTCCGTCTCTTCATTAAGAATTAAAATAGCATCCCCTGCATATTCAATTAAGTTTCGATAATTGCTTTCACTAGTAATTAATTGATTATTTCTTAAATTAAAACCATCTATAATGGTTCTGTTTTTTTTCATTAAATAATATGTGAAAGGAATTGCGATAGCAAAAACCACAATAAGCAAATAAAAAAATTTATTTACATAATCAGTATAAACAACCGAGGTATCAGCGCGTATGTTTTTCCCTATTTTTATTTGCAAATTCAGCAATAAAGTTATATTTTCAATAACTGGATTCACAACGGGATACAATTCTTTTTTAATGATATCCTCTAAAGATTCGGCATCATTTCGTTCTAATATTACTCTTAGTTTTTCAACGGTCACATTTGACCTTTTCAACAAAGCTGATGTTTCAGCAACAATTTGACTTTCTTTTGGAGTAAAATAGGTAAGTTTATAGGCTTTCCAGTTAAAAGCAATACTATCTTGTGCTTGTTTTACTTTTTGACTAGCTTCTTTAAAAGTGATTTGTTTTGTTTTTGCTTGATGTGCTATCGAAAACAAAGCCGTCGAATAATATCGAATATCTGCCAAATTATCCATTGGGAGTAATCTGTCAGCGTATAATTCTTTTGAACTATTATTTAAATGTCTTATTTCAAAAAAACCATAAATACTACTACCAATAACAAACAAGGTCATGATAAATACCAACAGCGTTAATTCAATAGATGCTTTTAACTTATTTACCATATTTACGAATTAACAAAAATCAATATTAAATTATCCTAATCCTTTGAAAAAACAAATAAGACAATGCAGAATCTCGCAAATATAAAAAATATCCTTTCGAAACCTAAAATTAATTTCACACTTAATTAACATAAAAACATTAAAAAGAACGAAATATTACACTAAAAATTAAATTATTAAAACAATTCAAGACAAAAAAAACAAAAACAAAAATCATCAATCAAGATTTTTTTGTTTTATTTAAAAAATCTTGATTGATGATTTTTGTTCTAAATATTTGATATTCTATATTTTAGTTTTCCAAACTCTTAATAATATCCTTCAATTGATTATCCAACTCTAAATTAGAAATCACAATCTTTTCGATATCAAAATTATCATTAAAACTTGGCAATGAGAATGTCCCTTTTATATCGGCACCATATCTAGGAAAAGCATTTTTGGCAATTTCTAAAGAACTAGAACCACCTCTTCCTCCTGGCGAAGTCGCCATAAGTAACATTGGTTTTCCCTGAAATACTTTCCCTTCAATTCTTGAACACCAATCGTACAGATTTTTAAATGCAGCAGAATAATTACCATTATTTTCCGCCATAGAAACCACTAAAAAATCGGCACTGGCAATTTTAGCCAAAAAAGCTTTCGCTAATTCATGTTGGCCAATTTCTACTTCAACATCCACACTAAAAAGAGGCATTTGATAATCATTCAAATCTAAGACTTCTGCTTCGGCATTTTCGAAAAGTGAAGCTGCATAAGTGGCTAATTTTTTATTTATGGAATTTTTACTTGGGCTTCCGCCAAAAGCGATTATTTTCATTTTTTCTATTTTAAAATTGGATCAATTTCTATGATTTCTTTTTTTATCCTTACTGAATACCTATTGGGCTGAATATCACCTCCAAATTTTTTGGCATATACTTTTGTAAATTCAGCTCCAAAATACAGAATTATTGCCGAATAATATACCCAAACCAAAATTATTATTACCGAACCTGCAGCTCCATACAATGTAGCAACCGAGGAACTTCCTAAATAAAACCCTATAGCAAATTTACCAATTATAAAAAACAACGAAGTAAATGAAGCCCCAATTAAAGCGTCCTTCCTTTTGATAATTCCGTCAGGAAGTGTTCTAAAAATAATGGTAAACAACAAGGTAATTATAGCAAAGACAATTATAATATTGACTATATAAAAAAAGTAAAACGTACTATCAGGAAAGTAATTCATAATCCGTTCACTCAATAAATCCAATACTGTATTAACCATTAAACTAACCAACATTAAAAATCCTACGGAAGCAATCATAGAAAAAGACATCAACCTGTTCTGGATAAATTTCTTCAATCCTCGTTTAGGTTTTGCGCTAATTCCCCATATATAATTGATAGAACTTTGAATTTCGGCAAAAACACCCGAAGCTCCAATAAACAACATCACTACACCAAAAATACTCACAAAGACATTACTATCTGCAAGAGCCACATTCTTAATAGCATTTTGAATTTGGATTGCAGCATCATTACCAATCAAATCATTTATTTGACCGTATAATTTCCCTGTAACTGCTTCTTCTCCAAAGAAAAAACCACAAACTGTAATAATGATAATTAACAAAGGAGGAAGTGCAAAAATGGTATAATAAGACAATGCAGCACTTAATTTGATGGCGTTATCATCTAAAAAAGCAAAACCACTTTCTTTTAAAAGAAATCCTGTTTTTGATAAAAATTCTTTAGGTTTCATTTTTTTTAATTTTTACAATCCTTTCAAATTTAAGCATTTCAGAATATAAAAATTTTCAATATTCACTTTAAAACTTACATTATAACCATGCGGTATTATTTCTATCCTACGCAATTTTGCATAAAAAAACTGCTGAATTTCTCCAGCAGTTTTCTCTATTTTATTTATTCTATTTTCTTTATTCCAAAAACTACACATTAAAACGGAAATGCATCACATCACCATCTTTAACAACATATTCTTTTCCTTCTACTTTGAATTTTCCTGCTTCTTTTGCTTTTGCTTCAGAACCATATTGAACGTAGTCTTCGTAAGAGATAACTTCTGCACGGATGAAACCTTTTTCGAAATCAGTATGAATAACTCCAGCAGCTTGTGGCGCCGTTGAACCAATGTTGATTGTCCAGGCGCGAACTTCTTTTACACCAGCGGTAAAGTAAGTTTGTTGTTTTAACAATTTGTAAGCTGCACGAATTAAAACAGATGCTCCCGGTTCTGTTAATCCCATATCTTCAAGGAAAACCTGACGCTCTTCATAACTTTCTAATTCAGTAATATCAGCTTCTGCTCCCACTGAAAGGATAATAACTTCAGCATCTTCGTCTTTTACTAATTCACGAACTTGGTCTACGTATTTATTTCCGTTTACTGCTGAATTTTCATCTACATTACAAACATACAATACTGGTTTTGCTGTAATTAATTGAAAAGATTCCATTAAAACTTCTTCATCATTACCTTGAGGTATAATAGTACGAGCTGATTTAGCTTGTAATAATGACTCTCTAATTCTATCTAAAAGTGCTTTTTCAGTCTGCGCTTCTTTATTTCCAGTTTTAGCAGCACGATTTACTTTTTCTAAACGTTTTTCAACAGTTTCTAAATCTTTCAACTGTAATTCGATATCAATCGTTTCTTTATCACGAATTGGATTCACATTTCCGTCAACGTGAACAATATTATCATTATCAAAACAACGCAATACGTGAATAATCGCATTACATTCTCTAATATTCCCTAAGAATTGATTTCCAAGACCTTCTCCTTTACTTGCTCCTTTTACTAAACCTGCAATATCAACAATATCAACAGTTGCCATTTGAACGCGTTCTGGCTTTACTAATTCTTCTAATTTATTGATACGTGGATCAGGTACATTTACCACACCAATATTAGGTTCGATAGTACAAAACGGAAAGTTTGCACTTTGCGCCTTTGCATTAGACAAACAATTAAATAAAGTTGATTTCCCTACATTTGGTAATCCTACAATTCCTGCTTTCATGATCGTATTGTTTACAGCTAGCGTTTTATTGCTATGCGTTTTAATTTTGATTTTAAAAGTTGCAAATATAATATATAAAAATCTATAGATAGCATAATTGTAAAATTAATACTAGCCCACTATAAACGTCGCATTCAATTTCTTTTTCGTCAAATTTATTCCCATCTCAACCCCTTGAAAATTAACTTATTTTAAACACACTAAAACAAAAGCTTTCAGCAAAAAACCTTATATTGCAGTTGAATCTTTAACAGAAATCGCATTCTGTTTATTGGAAACAAAAAAGCGAATAACAGTACTAAATTGTAAATTTTATGACTAGTCTTTATCCAGATGAAATGGCCGAAATATATGACGCCATGTACCAAAGCTTTATAGACTACAATAAAGAATATACTTTTTACAACAAGCTGCTTCAAAAAAGCAATCCTAAAAGCATTTTAGAAATAGGCAGCGGAACAGGAAATCTTGCCAAACATTTTATTAAAAACAAACAAAACTATACAGGGCTTGATTACAGCAAAAGCATGATTGGCATTTCCCAAAAGAGAAATCCAGATTGCAATTTTATTCAAGGTGACATGCGTGATTTTAACCTCGAAGAAAAAGTAGATGCTATAATTATCACCAGTCGCTCAACAAGCTACCTCATTTCGAATAACGATATCAACGACACTTTTAACTGCCTACATAACAATCTCAATACAGATGGTGTCATTATTTTTGATTTCATAGATGCTAACCGATTCATCCCTTACATAAAAGAAAACACAGCAATTGTTCACACAGCCCAACACAAAGGCATCAATTATAGTCGAAAAAGCAGCTGGGAAGTAAGCCAACACGACAATTTTTTACTCGAATGGACCGCTAAATATTATAGCGATGAAATAGACGATAGCAAAACAATTGCAAACGACTACTCTACTGTACGCGTTTTTACTTTAAACGAAATGCAATTATTCCTTTATCTCAACCATTTTGAAACAATCGAAATCATTGACCGAAAAACCTATGCTTACGATACTTTTGTAATTGTAGCCAAAAAAAAATCCTGAGTTGTTACTCAGGATTTTTTTTTAATTTATTATCTAATCAACTATTCGTTATGCAAAAAAGCTTGTCTATTTAACAAAGTTTCTTCATCCTCAACATGATTATCATCTGGAATACAACAATCAACAGGACATACAGCAGCACATTGAGGTTCATCATGGAATCCTTTACACTCTGTACATTTTCCTGGAACAATATAGTACACCTCATCCGAAATAGGAGTTTGAGCATCATCTGCATCTACTTCAGTTCCGTCAGGAAGTATTACTTTTCCACTTAATTTTGTACCATCTTTATATCTCCAATCGTCAGCACCTTCATAAATTGCTGTATTTGGACATTCTGGTTCACATGCACCACAGTTGATACATTCGTCTGTTATGATAATTGCCATTTTTTCTGTGTTTATTTTTTTGCAAGTAAAAATCTTATCGTCAAAAACATTTGACATAAGACTTTTGACTTTCGACTTATTAAATCTTACTTTTGTGCAAAATTACAATCAAAACATTTCATAAACAAACATTATGACATTAGAAACTAAAAAAAATGTTTTTATCGAATTAGGAAAATTCCTGAGTCAATTTTCTGAAACCGAAAATACTCCAAAAAAAGACGTTTTAGGCAATGCTATTTTTTTTGATTCTTTTGTTGATTTAATTCACTTATCTCAATCTCATAATGGCTGGTACACTCCTGATCAAGTGTATTATGCGCTTCAATCCTGGTCAAATGCCTTGAGTAAAGAGAATCTGAATACTTGGCTAGATACCTATGACTTTACGAATGTAAAACCCAAAAAGATCGCATTAATACTAGCAGGAAACATTCCCTTAGTTGGTTTTCATGATTTTCTATCGGTTTTAATCACAGGACACGATGTTTTAGTAAAAACTTCTTCAAATGACCAGCATTTATTGCCTTTTTTAGCCAAATATTTAATTCACATAGCACCCGAATTAGCCAATAACATCACTTTTACCGAAGGCAAACTAGAAAATTTTGACGCTGTAATTGCAACAGGAAGCAACAACACCGCTCGTTATTTTGAATATTACTTTAAAGACAAGCCCTCTATTATTCGCAAAAGTCGAAACTCTATTGCTATCTTGAATGGCGAAGAAACTAAAGAACAATTAGTTGCTTTAGGTGAAGATATTTTTAGGTATTTCGGATTAGGTTGTCGTAATGTTTCCAAACTTTTTGTACCAAAAGGATATCTTTTTGACACTTTTTTCGAAGCTATATTCGAATACCAAGATATAATTCACTACGAAAAATACGCTAACAATTACGATTACAACAAAGCGGTTTTCTTAATGAGCAATTTCAAACTACTAGACAATGGTTTTTTAACTATAAAAGAAGATGTCAGCCATGCCTCTCCTATTTCGAGTGTCTTTTATGAATATTATGAAAATCTTTCTGATTTAGAAAAAAAACTAGATTCAGAAGCCGACAATATTCAATGTATTGTAAGCAATAATTTAGTAAAAAACAGCGTCGCATTCGGACATACACAACAGCCTAAATTATGGGATTATGCCGATAATATCGATACTATATCGTTTTTGTTAATAACATAGAATAATTTTTAATAATTATTATGAATAATTTAATGCTTATTCGAGTCCTATTACCGAAATTTGCATTTTAATTTTTTGGACTTAAACTACACCATGAAAAAACACAACTACAGCGCAGGACCATCTATCTTACCACAAGAAGTTTTTGAAAAATCAGCAGAAGCTATTTTGAACTTCAATAATTCAGGATTATCAATTTTAGAAATTTCGCATAGAAGTAAAGACTTTGTTGCTGTTATGGACGAAGCTAGAGCATTAGCTCTTGAGTTACTTGGATTAGAAGGAAAAGGATACCAAGCTCTTTTTCTTGGAGGTGGAGCTAGTCTTGAATTCTTGATGGTTCCTTACAACTTGATGAAAGAAAATGGAAAAGCGGCTTATTTAGATTCAGGAACTTGGGCTACTGCAGCTATCAAAGAAGCTAAAATTTTTGGAGAAACTGTTATTGTTGCTTCTTCTAAAGAAGACAATTACACTTATGTTCCTAAAGGCTATGAAATTCCTGCTGATGCAGATTATTTTCACTGCACTTCTAACAATACCATTTTTGGTACACAAATGAAATCATTCCCTAAAACTAATGTACCGTTAGTTTGCGATATGAGTTCAGATATTTTTTCTAGACAATTAGATTTTTCTCAATTTGACATTATCTATGCTGGAGCTCAAAAAAACATGGGACCTGCTGGAACGACTTTAGTAGTTATCAAAGAAGAAATTCTAGGTAAAAACGGTCGCGCTATTCCAAGTATGTTAGACTATGCAAAACACATTAAAGCAGATAGTATGTTTAACACTCCTCCTGTTTTCCCAGTTTATGCATCTCTATTGACATTAAGATGGATCAAGGAAAAAGGTGGAATTGCAGCAGTTGAAAAATTAAACAACGCAAAAGCAGAATTACTTTACGGAGAAATCGACAGAAACCCATTATTTAAAGGAGCTGCTGTTGTAGAAGACCGTTCAAATATGAATGTTACTTTCTTGCTAACAAACCCAGATCACACTGAAACATTTGACAAAATGTGGAAAGAAGCTGGGATTTCAGGATTGCCTGGACACCGTTCAGTAGGTGGTTACAGAGCATCTATCTACAATTCTATGCCAATTGAAAGCGTACAAGTATTAGTAGATACAATGCAAGCTTTAGAAAAAAACGTTTAAAACTAAACATATAAATAAAGGGAACGATTAAAGGTCAAAAACTTTTAATCGTTCTTTATTTCAATCAAAAAAGAATTCCAATCTTTAAATAAAAAAAAAGAAATGAAAGTATTAGCAAACGACGGGATTTCAAAAAGTGGAATCTTAGCTTTAGAAAAAGGTGGTTTTGAAGTAATCACTACAAAAGTGGCTCAAGAACAAGTAGCTAACTTTGTAAACGAAAACAACGTAAGCGTAGTTTTGGTAAGAAGCGCAACTAAAGTTCGTAAAGATATCATTGACGCTTGTCCTGGTATCAAAATCATCGGTCGTGGTGGTGTAGGTATGGACAACATTGATGTGGATTATGCTAAAAGCAAAGGAATTCACGTAATCAACACTCCTGCTTCTTCATCAGAATCTGTAGCTGAATTAGTTTTTGCTCATTTATTATCTGGTGTTCGTTTTTTACATGATTCTAACAGAAACATGCCTTTAGAAGGAGACACAAAGTTTAACGACTTGAAAAAAGCATATGCTAACGGAGTTGAATTAAGAGGAAAAACTTTAGGTATCGTAGGTATTGGTCGTATCGGTCAGGCTACAGCTAAAATGGCTCTTGGTTTAGGCATGAAAGTTATCGCTGCTGATAGCTTTATTCCACAAGTAGATATTAAAGTAGAATTCTTTGACGGACAATCAATAACTACAACTGTTGTTTCTCAATCATTAGAATCTTTATTCCAAGAAGCTGATTTCATTACATTACACGTTCCTGCTCAAAACGGTTACATCGTAACTGAAAAAGAATTTGCAACAATGAAAGACGGTGTAGCTATTGTAAACTGTGCTCGTGGTGGTGTTATCAACGAAGTAGATTTAGTTAACGCTTTAGACAGCGGAAAAGTAGCTTTTGCAGGTTTAGATGTTTTCGAAAACGAACCAACTCCAGCAACACAACTTTTAATGCACTCAAAAATCTCTTTGACTCCACACATTGGAGCTGCAACAGGAGAAGCTCAAGATAGAATTGGAACTGAATTAGCTTCACAAATTATTAGTTTATTAAGCTAATAAATAATAAAGCTTTTATATACAAAAGGACTCATTGCAATGCTAATGAGTCCTTTTTTTTATTAAATTTGATAATAATCTTATAAAAGCAAATCTCATGTTAGCACAATTGACACAATTAGTACAGGAATTTGGTGTAGATGCAGTTATAAAAAACGAGGCGATTCCAAACGAACAAAATGAGGCAGTCCTCAAAGAAACCAGCAGTTCTATTTTTTCAAGCCTACAAAAAATCGCAAACGACGTTGATTTATCTCAAATTGTAGGCTTATTGCAAAGTAAGGACATCGACAAGAACAATCCTGCTATTCAAAAAATAACCAACGAAGTATCTAATTCGTTAACTGAAAAATTAGGAATCAACTCCACTACCGCAAAAAGTACTGCAACAAGCATGATTCCTAAAGTACTTAGTTCCTTAATTAACAAAGCTAACGACCCTAAAGACACCAGTATTAACCTTTCCGGATTACTCGATTCCTTAACAGGTGGCGATAGTCCTGAACACTCAAGTATTATGCACGCTATAGGCACCTATGGCATTCATTTTGGATTAGATCAAAATTCAGACGGAAAAATAGATGTTGATGACGCTGTTGAACTAACAAAAAAAGGAGGACTGAGTGGAATGCTTGGCAAACTTTTTGGAAAATAAAAACAAATAACACTCTCATTACAAAGCCATTTATCCAAATATAAATGGCTTTTTTTATTTAAACCAATCATAATTAGCTATTTAATTCGTAAATTTAGGTAGTTAATTTTACTGTCATGAAAAATAGTCTTTACATACTTGCAATGTTTCTAGGACTTATCATAATAAGCTGTAATGCAAATAAAAGTATCATTACAAAAAACAAAAGTACAGCACCCAAAACCAGTGACACTATCAAGATTGCCAATAAAGATATTGAATACGAAGTTATCATTATCGACCCCGGATTCAATACTTGGCTCAATAGCTTAGCTTACCCAAGAGGGTTTTATGACCAAAGCTATTTAGAAACAAAAAACCAACAATACATCAACGAATGGAACTATCGTTTTTCGCAACCACAACAATACAACCGGGATTTATATGAAATGAGTATCGATTATGATTCCACCATCAATTATGGTTACGAAGTAAATTATTTGATTTATAACTACATGGTTTATTTCCAAAATAATTACCGTCAAAAACTTTCTGGTCGCGTTCCCTTTAGATAATCTTCACTACATTTGTAATCATTACAAATAAAATGAAGAAATTAAAAGAACGTTGGAAAATAGAGTCTAACTTTCAACTCACAATCATTTTTATCGTTTTTGCTATTACAGGATCGGCTTCGGCATGGATTTCAAAACCCGTTTGTATCTGGTTAGGAATTTTAAAAGAAGATTTCGGTTTCTGGCATACTCCTGTCCGCTTATTAATAGTCTTACCATTATACCAAATCCTTCTTGTTCTTATTGGTTTTTTATTTGGCCAATTTAAATTTTTCTGGGCATTCGAAAAGAAAATGCTTCGAAAAATGGGATTAGGTTTCTTATTTAAAGACGAATAAATCAGCTTTCTTTTTTATCACATAGCAATAAATCCAGGTTAACGTAAAAGTGGGAATAAAATCAGTGAAAGGGAAAAATTCCTCCACAAAAGAGATAATACCACCAACCTTCCCTATTGTCCCTTTATACATTTTGGTCATTAAAAAACCCGAAGCTGGAGCCCAAACCACATCTGAAAATTCACCTATAAAAGGAATAGAAAACGACAGCATCCCTACAACATCAAAAACAATTCCTAAAAAAAGCTTTTTATACCTATATTCCATTCGTTGTTGATTTACATGAAAAAATTCAGAAACTTAAAGAGAAAGCTATTTTAATTTATCTTTAAAATACTGTCGCACTTTATCAATTTTAGGAGTAATCACAAAAGAGCAATAGCCTTGCGATTTGTTTTGATTGTAATAATTTTGATGATAGTCTTCCGCTTCAAAAAATGTCGAAGTTGGAGAAAGCTGAGTAACTATTGGTTTACCAAAAACATCTTCTTTAGTTAAAAACTGGATAAAATCTTCCGAAATGAGTCGTTGTTCTTCATTATGATAAAAAATCTCACTTCTATATTGAGTGCCCACATCATTTCCCTGACGGTTCAAAGTAGTAGGATCATGGGTAGCAAAAAACAATTCCAATAATTCACCAAACGAAATAACTTCAGGATTAAAAGTAATTTGTATCGCTTCAGCATGCCCTGTATCTCCTTGACAAATTTCCTTATAAGTAGGATCCAACGTTTTCCCACCGATATAGCCTGAAACAATAGCCTCAACTCCTTTTAATTCTAAAAAAACAGCCTCAGTACACCAAAAACAACCTCCGGCAAATGTTGCTATTTCCATTTTTATATCTTTTTCCATAACTACTTTTTAAAATCTATTTGCAATAACCACAAACTGTATTACATTAACTCAAATTTATCACTTTTTAAACCAAAAATTATACCGTATCCAATTTTATAATCATTAAAATCTTTGTTTCTTTGTAAAAACAGCCAACAATGATACAAGCCAAAAACTTACATAAATATTACGATCAGCTTCACGTTTTAAAAGGAGTTGATTTGCATATTCAAAAAGGAGAAATCGTTTCTATTGTAGGTGCTTCAGGAGCTGGAAAAACAACCCTTTTACAAATCTTAGGCACACTTGACAAACCTAGTAGTGATATTGATATTGAACTTAGAATCAATAATGAGGATATTTTGTCTATGAACGACAAAAATTTATCCAAATTTAGAAATTTAAATTTGGGGTTTATTTTTCAATTCCATCAATTATTGCCTGAATTCACAGCACTGGAAAATGTATGTATTCCTGCTTATATAGCTAAAAAACCTAAAAAAGAAACCGAAGAAGAGGCCTTAAAACTATTAACTTATTTAGGTCTTTCGCATCGAATTAATCACAAACCCAACGAACTTTCGGGTGGAGAACAACAACGTGTGGCTGTAGCCAGAGCATTGATCAACAAGCCTGCAGTAATTTTTGCTGACGAGCCTTCAGGGAATTTAGATACCCATTCAGCTGAAAATTTACACCAATTGTTTTTTAAGTTAAGAGACGAATTTGGACAAACTTTTGTCATTGTTACTCATAATGAAGACTTAGCCAATATGGCCGACAGAAAACTAATTATGATTGATGGATTGATTAGCAATTAATAAATCCTATTTAAAGTCAAATAATGACACAAACTGAACTTAAAGATTTTCTTGACGAAAAAGTAATACAATACAACACACTTGATTTTATCGAAAGTGATCCAGTACAAATTCCGCATTTATACACCTTAAAGGAAGATATTGAAATTGCAGGATTCTTAAGCGCTACCATTGCTTGGGGCAATCGCAAAATGATTATAAAAAATTCCCATAAAATGATGGAGTTCATGGGCAATACTCCTTATGATTTTGTGATGTCACATTCTGATAATGATTTAGAACAACTGGAATCTTTTGTACATCGCACATTTAACGGCAAGGACTTTATGGGTTTTATCAAAAGTCTACAAAACATCTACCAAAATCATGGCGGACTGGAAGCTGTTTTTGCAAAAAATCAAGAAGCAAATTCGATGCAAAAAAGCATCTCTGAATTCAAAAAAATATTTTTTGAAATTCCGCATTTAGCTCGGACACAAAAACACATTTCAGATCCTTTGAATAATTCGGCAGCCAAAAGAATCAACATGTTGAAACAGTTAATTAAGGTAGCCTGTTTATTCTAATTAAATGTAACTAGATTATTATTATCAAGAACTATTTCATCTACCATGCCAGTAACTGATTCACCTGCTTCAAAATCAATGAAATCTTCCTCAGTATATTCAATTCCTTTAAAATCTAAGACTGCTTTCTGGTCTTCAATATCTTGTAATTGCTGTGCTTCATTTATAGCCTTTCCACGTGCATAATACATCCAAAGCCATTTTGTAGAAAACCAATCTGTAGTAAAGGCTGAGTATTCCTCAAAACCTTTATATTTGATAAGTATAAAGAAATAGCCTCCTCTTTCCAGCTTAGAATGATTTACTGTTATACTTTCAACTAAACTATGTATGAGTCGTTTTGTATCATCAAATCCAGCTGTAAGTTTATATTCATTAACTGTACTTTCAACTCTCATTTTAGCAAAATTTGAATCAGATTCAAGTATTTCTAATTTTAAAATTTCAATATTGTTTTTTAAATTATCAATAACCTTTAAATTCTTTTTATACTGCTCCCTAATTGATTCATCATCTTCTAACTCATCATCATCCAACCAGCTTAAATGTTTTTCTTTTAGCTTAATTTTCTTTTTAAGCTCTTCTTCATATTTGACTAATTTATCCTTTAGAACAACTCCATTATCATTATTAATAGGTAAGTTTAGTAACAACTCTTTCAAGTTTTTGTTTACAAATAAATGCTGAATAATGAAGTTTTCAAATCTTACGATTGATATACCTCTTGACTCTGGGCATTTTCCTTGATGGATGCATTTGTATGCTGAATCTTTATTAACAATTCTTTTTTTACCACGATATTCTTTTCCACAATGTCCACAAACAATCAAACCATTTAATAGATATTTAAACTCGCTCCGTTTGCCTACCTTTTGTTTATTGTTTATAAGATTTCGATTAACCTTATCAAATAAATCTTCAGATATAATTGATGGAACACTTGCTTCGATTCTTTGTTTATTACCTTTTGGGTTTCTATTCCAAACACGAATCCCTTTATAAACTGTATTTTTCAACATGTCATATATCACATTTCCACGCCATTGTATTGAGGATTTCTTGAATACAATTTCTTCACCAGTATATGCATCATAACGAACAAAAGAATCTTTTTTACTTATATTCTGAAACTTGGTTGGTATGTTGTCAGCATTCAATCTATTAGCTATAGTATAAGAACCATTACCAGCAAGACTTAAATTAAATATTCTACGGACAACATCTGCTTCTGTTGGAATTATTTGATACATCCCATCAGCACCTTTTTCATATCCATAAGGTAAAGCACCATGTGTTTTGCCTTCAGAAGCCCGCTTATCAAATGTAAGATTAACTTTTTCTCTTGTTTGTTCAGCAAATAACTGATTGGCTAAAGATTGAATACCAGTAACAAATTTTATAGCTGGGTCAGTTAAATCTGTTTCAACACCCTTTGGATAAAATTTAACATCTTTTTTGTTAACTTGAAATTGAAAAATATTCCAAATATTTGAATTTCTTTCAAGTCTCGATTGGTCAAATACATATACAGCTGTTATTTTGTCCTTTTCAATATCTTTCATCATTAGTGCAAATGATGGTCTATCCTCAACTTCATCTTTAGTTCCAGAAATGCCAACATCAGAATAAATCTTATATTTCATTCCAAGTCTAAGAGCAACTTTCATCCCTTCAGCTGTCTGAATTTCAATAGAAGTATCTTTTCCAATAGCTTTATTCCCAGAAATACGAGTGTAAATACCTAACATGCTTTTTTTAACAAATATAATCAATTAACTAATAAGGGTAATTAAGGTAGTGTGAAATTATTTTATAAGATTAATTGTTTTGCTAAAAAAGAACCTTTGCTCAATTGAACAAAGGTTCTTGAATTGATTTTTAATAATATTTTTAATCTACTATGATAACTCCAAATTTTGTCTTCTGTACATTACTCATTAAATTAATTTTTTCTTTATTTTTCAGAATAACTATTCCTTCAATTAATCCCGAATTTAAATGCTCAGTAGCATCTTCAATTGATTTATAAAATTTAATATCTACAGGTTTTGTTTCAACTTTAATCTTTTGTTGAGGTGCTTTATCTGAAGTGTTTATAACTGAATTATGAGCAGTTGATATACTTATTTCACCTTTGTTTAACTTTTCAATAACTGATTTTGGAGCTTTATTAATAACACTTGTGTATCTAACAACGGACGACCTTCCAACTCCAGCAATTCTTGCTATCTCTGAATTTGTATCAATTACCTTTTCAATTTTAGCATGTTTACCACCTTTTGATAAATTCTCTTTTGCCATTTTTTCAATTGTATCTTTTGATAAAAAAGCCAATTGAATCTTTTCTACACTAGATAGATTCCTTCTTTGAAATTGATGTTTTACCATCCACAGCTTAATATCTTCAAGAGTTTGAAAATCTTCCTTTATTTCTTTAGTTGGAATATTTCCTTTTTTAAGTTGGATACATGCTTTTAAGCGAGTGTGACCTTCAATTACAAGTTTTTTTCCTTCTGGAGTAATACAATATAATATAGGGTCATTTAATCCGTTTAATCTAATGTTTTCTTTTAATTGTGAATAAAGGTCATTATCCATTAATGGTAGATATGATTTTAATTCCCAAATTGATTTTAATTCTTCAAATTCATCCATCACATAAAACTTCTCTCCAAAAATCTTTATAATTGGAATAGAATTATTTCTAACTGTTGGGTTTGCTAGAAAAACCTCACCATCTAATTGACATCCAGCTTTTGCATAATAGCGATGTTCTTTATTAAGAGTTGGGTCATTTGGATTTGGATTATTTTTTGTTTTCCCCCATTGCTTAAAGAAAAAAGGAACATGTTGTTCTTCACATTTGTTTTTTATGAATTTAACCCATTCTTTTTTCATTGGGCGAATTTCCTTTTCAACTATTTTGTTACCATTCCCATCTAATACATTAGTATAAATAACTTTTCCATCAATAACTTTAAATTTATCATTTCCACTTTCATCTTTCTCACGTAAGTAAGAACTATTACCACTTTCACCACCAACAATGACCCAATCAATTCCATTTAAGTCTATTTCTGTAATCTCTTGTATAAATGGTTCTATTGATAAAAATTTATGTTTTGCTTTTGATTGAATTAAAGCAGGAATTCTTCTAGTTGAGTATTGTGTACCACATGAAACTCCCATCCAAATATTATCAGACCAAATTAAATCCTCTGGCAATTTTTCAAATCTAGTATGTCTTTTTGTTAATATTTGGTAAGTGTGTTGAGGAGTTTCATTCATCACCTTAAAAACTTTTCTAAGAAATTCATCTGAAATATCTCGATGGAACAAATCACTCATTGAATTTACAAAAACTGTAGTTGGAGATTTCCATGAATAAGGTTCTTTTAATGCGTCTTCATGTTCAACTACAATATCAAAACCCATTTTATATCTATCTTGCCCCATCGCCTTTAATCGCTTTGTCAATGTTTCAGCATAACAGTTTAGACACTCATTACCACCGTTCTTCGAACTACTATAATGCGTACACCCAGTGGTCGGATTCCACGAAACGTCCGTCCACTCTATATTTGATTCAGCCATGATTTTACATTTTTTTCAAATATAAAATTATAATTCTTATTGAATTAACTTTGAATCTAAATCTTTCATTTAGTCTTGAAGCTTTAGACCATTTGGTCAAAGGTTGTTTTTGGTCTGAATATCTATTTGATTATTATTTTTCATCATTAATCAACAATATAAATTCTGGCGTTAATTCGGTTGTTCTTGAATAACATTCTGAAACTACTTTGGTTTTGATATATCCAACTGCAAGTAATTTATCTACTGCTTCAAGAATTATTTTTCTAGTAGTTCCAAGTTCTTTTGCGATGTCCCCAGCTCTTAGATTAAATATTCCAATAGAAGGAAAATCCAGTATGAGCATAAGCACTAATTTTTCAGTACTCCCAATAGTTTTAAGTTTTAATAATTTTGAATTCATTTTATATTTTTTTAATCTCGTTATTTTAGAAGTTGTAATTTGACGTAGTAGCCATCTTCATTTGGATAGTCAATCTGTGAATTGATATATTTTTTAATTTCTTCAGTAACATCACTCATTAATTTCAGGTTCCAAATTTCTTCTAGGTCTTTTTTTAATGTTTCAAATCTTTTATCTGCTACATAACTACCAAATTTGTACTTACAATTGTATATAAATCTTTCAACACTTATTGTTGAGTCTACTATTGTTGGTGCATGTGTTTTCATTGGTTCTTTATGATGAGATTTGAAAGACTCAATATTTTCTATTCGACCATCGATTATTGTGTTATTATCGATTTTAAGCACTTCTGAAGAATCTTTTTTTGTTGAGGTTAATAGTTCTTCAGCAATCATTAAAACTGCTTTAGAACTATTGTTTAGTTCTGTAACTAATTCTTTAAATGGAGACCAATTACGTTTAATGGTAGATAAACTTTTATTAAGTTTTTCAGTGATTTTTTCTTGAGTTATTTTACCATCACATTGAAAATTCCAGTTCTCAATAGTTTCATTAATAGATTTTTGGGTCTTATCAGTTTTAATTTTTCCCATTAATACAGCAGTAGTTTTTTGCTTTTCTTCTTTGGTTATTTTTTTATTTGGATTGAATAGAATTCTTCGTTCTTGGTTTAAGTATAGCTCCAATGTTCCTTCTTTACGTTTTTTGAGAACCCCAGCTATTATTGATTTGATTTTATCTTCCTCATATTTTTGAGTAAAATGTCTGTTAATTTCATTGGCACATGCCATTAAAAAGCCAGTTTCCTTAGTTGGATTCAATAATGCGTATTGAGATAACACACCAAACATGGTTATGTTCCGTTGACCAACATCAATTCTTTTTGGTATAAATGGGATACATAGATTTTTCTTTTCATCAAAAACAATATAGTCACCATCAGTACCCTTAAAGTAATCATCAATATTATTGAATCTTATTTTATCTGATTGTAAAAAGGTGTCATTTACTGTTATAAGTCTTTCTCTCTTCTCTCCCTCCTGTATTGGAGTAAATGACACTTTTTTATTAATTGCTTGAAAAGTAAGAGAATTTTTGTTTTCATAAAGATTAGCATCGTACGTCAATACATTCTGTTGTGTGGCTTTACATGCTCCTAAATCCATTGGAATACCTAACATATTACCAATTCCATGATAAGTATCTTTGAAGTTATTAAGAGATAAACCATCAACTTTAACTAGTATTCCTAATCCCGTTTCAGAAAGTGATTTCCAACAAGCATAAATGTGTGGATTGGTCAAATCAATAGTAGTGCTGTCATCGACATCAATATATATTAAACCAGTTGGTTCAATTATTGTTTCGTTTGTTGCTTTACCTTCAAATTTAAAGTTAAATCGAAAAGTTGGAATGTTATGGGTTTTAGTCTTTTGGTAAATTGAAGATGATTTACCAAGTTTTCTGATGGCTAAAATTGTTTCTAAATTTGAGTCACCATTTTTGATTGTCGAAAAGACTTCATCAATCGTTACATTTTTGTCTATAAATGAGTTTTTTACATTTTTAAACTGGTTAATAGTTAGCATTAAAGGGTAATATTATTCTCTCGTTATTGTTCTCTCATTTTTACTTGGTGAGAGAAGCTGGGAGATATGCCTATCTTTTATCCCAGCACCCAAGGCAATCATTTCTGACTACTTTTATAAATGTCTGAATGTTTATTTAAAAATCCATTTTGTCAATTATTTATTAAATTGAGTCCAGAATTAGATGAATATCAAATACACTCAATTATAATGAAACATTCTGATATTGTCAATACTTAAACAATAAAAACTTTTACTTTTTTGTACTAAAAATGAACTTTTAATCGATTTTATGGTACCAAAACGGATTCAGATGCGTGGGTAACTGCTCTATCATGGTAAATAGGGAAAAGCTGATTTTGAGTTGTTTTAAGCTGTTTTTTCAATTACATTCAATACGGTGTTCTCACTCACTCTATTTTTCAGGTAAAAATCCTATTTCCAATTCATTATTTTGCTTACTTTTAGCCAAAAGTTACATTAATCAATGGACATTTTTATCAGTTTATAAATTAATCTATCTATAAATTGAACATTAAAATACCATATCAATTCAAAAGAATAAATGAAGAACGTTAAAGAATCAGCCAATTTTATTTGGTCAATTGCTGACTTATTGAGAGGGGATTACAGACAAAGCGACTACGGAAAAGTAATACTTCCATTAACTGTATTACGAAGATTGGATTGCGTTCTAGAATCTTCAAAAGAGGATGTTTTAAAGAAACACGAACAACTAAAAAACACAGGAATTGAAGACCTTGATGCATTATTAAACAGGGCTTCTGGATATAAATTTCACAATCGAAGCAATTTTACTTTTGATAAGTTAGTTGCCGACCCAAACAATATTGCTTTAAATCTTAGAAATTACATCAACGGATTTTCTGAAGATGCTAGAGAAATTATTGAGCAGTTTGAGTTTGAAAACCAAATCAACAAAATGGATGACAACAATTTGTTGTTTATTGTTATCAAACGTTTTCAAGAAGTTGACCTACACCCCAACCGTATTTCCAGTATGGAAATGGGTTATATGTTTGAAGAATTGATTCGCAAATTTGCTGAGATTTCCAACGAAACCGCTGGAGAGCATTTTACACCTCGTGAGGTTATCAAGTTGATGGTTAGTATTTTGTTCTTGAACGATAGAGATATTTTGACTAAAAAAGGAATCACCAAAACCATTTATGACTGTTGCGCTGGTACAGGTGGAATGTTATCCGTAGCTGAAGAGTATTTGAATGAGTTGAATCCAGATGCTCGTTTAGAGGTGTTTGGACAAGAATTGAACCCAGAATCTTATGCAATCTGTAAATCGGATTTGTTGATTAAAGGACAAAACGCTTCCAACATAAAAAAGGGGAACTCGATTTCTGAAGATAAACTATCCAACGAAAAATTTGATTATTTAATCACCAATCCTCCATTTGGAGTGAAATGGGAAAAATATGCTAAATCTGTAAAAACAGAACACGAACAATTAGGACATAGTGGACGTTTTGGAGCTGGACTACCTTCTGTGGGTGATGGTTCTTTTTTATTCTTGATGCACCTCATGAGCAAAATGAAATCCGTAGAACAAGGTGGTTCTCGTTTAGCTTTGGTATTCAATGGCTCACCACTCTTTTCGGGTTCTCCCAGCAAGACCAAAAACGAAAGCAGTATTCGCCAATGGATTATAGAAAATGATTTGTTAGAAGCCGTTATTGCACTTCCAAATCAATTGTTTTACAATACAGGAATCTCAACTTATGTTTGGGTAATATCCAACCACAAACCAACAGAAAGAAAAGGAAAAGTTCAGTTGATTAATGCGATTGATTTCTCTAAAAAAATGAGTAAATCATTAGGAAATAAGCGTAACGAAATCACCAAAAAACAAATTGCCGAAATCACCGAAATATATGGTAATTTCAAACCTTCTGAATTTTCTAAAATATTTGACAACGCAGCTTTTGGTTATGCCAAAGTAACCGTAGAACGACCAGAACGCAATGCCAAAGGCGAAGTAGTTAAAGATAAAAAAGGAAACCCAAAACCTGATTCTTCTTTGAGAGATACTGAGAATATTCCGTTGACTATGGATATGCAAGAATACTTGAAAAAAGAAGTTTTGCCACACGTTCCTGATGCTTGGATAGATGACAGTAAAACTAATATTGGCTACGAAGTAAACTTCACCAAGTATTTCTACCAATACAAACCATTACGTTCTTTGGAAGAAATCAGAAACGATATTATGGCGATTGAACAAGAAACAGATGGTTTACTTAAAGAAGTTATTGGATAATGAAAAAATACAATAATTATAAAGATTCTGGGATTGAATGGATTGGGGATTTACCTGAGCATTGGGAAGTGAAGAAATTAAAATATTTAGTAAAAGAGCCTCTTAAATATGGGGCAAATGAATCTGCTGAAGAAGAAATTCTGGAAGACCCACGGTATATTAGAATTACAGACTTTGGCAATGATGGAAAGTTGAAAAATGATACTTTCAAATCATTATCATTTGAAAAAGCTGAAAACTTTTTACTAAAAGAAGGTGATGTTTTATTTGCGAGAAGTGGAGCCACAGTTGGCAAAACATTTTTGTTCAAGGATTATTCGGGAATAGCATGTTTTGCTGGATATTTGATTAAAGCTTCTTGCGATTTAGATAAAATGAAACCTGAGTTTTTATATGAATTTACTAATTCTGGTGGATATGAAAATTGGAAACAATCAATATTTCAACAATCAACAATCCAAAATATTGGTGCGGACAAATATAATCAGCTTAAAATTGGTGTTCCTTCAATTTCTGAACAAAAATTAATCATTAACTACCTAGACCACAAAACCACTCAAATTGACACTTTAATTGCTAAAAAAGAGCAGTTCATTAGTTTATTACAAGAAGAACGCACCGCAGTAATCAACCAAGCCGTTACCAAAGGTTTAGACCCAAAAGTAAAATTGAAAGATTCTGGTATTGAATGGCTAGGAGAAATTCCTGAGCATTGGGAAGTGAAGAGATTGAAACATTTAGTTAAAACACCTTTAAAATATGGAGCTAATGAATCAGCAGAAGATGAAATTTTAGAAGACCCAAGATATATAAGAATTACCGATTTTGGAAATGATGGAAAATTAAGAAAAAGCACTTTCAAGTCACTTTCGTTTGATAAAGCAGAAAATTTTCTATTGGAGGAAGGTGATATTTTATTTGCAAGAAGTGGTGCAACGGTTGGTAAAACTTTTTTCTTTAAGGATTATCAAGGAGTAGCATGTTTTGCAGGTTATTTAATCAAAGCCACTTGTAATCCTATGATTATGAAAGCCGAATTTCTTTATGAATTCACAAATTCAAGTGGATATGAAAATTGGAAACAATCTATATTTCAACAATCAACTATACAAAATATTGGTGCTGATAAATATAATCAGCTTAAAATAGGTGTGCCATCACTAATTGAACAACAAGGAATAATAGTTTTTATAAGCAAAAAAACTAATGAAATTAATATTCTAATTTCCAAAGCAGAACAAGAAATCGAGCTATTAAAAGAATATAAAACAGCTTTGATAAGTGAAGTGGTTACAGGTAAAATTGATGTGAGGGATGTGGTTTTAAATTAAAGAAAGGATTATGGAACAATTATTAGCTACATCGAATATTGCGAATAAGGTTAGGAATACTAGACTTCCTAAAACAAAACCTTTGATGCCTCTTTTTGAAATAATAAGTAATTCAATTCATTCAATTGAAGAAGCTGAAAAATTAGGTTATTTAAAAAAAGGTCATGGCGAAATAATAATTAAATGTATTAGAAATGGTTCTGAAGACACCTTACAACAACTTTCAGAAATTGATATTTACCCGATTCATTCTTTTGAAATTTTAGATAATGGAATTGGATTAAATCCAGAAAATCTGAAGTCATTTATTGAAGCTGACACTGACCATAAAATCGAAATTGGAGGAAAGGGTGTTGGTCGTTTTGTTTGTCTTAAAGCTTTTAAAGAATTAAATATCACCAGTTATTTCAATGATGAACTAGACAAAGAAAAAGGAATCTCTTTCAATTTTAGAGCTACCAAAGAAGGGTTTCATAATTTTAGTGACAAGAGTATTGGAAATAATAAAATCGGTACAAAGGTTTTGCTGAAAGATATTAAACCTGAATATCAAAAACATTTAGATTTTGAGTTACATTCTGTAGCAAAAGAAATAGTATCACACTTTCTATTATATTTTATAAGAAAGCAAACTCCAAAAATCATAATTCGTAATCAAAATAATATTGAATATAATCTTTCAACTTTATATAATACAGATTTCAAAAGTGATGTTCAAACTAAAATATTTGACATTCAAGGTGAAAAATTCACCATGTATCTGACTAAATCTCTAAAAATATTTAGCCATAAAATTAATTTTTGTGCACACAATAGAAGCGTTATAAAGGAAGGTTTGTATTCAAAATTAGTTGATTTAGGCAAGAACTCAATTGAGGATGAAGATGGGAAAAGGTTTTATTATCAGGCTTATGTTATTGGGGACATATTAGACCACTACGTAGATACTGAGCGTATAGGATTTAATTTTCCAGACGATAATAATGAAGACGAAGAGGATGAGGAATCTTTAGATTTGAATCTTGCTAAACTAAGAAGAGCTTCAATACTAGCTATTGAGGATTTGTTAATTGACTATTTAAGTGATGTAAGAAGTAAGAAAGTTGATTCGTATAAACCAACTATATTGGAAGAATTTCCTCAGTATAGGAGTGTTTTAAATTTTAAAAGAGAAGAAATTTCTAAACTCCCTCCCGATTTATCTAAAGACAAATTGGATATTGAATTATACAAAATTGAATCACAATGGAGGTTGGAGGTAAAAGAAGAAAAAATAAAATTACTCGATGAAAACAAAGATGTTACAAATCACGATGAATATGTAATTAAATATGAGAAATTTCTAGGTGAGTTTAATGAAATTGGTAAGTCTGATTTAGCAAGATATGTTGTTCATAGAAAAACAATTATCGAATTGCTCGAAGATTTGATAGAACATAATAAAGATGACAAGTTTGAGAATGAAGATTTAATACATAATATTTTCTTCCCAATTAGGTCAAATTCTGATGAAATTTCTCTGGATAAACAAAATCTTTGGCTATTAGACGAAAGATTAACTTACCATTCTTTTTTGGCATCTGATAAAACTAATAATTCTATCAAAAATATAAGTTCAACAAAGAATGACAGAGCAGATTTATTAATTTACAATGAAGCATTTGCCTTTTCTGATTCTAAAACTTCTCCACATAATTCATTTACAATTGTAGAGTTTAAAAAACCTATGAGAGATGATTATGAAGATTATGATGAAAAAAAGAATCCAATAGAACAAACAGAGAAATACATAGATAATTTATTAGGAGGCAAAGTAAAAGGTAAAAATGGACGTTTCGTAGAGGTAAATGAACAAACTCCTTTTTATATTTATATCGTTTGTGATATAACTCCTTCTTTAGAAAAGGTTTTAAAACGAAGAGAGTTTATAAAAACTCCTGATGGCAAAGGGTATTTTAAAGTAAAAAGCCAATATTACTCAGCATATTTTGAAGTACTTCCTTTTGAAAAAGTACTAGAGGATGCTAAAAAAAGAAATCGAATTTTATTTGAAAAGTTAAATATTGAATAATGGCAAAAGGCATACATACCGAACTAACCTTTGAAAGAGCAATAGAGGAATCTTTATTGGAAAGCGGAGGTTATACCAAGGGTTTATCAGAAGATTTTGATGCACAAACAGGACTGTTTCCTGCTTATGTTATTAATTTCCTAAAAGAATCACAACCTTCACTGTGGGCAAAAATTGCTAACATCCACAAAGACGAAGTTGATAAAAAAGTAATCCAACGCCTAATCAAAGAAATAGATTTGCGTGGTATTCTGGATGTTATACGCAATGGTTTTACAGATTATGGGGTGAAGTTCCAAATGGCATTTTTCAAACCAGAAAGTACCTTAAACCCAGATGCGGAATTATTGTACAACAAGAATAATTTATCAGTCATAAGACAGGTTTATTATGAGCGAGTAGGCAAAAACTCACTCGATATGGTATTTGCTTTAAACGGTTTGCCAATTGCTACTATAGAGCTTAAAAATCAGTTTTCGGGGCAATCGGTAGAAAATGCCAAAAAGCAATATGTATATGACCGTGAACCCAATGAACCAATATTTTTATTCAAAAAAAGAGCTTTGGTTCATTTTGCTGTAGATGCTGATGAATGTTATATGACCACCAAATTAGATGGAAAACGCACTCGTTATTTACCTTTTAACTTAGGAAACAATAATGGAGCTGGTAATCCATTGAACAAACATGGGTACCGTACTTCCTATTTATGGGATAAACTTCCTGATGGAAACGCTGGAGTTTGGACAAAAGACAGTTTCATGGATATTATTGGTAAATTCCTTCACCTAAGTGTTGAAGAATTTGAACTAAATGGAATTAAAAAGAAAAAAGAAACTATCATTTTTCCGAGGTTTCACCAGATGCAAGTAGTGAGAAAAGCCACTGAAGATGCAAGAAACAATGGAGCAGGTAAAAACTACTTGATTCAACATTCAGCTGGTTCTGGTAAATCCAATTCAATTGCATGGTTATCTTATCGTTTATCTAGTTTACATGACGAAAACAATACTCGAATTTTTGATTCGGTCATTGTAATCACCGATAGAAAAGTATTAGATTCTCAATTACAAAACACTATTTATCAGTTTGAGCATAAAGATGGTGTGGTTCAAAAGATTGACAAAGACTCTCAACAATTGGCTGACTCTTTGACTGCTGGCTCTAACATTATCATTACAACTTTACAGAAGTTTCCTTTTATATTAGAAAAGATAGGTGAAATTCCAGCCCGAAAATATGCCGTGATTATTGATGAAGCGCACTCTTCTCAAGGTGGTGAATCTACCAAAAAATTGAAAGAAGTATTATCATTAAAATCACTAGAACAAGCAGAAAAAGACGAAGCTTATACAGGATTAGAAGTAGATGCCGAAGATGAAATAAGAAAATCAATGTTGGCACGTGGCAAACAAGACAATTTGAGTTTCTTTGGATTTACAGCTACACCAAAAGCAAAAACAATTGAAGTTTTTGGTACAAAAGGAAGCAACGGAAAACCAGAACCGTTTCATTTGTATTCGATGAAGCAAGCCATTGAAGAAGGATTTATTTTGGATGTACTTAAAAACTATACGACTTATAAAACCTATTTCAAGTTATCCAAAGAGATTGAAGACGACCCTAAAGTAAACAAGAAAAAAGCATCCAGAGCAATCGGACGTTTTATGTCATTGCATCCACACAATCTAGCACAAAAAACAGAAGTAATGGTGGAACACTTTAGACAAGTTGTTTCAAAAAAAATAGGTGGAAAAGCAAAAGCAATGGTAGTAAGTAGTTCAAGACTACATGCAGTACGCTACAAAGAAGAATTTGATAGATACATAACAGAAAAAGGATACACTGATGTAAAAACTATAGTAGCCTTTTCAGGAAAAGTGATACATGATGCTTCACCAGAAGGAGTGACAGAAGTAGAACTAAATGGTTTTTCGGAAAAAATGTTGCCAAAGAAATTTGCATCCGATGAATACCAATTATTGTTAGTTGCAGACAAATACCAAACAGGTTTTGACCAACCTTTACTGCATACTATGTATGTGGATAAAAAATTATCTGGAGTCAAAGCAGTGCAAACCCTTTCCAGACTAAACAGAATGTGTGCTGGTAAAGAAGATACTTTTATTTTGGATTTTGCCAATGAAACCGAAGATATTTTAAATTCGTTTCAACCCTATTATGAATTAACATCAATCGTTGAAAATTCAGACCCTAACCATTTGTATGACCTGAAAGCTCAAATAGATGCTTCACAAATCATTTGGCAATCTGAGGTTGACAATTTTTGCAATGTGTATTTCAAATCAGTTAAAAGCCTTACTGTATCAGACCAAAAGAAATTATATTCATTTATTGACCCAGCCGTTGATAGATTTAAAAAACTACCACAAGAGCAGTCAAAAGAAAATACCATTGGTACAGAAATCACACAAGAAGACTTAAAAAACACTTTACAAGTTTTCACCAGAACGTATTCATTTTTGACTCAAATCATGCCATTTTCAGATATTGATTTGGAAAAGTTGTTTACCTACACTAGATACTTAATAAAGAAATTACCTCGAACCAGTCAAGATGATAAATTCAAGTTGGGTGACGAAGTTTCATTAGAATATTACAGACTTCAGAAAATAACAGAACAGGATATTTTATTAGAAAGTCAAGGAATTTATGAGTTAGAAGGTGGTGGTTCAGCAGGAATCCGAATGAGTATGGAGGAAGAATCGGCTTTGTCAGAAATCATAAATGTGTTAAACAAACGATTTGGAACAGAATTCAGTACAGCTGATAAACTGTATTTTGACCAGATATATGAAGAGTTGATAGCTGATAATAGTTTAGGACTTCAAGCCAAATCCAATACAATGGAAAATTTTAAATATGGTTTTGAAGATAAATTCATGGATACAACCATAAGCAGAATGGAACAAAATCAGGATATCTTCACTAAAATGATGAATGACAAAGAGTTTGGGAATATTGTGAGAGATTATATGTTGAAGAAGGTATATAACACGTTGAATAAATAAAATATTTATAAATGACAAAAGCTGAATTAAATAGTAAAATTGCTGAATCAATTAATTTTGAATGGTTTAAAACTCCACAAGAAATTTTTAATTTTCATTATGTGAACAACACTCTGACTTATACAGGAGTATCTGCTATTTATGAATTTGTCAATCAGCAGGTTAATGGTTGGGAAGGAATCGAGCAGGATTTGCCTAATGAATTTATTCAATCTAAACAATATTTTAAAAGTATTCAGTCAAGCATTGTACAAGTTGTCCAAAATTATTCAGAACTGGATGTTAACCAGCTTAATGCACAATGGTCAACAGTGAAAAATGCTATAGCTCAAGTACATACCTACCCAATTACTTACGATTCTCCAATTACAAGTTATTTACTTGATTTATATACAAGCAATAGAGATTATTTTCAAGGAGCTTACAATTTTATTTTTGGAATCAGATATGATGTTAATAGCAAGGATTTATTTTTTGGAGCAGTATTAGCCTATGAATTTACATTAAAAGATAAAACAGAAATAACTGGTAGAAAAAAACAAGAACAGTTATCAATTTCAAGATTGAAAAATGATTTTAAAAAATATATTGAAAAATCAGAAAATGAAGTAGTTAATTATATTGAAAAGACACATAATTCATATAATGAGTATGTCAAAAAAATCGATGAGCTAAAAGTTGAAAAAGAAACAGAATTTTCAGAATGGTTTACAAATACAAAAACGGAGGAATGGGAAAAGTGGTATAACGAAAAAATTCAAGCATTAAAGCGGTTAGAAGATACTTATGAGGCAAATCTAAAATTAGAAAAGCCAGCAAAGTATTGGCAAATTAAGTCCACAAAATATTATGAACAAGGAAATACTGCAAAAACAATATTATTTTGGGTAATTGGAGCCTCAGTAATTTTTTTGGGAATTATTCTAGTTGTATCACCAAGTTGGATATTTGAAAGCGTTTTCAAAGGAAATTCAATCGCTATTGTTAGATGGTCTATTGTTTTTATCACTTTAATTTCATTAATAGCTTTTTCAGTAAAGGCATTAACTAAGTACATGTTTAGTTCGTATCATTTGGCTAGGGATGCTGAAGAAAGACATACTTTAACCTTCTTCTATTTATCATTATTAAAAGATACGGAAGTAAAGGATGAAGACCGAAATCTAATATTGCAATCGTTATTTAGTAGAGTAGAAACAGGGTTACTAAAAGATGATTCATCCCCTACGATGCCAAGTGAAACAATAAGTAAAATATTTACTAAAAATTAATTACTAAATTGTATTTTATCTTCAGCCTCAAATTGCCTTTAAAATTCTTCATTTTTCTTCATAATATTTTTTGAAGATAATATTTATTATAACAGCGATTATGAAACAAAAGATTATACTCAAACAATCTCAAATGCGAATGCTCCTCGATAAAGTTGAAACACCTCCATGTTGCAAAAAATTAAATATGAAAGGGGCAACTACCTATTTTATTTATCAAGAAAAGGAGTAATTTAATATGTTTACTGCTTTAATCAACGATACCGTTAAGTATATTTAATCCTTTCTCGAACAACTTTTTAGCTTGGTCAACTTCATTTTGTATGACTGAACTTCCTTTTGTTGGTACAAACATTTCTCTAATATCAACATCCAAAGCTTCAGCTATCTGCAATAACAAATGGATTGTTGGTAAATTATTTTCTTTGTTAATATTACTTATCGTAGTCATTGACACTCCAACTTTACTTGCCAAATCTTCACGGCTCATTCCTTTTTGAGCCATCAATAACTTTAATCTTAGAATTGCCATATTTATTTTTTTTTACAAATATAGCAAAAAAGAAAGTATTACTTTATTTTTTAAAAATAAATGAAACAATATTTGCTTTTTAATCAAATAACGCTTTACTTTGCATTGTATTAATGAAGTAACACTTGATTTATGAAAGCAACTGAATTTAAATCTGAAATTAAAGACATCAAAGAAAATTTGAGAGGTTTAACTCTTCAGTTAGTTACTAAAAATGGTTACAGACCTTATTTTAACTTGAAAGAGTTTGGTAATGCAATCTTAGAAGAAGAGCAAAAAGGAAATGACTTCAGAATTAATCAAGTTTGGACTAAAGCTGGTATTGTTGGAACGAAATCAATTAAAGCCCTTGCTGAATTAATCAAAACACAAACAGTTACTGCAATTCAGTTTGAAAGCTTTTTCAATTGCAATACAACAGAAGAATACATCAGAAGCTTTGGAGCCTTAGACTAAACTATAAAAATGAAAAACATGGAAACTACATCAAGAACAATGGAAATAGCTCAAACAATTTTAGAACAAATTAAATATGCTGACAGAAGTGCCTTAATGGCTTGGGGAGCTAAAAACTTTTCAGCAATAAGCGAGAGCAAAGATTATGAAGGTGGATTAACTTTTCAAGTCAATGGGTTAGTTCACCAAGGCTGGGTGAAAATTTGTCTAAGATGGGCTGATGATTACACAATAATATTCATCAACAAAAATCGTGAGGTTGTTAAAACTTTTGAGGGTGCTTACTGTGATATGTTGGTTCCTGTTATTGATTGGATTGAAGGTAGGTAATCTTCAATCCTGTGCAAAACTAGGTTATAACTTATTCATGAATGGTAATTTAAATCTTAACCTCAGTAAACACATAAAAAAAACCGTGCAAAATATACCATGCTAATATTGCACACAAAAACAACATATTATGAAAAAATGTAGATATATAAGACAAAGTACGAGTGGACAAAAAAATTATCGTCAATTGGCAATCGCACATCCAGACGAAATATTGTTTATTGACATTGTTAGTGGTTCAATCCCATTTAATGAAAGACCAGCTGGTAAAAAATTGATAGAGCAAATTGAAGCTAACTCTATCAACTATGTCACTTTTCACGATATTTCACGTGCTGGGAGAGATACTATCAACGTTCTCCAAACATTAAAATATTTATTTGATAAGGGTGTTGTTGTAAAAGTCGATAACCTTGGTTTAGAATCAATGATAAACAATAAACCAAATCCAATATTTAATTTAATAATAACAGTGCTTTCTGAGATAAATTCGCTCGAAAAAACCACTCTTTTAGAAAGACAATCTGAAGGGATTTTACAAGCAAAAATCCGAAAAGCCTACAAAGGACGACAAAAAGATACTTTTGAATCAGACGAGGTAGTTTTAGCAAAGCATAAAAAAGTGGTGAAGGAGCTAAAAGCAAATCCAAATTTATCATTAAGAAAAATTGGAACCCTTACTAACGTATCTCCTAATACAGTAAAAAAGGTAATTAGTATTATTCAAAAACAAAATTAGATTTTATGGAAATTAAAATTCAACATCAAGAGGATAAAACTTATTATACTTTCAGAATTAAGAATGCTGATAAGCTTACATCTGTTGAGGTAAATCGTATTTGCATTAAGATGGGAGTTAAGGCATTATTCGTAAATGGCAAGTACTATGAAAATTAGTTATGATTAATTTTATTAGTCAAATACTCAATTAAAAAAAAGAGTTTTTAAAGTTGTCATAACCCTCCTCTCCCTCAATATTATAGTCTAAGAATAAAATTATTAAACAGCCATTTCTCCAGAGAATCCATGACTCCAGTTCATAGATACCTATTCTAAAATGCACACCTACGATTAGGTCTTCAAACACAAATTAATGTTTAATTAAGCATTTTAAAATATTATTATTTTTCCTCATTTTTCCGAAATCACCTCATGGAATCCAAAAGTGCCAAAAAAATTTTTTTTGAATTTTTTCAGTTAAAAAAAAATGAATTAAACCCTTCTTTACAGATATTTATTATCAAAGAAGAATTATGGAACAAAATGATTTAATTACGATACCACCAAGTGTAATTGACCAACTTAAAAAAAACGTAAACAAGAATATTTTAAAAGATAAAAAGCCATTCGGCTTTGATGAAGCGTTGAGGTATATAGCTCTAGAAAAAGCAACAAAGTCACAATTAGCAAAGCTTAATTCATTTTCAAATCATCATTCATTATCCAATGATGAAGACAAACAGAAAATTGAGATATTGGATAAAATGATTGTGTTTGCAAAGAATTGGACAAAACAGGATAATAGAAAAAAAGAGTTATCAAATAAAATCAGAACCACTACAGACCATCCAACTGGAGCATCCACAAAAAAACAATCTGGAAGAGAAGTTGACCGACTTCAACCTAGTCTTTCATCAGTAAAGCCATATACAACATCACAGATAAAAGATTCAGCTTTAATGAGTGAATGTTTTCGAATTATTGCAATTATGAAAAAGATGAGTTAAAGCTGACGAGTGGGGCATTTAAGGGGACAGGGGGGATATTAGTCCAAGTGGGGTTCAATAGCGTTCACAAAAATTTATTTTCAAAATTTTCGACATTAATATTTTGAAAGACTAATTTCAAAAAATATTTTTTAGAATTTTTACATAAAAAATAATTTGCTAACAAATAGTTTTATCCTGCATAAACACTTATTAAAAAA
Organism: Bacteroidota bacterium; assembly: GCA_039805885.1. Lineage (GTDB taxonomy): Bacteria > Bacteroidota > Bacteroidia > Flavobacteriales > Flavobacteriaceae > Flavobacterium. The sequence continues at coordinate 66,178 of JBDLTG010000063.1, forward strand.
TCAGTTTAAATATAAAGTAGTTCAATTTATAGAACCCTATGGTCAATTAAAATGATTAAATTTAAGTGTTAATCTCAAAATTAAAACTTACTTATAAAAATTGCCATTGGAACCCTATAATCTCTTGAAGCCGTCCAAAATGAATTATCTGACGATGTGTAACCCAAAAAATTACCATTTTTAGAACCATCTAATAAACACCAGTATTTACCATCCTTTAATAGATTATCATTTTTATTAGCAAAAATCATTTCTAATTCTTCTGATTCTGGTAAATACCAATTACTAAACCCATCATTTACATATTCTTCACTTGATTTTTTAGCCATATCCCATGTAAATCCATCTTCTTTTTCGATAGTATTTGTACGTATCAAACCATGCTTTCCTTCATAGTCTAAATAAAATATAATACCTCCATGATAATAACTTCCTAAAGAAATCATATTATTAACTTCACTAGATTCTAAATTTTCATCAGAAACGGAATCATTGTTTTCTGTACTATCTTTTGGAACACTATTATTTGAAGCATTTATTGATAGTGAGTCTTTATTTATATTATAATTGGAAGAATCAATTGCAATATTTTCTGTCTCATTTTGAACTGTATTTATATTATTTCCTTTATTTAAAAAAAAACAAATACAACCGATAATCAAAACAATAATTGCTAAGCTTTTAATTATTAAATGATTGCGTTTGTCTCGCACATCTGAGTTTTCAATTTCATCAATTGTATTATTAATGTTTCCATCTTCGATTATTCCAGAAGCAAAAGAATAATTACAAGAACCGCATTTCTTAGTATAAATTGGTAGTGAAATTTTGCAATTTGGGCATTCTTTTTTATTTTCATTTACATTATGCAAAGTTTTATTTGGTGAAGTAACTGTTTTTTCAATTGTATCTGATTTTAAACATTCGTCTCCAATAATTTCTGATTTCAAACTTTCAAACTCTCTTTGAGAAATTAGCCCTTCATCAAATAGTTTTTTTATTTTTTTTAAATCGTCTATTTTGTTCATTTCATAGTTTTTAAGTTGTTAATTAGTAAAATATTAGACATTTACTTTTTCTTGCTTGGTCTCAATATTTTTTTATTAACTCGTAAATTTAATTTAGATATCCTGTCCCATGACAATTCCCACAAGTCCATTGCAATGCTGTTTTTGTTGGTGTTCTACCCATTAATTCACAATTTCTAACATACGCAACACAACCGCAAACAGTCCCCATATTATTTACCCCCGTTCCACCACACATACTACAAATAATAATTCCTGTACCTTTGCACATGTAACATTTCATTTTGTGCTCTTCACTAATTGTTTCTTCGTTAATTGGCTCTACATCATTGATTGTTGTACTAGTTGAAGTGTTATATTCTTCTATTGCAGATTCATTATTGACATTTTTATTATTATTTATGTATAAATACAAGAATACAATAGTAAGAATAATAAACATTGGATTTAATACCCATTTATTAGAACTATAAAAAGTCTCTTTTTGATAATTGTTTTGAGTTTTATTTGTCTCGGAAATCTTATTCGCTATCTTTGGTTTTATTGAATCATCATTTACTTTTACATTACTATCAAGAAATAATTCTTTCTTTAAGTCTTCATATTCCTCTTTTGTAATTGTATTTGATTTATATAATTCAATTAAATCTTCTAATCTCTTTATTTTTTTATTCATAATATTCTTTTCTCTATTTCATTAGAATCTAAATCTTTAACTCCAAGTATCTGATTTCAAACTTTCAAATTCTATTTGAGAAATTAGACCTTCCTCGAATATCTCTTTTATTCTTTTAAAATCCTTTATTATATTAATTTCAAAGTGTTTAAGTCATCAATTAATGACATGTGGGACATGAACTTTTTCTTGCTTCACTACAGCATTTCGATGAACAGTATATTCCAATTGAAGAAGATGAATTAGTCCTGTAGCAATCTGACATCTTACCTAGATGTGTATAATGTTCACCACTAAAGGCTTTTCCGCACCAAGAGCAAATTTTAGATGATGTCGATGACGAGTATGTTGAAGAAGAAGAATTTGTATTATTTGATTGCTTTTCTGTCTCAACATCTTGCCGTTCCTTTTGAGAAGAGTTATTGTTTGAACTACCATTTGGATTTCTAAAAATTTCTGAAATTTTACCTGTCCCAATGTTTAAAATTGCAATTATAATCGCAAAACCAACAATCATTAAGAAGTATTTCCATTTATTTGATATTTCCTGTTTTACTTTTACTTTAACCATTTTCTATTATATTAAATTTTTTACTGTATCTCCCCCAAGTTACATCGTAAATCAAGCCTAATGTGTAATCTTTTGATTTATCGAGTCCTTCTAACTCGTAAACTGTTGATTTAATAGATGCTAGTACAACTTTAATTGATATTTTATCTGTCATGATAGGTATTCTAACATTAAACCCTTGTTTTGTAGAATGAATAGAATGCAAGTCGTTGTTTACGAACAATTTTGTTTTCGCATCAAATAGAAACCATTGTCCACTAAAATTGATAGTTAATATTCGATTTCTTTTTTGTTGGGCTTCTTTTTTTACTGTAACATTTAAATTCTGTGCTGATTTTTCTTCATTATCTGTTTTTGATAAAATTTGAATTTTCATTTCAGAAAATTCTTTTTCAGAAAGTACACCATCATCTAATAACTGTTTTAGTTTTTTTAAGCTTTTAAGTTTATCCATAGTATTCAAATTGATAGAGTGGTAATTATGAGTAAATAAGATGTCTATTTAATAACGGTTGTAATATTCATCATAACTATTTAAAAGAGCTAAAAGTTTATAATTTGTTTCAAACGTACGGCAATTTTATTGTGAAAAAATTAAGAATTAGTTACCGTAACGCTCTGCCGATTTAACGTTTTTTAAAATTTCCACAAACATAAATAAAATTCTGATTAACATACTATAGTATGTCGAATAAATAAAGCATTATCCTCAAATTAGCTACATATGGGGACTATGGATAACACTGATGAATTGAAACGTTTAGGATTGCGCATTAAGCAATTAAGAACGGCTCGTGGTTTGTCACAAGCTAAACTTGGTTTTCGTATATTAAAAGACCAGCAATCTATTCACAAAGTCGAAGCTGGTGAATTTAACCCTACATATCTCTATCTCCTTGAAATATTTAAAGGACTTGAAGTAACAGTGAGTGAATTGCTTAACTTTGAATGATACTTATATTTTTTTTTATAGGCTTTCAATTTCGCTATTTATCAATCTTTATAATGGTTTGAAGTTTCAAAACTACAGTAGTTCCATCATTTGGTAGAGAGGAAATAGTTATTGGATTTATATTATCAGTTTGAAATAAAGAAATACGTTCTTTTGCTAAATCGATTCCTTTTAAAGCATAGAGCTTATTTAGATTTCCCGATATCGTTCCTTTTCCATTATCGATTATTTCACAAGAAAGGTAATTATGTTGATGTTTAAAGGAAAGAATTAATTTTGGTTTTTTGGAACGAGAATCAAAAGCAAGGAAAGTAACGAATCGAAAGCTTTTCTAAAAACTCTCTAGCGTTGTATTTATCGTCAACAAGAATGGTTATAATCATTTGATAAATGTAGAAATATTTTAGTTAATTCAGAAGATTGAATTAGCAAACGTATTGAAATTAAAAGTTAACGTCATGATTAAATCTATTTTTTTTTTACATGTGAATTTCCATCTATTTTTCTTAGATTTGATTAATTAGTTTTTGAATAAATTATTATTCGAATGACTAAATTCAAAACTTTACAATGTGGTTTTATAAAATCTAAAGGAACTATTCTACAAATACAGAAAAGCCATCGTATTGTATTGATGCCAACAATTTGAAATAAAAACTACATGAACCAATTACAATTTGATGAATTTTTAAGGTCAGTTGCAATAAGCAAAAATGATACTTACACACTTTTATTAGGAGCAGGTAGCTCAATTACCTCTGGAATTCCATCTGCAAATGATTGCATTTGGGATTGGAAAGGAACAATATATAAAACTAACAATTCTTCAACTAATGACTGGATAAATAATTTCAGAAACCCAAAGGTTCAAAATACTATACAATCTTGGTTAGATAACCAAGGAAGTTATGTAGAAAGGGACAGTAAGGAAGAATATTCATTTTATGCGAAAAAGTGTTTTCCAATAGAAAAAAATCGTAGTCAATATTTTCAAAAAATATGTTCAAATGTAAGACCTTCGATAGGGTATAGAACTATTCCATTATTAGTTAAAAATGGATTATTAGATTCTGTTTGGACAACCAATTTAGATGATTTAGTAATGAATTCTTGCGTTTTAGGTGGTGTACAAGGAATTGAAATCACCTTAGATACGGTAGAACGAATTAATCAAAGAACCCAAAATAGAAATGAATTACCAATCATAAAATTACATGGCGATTTTAAATATGGCGATTTAAAAAATACAGATGAAGAATTACAGTCTCAAGATGAAACATTTAGGCAAAAACTAATAGAATACTTGGGAGACAAACATTTGATTGTAGTTGGATATAGTGGACGTGATACTTCACTGATGAATGCTTTAAAAGATGCTTACTCAAAAAAAGGAGGAGGAATGTTATTTTGGTGTGGTTATCACAATAATAACAGTCAAGAAGTTTCTGATTTAATTCAACATGCTAAAAATAATAATAGACAAGCATTCTATATTCCTACCGATGGTTTTGATTCTACAATGCTTAATATTACTAAGCTTGTAATAGAAGGCAATATCAACTTAAAACAAGAACTTAGCTCTATTCAACAATCAAATGACATTACCAATGAAACATTTTTTCCTTTTGACTTAAAACTAGAGCGTGTAAATAAAGTCCTTAAGAGCAACTTCTTCCCTATAATATTTCCTGAAGAGGTATTTGTTTTTAATGCAATCTTTAAAGAAAAGCCATGGGAAGCTGTGAATAATGTTGCTTTAAAAAGGAATGATATTTCTGCAATACCATATGAAAATAAAATTTGGACATTTGGAACTTTAGAATCTGTAAAAGAAGCGTTTAAAGATATGCTTTCTGGAGATATTGTAAGAAAGCCATTAACTGACACAAGAATTCATCATTCAGGTATAAATTCACTTATGTTATCTTCAATTTGTAAAATTTTATCATCATCTGAGGGTTTAAAGACCAACTATAGGAATAAAATATGGTCAGAAGAGTCTCGAATTATAGCAAATGAAAAAGTTTATAATGCAGTTACATTATCTTTAGAAAAGATAGATAAAGAGTTTTATCTTACATTAAATCCAAGCTTCGCTTTAGAAAATGACAGCGTTGATAAAAGCATAGTACAGCAAATTGGAATTGAATTTTACAAAAAAATATGGAACAACAGTTACAACGATTACATAAAAAAATGGAGCAAACTATTACTTACTAAAGACAGATATGATTTTCCAATAAATTCGGCAAGTGGATTTAATTTTTCAATTGGCAAAATCCCAATATTTACAAATATATGTGACTTAAATAACAAATATTCAAATACTCATAATGTTCCTCTTAAATATATTAAGCTAAGAGGTGTTCAATTTAAAGAAGCTTCTCTATTGTTTTCAACAAAACATGGTAATAATCATACTTCCGATACTCATCCAATGAGGGGGCTAATAACCAATAAACCATTTGAAACAAGTTTAAATACATTCCTTGATACAACAATAAAACTAGGAGTAATAGCTCCTGAGCAAGATTCTAAAATTTTATTTGAATTTCTATCAAAACAGAATCAAGAAATATCAAAATTCAGTGAAAAAGAAGATTATATTATTGATTTTAAAGGTTTTTATAATACTTATGGCTTAAGCCTTAATATACCTGAACCAACTTCTTCAGATTGGGAGAATATATCTGAACCGATTAGCGATAAATTTAAGGAGAATATAAATGAAATTAAACGAAATATTTGTGATAAAATTACTAGTCTGAGTGCTACTGGAAATCAAAAAGTCATAATAATTTATATTCCTCAGAGATGGGAAAATTTCACAAGTTTCCATGAAGATGGAGAGTCATATGACTTACATGATTATGTAAAAGCATTTTGCGTAGAAAAAAGGGTTACTTCTCAATTTATTAGAGAAAAAACAATTAAAGATTTAAAACAAAGTTGTCAAATAAATTGGTGGCTATCATTATCTTATTTTGTTAAATCTTTCAGAACTCCTTGGATATTAAGCAATACAGATAAAACTACAGCTTTTGCAGGAATTGGTTATAGTATTGATTCGAAGAAAGAAGATAAAGGACATATAATTTTAGGATGTAGTCATATTTATAGTTCTACAGGCGAAGGTCTAAAATATAAATTATCGAAGATTAGCAATGATAAAATTCAATGGAGGCACAAAAAACCTCATTTAGGCTACGATGATGCTTATGAGTTTGGTAAAAGTGTAATTAATCTCTTTTATGAATCAATGAATGAAATACCGAAAAGAGTAGTAATCCATAAAAGAACTTTTTTTACAGATGAAGAAAAAAAGGGAATTCTAGATAGCCTTCATGATAATATTAATATTGAATCTGTTGATTTGGTTGAGATTAATTTCGAAGACGACATAAAATACGTTTCAAGTAAAATAAAAGATGGAAAGACTGAAATAGATGGCTATTCAGTATCTAGAGGGACTTGTATTCAATTAAATGCAAGCGAAGCATTATTATGGGCGCACGGTGTAATTCCATCTGTAAACAATCCAAAGTTTAATTTTTACCCAGGAGGCAGGTATATTCCAAAACCATTAAAAATTATTAAGCATCACGGAACAGGTAGTCTGGAGCAAATAGCTAATGAAATTTTAGGATTGACAAAAATGAATTGGAATTCGTTAAACATGTACTCACAATTACCAGCAACTATATCATCTTCAAATGATATTGCCAGAATTGGTAAATTGATTGAAAACAAAGAAAAGATTGAATATGATTATAGATATTTTATATAACTACGTAAATTATTTAAATATATATAAGTACAAAATATAATTAATACATTAAATATGGTTGGAGATATAAAACACATAGTTGTTATACAAAGTTTGTTTGATGGTGATAAAAAAACAGGTGAAGAACTTTATAATGATACCATTAAAATGCAAATTGAATATGTACAGGCACAAGATATTAAAATGTCACATTCTTTTCACAATGTTGAAGATAAAGAAGCTTTAATAGAAGTATTAAAGTACTATGGTGTTAACTCTTCTTATATGCAAGGAGGTGTAGTTATACATTTGGAAATACATGGTCTGGATAATTTACAAGGATTAATTCTAAAAAACAACTCAACTATAACTTGGGAGGTGTTATCAGATTTATTTAGAGTTATTAATGTTAATACTTGTAATAAATTATATGTAACCATGGCTACTTGTTATGGAAGATATTTATATAAAGGTATTGACCCTAAAAAGAAATCTCCATATTCAGGTTATATATCAGCTAGTCAAGAAGTAACAACTGGTGAAGTTATGGAAGATTTCACAATGCTTTTTCATTTACTTATAGGAAATGCTAATTTAGTCAAATCATATATTAAGCTAGATAAAAGAGGCTCAAATTTTTATTATAAAGATAGCAAGAGAGTTTTCGAAGAGAATTTTCAATTCGTTTTGGAGAAACTTAAAACCGACAAAAGTATTAAAGATGAAACATTAAAATTTGCAAGAGAGCAATCTAAAAAAAATGGTGAGCCAGATGCTGACGAAGAAATGGGGAATTATATATTTGAAAAATCTTTAAGAGATATTTATAAAATTCATAGTGATGCATTCAAATTTGACTGTTAATTTTAAATAATTAAAACCCTTCAAATATTCCTAATCCAAACAAAGCAAAATCATATTTTACAGGGTCATTAGGGTCGAGAAGTCTTAAATTAGTATCTAATTCTAATAAAGCTTTACCATCATTTTGTTTTCTAGTAAGTAAACCTAGTTTTCGAGCTACATTTCCAGAATGTACATCAAGCGGGCAAGAAAGTTTTGATGGTGATAAAGTATTCCAAATACCTAAATCTACTCCTGTATTGTCATTTCTGACAAACCACCTTAAACACATATTAATTCTTTTTGCAACTGAGCCTTTGTTTGGGTCTGCTACATGTTTTCGAGTTCGGGATTGATGTGGGATTTCAAAAAAAGCTTCATTTAGAGCATGAATAGCTGGTTGAAGTGAATCCTCTGTTTGGTTGTCTATAAAAATTTGTTGTAATCCACCTTTGTTGGTGTATATATGATTTAAAGCTTTTATGAAGTATTTAAAATCCTCAGAGTTAAAAGTTCGGTGTACGAAACCATCTAATTCTTCTAATTGATAATCCTTATGACTCATTACAAAATCATATGGTGAATTCCCTAACAAATCCATCATCCGATGACCATTTTTAGTAATCATTTTTCTGTTTCCCCAAGCTATTGTTGAAGCTAAAAAACCTGCAATTTCAATGTCTTCTTTTAAAGAGTAACGATGAGGTACGCTTATAGGGTCTGGCTCAATGAAGTCAATGGTATTGTATTGAAGAACTTTGGCATCGAGGAAGTCTTTTAACTCATTTTCTGGGACTACCATGTTTTATTGGTTTTAAAGCTTTAATTTGAAGCAAATATAGTTCTTTATCATTTTAAAAAAAGACTACCTTAATTACCCTTGTTTATATGTACTTGCGATGGATGTGTCGTCAAGACAATAAAGGAGTCGATCTAGGTATCTGGAAAACTATTCATCCGTCAAGCCTTTCTTGCCCTTTAGATGTTCATTCGGGAAATGTAGCTCGAAAACTAGGCATACTTACTCGAAAACAAAACGATGGTAAAGCACTTTTTGAATTAGACTCTAAACTTCGAGAGTTTGATTCAACAGATCCTGTAAAATATGATTTTGCTCTTTTTGGACTAGGCGTATTTGAAGGTTTTTAAATATCAATTTTATAATATTCATTATTAGCAATTCTGGTTAATTCAATTGTATTAAAATTGACTGTATATGTGAAATTTTCTTCAAAATTTACAATATAATATTTTAGACAAGCCAATACATTATTTACTATATTATCAACATTATAGGTTGGCAGAGTAATTAAACTACTATCACCTATTTTCAAATCTTTTTTAATAGTCAATAATGTAGATATATTCCAACTTGCTCTGGCTCCATCAGAATTCCAAACAGCATCATTTTTTCCATCAATTTCAATTCTATTTTTCATTTTGTTTACTAATTAAATTTAAGATATAAGACAAAGTTACGAGAGATATTTAAATAATAAAAAGTATTAAACTCCTGATTCAAATCTTAAATTTCCTGACAACAAAAACTCGGTAAAATATGATTTTGCTCTTTTTGGACTAGGTGTTTTTGAAGGATTTTAGTTATCCATAATTAAAAAAGCAAAAACACAAAAAATTAATCCTGTAATATTTTTACCCAAATTTCACTCTGAAAGTGCATTTTATCGGTTTTTTTACGCACTTAATCGATATTATTGATTTTTATTTATTACATTTATCTTGTAGAAAGCCCCTATTACCAAACCCTATAACCTACAAGAAAATGAATCTTACAAAAAAAATTGTTTTAGCAGAGGATAACTCAATCCTTTCAAAATTGTTACAATTCAAATTAGAAAAAGAAGGTTATCACCTCTTAATAGCTGCCAATGGCAAAGAAGCTGTTGATCTAATTGAAGACAATAATCCTGACATGATACTAACTGATATTATGATGCCTTTCATCAGCGGACTGGAAGTCATTAGTCACGTTAGAAACAAGCTCGAAATGAAAACTCCCATAGTTGTATTTTCTTCTGCAGGTCAGGAGGAAATGGTTTTGAATGCTTTCAATTTAGGTGCAACCGATTTTATGAGCAAACCTTTTAGTCCAAACGAATTGATTATTCGTATTAAAAGGTTGATGCAGTAAAGTTAAAAATCAACTATTATGTTAGAATTACTCCAAAATAGTATTGATGCGTTAAACAATTCGCATCCACTAATTCAATTTTGTATTTATTTGTCATTGCTTTTTATAGCGACCATAGCACTATTGCTCGTCTATTTAAAAAATCTTAGGGACAAATTAAGAATAAAAGGACGAATAGAAGCTACGTATCAAAAAAAATACGAATCGGATCTTATAGAATATCTATATGCAGGAGATGATAAAAACATAAATGCAGAACAACAAAAAATAGTTGATTATTTAAAACAATGTGGTGAAAATCGTTTAAAAAGAAAATTAATAATTGCTACTCTTTTAAAACTAAAGAATGAAATTTCGGGAGAAACGGCTGATGCAATTCAAAATTTATATTATAAAACGGGATTTATTAACTCAGCAACTTCTAAACTAAAAAGTAAAAAATGGGACAGCGTAGCTAGGGCTATTAGAGAGTTAACGCTATTTGAAATTAAAGAAGCACATGATGAAATTATTCAATTAATTAATCATCCTAAGAAAGAAGTGCGTAATGAAATCCAGAAATATCTAGTCCAATTATTCCGTTTTGACGGACTTGAATTTTTGAATGTATTAGAAAATCCGCTTTCGGAATTGGATCAAATTCAATTATTAGAAATTTTAAATAAATTTAATAATATGGAGGTTCCAGATATGAATAATTGGTTGCGTTCTACAAACAATTCTGTTATTTCATTTACACTAAAACTTGCCAAAATATACAATCAATACGGTGCTAAAGACGAAATTATTGCGCTCTTTAATCACCCAAATACTGAAATTAGAATCGAAGCAATTAATGTTATCACTCATTTAGGAATTTTTGAAGCCGTAGAAATCTTAAAACAAGATTATTTTACAAGAACTTTAGAAGAGCAAATTGCTTTTTTCAAAATGATGGAAGAGATGTCAATGCCAGACGATGTTCCGTTTATTAGAGAACATATTCAGCACGATAATTTTCACATTCGAATTTCAGTAATGAAAATCATGAACTTAATTACAGTTGACAGCGACAACACTTTTAAAGTCAATACTGTAACTCCTGATTTTACAATCGATAGAGATCTAACCATAGCCAGTTAATTATGATTCAAAATTTACCCGAACTACTGATCAACTTTTTTGATTATATCTTTTTTGGTTTTGCAATGGCTGCGATATCATCCTATATTATTTTAGCGATAATATCAGCTTTTGAAACAGTAAATTATATGAAGAAAAATAGTTTTGTAAACTATACCGAAATATTATCTTCATCTATTTCTCCATCCATTTCTATCATTGCTCCGGCTTATAATGAAAGCTTAAACATAGTCGAAAATGTGCGCTCTTTGCTTTCTAATCATTATGTAAATTACGATGTAATTATCATAAACGATGGTAGTAAAGACGATAGTTTAGAGAAATTAATTGCTGCTTACGACTTGGTAAAAGTAGATTATTTGATCAATAATCAAATTGAGACAAAGCCACTTAGAAAAGGTGTTTTTAAATCTACTAATCCTGCTTTTGAGAAATTAATTGTGGTTGACAAGGAAAATGGAGGAAAAGCTGATGCATTAAATTTAGGTTTAAATATTAGTACTAATAAATATGTTGCCTGTATTGATGTTGACTGTTTATTATTAGAAGATTCTTTGCAAAAAATGATCAAACCTTTCCTGGAAGCTACTGATCATAAAGTTATTGCCGCTGGTGGAGTGATTAGAATTGCTAATTCTTGTATTATAAAAGACGGAAAACTACTCGAGATTAATTTCCCTAAAAACAACATTGTAAGAGGGCAAATTTTAGAATATTTAAGAGCTTTTCTTTTAGGTCGAATGGCTTGGAGTAAACTCAACGGATTATTAGTTATCTCTGGAGCTTTTGGTTTATTTGATAAAAAAATTGCTCTTGAAGTGGGCGGATACGATACTAAAACGGTGGGAGAAGATATGGAAATTATAGTGAGAATGAGACGCCATATGGAAGAGAAAAAAGAAAAATACAGAGTGGCTTACATACCTGATCCACTTTGCTGGACAGAAGCTCCTGATAATTACAAAATTTTTATCTCTCAAAGAAACAGATGGACTCGTGGTACCATTGAAACACTTAAAAAGCACCGAAAAATTGGATTCAACCCAAAATACAATTCATTAGGAATACTTAGTTATCCGTATTGGTTTTTATTTGAAAGACTAGCTCCTATTATAGAAATTCTAGGCTTGTTTTACTTTTCAATACTAATAATTACTAATAATGTAGTTTGGAGTTATGCTATATTATTTCTTATTTTAGCCTATCTGTTTACCGTAATATTTTCTATCATTACCATTATAACCGAAGAACTTACTTACCATCAATACACTAAAAAAGGAATGGGCTTACAACTAATTAAAACTGCTTTTACAGAACCGATACTCAATCATCCATTCATTTTATACGCGGCATTAAAAGGAAATTTTGACTACTATTTTAATAAATCAATTAAATGGGGCGAAATGACACGCAAAGGAATGAGCAATATTTAATTTAGAAATTACACAAATTATCTTCAATGGACAATAATCAACAAGTAAAGAATCAATTCAATTACGGCTATTTATGTTTTTCAATGGTATTCGTTTTTTGGTTGATTAGCATTTTCGAAATATGTGCTAAAATCTATACTGGAATTGAAATATCGAATACTGCAATTGCATTATTTTACAAATTAATTAATGATTTTTGGACGGTTCTCCTAATTAGTCTTTTAGTTCTGCCACTTTATTTAGTTTTGCATTACAGCAAAATAAAATGGAAAGACACTCCCATAAAGATTCTTTTCACACTAATTATCATTGGGCAATTTGCACTGACTAAATACCATTTAACAACACTAGTTAATCTAGGAGCTGATTTTTTAGGGTATTCGCCTGATGACATGTATACCACTGTTACAGCATCAGAAACATTTTCTATTTTATATTTTGTGCCTTTTATTGCATTTCCGTTATTATACTGGGCAATTAATAAATTCATTTCAAGTAAAATAATTGAAAAAAAACTGTTTGCAATTACCGGAATAGCTGCTGTTATTTGTCTTCTAATAAAACTTTTAATTCCCGAAGTAGCAGATACGCTGTATCAAAATAAACTTGCTTATTTTACAAATGATATCATCCGATTTCAAAATGAAAAAAAGCAATTCAATGTAGCCGATTTAAAGTATAAAAAAGAATATCCTTTATTAAAACCTTTCTCATCAACGCCTGATGTTCTAGCTCCTTTTTTCGAAATTAAAGCAGAAAAACCAAACATCGTAATGATTATTGTGGAAGGTTTAGGTGATGAGTTTATTGGCAAAAATGAATATCGTGGCTTTACACCATTTTTAGATTCTTTAATCCCAAAATCATTGTATTGGGAAAATTTTGTTAGTAATGCGGGACGAACTTTTGGTGCCTTGCCTTCTATTTTAGGTTCATTACCTTACGGTGAAAAAGGTTTTCTTGAAATGAAACCCTTACCTGCTCACAGCTCACTTATTAGTATTTTAAAATCGAATGGCTACAACACTACTTTTTACTGTGGTGATGAATCCAGTTTTGACCACCGTATCAATTTCTTAGAATACAACAATATTGATGACGTTATAGACATCAATAAATTTGGCCCAAGCTATAAAAAAACAAAAGCAAACTCCGGAGGTTTTAGTTGGGGTTATCCTGATGCAGAAATTTTCAAAAAAACGCTTACTGAAATTGAAACTAAAAAAGGCCCTCGTTTAGATGTAGTGATGACATTAACGAACCATGAGCCTTTTGATTTTCCGGAGAAGCCTGAGTATTTAAAAAAAGTAGATCAAATTATCAATACTAATAAAACTCTTAACCTTTCAAAATCGGAAGTTGAAACCTATAAAAACATCTATGCCAGTTTGTTGTACACCGATCATTCGATTCAAAAATTCATGGAATCGTATGCAAAAAGACCGGATTACAAGAACACAATTTTTGTAATAACTGGAGACCACCGTTTGATTCCAATTGCTCAAAAAGACAAATTATGTCGTTTTCATGTGCCATTGTACATCTACAGCCCGATGTTGAAAAAAGCACAAACTTTCAAATCGGTTTCTTCTCATTGGGATATTACTCCTAGTTTACTTTCGTTTTTAATGAATAATTACAAAATGAATAAACTGGAAAAAACAGCCTGGATGAGTTCTGGATTAGACACTGTTAAGCGTTTTAGAAATATTCATACTATTCCTATTATGCAAAACAAAGGGGTTATCAATGAGTTTATTTATAAAGACTATTTGTATTCAAACGGCGATTTATTTAAAATTGATCAAAACTTTCAAACCACAAAAATTAGCGATAGTGACATCTTAAAAACAATTGAAGATAGTTTACAAGAAACTAAAAAACTGAATGCTTATTTGACTGAAAAGAATAAAATTATTCCAAAATCCCTGTTGATTTACAGCAAAGCTTCTTTCGAATTTTCAAAAGAAGAACTGGGATTTATCAAGAAGGAAACCAAAAAATTAACCACTGATCAAATCTTCTTTAAAGCCAGAGATTTGGCTTTTAACAGTCAAAGAAAAGAAGCGCGTGTATTATGCAATTACATTTTAAACGAATTACCTAATTATGCCGATGTAAGAACACTAAAAGGAAGAACGCTGGCTTGGGACAAAGATTATAAAAATGCTGAAAAAGAATTACTTGAAGTAATAAAAAGAACGCCATTTTATTATGACAGTTACCTTGCGTTAATGGATATCTATTGGTGGACTAACCAAGATAAAAAAGGAATTGCAATTGCCCAAAAAGCCTTAAAAAATGACGTTAAAAATCCAGAGTTAGGAATTAAATTAGCCAAAGCATACCAAAGAACAAATCATTTAGCTATGGCCAATAAAGCTATTGATAGTATGTTGAAACAAGATCCTAACAACAGCGAATACATCAAAATCAAAAAAGAATTAAAACAATGATAAGTAAACCAATTATCAAATTAACAATACTGTTTACGCTTACTTGCTTTTTCCAAATGCAAGGACAAGTTACACCATACAATGGAAATCCAGATACTTCATTTGAAACAGCTCGCCAACTGGCTTTCAATCAGCAAAGAAAACAGGCACAAGACACCTTAGTAAAGGTCTTAAAAAAATATCCTGACTACCATGAGATCCGTACTTTCTTAGCGTCTACTTATTCCTGGGATGGCGATTATAAAAAAGCTCGAAAAGAGTATGCTTATGTTATTGAAAAAGCGCCTCAAAACAAAGAAAATTGGGTTGCAGCCATTAAAAACGAATCTTGGAGTGATGCGCATTATGATGCTTTAGAAATGGCTAAAACGGCGTTGAAGATTTTTCCAAATGATACAGAAATTACTTTGCTAAAAGCAAGCGCACTAAAAAACATTGATAAACCAATAGAAGCACAAAGCACCATTAAAGAACTTGTTGCCAAAAACCCAGATAATAAAGAAGCTAAAGAATTTCTAAATGATTTAAATAGTACGGTACGAACAAATACTATTGGTCTAAGAGCAGCAGTAGATCTGTATTCTACAGTATTTGATCCAATGCAATACTATACTTTAAGCTATGGTAAACAAACAAAATACGGAAGCATTATAGGAAAATTTAATTTCAGCCGTCGATTTAATGAAAATGGAACCCAGGTAGAAGTCGATATGTATCCTAAAATTACAAAAGGATTATATGCTTATGTAAATGTAGGGCTTGCTAATACTTTTCTATTTCCTGATTTAAGATATGGTGCTGAATTATACAAATCATTGCCACATAGTTTAGAAATTTCGGTAGGTTTTAGAACTTTAAAATACAGCACGACAACAAATATTTATACGGGAGCTATTGGCTGGTACACAGGAAACAGCTACTGGTCTTTACGTCCTTATTTCACTCCTGGCGATGGAGGAACCAGTACTTCGGCAGCATTAAATTATAGAAAATACCGCCAAAATGCCGACAATTACATCAGTTTTGTATACAGTATGGGAATTTCACCTGAAGTCAATCAATTTATATTTGATGCCAATGACGCAGCCATTATCAATTTAAAAACACAACGTTTGAATGTTGGCTATTTTTTCTCAACTAACAAAGACAAAAATGCCTGGGGAGCACAATTTGATGTAGCACATCAGGAAATAAGTTTTGATCCCGGAAATTATTTTTGGATTTACTCGCTTAGTGTTTCCTGGAATTTAAAATTTAAATAATTAAGAATAAAGATTACACACTGATTATAGATAATTATTTCACAAAGAAGACTCAAAGCATCGCTAAGTTATTTAATCAACTTTATGGATAAATTTAACTCTAAAAAAAAGCTTCGTGAAACTCTGTGTTTTTTCTTTGTGAATCTTTGTGAAACAGTATTAAAAGCTCGTTGCAAAAAAGAATAAAGCGGTTATTTTCAAAAAGACTATCTTTGCACAAAATATACGTTTTATGGCTACTTTCGAGCAATTCAATCTTCCTAAATCATTACAAAAAGCAATCGATGAATTAGGGCTTACAACCCCTACTCCTATTCAGGAGAAATCTTTCTCTGTAATTATGTCTGGAAGAGATATGATGGGAATTGCACAAACAGGTACGGGTAAAACCTTTGCCTACTTATTACCAATACTAAAACAATACAAATTTAGTGTCACGCATACGCCCAAAATTGTCGTTTTAGTTCCTACCCGTGAACTTGTGGTTCAGGTTGTAGAAGAAATAGAAAAGCTAACCCAGTTTATGTCTATTCGAACTATCGGAATTTTTGGAGGTGTGAATATCAATACACAAAAAAAATCGGTTTATGAAGGTTCAGACATTTTGGTAGGAACTCCAGGTAGAACCATGGATTTAACGCTGGATAATGTCGTTCGTTTTGAAGATATGCAAAAGCTGGTCATTGACGAATTTGACGAAATGTTAAATTTAGGTTTCCGTACTCAGCTTACAGCCTTATTAGCAATGATGCCTAAAAAACGTCAAAACATTTTATTTTCGGCTACTATGACGGATGAAGTTGATGCTATTTTGAACGATTATTTCGATTATCCTGAAGAAGTAACACTTTCAGCATCGGGAACTCCATTAGAGAAAATCAAACAAATTACATACAACGTTCCTAATTTCAATACTAAAGTCAATTTATTGAAACATTTATTAGAAACCAACGAAGACATGAGTCGTGTTTTGATATTTGTAAACAATAAAAAGATTGCCGATTTACTTCATGAGAATATTGAGGAGAATTTTGAAGGGCAATTTGGTGTAATTCACTCTAATAAATCTCAGAATTACCGTTTGAATACGATGGCTTCTTTTCAAGAAGGAGAACTTCGCGGATTAATCACATCAGATATTATGGCCAGAGGATTGGACATTTCGAATATTACTCACGTAGTCAATTTTGAAATGCCTGAAGAACCTGAATTGTACATGCACCGTATTGGTCGTACCGGTCGTGCCGATGCAACAGGAACAGCAATAAGTTTTATTACTCCACGAGAAGAAGAATTGAAAGTGGAAGTGGAAGTATTGATGAATATGGAATTAGACATCGAAGATTTCCCTGAAGAAGTGGAAGTTTCTGTAAAATTAATTGGTCCTGAAAAAGACAGGCAACCCATTAAGATTTTAATGAAAAAACCAAAATTGACAGGAGATGGAGCTTTTCAAGAAAAAAGTAAAAAGAACAAAAAAGTCAATTTGGGTGGACCTGGTGTAACCAAGAAAAAAACGCATGGCTCTGTTAATAGAAATATGCTAAAAAAACAAGCTGCTAAAAAGAAGAAGAAAAAATAAAATTACAAAGCCTAAAGATGAAAATTCATTTTTAGGCTTTTTTTTATTAATCGAATTTAAGCAATTTAGCTTTTTGCAAAAACCAAACAAACGGGTGAACACAAATAAATTCTTTTACCTGTATCTTCGAGAGCGCCCGTATTTTTATTTATTTTAAAAATCATCACATCATTCGAATATTGATGAGCAACCAAAAGGAAATTTCCCGAAGGATCAATTGCAAAATTTCGTGGTCCCTGACCCAATGTACTCGTTTGTCCTAATGATTCTAACTTACCATTTTTTTTAATTTTGAAAATCGAAATGGTATTCGCTTCTCCTCTATTGGAAGCATATAAAAAATTCCCGTCAGGCGAAATATGAATATCGGCTGAACTAAAAGTTCCCTTGAAGTCTTTTGCCAAAATAGTGGTTTCATCTATTTTTTTCAATTTCCCATTCGAATAATTAAACGTCGTCAAGCTGCCATCTAATTCTTGTAATAAATAAACCAGTTTTCCGTCATTACTGAACGTTAAATGCCTAGGTCCACTACCCGATTTCACAGCAATACTATCCGAAATCCTCAAAGATTCATTAGTTGAATTCGAATCATAATGATAAGAATACACCTTGTCATTCCCTAAATCATTTACCAATACAAACTTCTTATCAGGTGAAAAATAAACCATGTGAACATGCGGTTTCTCTTGTCTTTCTACATTTATTCCTTTACCAAAATGCTGAATTACTTGCTTAGCAGCAGTAATACTTCCATCTAGATTCTTCGCAAAAACAGCAATATTTCCGCCAGAATAATTAGCAATAATAACATTTTTATCGTCATTAATAATGTAACAAGGATCAGCACCTTTAGAATCTTGCTGATTCATTAGGTTTATTGAGCCACTTTTGGCATCAAATTTAAAAGAACTTACTGTACTATTAGCACCATTCTCATTAACAGCATATACAAATTGATTATCATTAGAAACTGTTAAATAACTGGGACTAACAATCGTTGAAGAGGTATTTTTAAAACTAAATTCAGCTGTATTTACATCAAAATCATAAACATAAATACCTTTACTTTCACAGCTATTAGTATAAGTTCCTATGAGTAAATTCAATTTATTTTCCTGGGCTTGAACCCTAATACAAAACAATACTATAAATACAATTAGAAGGTCTTTTTTCATTTTCTTATTTTTATGAATGCTAAAATACATATTAATCTACAACGAATAATAGATTGTAAACTCTATTAAAAAAATTAATCTGTTTAATCCGTGACTAAAAAATCTCAGAAGCGAAAAGCAAAGTGCATAGTTTTGACTATTTTTGGATATTAAATAAAACCAAAAACAAGAATGCAATTCAAACATCCCGAAATTTTATACTTTCTGTTCTTATTGATTGTACCTGTTTTGGTTCATTTGTTTCAGTTTCGTCGTTTTAAGAAAGAATATTTCACCAATGTTCAGTTCTTAAAATCGATTTCTATCCAAACCCGAAAAAGCTCGCAACTCAAAAAATGGTTGCTGCTTTGCTGTCGTTTATTGTTACTTTCTTTTGTTATTTTGGCTTTTGCCCAACCTTTTTTTGAAGCCAAAGACAATAAGAACAGTTCTAATGAAATGTATATTATTCTAGACAATTCTTTTAGTATGCAGGCCAAAGGAAAAAAAGGTGAATTACTAAAAAGGGCAGTACAGGAATTACTGGAAGAAACGCCCGAAAACACTAACTTTTCATTACTGACCAATACCGAAAGCTATTGGAATACCGATATCAAATCGATTAGAAGTACATTGCAAAATTTAAAATACAGTGCCATTCCGTTTGAATTAAATCATTTGTTAGCCAAAATAAATGCACATCCTACAAATTCAAAAAAAGACATTATCATTATTACCGATGCTATCGGAATTGACCAAAAACAACTAAAAAGCATTTCTAAAAACGATATTAGCTATTTTATAATTCCAAAATCGGAACAAAAAAACAATGTAGCTGTCGAAAGTGTTTTTATTAATGAAACTACTAGTGACTTTTATGATATCAATGTGGCATTATCAAGTTATGGAGAGGCGATAAAACCAGTTTCTGTTGCTATTTACAATCAAAACAAATTGATTGCTAAAACGGTTTCTAATTTAGAAAGCCCGAAAAAATCATTGCATTTTAGTATTCCCAAGCAAACATTCCATGGTTATGTTTCCATTAGCGATAATGGTTTGACTTATGACAACACCTTTTATTTTAGTATTTCGAAAGTCAAAAAAACCAATATCATCAGCATTGGCGAAGCATCAAAAAGTAACTTTCTACAACGCATTTACACCAATGACGAATTCAATTACAGCAATTCAGAATTGGCTGCATTAAACTATAACAATATTGAAAAACAAGATGCGGTTGTCTTGAACGAATTAGACGAAATTCCGCAGGCTTTACAAATTACCTTAAAAGCATTTGTTCAAAAAGGCGGCAATCTTATCGTAATTCCATCGGCAAAAAGTTCGATTACAACACTAAATTCATTTTTGGGGAATTTTGGAAACATCCAATTCAAAAATTACGAAAATGTAGAAAAACTAATTACCAAAATAAATTTCAATCACCCTTTATTCTCTGGCGTTTTTGAAAATAAGATTAGTAATTTCCAATATCCTTCTACCAAAGCTTCGTTTGCCTTTTCAAGTTCTAGTCTGGCAGCCTTATTTTATGATAATCAAAGTACTTTTCTAACTGCTTTGCAATCCAGTATTTCAGCTGTTTGTGTTTTTTCGGCACCTATAAATACCGAAAATTCTAACTTCCAACAATCGCCATTAATTGTTCCTACCTTTTACAAAATGGCACTGTACAACCAAAGGAATAGAGTAAACGCACTGACTATTGGAAACCAAACCCCATTTATAGTGGATGCTTCACTATCAAAAGATGCTATTTTAGAAGTCAAAAATTCGAACGAACAATTTATTCCGATACAACAAATCATAAATACTAAAGTCAAAATGACGTTTAATGATTTGCCTTTAGAAGCTGGTAATTTTGAAATTTACAATCAAAAACAATGGGTAGAAAACATTAGTTTTAATTACAACAGAAGCGAAAGCAATCTAAACCCATTGGACAACAACTTCCTATCCGAATACAACACCGCCGAATCTATTGAAAGCGTTTTTCATAGCCTACAAACCGACCGAATGGATAATCAACTTTGGAAATGGTTTGTTATCTTTGCACTGCTCTTTCTGGTATGTGAAATGGCAATTATAAAATTCCTGAAATAAAATATTCTCTATATATGAAACTAATTATCCGAAACGCCAAAATTATCGACCCTCAAAGTTCTTTTCACAATCAAACGGTAGATATTTTAATTGCAGATGGATTAATTGAAAAAATTGGAGCCTCTTTGCCCAATCCAGACCAGGCAGAAGAACTAAAATTAGATAATCTTCATGTATCGCAAGGTTGGTTTGACAGCAGCGTTTCTCTAGGTGAACCTGGTTTTGAAGACAGAGAAACCATCGCAAACGGATTGCTGGTTGCTGCAAAAAGTGGTTTCACCGGAATTGGTTTACAACCCAATTCTTTTCCTATAATTGACAATCAATCCCAAATTAATTTTGTAAAAACCAAAGCTATTGGTCATGCAACAACACTTTTCCCTATTGGTGCCTTAACTAAAAATGCCGAAGGAAAAGACATGGCTGAATTGTTTGATATGAAACAAGCCGGAGCGATTGCCTTTGGTGATTATAATAAAAGTTTTGAAAATGCCAATTTGCTTAAAATTGCTTTACAATACACGCAAGACTTTAACGGATTAGTGATTGCTTATTCGCAAGATTCTAATATAAAAGGACAAGGTGTTGTCAACGAAGGTGTAGTTTCTACCCGCTTAGGACTGAAAGGAATTCCTAATCTTGCCGAAGAATTACAAGTAGCCCGAAATTTATTCTTACTCGAATATACCGGTGGAAAATTACATATTCCAACCGTTTCTACAGCAAAATCTGTAGCATTAATCAAAGAAGCCAAAGCCAAAGGATTGCAAGTAAGTTGTAGCGTAACGGTTCATCATCTAACAATGACCGACGAAAAATTAGACAGTTTTGATACCCGCTATAAAGTGACTCCGCCTCTAAGAACAGAAGAAGACAGACAGGCGTTATTAGCCGGGATTTTGGATAATACCATCGACATGGTTACCAGCGACCATAATCCAATGGACATTGAGCATAAGAAAATGGAATTTGATATGGCAAAAAACGGAACTATTGGTTTAGAAAGTGCTTTTGGAACTTTAATGAACGTATTGCCTTTAGAAAAAGTAATCGAAAAATTAACTAGCGGAAAAACGGTATTTGGTATCGAAAGTTCACCAATAAATGAAGGAGCTACAGCCAACCTCAGTTTATTCAATCCTGAAGGAGAAAGTACTTTTACAAAAGCAGCTATTTTATCGAAATCTAAAAACTCAGCCTTTTTAGGAATGGAAACAAAAGGAAAAGCATACGGAATTGTAAATCAAGGTCAATTAATAGTAGCATAAAACATGAAAAATACAATCGAAGAAGGAAAAACAGCCGCAATAACCAGTTATATTTTAGGAATTGGAGTTTTTATTGCGATGTCTATGAATGCCGAAGACAAGAATCCTTATGCCTCTTTTCACATCCGTCAAGGATTAGGAATCACCCTAACTTTTATTTCATTAGGTTTAATCATCAGTAATTTTGACACCATGATGATATCCGCTCCTATGTGGATTTTCGTTTCAGTACTTTGGTCGTATGGTATTTTTAGTGCTATAAAAGGCGAAACGAAACCTATGCCCCTTGTTGGAAATTTATATCAAAAATGGTTTAAAAGCATCTCATAAAATTCCAAAAAATAAATTCCAAATTCCAACCTCAGTCCTAAGTAGAATCAAATTCCAATACTGATCACTAAAAAACTGAACACCGAACACTTATTATGAATCTATCCCTAGAATACCTCATCAGAGAACCCAAAATAAAATTAGATAAAAACCCTTTATTGCTATTATTACACGGTTACGGAAGCAATGAAGCCGACTTATTTTCGTTTGCATCCGAATTACCAGAAGAATATTATGTTATTTCGGCACGAGCACCTTATGACTTACAATACGGAAGTTATGCCTGGTATGCTATTAATTTTGATGCCAATGAAAACAAATTTTCTGACCACGAACAGGCAAAATTATCAAGAGATTTAATCGCTCAATTTATTGAAGAATTAGTTGCTAATTACCCTATTGACAAAAATGCTATTTCTTTATTAGGCTTCAGCCAAGGCGCTATCTTAAGCTATGGCATTGCACTTTCGCATCCTGAAAAAATTCAAAAAGTCATTGCATTGAGTGGCTATATAAGCGAATCTATATTTGAAGAAAATTACAAAAACAATGATTTTTCAAACTTGCAAGTATTTGCAGCTCACGGAACAGTAGATCAGGTAATTCCAGTAGAATGGGCACGAAAAGCAAAACCTTTTTTAGCTAATTTAGGAATAGAATCCGTTTATAAAGAATACCCTATTGGTCACGGGGTTTCACCTCAGCTTTTCAATGATTTTAAAAATTGGTTAATACAGTAATAAATAATTTCACATAAAAAAATCCCGATTCACAACATTTGTAAATCGGGATTTTTTATTTCAATAATACTGCTTTTAGTGGCAGTTTTTATCTAAATGTTTTTTAGTTCTACTTGCATTAGTAGTGTTTCCACTACAATCAGGAATTAAATTAAAAGGAGTAACAACTCCATTAACAGTTATTTCTGATCTTGTCGTATAACTATCAGCATCATCATCAATATCTAAATAATCAGGGATTCCATCTTTATCAAAATCATCCGGATTAGCTACACCTGCTGCAAACGTTCTTACATAATTATCACCATTAAGATCTTCAAGGTAAGAAGGAATTCCATCATTGTCTAAATCAGATCTTTTAATAGTATACAGTTTAAAGCTAAATACCAAAGGCGCATAACTTGGTATCGAACCACTTCCTGAACTATAGTACCCTAATCCTGATGGCAAAAACATCACCCCAGCACCAAAATTATTATAAGTAACTGTTCCATCAACATTTGAAATAGGCGCATCTCCAGTTTTAAACTCAGGAAAAACTTCGCTCCATCCCGTGATAGTTTCATACAAATTCAAAAAAGTTTGTGGGTATATTACTTTTTCAAATTGACTTGCTAAAAGCTGTGAAGGTACAGCTGGCACATAAGCAGTAGTTGCAGTTGCAGGCTTCTCTGCTACAGCCGCTGTGCGATATAAATAATCTCCTTTATACGCTGATAAAACACCATCAACATTGCAAGGTCTATCCCCTGTTCCTTCTCTTAAAATTAAATAATACACTACATAAGTAATATCATGTAACTTAACCTCTTTTGTCTTTAATTTTGGAAAAGTACTACTCCCTAAATAAGACCATATAGAAGATTGACTTCCTCCTGTTGGAATTTTAGTAAAAACTACATCTTGGTCTTCTGGTTGCCCAGGAGCATTAACAACATCTATATAGTAACTTTTTAAATATTCTTCTATAGTAGTATTATCTGTTGTAAATTGTTCTTGAAAATCTCTAAGAGGTTCGGCAGTAACAGAATTATCATCTTTCGAGCATGAAAATAAAGAGAGGCTTGTAATTATTAAAATAAAATAATACTTAAATTTGTTCATTATAGCTGAATTTTAAGTGCGCAAGATACAATATTGATTTATTTTTGTAAACTATTTAACTCTGATTTTAGAAATTTTATGCGAATAGATAAATATTTATGGTGTGTCCGATATTACAAAACCCGAAATATGGTTACGGAAGCCTGTAAAAAAAATCATATCACCGTAAATGGTATGGTTGCTAAACCATCCAAGGAAGTTTTCCCTACAGACAAAATTACTTTTAGAAAAGACCAAATCACTCAAATCATCACCGTCTTAGACATTCCAGAGAATCGTGTAGCTGCTAAATTAGTTGACATCTATCGAAGAAATGACACGCCTGCTGAAGTATACCAACATTTGGAATTATTAAAACTATCCAAAGAGCACTACCGCAAAAACGGAACAGGGCGACCTACTAAAAAAGATCGTAGGGATATTGATGAATTTGGAAATGAAATCCACGAAGACGAAGAAGCTTAAAATTCCAATTTTTAAATACCAAATTCCAAAACTTTGGGATAAAAATCAAAGTTGTATATACGTTTCAATGTTGGAATTTGGATTTTTTATATTGGAATTTAAATTTAGTTATATTAGCAAAAAAAATAAATCATGAGCAAAAATATCATTCTAACAAACCAAGAAATTAAACACAAGACTAAACGTATTGCTTACCAAATCTATGAAACCTTTATAGACGAAGAAGAAGTTGTACTTGCTGGAATTGCTAGTAACGGTTATATGTTTGCCGAAAAAATTGCTCAAGAATTAAAAACCATCTCTAGTTTAAAGGTCTTATTATGTGAAGTACACATAGACAAACAAAACCCAAATTTAGCCATACAAACTTCCATTCCAGCCGAAGAATATGCTAACAAGGGCTTAATTCTTATCGATGATGTATTGAATTCAGGCACAACCTTAATTTATGCAGTGAGACATTTTTTGGATGTGCCCTTAAAAAAATTCAAAACAGCAGTCTTAGTCGATCGCAATCATAAAAAATATCCTGTAAAAGCTGATTTTAAAGGAATCTCACTTTCTACTTCTTTATTAGAACATGTTCGGGTAGAATTTGACCAAGACAACAATAGCTATGCTTGGCTAAGCTAAAATCAACAGAATATCGGCTACAGTCTCTTCAATCGTTTTTTGATCTACAGTAACGACATGTTGCGCCTGATTGTAATAATAACTTCTTTCAAAAAGATGAGTTGCAATAAACTCTTTCATCTCGACATCCGTTTTGTTCGCGATAAGGGGTCTATTGCTCTTATTTAACGACAATCTATCAACCAAGGTCTCTATAGACGCTTTTAAGTAAATAGACAAGACATCTTCTCTTTTTAATAATTCATGATTATTCGCATAACAAGGTGTTCCTCCACCTAAGCCAATAATAATTGGCTCGGTAAAATTCAATAATTCTACAAAACATTCGTGTTCTAATTTCCTAAAATGGATTTCTCCTTTTTCAGCGAATATTGTTTTGATAGTCATTTTTACCTTTTTTTCGATAAATTCGTCCAAATCAACAAAAGGAATTTCAAGCTTTTTTGACAATTCTTTGGCAATAGTTGACTTTCCACAACCCATATAACCTAACAGTATAATTTTCTTCATAGAATAAAACCCTATAAACTAAGGTGTTAAAATTTATTATTAAAAAAAGACAAATTTATAATAAAATAGCTTGGAAATAATAAAAAAAACGCCTTATATTTGCACCCGCAATCAGGGAACGATGCAAGACTCGATAGCTCAGTTGGTAGAGCACATCACTTTTAAT
>JBDLTG010000064.1:0-56485 GCA_039805885.1 Bacteroidota bacterium
ATCAAAAAACTATCCGTTTAGCTGATGTCGAATTGAATAAAAATTATGCCGTTGTTATCACGACCAATTCGGGTTTATTTCGTTATTTAGTGGGAGATACGGTGCGTTTTACTTCTCTAAATCCTTTCCGAATCAGGGTTACCGGAAGAACCAAACACCACATCAATGTTTTTGGTGAAGAATTAATGGTCGAAAACACCGATCAAGCCTTAGCCAAAGCCTGCCATATCACTCATGCCGAAATAGTCGATTATACCGTAGCCCCAATTTTCATGAAAGAAAAAGAAAAAGGAGCCCACGAATGGATGATTGAGTTCAAGAAAAAACCGGCTGATATGATAGTTTTCCAAAAAGCATTGGACGAAACTTTACAAACTTTAAACTCTGATTACGAAGCCAAACGTTACAACAACATGACGCTAAATCCATTGGTTATAAATGTGGCCAGAGAACACTTATTTTACGATTGGCTAAAAGACAACAATAAATTAGGTGGTCAACATAAAATCCCGAGATTATCTAATCAAAGAGATTACCTGGAACAGTTGAAAAATATGCAAATCAAAATCACCATTTAATCAACTCAAAACCAAGCTATTTAACACTAAAAAACAAGGATTCAATCTAGGAATATTCAAAATATTGTTTTATTTTTATTACAAAATAGAGCAACATGAACAATAGCATTACCATTCCCGATGAAATCATAACGAGCAAAATTTATTTAATAAGAAATTTAAAAGTTATGATTGACAAAGATTTGGCTGAACTTTATGCGGTGGAAACCAAACAGCTCAAAAGACAAGTTCGTAGAAATATAGAACGATTTCCCGAAGATTTTATGTTTGAACTTAGTGAACAAGAATTTGAAAACTTGAGGAGCCAAATTGGCACCTCAAATTGGGGAGGAACTAGATACTTGCCTATGGCATTTACCGAACAAGGAGTAGCTATGCTCTCAAGTGTACTAAACAGTCCAACAGCTATTAAAGTAAATATCCAAATCATCCGTGTATTTACTAAAATAAGAGGAATTCTTACTGATACCTTTAGCATGAAACTTGAAATTGAAGAAATCAAAAAGAAGTTAAACAATCATAGTAAAAACATTGAACTCGTTTTTAATTATCTGGATGAATTAGTTGACAAAAAAGACAACACAGCACCAAGAAAGAAAATAGGCTATAAAAATGATTAATTTAACAGTACTAAGGTCTTTTTATTCTTTTTAATCACTATTATTCTTCCAAAATCTTCTTCAAATTAGCCAAATTTTGCGTCTGTGCATCTGTTATAAATTTCTTCCCTATAATAGACATTAAATTCATCGGATAAGCAGCATGACCATAAAATTCATTGGTAACTTTCGTTTGATTTTCTGAAACTGCCTCTACAATGGTAGCCGCTTTGTCATCTCCTTTCATTGGTCGTTCAAAATGCAAGTCAACGTCAATTCGTCCATCAGAAACAGCCTTGATTTGCTGCGATCCTTCACCCACATTATCGTCTTTACTATTCCATGAAGCCTTAAAACCCACTGTGCCATCTGTTCCTTGATAATCCATAACCACATTAGGATCCTGCATTACCCAAATGCTGTATTTCTCCTGATTTTTAATTTGTTTCACATAATCAAAAACCTCAGCTTTTGGCTTATTAATAGTACTTGAAACTGAAACCGTATAATCATTTGGTACAAACAAAGCCACGATTAAAAGTAAAGCTACTAAGGCTAGAAATACAAATACTATTTTTTTAATAATTCTCATACTTATTGTTTTTCGTTTTTATCAAAATTCACCATCCAGTTAATCCCAAACTTATCGGTAAACATTCCAAAATAAGCTCCCCAAAAAGTGTCACTCATAGGCATATAAGGATTTCCTCCCGCCGAAAGTCCATTAAAAATTCGATCTGCTTCATCTTTACTTTCCACATTGATAGAAATAGAAATATTTCCACCAAAAACCACATCGCCACTAGCCGAATTACTATCACTTCCCATTAAAACAGCCTGTCCAATAGGCAAACAAACGTGCATGATTCTATTCCCCTCCTCTTCGGATAATTCAGGAGTATTGTCTCCTGCGGGCATGTCTTTAAACTTTCCGATGTATGGAAATTCGCCACCAAAAACTGATTTGTAAAATAAAAAGGCTTCTTCGCAGTTGCCGTTAAAAATTAAATAAGGATTGATTGTTGTCATAATTCTAATTTTAAATTATTGATTCATTTATTCTTCTGAAAGTTCTTTTACTATCGCTAATACCTTTAAAATTTAATATTTTAATATCCGTAAGCATTAAGACAACTTACTAAAATCCATATACAACACACCCCAACGATGCCCGTCTAAATCAGCAAAACCACATCCATACATCCAGCCCTGACTCAAAGCTGGTTTTGAAAAGACGGTTCCTCCAGCTTCCTCAACTTTATAGGCGATTGCATCCACTTCTTCCCAACTTTCAGCATCGATTGAAATTAAAACTTCTGAACTTTGCCGGGTATCGGTTATTTTATTTTTTATAAAATCCTCAAAGGTCGTTTCTTCAAAAAGCATAATTACAAAATTATTTTCCCCAACTAACAAACAAGTAGAATATTCTGTATCATGTTCCTCATTAAAAGAAAAACCAAGTTTAGAAAAAAACATCTTGGATTGCTTAATATCTTTTACCGGAAGATTAAGCCATATTTGTTTAGTCATCTTTATTGAATTTATATCGAATTAGTTTTCAACGTACTTTTTGAAATTATCTAATATAGCCTGCCATCCCTGATATTGTAATTCTTCTGAATTTACTGATTCCGGCTCAAAATATTCCCTTATTTCAAATCCATCTTCTTGCTCCTCAAAAACAACAATGACCATTCTGCCGTCTTCGATACTATAAGCAATTAATTTTTTGTCCAGAATAGCCGAATAAGTACCAACAAAGTCAAAACTCATTGTTCCATCTTTGGAAGCCATAGTGTATTTGAATTTCCCTCCTACTTTCAAATCATTTTCTGCATAAGGTGTATGCCAATCTTCAGAAGCTGCATTCCAGCTTGTAATATGCTCAGGCGATGTCCACAAACTCCAAACCTTTTCTATGGGAGCTTGAATTTTAGTTTGTACTGTTATCATTGTGCTCTATTTAAGTCCGTATTATAAAAATACGATTTTAAATTAAACGCCATAAAAAAACCTTAGTTCAAAATCAGAACTAAGGTTTCTTAAATGTTATTATTATGTTGTTTAAATTTCGTCCATCATATCGATGTGCCTGTCGTGGTATCCTAATAAGTATAAAACACCATCAAGACCCAAACTCGAAATAGAAGTAGCTGCGCTTTCTTTTACCGTAGGTTTAGCATGAAAAGCAATCCCTAATCCAGCTAAATTAATCATTGGCAAATCGTTTGCACCATCACCCACAGCAATAGTTTGATTGATGTGAATGCCTTCTTTTTCGGCAATAGCTTTCAAATATTCGGCTTTCTTTTGACCATCAACAATTTCGCCGATATACTTTCCTGTTAACTTACCGTCTTTAATTTCCAATTCATTGGCATGAACATAATCAATACCTAATTCTTTTTGCAAATAATTTCCAAAATAAGTAAAACCTCCAGACAAAATAGCGGTTTTATAACCGTAATATTTCAAGGCTTTCATCAAACGGTGTGCTCCTTTTGTTATTGGCAAATTGATGGCCACATTGTGCAATACATCTTCGCTTAAACCTTCTAACAAAGCCATACGTTTCTTAAAGCTTTCGCTAAAATCAATCTCACCATTCATCGCCGATTCAGTGATAGCTCTTACCTGCTCACCAACACCTGCCAATTCGGCCAATTCATCAATTACTTCAGTTTGAATCAATGTAGAATCCATATCAAAACACACCAAACGTCTGTTTCTTCTATAAATATTATCTTCCTGAAAAGAAATATCGACGTCTAAGGTTCTGGAAATCTCCATAAAACTAGCCGTCATAACAGTCTTATCTACAATTTCTCCTGAAACGGACAATTGCACGCAAGAACGAGGATATA
Organism: Bacteroidota bacterium; assembly: GCA_039805885.1. Taxonomy (GTDB): domain Bacteria; phylum Bacteroidota; class Bacteroidia; order Flavobacteriales; family Flavobacteriaceae; genus Flavobacterium. The sequence continues at coordinate 4,045 of JBDLTG010000064.1, forward strand.
CTTCTGTTTCAACAATCGAAGTTCTTCCAGTTAATCTTTTTATGGAATCAATATTTAAATTTTGGTCGGACATTATTTTAGTCACTGCAGCCAGTTGTACCGCAGCCAATGTTTCGCCTAAAATATTAATGATATAGCGTTGTTTAGATTGGGCTTTTACCCATTTTTCGTAATCAGCAATAGTAATTGGAATAAATTTTACTTTAATCCCTAATTCATACGCTTTAAACAACAAGTCTTTCAAAACTGGTGCCGAAGAAGAACCTGCTTCGATTTCGAACAAAATCCCTAACGAAAGTGTATCGTGAATATCGGCTTGTCCAATGTCTAAAACAATGGCATTATACGTTGCCAACACTGATGTTAAACCAGCAGTTACCCCTGGTTTATCCTGACCAGAAACTTTTAATAAAATAATCTCTTTATCCTCAATTGCCATTTTTAATCTATATTGATTTTAGAAGCGACAAAAATCGACAATCTATTGTAGATAAAAAAGGATATCTAGTATTTTTTACAAAGAGTTAATTTTAAAGAAATTATAGATATAAAAAAACCCGTCTCGTTCTAAAAAACGAGACGGGTTTGAAATTTTATAAATCAAAAAAATTAAGAAGCTATTTCCAAACGCTTCAATAAATTTTTATTTAAAGTTTCCTTAGCATAATCTACATCAATTTCTAATATTTTATCATCAGAACTTGGTAATTCATACATTGCATCAGTTAAGATAGCCTCACAAAGCGAACGCAATCCACGAGCTCCTAATTTGTATTCCAATGCTTTATCCACAATAAAATCCAAAGCGTCATTGGTGATAGTGAATTCCACATCATCCATTAAGAATAACTTTTGGTATTGTTTGATTAACGCATTTTTAGGTTGCGTTAAAATAGCTCTTAATGTTTCTCTATCTAAAGGATCCATGTGAGTTAACACTGGTAAACGACCAATGATTTCCGGAATCAATCCAAAATCTTTGATGTCTTTTGGGATAATGTATTGCAATAAGTTTTCCTTGTCGATATTATCTACATTTTTTGAAGTAGAATATCCAACTGCTTGACGATTCAAACGCTTAGAAATAATTCTTTCTACTCCATCAAAAGCACCACCAGCAATAAACAAAATGTTTTGGGTATTTACTTCTACAAATTTCTGGTCTGGATGTTTACGTCCTCCTTTTGGTGGTACGTTTACAACTGTTCCTTCTAATAATTTCAATAAGGCTTGTTGTACACCTTCTCCCGAAACGTCACGAGTGATTGATGGATTATCGCTTTTACGGGCAATTTTATCTATTTCGTCAATAAATACAATTCCGCGTTCCGCCTTAGCCACATCATAATCGGCAGCCTGTAAAAGACGTGTCAAAATAGTTTCAACATCTTCTCCTACATAACCTGCTTCAGTAAGTACCGTAGCATCTACGATAGCCAAAGGAACATCTAACATTTTTGCAATAGTTTTTGCTACTAATGTTTTTCCAGTTCCTGTTTGTCCCACCATGATGATGTTACTTTTTTCAATCTCTACCTCATCGTCCAGTTGCTGTTGCATCAAACGTTTGTAGTGATTGTAAACCGCCACCGACATTACTTTTTTAGTCTGGTCTTGTCCAATAACATATTGATCTAAGAAAGCTCTAATTTCTTTTGGTTTTTGCAAAATCAAATCACCAACTAATTTTGAACTTCCGCTTGATTTCAATTCTTCAAGAACAATTCCGTGAGCTTGTTCGATACATCTGTCGCAAATGTGCGCATTAATACCAGCAATCAATAAATTGGTTTCTGGCTTTTTCCTTCCACAAAACGAACATTCTAATACTTCTTTTGCCATCTTTTATAGTTCGAAGATGGAGGTTGGAAGTTGGAAGTTAGGAGTTTTTCCCAGCTTCCAGCTTCTGACTTCCATCTAAATTATCTTTTTAAAACCTCATCAATCATTCCGTATTCTTTTGCTTCTTCAGCAATCATCCAGTAGTCACGTTCACTGTCATTGTGTACTTTCTCAAAAGTTTGTCCTGAATGGTGCGAGATAATTTTATATAACTCATCTTTCAGTTTCAACATTTCGCGTAAGTTGATTTCCATATCAGTTGCAACTCCTTGTGCTCCTCCTGATGGTTGGTGAATCATTACTCTTGAATGTGGTAAAGCCGAACGTTTTCCTGCTGCACCTGCACATAACAATACTGCTCCCATAGAAGCTGCCATTCCTGTACAAATTGTTGCTACATCAGGTTTGATGTATTGCATGGTATCATAAATTCCTAATCCTGCGTAAACACTTCCTCCCGGAGAATTCAAATAAATTTGAATATCCTTAGAAGCATCAGCACTTTCTAAGAAAAGTAATTGTGCTTGAACGATGTTTGCAATTTGGTCGTCAATTCCTGTTCCTAAGAAAATGATTCTATCCATCATCAGCCTTGAGAAAACGTCTAATTGCGAAATATTCAACTGACGTTCTTCAATGATGTATGGAGTCATATTAGTAGGATTCATTGCCGCTACGATTTTATCGTAATACATGGCGTTTACTCCTTGGTGCTTTGTAGCAAACTTTTTAAATTCTTTACCGTAGTTCATATTTTTATAAGTTATGAGTTATTTGTTATACGTTATGAGTTATCTGTTATGAGCTATACGACGTTATTGCTTAACTAAAAAACTCTTTTTTCTATCCAGATCATTTCAATAAAAACTAAAATGCAACCAAACAAAAGAGCGTCAAATAAACTTTGACGCTCAAATATAACTATTTTTTATTGTACAGTATCTTTAATAAAATCATAAAATTGAAAAAGTAGGCTGTTGCAAATAGGTTTTTCAACTCTTCACTCCTAACCCTTAACTTCTAACTTTATACTTAAATTATTCTCCGTAAGAAGCAGCAATAAATTCTTCGTAAGTCACTTCTTTAGTTGTTGGGTTTGCTTTTTCTTTGAACAATTCCAATAATTTTTCAGCAACTACTTGATCAGAAAGTCTTTTTACTTCGTCCTGGTTAGACAAAACTCTAGCTACAATTCCTTGAACTTCTTCGTCAGAAGGATTTGTTTGCCCGAATTGAGCCATTTGTTGACGGATGTTTTTTGAAGTAAAAGTTTTTAAGTCTTCAAAAGTGATTTTGATATCATTTTGAGCCAATGCTTTTCCTTCGATTAATTGGAAACGCAATCCTTTTTCAGAACGTGCATATTCTACTTCAGCTTCTTCTGGAGATAATTTTTTCTCACCTACAGTTTGCAACCATTTTTTAAGAAATTCAGAAGGCAAGTCGAATTTTGTGTTTTCGATTAAAAACTCAGTAACGTCACCTAATAATTTTTGGTCCGCTTGTTGAGCAAATTGAGTTTCAGCATCTTCTTTGATTTTTCCTTTCAAATCTTCCAATGAAGCTACTTTTCCTTCTCCGAACAATTTGTCGAACAATTCCTGATTCAATTCCGCTGGCTCAGAAACAGTAATAGCTTCGATAGTGAAATCTACATCAACAGCTAAACCGTGAACGTTATCATGACCTACTTTTAAGTAATCCATCAATTGGTGATCGTCTTCAAATAAACCGCTAGTGTTTACAGTAACAACATCACCCACTTTTTTACCGATGAATTTATCAGCAGTAGCTTTGTCTTTAAAAATATCTAAAGTGATAGTAGTTGTGTTACCAATTCCTTCCACTTCGTTAGTAAAAATTCCTTTGATGTCAGAAGTAGCTTCAACCGCTTCTTGAGGAATTGCAGTACCAAATTGTTTTTGGATACGAGCTACCTGACCGTCGATTAATTTATCATCAGCAGTAACTACATATTTTACGATATCGTTTTTAGCATCTAAGTCTAATTCGAAGTTTGGCACTAAACCAATTTCGAATTCAAAAGTCAATTCTTCAGCAGACCAATCCAAGTTTTCACTCACTTTAGGAAGTGGAGTTCCAAGAAGATTTAATCTTTCAGATTGAATATAACGCTCTAAAGCCAAGTCAACTACTTTCTTAATCTCTTCTTGCTTGATTTCTCTTCCGTATTGTTTTTCAACTAAATCTTTAGGCACAGCCCCTTTTCTAAATCCTTTTACTTGCGCTAAAGGCATTTTTTCGTTGATTCTTTTGGCTACTTGTCCTTTGTAATCCATGTGTACCACAGTCATTACAATGGTTTCAGTTACAGCATCAATTGCTACTCTTTTAATATCCATCTTCTTCTTTAATTTACATAATAAAATTGGCTGGCAAAATTATAAAATTTTCACAAGCCAACCAAGCTTTTTTATTTATTGAATTTCAAGGAGTTCAAGATGCTAAAAACAAAGATTAGTATTGCTATTGTCTTTGATTATTGCTATTGAAATTCGTTTTTTAATTTTGTAAGAAAAAAAACAAGTATATTTGAAACTATACACTCATTAATTAACTATTACATAAAAACATAAAACATGCCGTCAACAGTAACTAAGTACAAAATATTTTTAGCTTCTCCAAGTGATTTGAAAGATGATAGATTGTCAATTGATGAAGTTATAAAAGAATTAAATATCACATATGGTAAACAAAATGAGATATTTCTTGAACTGCTAAAATGGGAAACTCATTCTTCATCTGGAATTTCAACAATTCATCCTCAAGAAATTATCAATAGAGATTTAGGAAGTGATTATGACATATTTATTGGTGCAATTTGGGGGAAATTTGGAACAAAAACAGATTCCGCCGAATCTGGAACGGAAGAAGAATTTTTAAATGCTTACAGTAGATTTCAAAAAAATCCAAAATCATTACAAATTTTATTTTACTTCAAAAACACACCAATTTCAATGAATGAAATAGATACAGAACAAATCAAAAAAATTCAAGATTTTAAAACTGAAATTGGTAAAAACAAAAATGTATTATATTTTGAATATAATAACATCTCTGAATTGAGTCAATTTTTAAGAATACATATTCCTATGAGAATTAACAACTTAAAAGAAAATACATCAACCCTTACAACAAAAATTGAAACTATAAGCCACGAAGAAACAATTGTTCCAGAAATAATCGAAGAAGAATTTGGTTTAATTGATTATCAAATAATGATGCAAGAATACATGAATGAGTCAAACCAATCTTTGAATAGAATTTCAGATGCTACAAGTTGGATTGGCGAACAGTTTAATAAAAAAACGACAGAAATTGGAAGTATAATTGCCAGCGGCAATCAATCAGATTTAAAAATAATTCAAGACTTTTTTATTAGAACGGCAAAAGTAATGGATGACTATGCAAATAAAATAGAACCAGAAATTCCTATTTTCTTTGACAATTTCGAAAAAACAATAGATTCGATGTCAAACCTTTATAACATAACACACAAAGACTTAACTGTTAGCAAAGAAGAATTACAATCAACGAACAATTCCATAAGCTTTTTAACAACTGGAATTATAAGTGCTATTGATGGGATGACATCTTTTTTGAGTTCAATAGAAGGATTTCCTAGAATGTCAAAAGAATTCAATAAGTCTAAATCAAATGTTGCTCAAAAGCTAGAAGATTTATTATCAAAATTAAAAACCAGTTATTCAATTGCAATTGAATTGCAAAAAAGCATACAATTGAAATAACACATTAATCAAAAAAACATGCTTACAGACATTCATCCAAAGTTACCGATGCGGGATAAAATTATAACCCGGGATTATTACATCAATAAACTAGGCTTTCAGGAATTTGGCAGCGCTGATTTTGATGGTTACCTTATAGTTCAAAAAGACCGTATTCAAATTCATTTTTTTGAGTTTAAAGAACTTGATCCAAAAGAAAACTACGGACAAGTTTACATCCGGACGGATGCTATTGACCCATTGTACCAATCCTTAATAGACAACAAAGTACTCATCCATCCCAACGGACAATTAACATTAAAACCTTGGGGACAAAAAGAATTTTCATTGCTTGATCCTGATAACAACTTGCTGACTTTTGGACAAACATTATAAAAAGCTTAAGCTTGATCTGGTTCAGTGAAAACGAATTAAATACTTTTCAAACCTTTATTTAGCATCAATTGGAATAAGCTTAAACAAATTAATGTTTGGAATAGAATTGCCCCAAGCATCCTATTGAAACCTGAAAAACAATCAAACTTACAGACTAACGTTTTCTTATTCAAAACAATACTAAAATTATAATCAACTCATTTAACTTCTGTATGCGAGCTGATTTATTTTTAAAAATCAACCAATCATGTCAATTCTGTGTTACATTTGTTTCATCTGTAGCATCAAAATAAATTTTACGCCCTTAATATTAAACCAAATATTTACAAATAAAAACCTACTTATTATATAGCCTTCACTATTACACAACCAAACCGCATTCTAACCGATTTACAAAAAATGAAAACGCCAATCATACCCAAAAATGAAAAAGAAAGACTTGCAGAACTGGATTCTTATAAAATAATAGGAGAGCTAGAAGGGGAAGATTATGATTTTTTGACTCAAATGGCGGCACAAATTTGCGATACCAAAATCTCCTTAATCAGCTTAGTTACGAATGACAAACAATGGTTTTTATCGCATCATGGTTTAAAAGAACGTGAAACACCAAAAGAAATAGCCTTTTGTGCACACACCATCAATCACCCAAAAGACATTTTCATTATTGAAGACGCAACCATAGACGAACGTTTTCACGACAATCCTTTAGTAACAGGACATCCAAAAGTTAGCTTTTATGCAGGAATGCCTTTGGTAACTGAAAATGGTTTTCCGCTAGGGACAATTTGTGTAATAGATGATTCTCCAAAAACACTAACTGAAAAACAAATTACATCTTTAAAGATGCTAGCCAGTCAAGTGATCAACCTTTTGGAACTTCGTAAAAAAACATTTGAGCTAAATGAACAAAATAACAGCTTAAAGAAAATTTCAGTATTATTCAATGAAAGCCAAAAAATAAATAATATTGGTGCCTGGGAATTAGACTTGTCAACTGGAGACACCTTTTGGACAGACGAAGTGTACCACATTCATGAAGTACCTAATAATTTAATTTACGACAAATCAAAAGCAATTGATTTTTACCATCCTGATGATAGACATATCATTACAAATGCCATTGAAAACACCATTGCTACAGGAGAAGATTTTGATGTTGAATGTCGTTTTATTACCGCAAAAAACAACTCCAAATGGGTGCGTTCTTCGGGAAAAGCATGGACAGAAAATGATAAAATCATCAAACTCATAGGAACTTTCCAAGATATTACAGAAAAGAAAAAAACCGAAGAACAACTTCGCATAAACGAAGAAGCTTTCAGAGGAAATTTTGAAAATGCAGCTGTCGGCATGGCGTTGTTGAACCATAAAGGACAATGGCTTAAAGTAAACAAAAAACTTTGTTCTATTTTAGGGTACGAAGAAAAAGATTTTTTGAACCTGACCTTCAAAAAAATTACCCATCCTGAAGATGTAACAACTGATTTATATTTACTAAAGAGAGTAATTCAAGGTAAACAAGATAGTTATACTACCGAAAAACGATATTTTCATAAAAACGGACAATTAGTTTATATCATTCTTGCGGTTTCCATCGTTAAAAATAATAAAGGAGAAATCCTCTATTTTATCTCCCAATTTGTAGATATTACATCGCTGAAAAACACCGAAATCCAATTAGAAAATACGATTGCTTATAATGAAGCCATAATGAATGCCAGCACGCAAGTGGCCATTATTGGAACGGATACTAGAGGAATCATTAAAACTTTTAATGAAGGTGCCGAACTATTGTTAGGATATAATGCCAACGACCTTATTGATAAAGAAACACCTCAACTCATTCACCTTCCCGAGGAAATGGTAAAGGCCGCTCAAAAGCATTTTGAAGAAACAGGTGAACAAATAGAAGGGCTTAACATCTTTGTAAATAACGTACGAAAAGGAAAATCAGAAACCAAAGAATGGACTTATAAACGAAAAGACGGCAGTACTTTTCCAGTTTTACTTTCTATGTCAGCCATTAAACAAAAAGATGAAATTACCGGATTTCTTGGAATAGCCACTGATATTACCCAAATGAAACAAGTAGAAAGAGAAATCCTAACACTACTTGAAATTGCCGAATCTCAAAATGAAAGACTAAAAAACTTTGCATATATCGTTTCGCATAATTTACGCTCGCATTCTGGAGGCATCAGTTCCCTAATTGAATTGATAGCATCAGAATTTCCAGATTTTAGCAAAACTGACTATTTTGATTATTTAAAAAAATCCTCTATCAACCTTTCGGAAACGATAAAACATTTAACCGAAGTCGTTCAAATTAATTTATCTGCCAAAGAAAAACTGGAAATAATTTCGTTAAAGCCTGTTATTGAAAATAATATTAGCAGTCTAATGGCTCAGGCTCACAAACAAAACATAACTATTACAAACGAAGTCCATCAAGACACTGCTGTTAAAGCAATTCCAGCTTACTTAGACAGCATCGTTATGAATCTCATCACGAATGCCATTAAATACAGTTCTGAAGAAAGAAATAGTTACTTAAAAATACAAGCGGAAAAAACCGATAAATACATTGTTTTAAAATTTATTGACAATGGCTTAGGAATCGATTTAAAAAAACACGAAAAGAAACTTTTTGGAATGTATAAAACCTTTCACAATCATGCTGATTCCAGAGGTATTGGGTTATTTATTACCAAAAACCAAATTGAATCTATGAATGGTAAAATTGAAGTCAACAGCGAAATAAATATTGGCACTACTTTTAAAATATATCTAGAATATGAAGAAAATTGATATTGCATCCGTTATTGAAGACAATCCAACCAAAAAACAGATTAACCTTTCTGATTTTAAAACATTTCACTTTTAGACCTCAACATCCCGTTTGGAGATAAAAAGCATTTATCAAGAAACAAAACTATTTTGAGGCACTGTGTTTCACAACTGTAACAACATCATTAACTTTTAAACTTCCGTGCTGTTGCGCAATTACATTTTGCCCAAAAATTACCTTATTGCCTACATTCTTGTATTTTGATAACGTTAACAAAGGATCTTTGCCTGAAATGGTTCCACTTTCCGGATCTACAGTAATCATGACACATCGGCCAGAAGGTTTTACTCCGTAAAAAGAAAGCGTTCCTATTGTAAATTCTTTCCAGGTTTCTTCTTCGTAAGCTTCACCACCGCTAAAAACAAAATTAGGTCGAAAACGACGAATAGACACCGCTTTAGCCATACGGGAATTCAAATCATCCAATGATGACTGACCAATAATCAAAAAAGGAAATCCATCTGAAAACGAAGTCACATCGTTTGGGCTAACCGCATAATCGGAATCTACTTTTCGCAGACTCTCTTCGGGCATGTAAACTAGGCGAACTTTAAAACCTAAGATGTTACTAAACCAGTCCGATGCTCCTGAGCTTACTTCAAAAGCTTCGACAACATCTTCCCAAACCGTTACTTTTATAATCTTTACTGTTTCCGAAAGAGAAGGATAAAGCGAAACTGCAATCGATTCTTGCGCATCTTTATGAGAGATTTTTAAAAGATCAGCCGTGATTTCCGGTTGAAAAAGTGCCAGTTTCGGGTGTTCTCTTTGGGTAATAAAACATCCGTTTTCATCTACCAGCAACCATCTACGGTCGTGTTCTAAACCCCTATCGGTTACTTTGGATTGCTGTAATGCAATTCCGCCCAATGATTTTACAGGATAAATCCAGATTTCTGAAAGTTTCAACATCGAAGTTTTTTTCAAAAATAATAAAAAGCTTTAAAACTATAAGCCCTATAAGTTCAATTGCATGTGAATGAACATATAGGGCTTATAGTAACTTATAATATTCCAAATAACTATTTAATTTCTTTAATCATTCCTCCACATTCTAACATCTCTGACCCATAATACGGATTCTTGATTACTTTGAATTCACTTATCCAATAACCACTTTTTCCTTCATTATACATTGGACAATAATCCTGATACAATTTTTGACTACTTCCGAAAGTAGCTATCAAACTAGTTATGTCCTTGCTTAAAACAGCAAAATACATTCTTTGTTGATCAATTTTTCCCGAATTAGAAACAATCAATCCAGCTTGTTTTTTAGCATCTTCGGTAATATCTGAATACTTATTTGCTAATTTTTTATCAATTTTATCAGCATTTGTAGCTGAAACTGCCTTAATAAAATCGGCGGAAGCTGCTGCTACCTCTTTTCCATTATCTTTTGCCAATGCATTTTTAATTTTCAAATAAGCATTGATAATCCCTTCTGTTGAAACAGATGCTTTCACCGCATCGCTAACTGGGACAATCTCTTCTATCTTTTCTTCAGGAACTTCTTTAACCGGTTCCAAATCCATTCCGCATTGTTTGCAGGTATCTCCTTTTTTTCCTGTTTCTTCAGGATGCATCGAACAGCTGTATTTTTCATTACTTTGTGCTATCGTTTGTTCAGTTGGACTTTCTGCTTCTTTATTTTTTTGATTACAAGCGATTAACACTAAACCCAACACAATCGATGAAAGAATTATTTTTCTCATTTATAAAATTTTAAAATAGTTAAGACTAATTGGTTACATTAAAAAAAGTATACTCAAATTTCAGTAAAATACCACTGCTACTTGTGCGTTCCATATCGCTATATACTTGGCGTCGATAAGCTAAATCTATTCGAGCCTGACTGTTGATAATAAACTGAATCGAAGGTACAACATCTAAATAAGATTTCCCATTTTGGTTCAATCGCTGACCCAAAAACTCTAACATCCCATTGATATTGGTTTGTTTAAAATTAGTGTACTTTTTGGGATACATCAATTGCCCAATCGAAAAAGTATAATTCATAGCGCTATTACTAAATTCGTCGGGAAAAGCATAATCTTGATTATTCAACGCTCTTTCATAACTAACACTTGCACTCAAAGCTGTTTTATTAATCAGTTTAGTTGCAACAGTTCCTATTTCATAACCTGAATTCATACCCATGGTTTCTATGTCTTCCTGATTAATCGAAGCATTATTACTGCTTATTCTTCCATAAGCCGCTAATCTAAAATGACTATGAAGATCATCACTAGAAAAAAAACGGTACTTAGCGTATAGACTTCCTCCTTCAAACTTCAAATTGCCTTGTTTGTTACTCAAAAAAGCCGAAGCATGAAGCATCCAATCTTTATTAACGCCCCACATGACCTCGGGCATATTGTGATAATTATAATCGGCTGTTTTTTGAAATGCAAAATGACTCATATCCCTTACTCCTATTGAGCCTGTAGGCATATTACTGGCTGGCTCAGTCATTACAAATAATTCTTGTGCATTGATTTGAAATGACAATAAACTCAGCATTAAGATTACTAAATGTTTCATCTATATGGTTTTTACATAATACGTTCCTTCCTGGCTACCGATTGCTAAATATTTAGAAAGCATTTTTGCAGATTGCTTGTATTCTTTTTTGGTTACAAAACCACTATTTAATACTTTTAATCTAAGTGTTCCAGCAGCTGCTTTTTCTTTAGCTTCTACAAAAACATAAGTACCAGTTGCATTTTTAAAGCTGGCAATGTCCTTCGCTTGTGCATCATCAACATCCATGGTCAGAATCATAGAACCTACAAAAAAACCTGTCTTTTCAATACTCATTCTTAAGACTTCTGGAGTAATAAGACTGTTCTTTTTCAAATTGACCACGAAGGTATTGGTATTCAAATCAATCATTACTTTTTCAACCTCAGGCATCGCCTTAAGTTGTTTATTAATTGCATTCGAACACATCGAACAAGTCAATCCTGTCGCAATTATTTCGACTTTTGAAATTTGGGAATAGGAATTTATCACCCCAAATAACATTAGAAGTAGAATGAATTTCTTTTTTAAAATATCTGTTTTCATCTCTTTTAAGTTTTGCTGTTTAATATTACTACAGGCTTTTTGTGTTCCAAAAAGACTGTAGTAATAAAATAGAATAATTAGTGGTGACTATGATCTTCCTTTTTTTCAGTTTTATCAGTATCAGTAGTTCCGGTAGCTTCTCTATCGTATTGACAGCAAGTATGAAGTTTTTTGTATTGTTCTTCAGTCGCTGAAAACTTCTCACTATCATAACCAGCTTTAGCAATTCGGTTCAAAATTTCATCTGAATTTGTTTTAGTTGAATCATAAGTCAGTTTTGCCATTTTAGAATTGACGTCCCATTCTACTAAAGCTACTTTTTTAAGATTTCCAGCTGTTTCAATGTTCTTTTTGCACATTTCGCAGTTACCTGATATTTTCACGGTCTCTGTTTTTTTGTTTTTAATTTGCGCATTAACGCTTATTGATAGCAATACTACCGCTGCTATCATTATTTTTTTAAATGATTTCATTTTTTTTTATTTTAAAACAACGAATTTAATTAGTTTATATTAACTCATAAAATTCGTTGTCAGGTTTTTAGTTTTTATTAGTTTTTTTTGTCATTTTCATTCCGCATTTAGGACATTCCCCTTTGATATCAGAAGTTGAACCATCCATTGGACAAATATATTTTGTTACGACTTTACTTTTAGGCTGACTTCCTTTTAAAGCTTGATTATCAACTTTTTCAGTAACTTTTACTAATCCCATTCCGCATTTAGAACATTTGCCTTCAGTTCCAGAAGTTGAACCATCCATTGGACAAACATATTTTGTTACAACTTTACTTTTAGGCTGACTTCCTTTTAAAGCGTGAGTATCAATTTTTTCGGTAACTTTTACTAATTCCATTCCACATTTCGGGCATTTCCCAGAGTTTGCATTCAACTCGTCAGGATGTGTAGGACAAACGTAAATTACTTTAGAAACTTCTTTTTTTGTAGTTTCTTGTGCTGAAACTGTATTAAACATTGTTAAGAATATGCTTAATACGATAACTATATTTTTCATTTGATTTGTTTTTTATGAAACAGGAGTTTACTCATCGAAATTTTCAATTAAGTAATTACCTTTTCGTTTTTAATTTAAATTTGATTGAATACCAAAAGCATAAACAATAGCAGAAAGCTAATAATTTAAAATTAGTCATAACGCTTGATTAAAATCTAACGACTAAAACTTGGCATAATTAGGGCTATCAACAATGAAATTTAACCTATTTTAGGAATAAGCCAAAGGCTAACATATCCATCAGAAGGGAAGGATATAGCATGAGAGAAATTTTGTTTTTTTTCTGAAAAGCTAAAAGCTCTATTCAGAATTTCATATTGAATCGAAGAAGTGATTCCAATATTTACTGAAGAAACACTACACATAGATTGTCCACATTTTCCTGAACAACTTTTGTCTTTTGATTCTTTAGAATTTGATTTTTTACTACAGCAATCTTTCATTTTTGTTTTGGAAGACATTTCCATTTTACAAGAATGATTGCCTGAACCAGATCCACACGCATAAGTTGCACCAGGCATCAAAAAGAAGCCCAGCAAAACAAATACTATGATGTAGATTTTATTCATTTTTTAAATCCTTATTGAATACAAAATTAATGATTTTTACGCTGTTCAAAGTAAAATCAGTTTGTATTTATGATTTTTTTATAGATTCCTACTAACTATTTATCTCCTAAAAAGAGATTTACAATAGATTGTGAAACAGATAGTATGATACTGAAAAGTAAAGCAGTAAAAAAATTATCTACATCAAAACCACCTACAATATTATCGCACAATATAATAATCAAACCATTGATGACTAATAGAAACAATCCAAGTGTAAAAAAGGTTATTGGCAAAGTAAACAAAACCAAAATTGGTTTAATAAAAATATTAAGCAATCCTAAAACAATAGCAACAAAAAGCGCTGTAGTAAAACTGGCTACATGCACTCCATGCATAAAATGAGAAATTAGCAGGACTAAAATGGAAGTGGTTAAAACTCTAATAATTAATTTCATATTGTATATATTTAAACTTTTATAAAAGTACAGTTATTTTAAAAACGAAATAACCATTTGATAAAATAAGGCTGGATTTTCGGCATGAAGCCAATGTCCAGCATTTGGAATCGTTTCCAGTTTCATTAATGGAAAATGAACCGTTATATTTTCAACATCCGAATCTAAAATATAGTTAGAACTTCCGCCACGGATAAAAAGTGTTGGTTTTTCAAAAACCAATTCGGATGGCAAAGGCACTCCTATTTCTTCAATTTTCTCATTAAAAACAGGCAAATTAAATCGAAATGCCAATTGTCCTGGCTCTAGCCAATACAAGTTTTTCAATAAAAACTGCTTAGTTCCAAAATCGGTGATGTATTGCCCTAAAGTTGCTTCAACGTCGGCGCGACTTGGTTTAACCGAAAAATCTACAGCATTTAATCCTGCCAAAATGGTTTGATGATGTGGAGCATAGAACTTAGGACCAATATCGGCAACAATTAATTTTTCAACCATTTCCGGATATCGGGTTGCAAAAAGCATCGCAATTTTCCCTCCCATCGAATGTCCTAAAATATTGATGGCTTGCAAAGCATGAGCCTGACAATAGGCAAAAACATCCTGAACCATTAATTCATAACTAAATGCTGTGGATTGAAAACTTCTCCCGTGATTGCGCATGTCAAGCATGTGAACCTGAAAACCCTCGCCAGCAAATTGCTGTCCTAATGTTTTCCAATTGTCGGACATTCCAAGAAATCCGTGTATTATTAAAAATGGTTTTCCTTCTCCTTCTATTTTTGAATAAATCCTCTCCCCAGCCCTCTCCAAAGGAGAGGGAAATGAAGTGCTTAACTCATTATTATTTGTACTCATTTGTATCGTTTTATCATTTGCGTGAGGGATAGCAGCGAAAATCCTTTTTTATTATGGAACGGTAGTGGAATAATAAAAAAGATTGCAGCGTATAGCCCGACCGCGCATTTTTCTTGCGCGGTCACGCCAAATTATTTTATTTTAATTTTTGCAAATACATATTAACAACGTTTTCTAATCCAAGGTACAAAGCTTCGGCAATTAAAGCATGACCAATAGAAACCTCTAATAATCCCGGGATATTTTGCTTAAAAAACTGAATATTATCCAGACTCAAATCGTGTCCTGCGTTGATTCCTAAACCCAATTCGTTAGCTAAAACAGCTGATACTACATAAGGAGCAATTCCTTTTTCGTTTCCTAAACTATATTGATGTGCAAAAGCTTCGGTATATAATTCGATTCTGTCCGTTCCTGTTTTCTTAGCGCCTTCAATCATTTCTAATGTAGGATCTACGAAAATAGAAGTTCTAATTCCGTTGCGTTGAAATTCCTGAATCATCTCCGTTAAATACGCTTGGTTTTTTATGGTATCCCAACCTGCAGAAGAGGTAATGGCACCAATAGCGTCTGGAACTAAGGTAACTTGCTCTGGTTTGCATTCCAAAACTAAATCGATAAAATTATGTTGCGGATTACCTTCGATATTGAATTCGGTGTAAACAATTGATTTCAAATCGCGGGCATCCTGATAACGAATGTGACGCTCATCGGGACGCGGATGAATGGTGATTCCTTGTCCTCCAAATTTTTGAATATCGGTGGCTACTTTTAATAAATCAGGAACATTCCCTCCACGGGCATTACGTAAAGTAGCTATTTTATTGATGTTTACACTTAATTTTGTCATTGGAACACTTTTTGATTACGAAAAACTATAATTTGGTTACAAAAATACAAAGTAAAAGCTAGGCGATTTTGCCTTTTTTTGATTATTTTGCATAAAAATTGAGGACTCACACAAAATGGAAATTACAAACTACATCACTACTGATTTCAAACCTATTGACAGCCAAGAAACTATTGGAACTGTTAGGGATTTTTTGGTCGATTTCAATTTTTCTCACTTTCCTATTGTTGAAGAAGGCATCTATATAGGAAGTATTTCGGCTGAAGATGTTGAAACTTTTGAAGAACAAAAAAAAATATCGGATTACAAATACAGCTTGGAAACTTTTTTTATTAGAACCAATGCTATTTGGTTAGAAGTTTTAGAAGTTTTTGCAAAAAACCATTCTAATTTGATTCCTGTTTTAGACGAAAACAATAAATATGTTGGCTATTATGAAATGGAAGATATCATCAATTTTTTCCATCAAACTCCTTTCATAAAAGAACAAGGAGCCATTGTAAAAATAAGAAAAGGCATTTTAGATTATTCGATGAGTCAAATTACCCAGATTGTGGAGAGCAACAACGGTAAACTCTTAGGGTTATTTATTTCGGAAGCTGATATTGATAGTGTTGAAGTTACCATAAAAATTAGCTCTGGAGCCATCAATGAAATTATCCAAACTTTCAGAAGATACAATTACGAAATTATTTCAGAACATCACGAAGACTCTTATATCACTAACTTAAAAGAACGTTCAGACTATTTAGACAAATATCTTAACATGTAATACCAATGAAAATAGCCATTTACGGTCAATATTATCAAAATAGCACTGAACCAATCATAAAAGACATTTTTACGTTTTTCAATAGAAATAACATAGAAATTGTCATCGAATCCAAATTCTTAGCTTTAATTCAAGAAAAAAAAATAATCGAGAAGGAATACAAAACCTTTTGTTCCCATACCGAATTAGACTCCAGCTTTGACATGCTTTTAAGCATTGGAGGAGACGGAACTATTTTAAGAGCTGCTACTTTAGTTCGAGATTCAGGCATTCCCATTTTAGGAATTAATGCCGGAAGACTAGGCTTCCTTGCTACAGTTCAAAAAGAAAACATTGATAAGTTTTTACAAATTGTCATTGACAAAAAATACACGCTTTCTAAAAGAACCCTTTTAAGCTTAACTTCTAATCCCGAAAACGAAGCTTTAAATGATATCAATTTTGCGATGAATGAAGTTTCTGTTAGTCGAAAAGACACTACTTCGATGATAACCATAGAAACCTATCTGAACGGAGAAATCTTGAATTCTTATTGGGCTGATGGACTTATCATTTCGACACCTACTGGCTCTACAGGATATTCATTAAGTTGTGGTGGACCTATTTTAACTCCAGATGTAAAAAGTTTAGTAATAACGCCTATTGCCCCGCACAATCTTAACGCAAGACCACTTGTAATTCCTGATGAAACAGAGATTATGTTAAAAGTTTCCGGAAGAGAAGAAAACTATTTAGTCTCATTAGATTCCAGAATTACTTCAGTTGGAAACGAATCGGTGCTAAC
Organism: Bacteroidota bacterium; assembly: GCA_039805885.1. GTDB lineage: Bacteria > Bacteroidota > Bacteroidia > Flavobacteriales > Flavobacteriaceae > Flavobacterium. The sequence continues at coordinate 21,236 of JBDLTG010000064.1, forward strand.
CATCAAGAAAACTCCTTTTCAAATTAACATGGTCGAAATACCTAACGAAACTTTCTTAAAAACATTAAGAAGTAAATTGCTTTGGGGAGAAGACAAAAGAAATTAATCTTTTTATCTCCTATATTTATACAATACAGCCAATAATTACCGTTTTAGTATAACAAAAACGAGTTCTCATTAAAATAAATTGATTTTTTTTCAAAAAAAAGTACATTTATTTTAATGGGCATTGATTCGTATTGATAATTATTATATTTGCAAGCGATTTTCTATGAAAATGAAAAAAATTTTAAGCACAATAGTTGGTTTATTTCTTGGCGTAAGCTTACAGGCACAAATACACGAAATAGGTATTTTTCTGGGAGGAAGCAACTATATTGGCGATATAGGTTCAACCACCTATATTGCTCCTAATGAGCCTGCTTTTGGTATTTTATACAAATGGAATAAAAGCCCCAGACATTCTTGGAGAGTTTCCTATTCACAGTCTACTATTAGTGCCGATGACCTCGATTCTAAAGAAGCAAGTCGAAGTCTGAGAGGCTATCATTTTGAAAATAGCATAAAAGAAGTATCTTTAGGCCTTGAATTCAACTTTTTTGATTTCAATCTTCATACTTTAGAGCGCAAAACTACGCCTTATGTGGCCTCTGGAATCAATCTTTTTAGGTATGATAATTTGTATATTGAATCAGGAGAAACTAAGACAAACAAGAGACAGAACTCGATTGCGATTCCAATGATTATAGGAGTAAAATCAAAAATATCAAGGAGTCTTATCTTAGGAGCTGAAGTTGGAGCTCGCTACACCTTTACTGACAATCTTGATGGTAGCAACCCTAAAGAGGAAAGTTTAAGTGCATTGCGATTTGGAAATTTAAATAATAATGATTGGTATGTTTTTTCAGGAATAACATTAACGTATACCTTTGGCGAAAAACCTTGCTACTGTGCACAATAAAAAATGAGCTTACTAGATACTTTAAATAAAAATAATTTACCAAAACACCTTGCCATCATCATGGACGGCAATGGTCGTTGGGCAAAACAACAAGGCTTTTTAAGAACAATAGGTCATGAAAACGGTACAAAATCAGTAAAAATTACAATCGAAAACTGTGTTAAATTAGGAATCGAAAACCTGACATTATATGCTTTTTCGACCGAAAACTGGAATAGACCGAAACTGGAAGTAGACACCTTAATGAAAATATTAACAAAGTCGCTGCAAAAAGAACTACCTACTTTTCAAGAAAACAACATCAAACTCAATGCCATAGGAAACTTAGACATGATGCCAAAATCGGCTCTAAAAAAGCTCCTTGAGGTAATAGAGGTAACAAAAAACAACACTCGAATGACCTTAACACTAGCCCTCAGTTATGGTTCAAGAGAAGAAATAGTAAATGCGGTAAAGAAGATTTCTGATAAAGTTAAAAATAATATAATTTCAATAGACTCTATTGACGATTCAATTATAAATGAGCATCTTTACACGCAAAATCTTCCCGATGTAGATTTATTAATCAGAACAAGTGGAGAACACAGAATAAGCAATTTCTTACTATGGCAAATTGCTTATGCTGAATTATTTTTTTCTGAAGTTATGTGGCCTGACTTCAGAGAAGAGCACCTCTATGAGGCACTCATGAGTTATCAAAAAAGAGAACGTAGATTTGGAAAAACAAGTGAACAAATTAAATAATTTTTTAGTGTTGAATAAAAGTATAAAAGCATTACTTACCCTAGTATTTTTGGGAAGTTTTTCACAAATTAAGGCACAAGACAAGGTACCATTCGATCAAGGTAAAAAATACATATTAGCCAAGGTTGAATTAACCAACAAAATCAGTTTTAACGACCAAACTGTAGTAACCTTTGCCGGCCTACAAAAAGGTCAAGAAATCACAGTACCTGGTGAAGAAATTAGTTCAGCCATCAAAAAACTAGGAAAACTAGGCCTTTTTGATGAGATTGCTTTTTACATCAATCATATTGAGAACGATAGTATTTATCTTGATTTAGACATCAAAGAACTTCCTAAACTAAACGACGTTAAATTTGTTGGAGTTAAGAAAAGTAAAACCGAAGCTTTAATAAAAGACAACAGTCTAACTAAAGGTAAAGTAGTAAACGAAAACTTAATAACTACGACTAAAAACTACATCGAAAACAAATACAAAAAAGATGGATACTTTAATACCAAAGTAAACATTAATACTGTAAAAGATACTGCCGCTATCAACCAAGTAAACATGGTAGTAAGCGTAGACAAAGGAGATAAAATAAAAATTAGCAGTATCGATTTTGTAGGCAATACCAAACTTTCAGACAAAACTTTGCGAAAAGCGATGAAGGATACAAAACAAAAAAATCCTATTCGTGTATTAAAAGCATCAAAATTTGTCAAAGACAAATACAAAGCCGATTTAGAAAAAGTTATTGAATCTTACAAAGAAAAAGGATACAGAGATGCCCGAATTGTTTCGGATACTGTAGCTTATAATAAAGACAAAAACACTTTGGCTATTAAGGTAAATGTTGAAGAAGGAAACAAATACTATTTTGGTAACGTAAAATTCTTAGGGAATTCTGTTTATTCTGATCAATTTTTAAACCGTATTTTAGGAATTAAAAAAGGAGAAACCTACAATGGTGTTTTACTAGAAAAAAGAATTGCCGACAAATCAAAACCTGACGGAGAAGACATTACTAACTTATACCAAAACAACGGTTATTTATTCTCTAATATCAATGCGGTTGAAGTAAAAACAGCCAATGACACTATTGATTTCGAAATTAGAGTAACCGAAGGACCTTTGGCGTATTTTAACCACATTACTGTAGTAGGAAACGACAAAACTAATGACCGCGTAATCTACAGAGAGTTAAGAACAAAACCAGGAGAAAAATACAGCAAAGAAGAACTGGTAAGAACCGTTCGTGAAATTGGTCAATTGGGTTATTTTGACCCAGAGGCTATTGATCCAAAATTTAAAAATGTAGATGGTGCTGCCGGTACAGTAGATATTGAATACAACCTTGTAGAAAAAGGATCTAGCCAAATTGAACTTCAAGGTGGTTATGGTGGAGGTGGTTTCATTGGAACCTTAGGACTTTCGTTCAATAACTTCTCGGCGAGAAACATTATGAACAAATCGGCTTACAAACCATTGCCGATGGGAGACGGTCAAAAAGTATCTTTACGTTTACAAGGAAGTACTTATTTCCAAACTTATAGTGTATCGTTTTCTGAACCTTGGTTTGGACAAAAAAAACCAGTTCAATTTAGCTCTTCTATTTCGTATAGCAAGCAGTTCTTAAACAATTACGTAACTTATAAAGTAGATAAAACTAAAAGTTTTAACATCTTGACTTTATCGGTAGGTCTTGCAAAAAGACTAACTGTTCCTGATGATTTCTTTGTATTATCGCAATCTATCAGTTACCAACATTATGATTTGAATAATTATAACACGGGCTTATTTACTTTTGGAGACGGAGCTTCAAGAAACTTTGCTTATACAGTAGGACTTTCAAGAAGTAATAAAGGTGTGAATCCTATTTTCCCAACTTATGGTTCTGAATTTAGTATTTCTGCAAAAGTTACTCCTCCATATTCTCTAATCAATGGTACAGACTATGCCGATTTAAAAAATCAAGAAGCATACAAATTAAAATATGATCCAGCTGATGGATTAACTATTGATAACAGTAACGGGATCCCTACTACAAGTGATTATTTAAAAAAGACCACTACTGGAACTTATTTAAGAGCAAACTCTGCAGCAGATGCTACAGAAGATGTTTCTAAAGTGGATCAAAAGAAATACAATTGGTTAGAATATTATAAAATTAAATTCAAAGCCGATTGGTATACCAAAGTTTATGGTAAATTTGTTTTAAGAACATTAACTGAATTTGGATTCCTTGGCGCATACAACCAAGACAGAGGTTTAGTACCATTTGAAAGATTTTATGTAGGTGGAGATGGAATGGCAAACTACTCTATGGACGGTAGAGAAACCGTACAGTTGAGAGGTTACCCTAACAACTCTTTGACACCTATAAATACAGCAGGTCAACAAATTGGAGCTACAGTGTACAATAAATTCTCTATGGAATTGCGTTATCCTATAACATTAAAAGCAGCAGCATCAATTTATGCATTAGCCTTTTTAGAAGCGGGTAATTCTTTTAAAGATTTCAAAAGCTACAATCCGTTTGACATTAAACGTTCGGCAGGTGTTGGTTTAAGAGTATTTATGCCGGCATTTGGATTGTTAGGAATTGATTTTGCTCATGGATTTGACGCCTTACCAGGAACATCAACACCAAATGGTTGGGAAACTCATTTCATTATTGGACAACAATTCTAAAAAAAATTGGTCTCTGATTTTCTAATACTATAAGTTATGAGAAAACATTTTTTATTTCTATTTTTAGCCACGATTGCTGTAAATAGCCTTCATTCGCAAGCTCGAGGAAACAGAGTAGGTTATATTGACATGGAGTACATTTTAGAAAATGTAACTAGTTATAAGGAATCTAATACTCTGCTGGAACAAAAGGCAGAAAACTGGAAACAGGAAATAGAAACAAAAAAATTAGAGATTAATAAAGTTAAGGAAGCGCTTACTGCCGAAAAACCATTGTTAACTAAATCGTTAATTGAAGAACGAGAAAGCGAAATCACCTTTCTTGAAAACGAATTATTAGATTTACAACAAAAGAGGTTTGGTCCAAATGGTTTACTAATGAGTCAAAAAGCATTATTAGTTAAACCAATTCAAGATCAAGTATTCACAGCAGTTCAAGATATTGCCGAAGCAAAAAAATACGATTTTATTTTTGACAAATCATCTGATTTAACCTTGCTGTTTGCTGACAAACGATTTGACATTAGCGATCAGGTATTAAGAGTAATTAATCGCACAGAAAAAAGAGAACAGCTGAACAAAAAAGAATTGGCCGCTGAACAACAAAAAGAAAGCAAAGAAGATGCAATAGATAGCAATCCAGAGCTTGCCCAAAGACAAAAAGCATTAGACGAAAGAAAAGCGGCTAGAGACAAAATAATAGAAGACCGAAAACTAGCTCAAGAGCAAAAGAAAAAAGAATACGAAGAAAGAAGACAAAAAATTCTAGACGATAGAGCTGCTAAAAAAAGTGGCACGGTTTCTGGAACAGCTAAAACAGAGGTTCAAAAAGTTGCAACACCGGACACTCAAACAGAAGCAGAATTAGCAAGACAAAAAGCAGTCGATGCAAAAGCAAAAGCTCTTGAAGACAGGAACAAAATTATTGAAGATCGCAAAAAAGCATTAGAAGAAAGAAGACAACAAATTCTTAATGACAGAGCCGCTAAAAAAAATGAGTCCGTTCCTGAAACAGCTAAGAAAACAGAGAGTATAAATACCGCTAAAACAGAAGTTCAAAAAGCGGCAACTCCAGACACTCAAGCAGAAGTGGAATTAGCAAAACAAAAAGCAGCCGATGCAAAAGCAAAAACGCTAGAAGACAGAAAAAAAGTTATTGAAGATCGTAAAAAAGAATTAGAACAGAGAAGATTAAAAATTATTCAACAAAGAGACTCTATTAAAAGAGCCAAAGAAGAAAAACTTAAACAATAAATTAATTACTTAATATTTTAAAACCAATGAAACAAATTAAAACTTTATTAATTGCCGCTCTATTCGTTATAGGAGCAAATCAAACTATCAATGCACAAGCAAAGACAGCCCATGTAGATGTAAGTGAAATAATGGCAAAAATGCCTGCTATGCTAGAAGCTCAAAGTCAATTAGAAAAATTAAGCGGAACATACGATGCAGATTACAAAAAAATGGTAGAAGAATACCAAGCTAAATTGAAAAAATACGAAGGGGAATCAGCTACAGTAACTGATGCTGTAAACGGAGAACGTTCTAAAGAAGTTCAAGACATGCAAAAAAGAATTGTTGACTTTAGAGATAACGCTCAAAAAGAATTACAACAAAAAGAATCAGATATTGTAAAACCATTAATGGAAAAAGTAAGAGCTTCTATTCAAAAAGTAGGTAAAGCTAAAGGTTTCCAATACGTATTAGATGGTTCAACTCTTTTATTAGCTGATGGTCCAAACATAACTGTTGACGTTAAAAAAGACTTAGGATTTTAATTCTAAACTCATAAAACCAAAAAACCGCTCTTTTTTCTACACAGAATCGAGCGGTTTTTTTATATCTTATTTTTAGGAAAATTAATCCATACCCCTTAAATTTGTTTCAATGGATAACATGCAACCCATAGGTGTTTTTGACTCTGGTATAGGAGGAACTTCAATTTGGAGAGAGATTCACAATCTCTTACCAAACGAAAAAACCATTTATTTAGCCGATAGTAAAAATGCTCCTTATGGTGAAAAATCCAAAGAAGAGATCATTCGATTAAGTATGAAGAATACTGATTTTCTACTTAACATGAATTGCAAACTCATTGTCGTAGCCTGTAACACGGCAACTACCAATGCTATAAGAGAATTGAGGGCGAAATATGACGTTCCATTCATAGGAATTGAACCAGCCATAAAACCCGCCGCAATACATTCAAAAACACAAGTCATAGGTATTCTGGCTACTAAAGGAACATTGAATAGCGAGCTCTTTAACAAAACCACCGAAATGTTCTATCACACTAAAATTATAGAACAAATAGGCTACGGATTAGTTGAATTAATTGAAAACGGTCAAATCGAATCAGCAGAAATGACGCAATTGCTTCACTCCTATCTAAACCCTATGATTGAAGCCAACATTGATTTCCTTGTACTGGGCTGCAGTCATTATCCCTATCTTATCCCTCAAATAAGAAAAATTATCCCCGATCATATTCAGATAATCGATTCTGGTTTGGCCGTGGCAAGACAAACGCAAAACCTATTACATGAAATCGGCTATAATCAAGATAATAACAACAAGCCCATTTTTTACACAAATACAAACCCTAACGTTTTACAAAACATTATAGGGAGTGAATATGTTGTACAAGAAAAAGATTTTTAGACTTTATTTCATCAAAATATATTATTATACCTTCTGTCACACTGAGCTTGTCGAAGTGCTTTCACTATTTAAAATAAGGTCTTCGATAGGCTCAGACTGATATCAAAATATTTTCATTAAATTTAAATTACTCGAATTTTCTTTTGACAAACCAAATTCCATCTAAGGATAAATTAATCGAAATCTTGTGATAATTTTCCTTTATCAAACCATTACTTATTCTCCCTTTTTGCCCATAAGAATACGAAATATTAAGTGCTGAAAAAGTATTTTCAATAGGCAAAGAAATTCCGAAAGAGACCGCCTTATTGGCAATTCTTTTATTATCTATTTCAAGATAACCGGTATCATAATTAATTCCGGTTGAGAACTGAATGCGATCAAAATAACTTCTTAAGTTTTTTTCCTTTCGATACGAAAAACCTAATTTAAATTTATCCTGATTCAAATAATCCCCATAGATATCAGCCTGGTCGGTGTATTTCCAAAAAGCTTTTTCATAGTCCATACTCACACTCAAATTATTCTTAAACTGCTTATTAACACCAACAGCAAATTCAAATGGTAAAAAATAATCATCTACATCCGAACTCGCTTGAGATTCAATCGTATTAGAAGCATCTAAATTGGCATTATAAGTAATCACCGATTGCACTTTAGCGGCATTGACTTTGGATGGCGATTTGAAATTGGCACCAATAGTAAAAGTAGAATCGACTTTAAATTGGCCTCCTAAATTAAGTCGAACTCCATTGTAATTTGATTCTTTATCAATAGTAGTGACTGAATTTGCGATAACATATTCCCTATTGTCAGTCGTACTTCCAAAAAGAATCGAAGATGTCAATCCTAATGCTACTTTTTTTCCAATTCGATAACCATAAGAAATATCAAAATTATTTAAACCTCCCGTACCTGTTGCGCTTAAAGTATATTCTTCATTACTATCCTGAATAGGCAATTTGTAATCTGATATTTTAAATCCGGCACTCGAATAAGGCTTTAATGCAACACTAACTGCTGATTTAGTACTTAATGGAAAAGCAAATGCAATATGCGAAAACTGTACGTTATTGCGACTTTCTTTCTTCGACACATCCTGATAGGAGGTTTGGATAGCCTTTCCTCCTACATCAAACAAAAAGTGATTTTGATACATAAATCCCAAAGAAGCAGGATTCAAATTATTTATAAATCGATTAGATGGCAAGGCAACTCCCGAAGAACCAATAGCCGAAATAGATCCAAAATCAGAATCATATAAACTTCCTAAACCATATATAGAATAAGGAGAACTGGACAAACTTTGTGAAAAAGAGCTAAAAGAACCCAAAATCAATAAGAATAGTAATGCGATTGTATTTTTCATCTAATAAGAGATATAGTAAATTTTCAATTGAATTTTATTTCCCACATTTTTCTGGTTACCCAAAACCAAACGATCAACAGCTTTAGAAATATTTGGAATCGTTAAAATTAACGCCGATTTAGAATCTGAGGTTTTAACCATTTCCTTTTGCATAAAAGTTCCTAATGGAATGCTGTAACCAATGTTTTCATCAAACTCGTCATTATCCTTGTTCAGCACCGCATAAATAGGAGATCCCGAAGCCGAATTGAGCGTACCACTTAACCTGTTTAACTTATCAGCAACATAGACACTCAAGGAATCGGCTAAAGGATAGCTTTTAGAATAGCTATTATTTACAGGCCTGATAATTAACTGAGCATCCACAATAGCTCCTTTTTCAGTAATGTATTTCAGTTGTTTAATATTGGGAAAATCAATCCTACAGGCTAATCCCGTTCCGGATTGAATGAAAGATTTATTCTCGGTTAAATTGCTCGATAAACGTTCGGTTGTTCCTGGTAAATCCTTCAGTATCGTTCCTGTTCGATCTAAAGAAATTCTGTTAAATTGCTTGCTGGCATCAGTAATTGTAAACTCTTTTAAAATTGATGTTTTAGAATCGGTTACTTTTTTCGAATAATACAATTGCAATGTTGCTGCTGTATTAAAACCCATAACACATGATGAATTTGCCGAAGTAGATCGAATGACCAGACCTTTAAAATATTCTATAAACTCATCCTCAGTAGTTATTTCTCTCTTTTTTAATTTCTGAAAAAGGGCATCCCCAAACGTATTATCTATTGCCACAAAAACAGTATCCTGAGTAAATGGTTTAGGCGCAAATGAAGCTGTCCCTAAAGCTGCTGAATCATAGGTAAATTTCGAATTGTTATAAAAATTAGTATCATCTTCAGAATCTGATTTTACCTTTTGTAACAAACGATGAATACTTATCGATTGCACTTTTGTAGTATCACCATAATAATATCTATCCGGTACTAAAACCATTCTAATGGAATCAAAAACATAATTAGCTCCCTCAGTATCTGAACTTGTTGTTTGCAAATTATAACCTGAAGACGAAAGCTGAAAATAACTATCTGAATTTACTTTCCCAAAAATAGGATCGTCATAATTCCCTAAAAGAATTCGACTTTGCCCGGAAGTAACCAATGAATCAAAGTTTATAGTTGAAACTTCAACAGTAGCAGTATCGATTAGTATTACTTTATTAGTCACCGATAAATTATCAGAACCCACTACAAATTCTCCTGCATCTACATCAGAGTTACACGAAGTAAGCATAACTCCAAAAAACAACACTATAAATAATCTATACATAAAATATTTTTGAACAAATATAGCAGAGCACTATCTACAAAGCCTAACAACATATACAACCAAGGATTTTACATCTATAAAAGGCCATTTTTAAGCTACAGAATCAATCCGTGATGTTATAATTGATTCGGCCTAAGAAAATCCCAATTAGTCTATTAAAAACAGCCATCTATATATCTTCTTTTTTTAAAATAGATATTGAGTCTACTTTTGAAGCAATAAAAAAATAAATGAAGTTAAAATATTTTACAACTCTAATTTTCATGATTTCAATTCTTAAAATATCTGCTCAAAGTGGCTATTCATTAGAATTGAATCTAAAAACAATTCCGACAAAAGAAATAACCAAAAACGAAACCGGAATAGGCTTTTCTTTTGATGAAAATTTAGATTCGAAAAACAAAATCACCAATAGCCTTAGCTATAAAAACACAAGTTTAAACTATAACCTGAGAAATTATTATTCAGAAAACAATAACAATAAATACAATCGAATAGAAAACAACTTCGGACTCGTACATCAAATCAATAATAAAATGGATTGGGATTTCGAATTTAAAACAGTAGCTACTTTTGAAAAGAGTGTGGGTTTTTCTGACGTTACTATCCTTGGTGGAACCGGAATGAAATATGCCTTTAATGAGAATAACAACATCCATCTGGGAGTAAAAAGAATGACCGTTTTTGGAAAAGCAGAAGTGCTGCCTACACTTTCTTTTTACAGCAAACTAAACAGCAATACCGCTATTGAAATAGGATTCCCAAATTCGAGTATTAGCTATTCAAATAACGAACGAAACGCTTTCCGTTTGACAAATACTTTCAGTGGAGAATATTACAATCTCGATCAGGAAAAGGCAATCAATACGAATCTAAGTGCTACCAAAATGAGTTTTTCTCAAATGACAATTGCATTAGAATATGAAAGAAACATTGATCGCAACTGGTTCATGAGTTTTCAGGGAGGATATGATTTTAACAAAAAATATACATTAACAAACGATAGAGGAACAACACAATTTAATTTCAACGCTAATGATGGTTACCTCTTTAACATTGGCATAAAATACAAACAGTAACAAATAAAATAAATTATGACTATTTTAAAAGGAAGAACGATAATTACCATGCTATTAATGGGATTAGTATTTGTGGGTTGCAGCAATGACGACGAAGAAGAGTTGTTAGGTAACTGGATTAAAAAATCTTCATTTGACGGCCCTGCAAGATCAAGTGCAACAAGTTTCGTAATTGGTTCCTATGCTTATGTTGCTACAGGATATACTGGTGACGAATACCTAAAAGATCTTTGGGCTTACAATTCTGATGGCGATTATTGGGAACAAAAAGCTGATTTTACAGGAGTAGCCAGAAGTTCGGCATCCGGATTTGAATTAGACAGAAAAGGATACATTGGTTTAGGATATGACGGAACCAATAAACTAAAAGATTTTTACCAATACAATCCAGACAGTAACAGCTGGTCTCAAAAAGCTGATTTTACTGGCACTGCACGCTATTCGGCAGTTGGATTTCAAGTGGGTGGAAAAGCTTATTTTGGAACAGGATACGATGGAAATTACCTGAAAGATTTTTACCAATATGATGCTAACTCAAATTCCTGGTCACAAGTAAATGGTTTTAGCGGAAACAAAAGACGCAATGCTACCGTTTTTATTATCGATGACAAAGCCTACTTAGGAACGGGTGTCAATAATGGAGCTTATCAGGTTGATTTTTGGATGTTTGATCCAAGTACTGATACCTGGACCAAAAAACGTGATATTGATCAAGACGATAATGACGACGAAACGTACAATGACGATTATGCAATTACACGTTCTAATGCATCGGCATTTTCAATAAATGGATTAGGATATGTTGCTTGTGGAGAAAGCTCAAAAACCATTTGGGAATACAATCCTGCTACTGATGTTTGGAAAGAAAAAACAGCTCTGGAAGGTTCAGGAAGAACTGATGCCATTGGGTTTTCAATCAACCAAAGAGGATTTGTATTACTAGGTAGATCAGGCTCTTCTTATTATGATGATGCTTGGGAATTTAAACCATTAGAAGAACAAAATGACGATGACAATTAATTCAAACCCTAATTTATTCTTCTGGACTAACATCCAGAAGAATTTTTTATTAAGCACTACAAAAAAACTGTTACTGCTCAGTTTTTTATGGCTTATTTTTTCTTGCAACAAGAAGCAGGACTTCAATTTAGAATCTATAAAAACACCAACTGGTTGGGGATATACGATTAAAAACAATGATAAAATCATTATAAAACAATCTATAATTCCCGTAATTCCGAATCAAAAATCATTTGAAAGCGAAGCCGAAGCACTAAAAGTAGGCAAATTAGTTTTAGACAAATTGAAACACAAAACATCGCCTACAATTACAAAAAAAGATTTAATTTTATTGTCAATTAAAATCTAGATGAACTTAGAGGGAATTACAAACAACAATACAAACAAAATACTGATACACAGTATCATTTGGTGCTTTTTAATAATTGCCTCCTTATTGCCATTTTACCAAAATTTCACCAGTATTAACACCGAATTTTACGTACAATGGTCCAGTGGCATTATCATATTCTATGCAAACTATTTTTATTTTGTCCCAAATTTACTTTTGCAAAAAAAATACACTGCTTATTTGGCAATAATTTTTACCATTGTTGCTTTTTTTAGCTGCATTAAAATATTTTATTTCAGTCCTGATTTTCACCATTTCCCTCATCAAAAACTATATGATGCAACTGGAAAAGAATTCATACCCGAGAAAAACTTTTTAAAAAAACCACCGCCGTTTTTTAAGTTTTTCCCTTCCCTTTTCTATTTATTTATTATAACGGTAAGCACTATAATTAAAACACTTTCAGAATTTTACACCAATCAACAAAACAAATTAATTTCTGAAACCCGTAAAACAACAACCGAATTAAACTATTTAAGAAAACAAACTAATCCGCATTTTTTATTCAATGCCTTAAATAGCATCTATTCTTTAGCCTATAAAAAGTCAGATCTTGTGCCTGATGCCATCGTAACCTTATCGGAAATGATGCGCTACATGCTTTATGAAACTGACAATAAAGCGGTATCTTTAGAAAAGGAAATCAACTATATCAAAAACTATATTGATTTACAAAAGTTGCGATTAAACAATATTGAAAATATTTTTATCAATATCCATGGCGACACCAGAAACAAGTCTATTGAACCCATGTTGTTGATTTCGTTTATCGAAAATGCTTTTAAATACGGAACCGATTATAAAGGAACCACCTATGTAAAAATTAAGATTAGCATAGAAGATAATATCTTAGATTTTTGGATTGAAAATAGAATTGAAAACCAAATAAAAGACCCCAATAACTCTGGAATTGGACTAAAAAACATTAAAAACAGATTGAATATTCTGTATCCAAATGCCCACCAATTAACCATTAATCAAACGGATAACAAATACTGTGTTCATTTGAATTTGAAACTAGAACCATTGGAAAACGAAACAAAATGAAGTGTGTAATTATAGATGACGAACCTTTAGCGGTTGATTTAATCAAAGAATTTGTTAGCAAAATAGAAAGTCTTGAACTCATTAGCACCTTCAACAATGCTATTGATGCCATAGCAATGATTAATACTTCCAGCGTTGATTTGATATTTTTAGATATCGAAATGCCTCATTTTTCAGGCATTGATTTTCTAAATGCGATTGACAAAAAACCATTGGTCATTTTCACCACCGCCTATTCTGATTATGCCGTAGAAGGATTTAATCTTGGAGCGGTCGATTATTTAGTAAAACCAATTCCTTTTCATCGTTTTTTAAAATCGGTGATGCGTGCCCAACAAACATTTAATTCGCAAAATCTTGCTCCGGCTGCCGCTGCTCCAAAAGTAGTTGCCCCGGAAATAGAACCCGATTTTATGTTTGTTCGTTCAGAATATGAAAATGTGAAAATCAATTTTTCGGATATTTTATTTATCGAAGGTTTGAAAGATTATGTCAAAATATACACTACTGACAATAAATTTACGCTAACCTTAATCAGTTTGATTAAACTCGAAAATTTACTTTCATCTAAAGGTTTTGCTCGAATTCACCGTTCGTATATTATCAATATCAAATACGTGAAATCCATCCAGAAAAACAAGGTCTTAATTGCCGACAAACGCATTCCTATCAGCGAAAGTTATAAGACTTCTTTCTTTGAAAAAATTAATTTATAAACTATTCTTCTTCTTTATACCAGCTGGAATACAATAAATAATTTTCGGCAATACGTTCAATTTCTCCGGCAAAACTGGATTGATCTAAATCTTTTACTTTCTTAGCAGGAACTCCAGCCCATATAGAACCTGAAGTAACTACAGTGTTTTGAGTAATCACTGCACCTGCAGCTATAATAGAATTGCTTTCAATAGTACAATTATCCATCACTATAGCTCCCATTCCTATCAAAACATTGTCGTGAATCACGCAACCGTGAACAATAGCATTGTGTCCTATAGAAACATTATTTCCTATAATAGTTGGATATTTTTTATAAGTACAATGAACAACGGCTCCATCTTGAATATTGACTTTGTTCCCAATTTTTATATAATTGACATCGCCTCTAAGAACCGCGTTAAACCAAACACTACAAGAAGTGCCAAAACTAACATCGCCAACAATAGTAGCATTTTCGGCTAAATAACAATCTTCCGGAATATTAGGTGATATCCCATTAACAGCTTTTATTACCATTTCTAAATGTAAATTATTTTAGTTGATTGCAGGACAGTTACATTCGTATTTCTCACGTTTGCAGAACAAATTAAGTCCTAAAGTAATTTGATGAAACCCTCCAGTTGTATATTTAACTTCGCCTCCTAAATGAGAATAAGTATAGGCAAACATAAAATTATTAAAATTGACTCCAACTATTGGCGTAATAGCCTGATATCTTTGTCTGGAAGTACCATTACCATTATTAAATTCGGCTCCATCAAAACTGGTTCTATAAGACAAACCACCCCACAATGTACCAAAATCCATATTTTTATAAGCTTTCAAATTAAAATCAATAGTCTTTTCTGTAGTTAACTCAGTATATTGAAACATGATTGAAGGTTCCCATAAAACTCTATATTTATCCCCAAATACATAACCTGTACTTAAAATAAGTTTTCTAAGATTATCACTTTCAAATTCAGAATAAATGTCGCGTCTGGTTTCAATTGCATTTTTAATTGTTCCGTGAACGTAAAAATCCAGAAAATTATAAGACATTCCTAAATCGACATTAAAATAAGAATCTTTTTGAACAATCGTTCCGTCAATAATGGGATCATAATTACCCGATTGCATAAAAGCAGTCTCGTCTAATTGACTCTGAATTAAACCTCCACTAATACCAAAAGACAACTGATTCAAATCGATTTCATCTCTTGAAAACATCAAATGATAAGCATAAGTTAATTTCACCCCTTTTTGAGAATGATAGCCATTTTTGTCATTAAAAAGAATAATCCCTGCTCCTGCTTTTTCTCCTACTCTACCATTAAAACTCGCTGTTTGAAGTGATGGAGCATCCTCCTGACCAAACCATTGTTTACGGGAAGTAACACGCAATTTGGCACAATTAGAAGCACCAGCCATCGACGGATGTAACAGATAATAATTATCGGAAAGATAATCTGAATAAACAGGAATTCCTTCTTGAGAATAAGAATACACGCCGATAAAAAAGCAGATTATAAAATATTTTATATTGGTATACATTTAAAAAAAATTAATCACGATAACTGAAAAAGCAAAAAAAAACTTAACCCAAAAACTAAAGTTAAGTTAATTTATTCATTAATAATTCAAATATAGTTATTCATAGAAAATAACTTTACTAAATTTGTAAAAATTTACAAAAATTATGACAAAAATATCTATTAAAGAGACACAAAACCCTACTATATTAAAGTTTGAATTTGAAGAATTTATTACTAGAAACGAAAGTTTTGAATTCAAAAATATAGACGAGGCTAAATCCTCTCCTCTTGCACAACAATTGTTTTATTTACCATTTGTAAAATCAGTTTACATTTCTGGAAATTTTATTGCGGTTGAAAGATTTAGCATTGTAGAATGGGACGATGTTAAGGACGCTGTTGCTGAGCAAATTGAAGATTTTGTAAACAATGGTGGAACCATCATAAATATTGATGAGAACAAACCTAAGAAACAGCCTATTACGGTGTATGGAGAGACGACTCCAAATCCTTCAGCTTTAAAATTTGTGGTAAGCAGAATGCTAACAAAAAATGCGGTGGAATACAAAAACATCGATCAAACCGCTTCCTCACCTTTAGCAAAAGAATTATTTAAATTTCCTTATGTAAAAGAAATTTTTATTGACGAAAACTATATTTCGGTAACAAAATACGAATTGAACAGCTGGGATGAAATCACCTTAGAACTAAGAACATTCATCAAAGAATATATAGAGAATGGCGGAATTGTTCTTGACGACAGTGTAGTAACCAATGCCGAAAAACAAGAGCAAATTAAAACCGAAGAATTTGATAAACTTGATGTTACTTCACAACAAATCATTAATATTCTGGAAGAATATGTAAAACCTGCCGTTGCTGCCGATGGTGGAAACATTGCTTTTGAATCTTATGACGAAGAAAGCAAAATTGTAAAAGTAATTCTTCAAGGTGCTTGTAGTGGTTGTCCTTCTTCTACTTTTACTTTAAAATCAGGAATCGAAAACATGTTGAAAAGCATGTTAAATGATGAAAAAATTCAAGTGGAAGCTATTAATGCTTAATACAAACTCACTTATAAAAAACAAAACGCGTTTCAATTGAAACGCGTTTTGTTGTTATACTAATCTGTATTTTCTATGATTTCAATTAGACTATTCTCATTGTTATGGACTTGGAAAAAAATTTCCGCGCAATCGAACTGTTGTCATATATATACAATAAAAACTAAACAAATATACTAACTACAATTAATACTAAGCTAAAAACCATAAATCGAAGCATATATCTTCCTTTATTTGGCTTATAATCAAGGAGTAACTTTTCATATCTTTTGTTGTAAATTATTAAATAATAATTTACAACAAAAGATGGTATTAAATAAAAAATGACAGCTTCTAATTTTATATATAAACTTTTCTCAATATAATTATCTGAAAAAATTGAAAAATTTAGATATTCTGGGAAAAATCTTTTAAGTATAAAAATTATAGACATAAAAATTAAACTTAAAAAAGCAGACATGAACATTATTGTATTAAATTTCCAAATTCCATCATTTGTAATTTTGGATTTCACAATTGTGTCAACACAAATTTTATAATAAATTCGAAGCATTTTTTTTAAAATTCTTATCGCAATAACCATGCGGTTTTATTATTTCTTAGAAGTCGTTATCATGAAATCCTTCAAATAATAAGGCTCAAAATAAGCAACGTCAACGGTATCGTTTTTTAAAAATTTGGTATAACTCAAAGCACTCATTTCGTTAGCCGAAGGGTATTTTATAGTTTCTAAAAAGACAAAATTAGCTTTGTTTAAAACAGTCTGGCATTTCTCGGCACAATCGCCAACAAAATATAATGTTTCTTCAAATTCCTGAAAAGAATCTTCGGTGATAACCTCGGCAAGAATTGCTCTTTTTGATTCTAATTTAGCCGAAAAAACAGCGCTGTAAACCTCCATTCTTCTCGCATCTAGCATTGGCACTACAAAACCGGATTCAATCTTAGCCTGAGCTGCTAACGATTGTAATGTATCCACAGCAATTAATGGAATTCCTAAAGCAAAACACAATCCTTTTGCCGCCGAAACGCCTATTCTAAGCCCCGTATAAGAACCCGGCCCCTGACTCACCGCAATAGCAGCCAAATCCTTATAGGTGATTCCCACTTCTTTTACACTTTCCTCTATAAACACATGCAAACGTTCGGCATGCGAATAGCCTTCTTCGGCAATTTCGTTACAAACCAGAGTTTTGCCATCTTTGGCAATTGAAACGGAACAATTTTTTGTTGCGGTTTCTATGTTAAGTATATAATTCAATGTCTTTTTTCTTTTTGCAAAGGTCTAAAAAATTTAAATCAACAGCCAAAAGAAAACGGCTTATTTCTTTTTGTTTTCGGATTTAATACTGACTTTATCCCCCGAATTCAATTCTTTACTCACTATGGTATAAGGCCCGGTGATCACTTCATCGCCTTTTTTAACTCCGCTTAGAATCTCAATATTAGTATCGTCCTGAATTCCTGTCTTGACAATTTTAATTTTAGCTTTTTCGCCAACTTTTAAAAACAGACATTCTAATTTTTTATCACTTTTAGGCGCTTCCTTTTTATCTTCTTTAGGATCCGGAATTTCCTTATCTGAAACTGCCACAGCAGTCGTGTCTGACTTTACCACAACGGCACTAATTGGCACTGCCAAAACATTTCTCTTTGTTTTAGTAATAATATCTACCGTGGCAGTCATTCCTGGTCTAAAAGGCGAATAGGTCACCGGTTTTCCAACCAATAAATCTTCATACGATTCTTTTAAAATTCGAACCTTAACTTTGAAATTCGTTACCTGATCGGCTGTTAAAGTTGAACTAGCCGAATTAGAAATACTCGTTACTGTCCCCTTGAATTGTTTCTTCAAATAAGCATCCACTTCAACATTAGCCAAGTCGCCTACTTTAATTTTCACAATATCATTTTCATTGACATCCACTTCCACTTCCATATTATTCAAATTGGCCACTCTCAAAATTTCCGTTCCGGTCATTTGTTGTGTTCCCAATACTCTTTCTCCCAATTCAACATTTAGCATCGAAATAGTTCCATCAGCCGGAGCGTAAATAATCGTTCGACCTAAATTATCTTTAGCCTCATTAACCGATGCCGAAGCACTCTGAACACTAAAATAAGCCGATTGTTTTGCCGCTTTAGCAACATCAAACGAAGCAACTGATTTATCCCAATCTGATTTAGAAATAATCCCTTTTTCGAATAAGATTTTATTTCGATCATAACTGGCTTTAGCTTCTTTAAATTGCGCTTCGCTTTGTGTCAGTCCTGCTTTAGAACCAGACAAACCCGCAACAGTTCTATTCAAACTGGACAAATACAAATCAGGGTTTATCTTAACTAACAAATCTCCTTTTTTAACTACTTGTCCTTCTTTTACAGGCAAATCAATAATTTCGCCCGAAACCATCGAAGCTATTTTAACTTCAATTTCGGGTTGAATTTTTCCCGTTGCCGAAACTGTTTCAACAATAGTCATAGGAACAATCTTGGCAATTTCTATCTCTTTAACATCGGCTTTATTTCCAAAAACTCCTTTTTTTCCTAATATTATCAAAGAAGTTATTACTACTACAAAAACAGCAACAAGGATATAAATATTTCTTTTTGACATAACTTATTTAATTTTTTATGATTGGAATTCCAAAATACAATTCCAGTATTTTAGTTTTAAAAATATAATCGTATTTTGTTCTCAACACTTCTGATTGCGCAGCAGACAACAAGGTTTGAGACTGACTTAAATCGAATGAATTCATCAAACCAACTTCAAATTTTTCTTTCGAATAATTATAGGATTCTGACCTAGCATCTAAGGCTTGAACTGCCGATTCATAAGCTTTCAAAGCTCCTTTAGCATCGGTAAAAGCAGTGTACACATTGCGTTGTAAGTCTAATTCTTGTTTTTCTAAAGCTATTTTAGACTTTTCGAAACTCACCTTGTTTCGCTCGACATTATTTCGAACAGAAAAACCATTAAAAACAGGAATACTCAACTGAGCCCCGAAAGATTGTCCTTTATTATCACTAAACTGATTGAAAAAAGGATTTGGATTCCCAACAATTGAAGAATAATTAGGTTTGAGCACATTTTGATTTGTACCTTCGACAAAACCGACAATTGATGTTGGGTTAGCCGCATTAGGCTCTACACCTACAATCCTGTCAGCGTATGCTACACGGCTATTAAAATTATAAAAGCCTCTCAATGTGGGTTGGTAAGCACCTTTAGCAATAATTACATTTTTCTGGGCAATTTCCAGATTGGTCTGAGCAATTTTTAACTCCACACGCTCTTGCTTTGCTTTGTCATAAATTGCTGTTGGCGTTTGGGATAAAATGGCTTGATTCATTTGAAATTCATTAGAATCAGTAACATCAAAATTCTCAAAACTATCCAGTTGCAACAGCTGAGTCAAACTTAACTTAGCAATCAACAAAGCATTTTCAGCATTAATTACTTTTTGATTATCGGCTGCAATAGTCGCTTTTACATCTAATAAATCGCCTTTAGGCAAAGTCCCTGCATTGACTAATTCCTGCGTTCTGTTCAATTGTTTGGTATCTATAGTCAATTGATTGTTTTGCACCTTTAAGTTTTCTTTGTTAAAAAGCACCTGCAAATAAGCATTGGCAACGTTAAGAGCAATATCTTCTTTCATTTTTTGCAATTGGTATTTTGCCGCAACAATAGAAAGATTCGCTTTTCTTAATGTATTTAAATTTTGCAAACCTTTGTAAATATCAATCCCTACACTAGCTCCTGCCGATGTAAACTGAGTAGTTTGATTTTGTAAAAGTCCGGTAGTAATATCCTGATTCAAACCAATATTCCAGGAATGAGAAGCATTAGCCGATACCGTAGGCAAAAAACGTCCAAAAGCATCTTTCTTATCTATCCCTGCCGATTGAGTATCCAACTCTGATTGTCGAATAGAAATATTATGATCTAAAGCATATTTTACACAATCTTCTAAAGACCATTGGCGAGATTGTGCATTCGAATAAAAACTAATTATTACAAAGAATAGTAAACTAAAATATTTTTTTGGATTCATATTTATTCGAACTAAAATGAAGTAAAGTTACTACACAAAAATAAGTTTTTCTAGCTAACAATAATCACATCCTTCAAAAACATTTAAAAATCAAACAAATAAAAGCCTTATCATTTACTTTTCTCTTTTTTTAACAGGAATTAAAAGCTTTTTCTAAATTTACAGCTTCAAATCAATCCAATGAAAAAAATTATCTTTCTAACTGTTTTCACTAGCCTGCTGGCTGTTATAGGTTGTTCTACTTCTCAAAGAATTGCCACATTAAAACCGGAACCAGATGATGCCAGTCCGATTGTGTACAACAATGTTCCTTCTTTTATCAATTTACCTATTAGTATCAAACTAAAAGACATTGAAAACCAAACCAATACTGCATTAAACGGATTGATCTATGACGATAGCAACATAGAAGACGACGATATTGAAATGAAAATTTGGAAACTCGCTCCTATTACTATCAAAAACAGTAGTAGTGACAGTTCTGAAAAAATCACCACTATACTACCCCTAAAAGCCATCATAAAATACCGAATTGGCACAAAAACTATGGGTGTTTCCCTGTACAACACCAAAGAATTTAATTTAAACGGAATTGTTACCCTAAACAGCTCAGTAAGTTTAAACAACTGGAAACTGAGAACCCAAACCGAGTTGAGTTCTTTAGACTGGAATGAAAGCCCAACCATGAGTGTTTTTGGTAAAAATATGCCTGTAACCTACTTAATTAATCCTTCTGTAAAATTATTTAAATCCAAAATAGAGAAAAAGATTGATGACGCTATCGAAAAATCAACGGATTTCAAACCCAATGTTATGATGGCTCTACAAAAAATCTGTACTCCGTTTCAAATGAATGAAGCGTACGAAAGTTGGCTCAGAATTGTTCCTGTCGAAATTTATTCAACAGCAGCTCATTTAAAAAATGAATCGTTTGTATTGCAAATGGGCATGAAATGCAACATGGAAACCATTATAGGTCAGGTTCCGGAAACTAAATTCAATGCAAATCAAATTACACTAAAAGCAGTCAATAAAATTCCGAATCAAATAACAGCAAACATTACCGCTGTTTCCAGTTATGCCGATGCTTCCAGAATAATGAAGAAAAATTTCACTGGAGAAGAATTTGCCTCGGGTTCAAGAAAGGTAAAAGTAGAAGACGTTAACATCTGGCACAAAAGCGGAAAAATGGTCATTGCCTTAGATTTAACCGGTTCACTAAACGGAACGATATATTTAGCTGGATTTCCAAAATACAATCCCGAGAAAAAAGAAATTTATTTTGACGAATTAAATTATGCTTTAGACACCAAAAGCAAATTAATGCGTACTGCAAACTGGCTTGCTCAAGGCATAATTTTAAGAAAAATTCAGGAAAACTGCCGTTATTCGATTAAACCAAATCTTGAAGAAGGAAAGAAAACAATGCTAAACTACCTGAACAATTACTCGCCAATGACTGGGGTATTTGTAAACGGAAAAATAGACGACATTCAATTTCAAAAAATAGAACTGAGCCAAAATGCCATTATTGCTTTTGTAAAAGTAAATGGAGAAATCAACATTACTGTTGATGGTTTTAAATAAAATTTATTTCGTTTTATTTTTCTTCATTCGATAAACAAAATAACCAATTACAGCTACTAATAGATAAGGAATAACCATCAAATAAACAATTCCATCATTGACTGCTTTTGCCTTCTCTACGTTAGCATTGCCCGTTAAGGCAGCTCTACACATAGCACATTGGGCATAAGAAGAAATTCCAAAAAACAAAAAACAAATCCCAAAAAACAGTTTTTGAAATTTGGACCCGAGCACTAGCGAATTGGCGAAGCAATTTGGAATTTGAGATTTGGTATTTTTACTTCCAACTTCTAACTTCTGACTTCTGACTTTAGTAAACATAATAAGGAGAAATCATTAAGTACACAATAACACCTGTAACCGCAACATATAGCCAAATAGGAAAAGTAATTTTGGCAATTTTTTTATGCTTATCAAATACTTGTGCCAATGCACGAACATAAGTGATTAAAACTAGCGGAATAATAACAACCGAAAGAATGATATGAGTTATTAATATAAAGTAATACACATATTTGATAATTCCTTCGCCACCAAATTTTGTAGAATCGGAAGTCATATGATAGGCTACATACATCGCTAAAAAGGCAACAGAGCAAGCTATAGCCGTTTTCATTAAATTTTCATGTAATTGTCTATTTCCTTTTTTTATAGCCAATACAGCCAAAACCAACACAATTGCAGTAATTCCATTTATAGTAGCATAAATAGGTGGCAAAAAAGAAAGTGGCTCTACATCATAACCCAATTTTCTCAAATTAACCCCAAAAAGGATTGCAACCACTAACGGAATTGCAACTGACAACAGCACAATCCACTTATTGTATTTTGTTTCTAAACTTTGCTCTTTCATAATTTATTCTGCTAATAAAATACTGATATCTTGTTGAATATCTCTAACTCCTGATTTTTCTAGTCCATCATAATATAAAATTGGATTCCCAAAATCGTCTTTTCTACAACGAATATTCCCATTTTTATCGATCAAAGCAAACATCCCTGAATGTTCAAATCCGCCATTTACCTTGCTATTTTCTCCTGCATAAAGATTAAAACCTTTGTTAGCCAAATCAAATATCGTTTGCCTGTCGCCAGTTAAAAAATTCCAATTAGAAGACTTAACACCTATCAGCTTACCATGCGATTTTAAAACCTCAGGAGTATCATGTTTAGGATCAATTGTAATAGAAACGATTCCAAAATTAGGATTCCCAAAGAATTTCTTCTCTAGAATCAACATGCTTTGATTCATTTTTGGACAAATAGAAGGACAGCTAGTAAAGAAAAATTCCAAAACATAAACCTTCCCTTTATAACTTGCATTACTTATCTTTTGATTGTCTTGATTCGTCAATTCGAATTTTGGTGCGGGACCAATTTTTACCAAATTTTCTTCTGAATTACTGCCAGACGATACCTTATCTAAACGATCCGCCTTAACAACATCTCCGTTTTGAATACGGGAAATGATCTTTGGAACTACATAAATTCCAAAAATTAAAACAATAAACGAAATCCCGATATATGATTTATTTTTCAACATAAAATGGTGTGTTTACAATTGTTTGGTAGCATTGTGATTCTTTTTAAGAGCTGCGCGGTACTCATAAAGAATAACCTTAAAATCATCTAACATCTCATTACTCAATTCAGAAGGATGAAAACTATCATAGCCTTCTTTATATTCTTTTTGATCTTTTCTTCCTCTCAAATTTCTTTCCTTGTCTACTATAAAAACATTAGAAGTTCCGGCATTAGCATCTAATGGCTTCACTAATTTCAATTGTTTATAATAAGATTGAATTTCTTCAGGAGTTGCAAAGACAAAATGCCATTGAGAAACATCTGTAAAGTCATCAAAAGCATCCATAATATTTTTTATATCCTTTTCAGTTCCTAATGGACAAATCATCACAAACTGCAAATCATTAAAAGTATGGTATCGCTGATAGATCTTTTCATTTAAATTAAAAAGATTCCCTCTGTTCTTTAAAATCTCAGTTCCTGAAAAACCAAGGATAGTAATTTTATTGTCTAAACTAACCTTTTCTCCCTTTAAAGATTCCCATTTTCCTAAATCAGCAACTTTAGGAGTAATAACTGGAAGTTTAGTAAAACTATTAACACCTGAAGCAAAGAAAAGATAAGCTACAATAGGCAAAACGAAGAGTATAAAAAGAACTATATTTTTTTTCATTATCGAAAATTAATTTTAAAATGCAAAAATAAAAAAAGGCACGCAATGCGTGCCCTTTTTTTGAATTAATATAGTGTTAAAAATTCCATTTAATGGTTGAATCTTTAAAAACCCCATAAATATAATTCCCTTCAGTCAACAGAATGAAAAGTAAGTATAAGACAAGAAAAATAACTGGTAAAACTACAGCCCATCTAAGACTTGATTTTTCTCCTTCCATGTGCATAAAAGCCCATACAATGTAATATGCCTTGAAAATAGTAAGTGCATAAAAAATCCAGTTTAGTAAACTTAAGCCAAGAAAATGACTATGGTGTAAAGCATCAGGTTTGTAAATACCTAAAAAAACCTCTATAATTGTAACTAATGATAAAATCCCGAATACTTTCCAGATTCTACCTACGTTTGATACATGCTCGTGTGACATAATAAATAAACTTTAAAAAATTAAACTAGATAGAAAACTGTGAATACAAATACCCATACTAAATCGACAAAGTGCCAGTATAGTCCAACTTTCTCCACCATTTCATAACTTTTTCTTTTCTCATAAGTTCCAATCAATACATTAAAGAATATAACAATATTGATAATCACCCCAGAGAAAACGTGGAATCCGTGGAAACCAGTAATAAAGAAGAAGAAATCAGCAAATAACTTACTTCCATATTCATTTCTTTCTAAGTTTGCTCCTTCAACTACTAAAGCAGCTTGACTTAATCTTTGTTCAGATTCGGCTCTGGAAAGAATTGTTTTCTTTTTATCTTTTATAACTTCAGTTCTAATCAATAAATCAGGATGTGCTTTGAAACCAGCCTGTACTTCAGCTACTGAATAAGTTGGCTGAGTAGACTCTTCCATAAACCAGGTTCCATGACTTCTGGACAATTGAGTTCTTTCTTCAGGTAAAGTGGCTGCAAAATCAGCAAGTGCTACTTGTTTTCCGTCTTTACCAACAAACTGAAGAATACTTCCTCCTTTTGTTTCGATAGCTCCATACTCACCATTGATAAAGTTTTTCCACTCCCAAGCTTGAGAACCAACGAAAATTAAACCACCAATAATGGTTAAAAACATGTAAACAATAACTTTGTTCTTTTTCAATTGATGACCCGCATCAACAGCCAAAACCATTGTTACAGATGAGAAAATCAAAATAAAAGTCATAAATGCTACATAGTACATAGGCGCCGCAACCCCATGCATAAAAGGGAAGTGAGTAAACACTTCATCAGGCAAAGGCCATGTTTCAATAAATTTAAATCTAGAAAAACCGTAAGCTGCTAAAAATCCAGAGAACGTTAAGGCATCTGACACGATAAAAAACCACATCATCATTTTACCATAACTTGCTCCCATTGGCTCATTGCCGCCTCCCCAAGTTTTTTCTTCACTATTTGCAGTAGTAACTGTCGCTTCCATAAAAGTTATTCGTTAAAAAGTTCCCAAATTTACGTTTTTTTCTTATTTAAAGAAATATAAAAATACAAATAAATAAACCCACAAGAAATCAAGAAAGTGCCAATACATCGCACCTAGTTCTATTCCAAGAGTTTGACTCGAATTGTACTTTTGTTTAAAATGATTATAAATTATAATTAAAAGTGAAATTAAGCCTCCAGCCAAGTGTATCAAGTGCATTAAAGTAACAATATACAGGAAAGTTGTTGTAATTGAACTCTCAGATCCTGTAAAATAATAACCACTTTCTACAATTTGAGCAAATCCAACAAACTGTAAAATCACAAACAAAACCCCCAAAGCCAAGGTCGCCAAAAGCAAGGTAGTTGTTAGACTTTTATTGTCTTTTTGAATTGCTTTTTTGGCCAAGTGAAAAGTAACACTACACCCAATTATAACAATTGTGCTAATATAAAAAGCCGTTGGTAACTGAAAATCTTTCAACCAATCCACTCTTGATTTACTTACCACAAAAGCACTGGTTAAACCTGCAAACATCATAGTCATACTAACCATAGCAAACAACAATATCAACTTGTATGATCTTGCCGTTCTTGCTTTATGTTCATCTACTGTCATTGTAACTCCCATAACTATCTTAAAAATTTATCAATTATATAAACCAATTGCAATAATGAAATATAAGAAACACTTACTAACATTAAAGTCCTAGCTGCTTTTGCCGTTTTAATCTTATACAACTGAACTGCATAATAAAGCATCCAAAGCCCCAATAAAAAAACAATCCCTGCTGCTGGTTGAGAAATAAATAATTTACCCGTGTATCCAATTGATGGCAACAGCGAAGCAACAATCAACCAAACAGTATATAAAATAATCTGCAATGCAGTTCCTTTATCTTTCTTACCGGTAGGCAACATGAAAAAACCTGCCTTTTCATAATCGTCATACAAAAACCAACCAATAGCCCAAAAATGAGGAAACTGCCAGAAAAACTGAATTAAAAATAAAGTTCCTGCCTCTATTCCAAAATCGCCTGTAGCGGCAACCCAGCCCAACATAAAAGGAATGGCACCTGGAAAAGCCCCCACAAAAACCGACAAAGAGGTAAGTATTTTAAGCGGTGTATACACGCTGGTGTATAAAAATATAGAAATTGCCCCAAACATTGCTGTTTTAGGATTAATCATATACAATAACGAAAGTCCAATTATAGTAAGCAAACTAGCCACTACCAATGCCATATTTGAAGACATTCTTCCTGAAGGCACCGGACGATTTTTAGTTCGATCCATCAAAGCATCTAAATCTTTCTCAATTACCTGATTGAAAGCATTCGAAGCTCCTACCATGCAATAACCACCTACACAAAGCATCAATAAAACCGACCATTGAAAAGGTTGCTCATCATTAAAACCTAAAAGATATCCCGCAATAGACGAAAACAACACACTAATAGCCAATCCAGCTTTGGTGATTTCTTTAAAATCGGTAAAAATCGCTTTAAGGGAAAATGTATTTGTAGTTGTGCTCAATGCCGTTTTCATTAGGTTTTTGTAAAACTGCTGCAAAAGTAACTCATCGAAAGGGATTTGGCAAAAAACAAATCATAAAATATTGTTGAAGAAAAATTTAAGCCTTTTTAGAGTAATTTCTTGAAAGTTTATTTAGCCAAGTGCGTTGCAAATGCTACGCTTTATCTTCTACATAAAAAAAACACCCAAATGAAAACGAATAACAATATTAGAAATACAAAAAACTATCCCTAATTGCAACATTAGTTTAATTTAGAATTTTTTATAGAAACAAAAGCTATAATCATTCCTAATGCTATAGAAAAAACAATATTTCTTATCCTCTTATCTTCCGCCTGCTCATCCTCTAAATTTGTTTTACAAAATCTAATTAATAGCCACCATAAAAAACCACCAAAATAATATAAAAAAGGATATCTCATAACTAAATTTTATACGACCTAATTTTAAACAAAATTACTGGAGTGAATACATTATCATCCTGTTGACAAATTTGAACTTTTTATTTTTCTCATTAATCCTGTATCTCTTTTTCAGGACCAAACAGTTTTTAAACAATAATTTTATTCCAACATGTTTTTAATTCAAACTAATAATCAAAATACCAATTAAAAACATCCGAACGTACCCCTATAGAAAACCAATTGGTACTTTCTTTAAATACGGTGGCTGTATTTTGCATTGGATTAAAATCTCTGTAAATATAACTGGCAAAAAGTTTCAAATTAGTTGATGGATTAATCAAACAACCTCCCTGAATATCAGCCATAAAAAAACTAGTCTTATTTCCTTGGCCTACTTTCACACCGCTATTTGAAGCTCTCTTTAAATCATAGTCCTTATAAATATTACTACCATAATTCAAATCATTTGTAGTTGTATCAAAATCAAAACCTCTTACAGCCGTTGTTAATTTCACATCAGCAAAAAATCGATCTTTATGATAGCGAGCAATAGCAATAAACTCACCAAAATTACTACCCCACTGATGACCAATACTTTGATTATTATGCCCATAATTTGTTATTGGCTCAGAATGCGAATACACATAAGGTCGCACTCTGTTGTATTCCAGTTGCAATAATAAATTTGGCACCTTGAAAGCATTGTAATATTTAGCACCTATTTGATATCCGTATTTGTTTTTCCAACTATTATCTCCTTCTTTAATATCTCCCAATGAAAATTCATCTAACAGAAACTGCCCATAAAAGTTAATTTGGTTGTCCCATTTGTATTTAAAAGTCAATCCCAAAAGCGCATTTCCTGATCTGGAAGAAGAACCAAACTCTACCGAACGATAAAAAATAATTGGATTTACAAAACTCGCATCAAAACCTCTGTCATTTTTATTTGTCCACACTACCGATTCGAAGAAACCTAAATTCAATCGATTAGAAACATTCCAACTCAAATAATGATTTGCCATAAACTTGGTTGCATAGGTTTTATCTACAGTAACATCGGTACGCACATCCTTTAACCACATATAGGTATTGGTATATTTTATTTTCCAAAACTTGGTATTCAACTTAAAATAAGGATACGGACTAGCGCCATCACTTTCTAACAAAGAGCGATAACCATCACCTATAAAGTTCCTTCCATAACCCAACTGCAAATCCAAAAATTTACTTGGAGCAAAAGTTAAATTGGCTTCCGCCAAAGGAAAATCATAGGCATCGGATTTAAAAGCTTTAGCAATACCCATTCCCGGAATAATCGCAGGATTTCCACCATCAGGTTTTAGCGACTCGGCATAACGATTGTAATAATCCGCAAAACGCCCCTGACTTTCAAAAATCGTGGTCGAAAAATTCAATTGCTTTCCTAAACCACCTCTAAAATTAATGGCGCGTGTATTCACATAAGTATAAGATGCAGCAGTATGAGAAGCTTTACCCACTTGCAAATCCAAAACAGGATTTAAAGTAAACCAATAATCTTCCCCTCGTATTTCTACCGTATTTTCATTCCATAATTTTCTCGTCCACCAGCCGGAAGTTTTCTTCTTTAATTTTTCATTTTCTTGCTTAAAGTTGTAATATTTACCAACCTCAGCATAAGAATAGGGTTTTGAAGCCGTATGATTATTACTCCCTACCTGATTTAAAGAAGCGTCAAATTGTGCATAATAACTATGCGAAAAAGGAATATTCAAATGACTTTCAAACTCCGGATTGTTGTATTTTCTATACACAATACTATCTAATTCGGTCAATTGTTGCGTAGTATTTCTAAGAATATCTGCTTTTGCCAAATTCTCGGCTGCTAGAGTTGCAGCGCTTTTTAACGGAATGGCTATCGTAATATTATATCTCGAATATTCCGCTTTTCCATTATAAGTGGAAGGAATTATTTTTGGGAATTTTGTAAAAACGCGCTTGGTCTCCCGAATTAATTTTTCATCAACCGCATTCACATAAATCACTTTAAAAACACCATTCGCATCTACTTCAAAAAGCACCTTGACATTTCCTTTGAAATTATTTTGCACTAAATCTTCTGGAACAACAAAATTCTGAAAAACAAACTCCTGTACTTCATTATAAAAACAACTCTCTAATGCTACTGCTTCTAAGTTTTTACAAGCTGAAAAAACAGGAAATCGTTGCGAATTCAACACCACATCAGAATTCAAATCCTCTTGGGCATAACCCAACGCCGTAAAAAAGCACAAAAACAAAATTGGCAGTATTTTTTTCATATCGTTTATGATCATTCCTTTAATATCCTTTTTGATTATTTTCTCCATTTACAATTGCTTTCGCTGCCGATGTCCCAATTCGTTTCACACCTAATTTAATCATCTCCACCGCATCTTCATATGTTCGTACTCCACCGGCTGCTTTTACCGAAAGAGGCGATGCGTTTTCAATCATCATAATTACCGAAGGAATGGTGGCACCGTTAGGCTCATTATCACTAGTTTGATAAAAACCAGTGGAAGACTTCACAAAAACCGCAGCATAATCCGATTCTTTAAAATTAGCCATGACAACATTTTTTATCAAAGCCGACAACTGAATTATTTGTTTATCACTCAAAGCAGCAACTTCAATAATCCATTTAATTATTTTATTATTTTCCAATGCTAATTGAGTTCCTCTGAGAATTTCTTCTTTTACCAAATCAACTGCAGCATTTTTAAAAGCCTCATAATTGCATACAAAATCCAGTTCGTCAGCGCCATCAGCAATGGCCTGATTGGCTTCGTGCAGTTTTTTATCAATACTGGATTGCCCTTGGGGAAAATCGATTACAGTTCCTATTTGGAGATTGGATTCCGATTCTGAAATTATTTTTTTGGCCACAGCCACCATTTCCGGGCGAATCATGATGAGTTTAAAACGCTCTTCAACAGCTTCTCTAATAAAAGCCTCCACCACAAGCTGATTTTGGTTTTCGTCGAGAACCGCCTGCGAAGCCGTTTTTAAATAAGTTGAATCTATAAAGGGTCTAATATCCATGTATTGCTTTCAGCATTTGTAGTTGAGAGACAAAAATACATTTAATTTTATTAATACCGTATCACTTTTTAAGGACCGGACAAAGACACAAACGTCAATTTATTTATGTAGGTTTATAATAACGAAGCAAAGACCAAACCCACAAATAGAAATGTTAAAAAAAGAAACAAAATAAAAAAACAGTAACTAATTCGTTACATTTGTAAAAGATTCATAACAATGAGGACAATATTCAAAACACCTGAATTTATAGATTTTTTAAACAATTCAGAAACCAATGTAACGGATAAAATAGATTACCTAGTAGAAATAATAACGACACAAACCGTAATTAACACCAAAATAGCAAAAAATTAATAAATACCGATTTCTATGAAGTGCGAGTACAGGTTAATAACGAATATCGAATCATTGTTTTTACAATAGACCACGACAACATAACTCAATGTAGAAATATTTTGTTCCTAAATGGATTTATGAAAAATCCACAAAAGATTATCACAAACAAATAAAATCAGCAATCAAAATTTTAGAAAAATGGCAAGACCAAAACTTGATTTAGAAAGAATAAAAAGAGAGTTGCCTACAGCCAATGACTATTTAGACGAAAAATATGGCAAGCAAGGCACAGCCGAAAGAGAAGAGTTTACAAAAAAAGCATTGTCTTTTTATTATGGCGAATTGATAAAAGAGAAACGCAAAGAAAAAAATTTAACACAACAACAATTAGCGGATCAAATAGGCAAAGAACGCGCCTATATTGCTAAAATAGAACAAGGTAAAACTGATTTACAAATTTCAAATTTTGTACAAATAATCAATGCATTAGGATTGACATTACAGATTGCGTAACTCATCAAAATATAAAGCATAAAAAAAGCTTCTCGATTGAGAAGCTTTTTGTGCGGATAATAGAAGTAAAACCTATTGTTTCATCGAATTAAATTATATTATAATAATGCAATTAACATCAACAAATACAATAACTTACCCTATACTTAATTTAATTAAATTTCAACTAATAAAGTAACAATAAATAAAAACGGGGTGGTTATTGGGGTAGTTTATTTTTATTCTTATCTTTGAAAAAAAGAAATTATGGCATCAGGGAATTACAAAATACAGACTAATAATGATTGGAACACAATCTTTTTCAGATTTAAACAAGGAAAACAGTTTGATATTATTTCTTCTACTGGTTTGCAAGTCCCTAAAAACAGATGGAGCGACGCTAAACAAGAAATATTAGCTACACCTGAAATACACTATAAAGAAACAAATGTAAAACTTAAGCAATTTCAAGCCTATATAAGAAAGGAATATGAAGACACAAAACTAAATGATGTTACGGTTGTAATAAATTCAAAATGGCTCAAAGAAAAAATTAGTGTTTTTTTTAATCGTGAAACTGAAAATCAAAAAACTAATGAGAAACTTTTTTTTGTGAATTTTATTGAATCATTCATTAAAGAAGCTGAAACTAAAAGAACCAAAAGAGGTGCGCCTGTAAAACCAAGAACAATTCAATATTACAATACTACTTTAAATAAGATAACAGCTTTTGAATCTTTTATCGGAGTAAAATTAAAACTTACAGAAATTGATTTAAATTTTCATGACAAATTTATTAACTACTTAGAAACAGAAGAATTTTTAAATGATAATACGATAGGAGGATTTATTGACACAGTGAAGCTATTTTGTGGTAATGCAAGTAAAAAAGAACTAAATGTTTGCAAAGATTACAAATTGACTGAATTTTATTCTCCCACAAATAAAACAAAAGACATTTACCTAAAGGATTCAGAAATAAACTTAATTTATAATACCAAATTCGAACAGGATTATCTTGATAACGCCAAAGACTGGTTTATCATTGGAGCGAGAACAGGCTTTAGGATTTCAGACTTTTTGCAATTAGGAAAAGATAATTTAGATGACGGATTCATCTATAAAGAAACACTAAAAACTGAATTTCCTGTTATAATTCCTATTCATGAGCAAGTCCAAGAAATTTTAGATAAGAGAAACGGAGAGTTTCCAAGAAAAATAAGCGACCAAAAATTTAACAAATATGTAAAAGAAGTTGCTGAAATTGCTGGAATAACAGAGCCCACAGAAGGCGCAAAAATGGTGTCGCAAGAAATTAACAAGAATGGGAAGAAGCAAATGATTAGCAGAAAAAAATTTGGAGTATATCCTAAATATGAATTGATTAGTTCTCATTCGTGTAGAAGGAGTTTTGCGACGAATTTATATGGTAAAATTGACACTCTTACTATTATGAAAATAACAGGACACCAGAGTGAAAAAGTTTTTTTGGAATATATTAAAATTACTCCCAAAGAATATGCTGAAAAACTAAAAGCATATTGGAAGAAAAACCAACTTGTAAGCCCAAATTAACAACCACGGAAAATTTAAACATTTTTCACAGCTTACAAGCTGATATTATATTTTAAATTTAAGCCTATAAGCTGATAAAAAATATATTTTATCAGTCTATAAACTGATATTTATTTTGTTTTTTAAACTTATAGACTTAAATTTGTATACTAATTTTAAGTTTTTGAACTTATGAAAGATAAAAAAAGGATATTATTAATAGAGCAATTAGATACAAAACTGTCTTGTTTTATGGCGGTTGATGAAGTTGCCTTGCCCTCTTCTGGATGGATAAAATCGATTAGAACAGTTTTAAAAATGTCACTTCGCCAACTAGGTAATAGAATGAATATAAGTCCGCAAAGTGTTGGGGATATGGAAAAAAGAGAGGCAAATGGTACTATTACATTAAATACATTAAGAGAATTAGCTATTGGTTTAGATATGAAGCTGGTTTATGGTTTTGTACCAAATAAAGGCTCAATTGATGAAATGATTGAAGAACGAGCTTTAGAAATTGCAAAAGAAATTGTAGGACGTACACACGTAACAATGACTTTAGAAGACCAACAAAATTCAAAAGATAGAATCGCAAAAGCTATTTCACAAAAAACAGAAGAAATAAAACAAGAAATGCCTAAATATTTATGGGATTGAAAATAGAGTATATTAACGGTCAAACCCCTTTGAGTGAAGAAGAGTTAGAAGGATTAAAAATCCCTTCTATTTCAACTCGGGGCGAATTAGATGAATTTGAACAACTCAATATAGAAAAGGCAATTGAATGGACAATGCGTATAAAAATTAAACCTGAACAATTATTTTCAGAAAAGTTTATACTTGATTTGCATAAAAAAATGTACAACGATGTTTGGAAATGGGCAGGAAATTTCAGGAAATCTGAAAAAAATATAGGAATTAAAAGTTACAAAATAGGTGTAGAATTAAAACAACTACTAGACGATGCATTGTATTGGTTTCAAAATAACACCTATACTAAAGAAGAAATTGCTATTCGATTTAAACATAAATTGGTAAGTATCCATTGTTTTCCTAACGGAAACGGAAGGCATTCTAGGCTGATGGCTGATTTAATTTTGGTTAAATTATTCAATTCAAACTATTTTACATGGAGCAATAGTAGACTAATTAAAGCAAACGAAATGCGGGAAAAATATATTAAATCGTTAAAAGAAGCAGATAATCAAAATTATGAGCCATTAATTTCATTTGCAAAATCATAAATTATCAAGCTTCATAACTGGAGAAGCTATTTTTTATTGTACTCGCCTGCATAACAAATTTAAAATCATGAATCAATAACCTCATCATAAACCTTATTATCTTTCACAACTTCATTTATATCTTAATAAATATTGAATAAATAAAATTGTTATACATATTACTAGAGTAAATACAGTTCTTTTCGTATGGTAAATAATACGTCTTTTATAGAATAAAAAATGATTAAATTTTATTCTTTTAATTGTCAATCGCACTGAGATTAAAAATAAAAATCCGTTCCTTTTAATTAACTTCGCTTTTAAGAAAGCTAATCGTAATCTTACATAAATTGTAATCTTCAAAATCTATAATTAATTTGGAAAATATTATCGAAAAATATAAAGAAGAAATAAAAAAAACTGATTTAAAAGAAACTTTAAAAAAATATGTTGATTTTTTAATTTCGAAAAAAAAAATTAGTATTTCCATTAATGATTTTTTAGAATACCAAATATTAATTGAAAACAACATCATTAAAAGCGAAAATAACTCACTAAAAATACAAAACTATACTTTTATTGCGATTACAATTTTAGAACATTTCAAAACTCTTTATTCATTTAAATATAGTAGCGAATTCAAAGACTCTATTATTCTGTTTAATCGAATAAAAGAAGATTTTATAAAAGATAATTATTCGTCTGATTATAATATTCTTGAAGTAGAGTTTTTAAAAATTTTAATTTACGAAAACAATAAAAAATTAAATTTAAATTTTTACGACTTTATAAATAAT
>JBDLTG010000065.1:0-57225 GCA_039805885.1 Bacteroidota bacterium
CCTTTCAGGCACCCCTCCTTTGGAGGGGTGCCTGAAAGGCGGGGTGGTTTAATTACAAACAGTTTAATAAAATCTAAATTATAAAATAATATGAGTACAACTAATTTATTTACACCCTTTAATTTTAAGACACTAAATCTTAAAAACAGAATTGTAATGGCTCCTATGACGCGTTCCTTTTCTCCAAACGGAATTCCAACTGATGAAGTCGCTTCGTACTATCAAAAAAGAGCCGAAGGCGAAGTAGGTTTAATATTATCTGAGGGAACGGTTATTGACAGACCTTCATCCTCAAATGATGGAAATGTTCCTCATTTTTATGGCGATCAGGCATTAAACGGATGGAAAAAAGTAATCAATGAAGTTCACGCTGCCGGAGGTCAAATGGGACCACAAATCTGGCACATGGGTATTATGGACAATCATCATTCGGGTTGGGTTCCTCCAGTTCCTTTTGAAGGACCGTCCGGATTGAACCGTCCCGGTTTCAATAACGGAACTACGATGTCTGAAAAAGATATTGAAAATACTATTCTTGCTTTTGGAAAAGCAGCTGCTGATGCTAAACGATTGGGTTTTGATACTATTGAAATTCACGGTGCCCACGGTTACTTAATTGACCAATTCTTCAGTCCTGAAACCAATTTACGTACTGATATTTATGGTGGAAAAACATTGAAGGAACGCAACCGTTTTGCCATTGAAGTGGTGAAAGAAATTAGAAGACAAGTAGGAAACGATTTTGCTGTGATTATGCGTTTCTCTCAATTCAAGCCTTCTGATTACAACTATAAATTGGCGAAAACACCTCAACAATTAGATGCCTGGCTTACGCCTCTTGTTGATGCCGGAGTTGATATTTTGCATTGTTCACAACGTCGTTTCTGGGAGCCTGAATTTGAAAACTCTGATTTAAATTTTGCAGGATGGGCAAAAAAACTAACCGGATCTCCAACCATTACTGTGGGTTCTGTTGGACTTTCTGGTGATTTCTTTGGTGCTTTTGCAGGCGAAAGTTCGCAACCAGCCTCTTTGGATGAACTAACAAGACGTTTCGATAGAGGCGATTTTGATTTGGTTGCCGTTGGAAGACCTTTATTATCGGATCCAAATTGGGTTGCCAAAATAAAAGCTGGAAAAACAGAGGAATTGGTAGGATTTAGCAAAGAAGCTTTAAGCGAATTGGTTTTATAATTTTATATTCAGGTTATTTATTGACAAACCCCTAAACAGTTGAAATGTTTAGGGGTTTTGGTTTTTTATTTGTTTCGCTTTTCAACGTGGTAAAAACAGTATATTTGAAAGAAATATTCTACCAATAAGCTCGTGTTTAGAGTTTCAAATAATTTTATTAAAACCCAATGAAAGAAAGCCAAATAAGAGATTCATTAATCAAAAATTTACATATTCTTAATCCTAGCTATAAACTTATTGACAAAGAACTTCCCCAAAGCAAACTGCACTTAATTTATATTTCTTTTCCATATTCAATATTTTTAAATGCTAATCATTCAACCTCACTTATTTCTAACAAAACACTAATTCTTTGCAAGGTAACATTTGGATTAAAACCAACTTTCATTAAAAAATCCCCTGTAAAAACATTTTTAGCATCAATTGTTGATGTTGTACCAGGGTATAAATTAATTTCTTTTACTGAATACTTTTTATTAGGATTCAACCCTTTCAACACAACAGGACTTTTAGTTGCTGTGATACTAAATCTATTACTTACCAAATAATTAAAAACAATACTTTTACTTTTATCTGGGTTAACATACATTAATGCCGCAATATCATTTTCATACGGATTGACAAGACGATACATATCTCCATGCCAGACTATGTCTTTAAAAGAATTATAATTACTTATCGCTTGTTTACAAAACTCCTTATCTTCTTCTTTTAAATGAGATACTACCACATCAAATCCTAATTTCCCCATGCTAGCCACATCAATCCTAAATTTTAAAGGTTGTTTCCCCCAATCAGTGACATGGTTATCTGTAGCAATTGAAGGGAAAAAATACGAATAATTCCATTGTAAAAATACACGTTCCAATGGTTCTGTATCATCACTTGGCCAAAATTCTGTAAAATATTGAAGTAATTCATAATCACCTCTTCCTCCTCCTCCAGAACACAACATCATAGGAACTTTTGGATATTTTGCACGAATGCGTTGCAGCACTTTATACAATCCCTTCACATAATCTACATACAAATTAGACTGAGGAATTCCTTTTTTATTTAGATAAGCCGAATATGCGTTATAAATAACCGCATTACAATCCCATTTGATGAAAGCCAATTCGGGATTTTTCACAAATAAATCATCCACGATTCCAAAAACAAAATCCTGAACTTCGGGATTCGACAAATCCAACACCATTTGATTTCTATAATAAATCTCAGGCCTTTCAGGTTGTCGTATTACCCAATCCAAATGTTTTTCATACAATTCACTTTTGGGATTTACCATCTCAGGCTCAATCCAGATACCAAATTTCACTCCTTCTTTTTTAGCTTCTTTAACCAAATAACCCAGTCCACTTGGCAATTTCTTTTTATTTTCCTGCCAGTCTCCCAATCCTGCATCGTCATTATTTCGCGGATATTTATTGCCAAACCAACCATCGTCTAATAAAAACATATCGACACCTAAATCTTTGGCATCTTTAAATAAAGCTTTTATTTTATTTTCATCAAAATCAAAATAAGTTGCTTCCCAGTTATTCAATAAAGTAAGGCGTTCTCCTTGTCCGTCAAGCAATCTGTATTTTCTTGCCCAATCGTGTAAATTTCTACTCGCCTCACCAGTTCCATGATTGGACACTGCATAGATTAAAGAAGGCGTTTTAAATGTTTCATTGGGAGCTAATGAATATTCTGATGCAAATGGATTAACTCCCGCAATAAGACGAAGGTTTTTGTGTGAATCGATTTCGAAGTCTAGCTTAAAACTACCACTCCACGCTAATTGACCAACTAGTACATTTCCTTCCTCTTCAGAAGCAGGTTTACCAAAAGACACAATGAAATTAGGTGTTTGTAAAAGCATTGCTCTCGTTCCTAATTTTGAATCTATAGTTTTAATACCCTGCGTTAATAACGCTTCTTTTGGCTGCATTTCTTTCAAATATTCACCCTGAAAACTCGTTAGAAAAAAGTCTTTATTAGCAAAATATAAATTAGCAGAAGCATATTTTTGCAAAAGAACAGGTTTTTTCTCCTTGTGGTTAATTTCCGTCCATTGTTCGATAATATTTTCTTTTTTCCAAACTTTATAAAACAAGGTCACTTCAAACGGATAAAGAGGATCTTTAAGAAGAATACTGGTTATTGAAATATCAGTATTAATTATTTCTTTTTTAAAACTCACATATTTCAACTCTAAAGAAGGATTCCCATCTGCATGTTTGACCTGAATTGCAGGTTCAGAAAGATTCCATGTTCCTGCAGAAGTATAGGCAGCATTATATATACCTGCATTAGATTCATCATAATTATAATTCGCAGATACCGACTTATATTCACTTTCATTATCTAGTGGTTTTCCAAAATAAACCATTCTCAACCTATTGGTGTTATCTGTCTGCAGTAACATAAGGTTATTTTCTGTAGCTACAGGAATGATTGTTTGCGCCGATAAATTGATGACTGTTATTATTAAACTAAAAAGGAATAACCATTTTTTGTAAAAATAATGTGGGATTTTTTTATTCATAATTTATAATTTAAAAAACTTTTTTTCTGAGCTAAAAACTTAAACATTAAAACATTTCTACTAAAAATTATATTTAGTAAAATAATATTAGCTTCGAAAACAAAAGTTAAAGGCAAGTAAAAACACTTGCCTTTAACCAAATTCACTTATTAAAAATAATATTTAATTAACAATTTCTACTATTAATATCCAGGATTTTGTGTCCAACCCGCTCTAGAAACATCAGTTGGAGGAATTTGAAAATAATCATTACGAGGAGATTGATACAGTGCTCCTTTTGCCCCGATATATAATGCCTCAGGGTAAGTAGCTATTTTAGCAGGCAGTGCATTCAAAACCTGTTGTGCAATTCCCCATCTTTTAAGGTCATAGAATCGATGTCCTTCAGTAGCTAGTTCCACTCGTCTTTCATGAATTATATCATTCATAGTAACTCCTGTTTTTATTGGCAAGGTCATGGAAGGATTTGCGGACTGATTTCTTGCTCTAGAACGAACTTGTTCTACCGCCCAGTCTGCTTTTACTTGATTTCCTGATTGCAAAGCTGCTTCTCCGTACATTAAGAGTAAATCTGCATATCTAATCAATTCTAAATTATAATTTTGTCTCAACCAATTGTTAGATACTCGTTTACTCTTAGGTATAAAATACTTATATGACGCTGTATAAGGAGCTTGATTGTTACGCAAAGCTGTAATTGGATAAGGTTGTCCTCCCCATCCATCAACAAAAGTATCACCATCATGAATGATTGTCATTTGATGACGAGGGTCACCACTTTCAAATTCACGATCTAAATCAGTTGAAGGTTGCAACCATCCCCAATTTATATCATCTCTACTACCAATAGCATTAGCACCAACCCAGCCAAAAGGATAAGTTTGATTTCCTGAGTAAGCTATTTCAAAAATGGATTCTTTACCATTCACATTGTCTACTTCAAATACATCTCTAAAATTAGTTTCCAAATTATATTGACCTTCATCAATAACCATTTTCCCTGTAGTAAAAGCATTTGACCACTTTTTTTGGTACAAATAAGCTTTTGCAAGTAAACTCAAAGCGGCTCCTCTAGTAGCTCTACCAGCATCTGCTGCTGCATAAGCAGTTTTTTGAGGTAAAATAGCAGCTGCAGCCACTAAATCTGGCTCAACTAGTTTTTCATATACATCTTTAACAGCAACTCTTGGTTGATTCACATCGAAGGCAGTAATTGGAGTCGTAATAATTGGCAAATCTCCAAAATTTCTTAGAAGTTCCATATAAAAATATGCTCTTAGAAATTGAGCTTCGCCTACTAATCGTGCAGACAGATCAACATTAATCCCAGGAACATTAGGTATACTAATTATAGCTTTGTTACAACGAGCAATACCAATCCACATTTTACGCCATTTCCAATCGATAACATTGTTATAACCTGTTTTGAAATAACCTAAATCTTCCATAGCCTGAAAATCTCCATGACTATCTCCACCTTTATAAATATCATCACCACACTCTTCACTAACAAGCCATTGGCAAAAATAACCTTCAACCCAGTTGTCAACACCTTGAGTTTGGTCGTAATCCATAAATGTTGAATAGCAACCCGTAATCAGACCTACTGCATCTTTTTGGTTCATCGGAATAGCATCTTGTGTTATCCCTGGAGACGAAATATCGATGAGATCATTACAGCTTGAAAGCCCAATGAAGCTTACAAAAAATAAAAATATCAGTTGTTTTTTATATATCTTTTTCATTTGATTTATTATTAAGTATTAATTTAATTTTGAAGTGTAATTGTACATTGAAATACCATTATTATAGACCAATATTACACCCCATGAGGAAAGTACGATTAGTAGGATAACCACCATAATCAACTCCTACTTGCGTTACCGTCGAATTAGAAACGGCTGGGTCAAACCCCGTATATTTAGTTATTGTAAACAAATTTTGAGCACCCACATATACTCTAAAACGATTCAAATTTAGAAATGAACATGCCTCTTTATTCAATTCATAACCTACGTTCAAATTCTTAAGTCGCAAATAAGAACCATCTGACAAATAAGCATCCGAAACTACTCCAAAGTTATTATTAGTACTTTGTAAAGTCATTTTTGGAACTGTATTTGAAGTTCCTTCTCCATGCCATGCAGCTTCAACAAGTCCAGCCTTTAAATTAGATG
This sequence comes from Bacteroidota bacterium, assembly GCA_039805885.1. Lineage (GTDB taxonomy): Bacteria > Bacteroidota > Bacteroidia > Flavobacteriales > Flavobacteriaceae > Flavobacterium. Next base: position 5,905 of record JBDLTG010000065.1, read on the forward strand.
AACTATTATTTGTATTAGAAATCAATGCTCTTTCGGCTTCTAAAATTTTGTTACCATAAACACCGTAGAAATAAGCATTTAAATCAAAACCTTTATATTTAAGTTTCAAATTAAATCCATAAGTAAATTTAGGTAGAGGGCTTCCCAAATATTGTTTATCAGCTTCTACTAAATTAGTTCCTGTTGTGTTACTAGAGTTGGTACCAAATTTAAAATCACCTGGTTTAGCATTGGGTTGAATTAATGCTCCGTTTCGGGTGTAACTATTTATTTCAGATTGATTTTGGAAAACACCAAGTACTTTATAACCGTAAAATTGTCCAATAGCCTTCCCAACAACAGTACGTTCAGCATAACCTGTTACGTTACGAAGTGCCCCTGCATCTAAATAAGAAAGTGTTCCCAAATCAAGTACTTTGTTATCAACTACAGAAAATACTCCACCAAAATCGTATTCTAGTCCACCCACTTTGTTACTGTAATTTAATGTTAAATCGATACCCTTATTCTGCATTGCTCCAATATTAGTTATAATACCAGTAGTAATCGAATTACTATTGTATAAACCTGTAAACATTGGAGGATCGATAGCTAATAATAAATTTGAAACTTTACGATTGTAAACATCTACTGATCCGGAAAGTTTATCATCTAATAATCCAAAATCAAGACCAAGGTTTAAATCAGTAGTAGTTTCCCATGTTACGTTTGGATTACCTGCTTTTGCAATAGAATATCCTGGAGTAAGAAGATTACCTCCAAAATTATAGTAAGCGTTATTTCTTAGCATCGTAGAATAAGCATTAGACGGAATACTTTGATTTCCAATTTTTCCCCAACCTACGCGTAATTTCAATAGAGAAACAACCTCATTCTCGAAGAAAGATTCCTTACTCATTACCCACGCTCCTGATATAGAAGGGAAATTACCCCATTTGTTTCCATTTGCAAATTTTGATGAACCATCCGAACGCATACTGGCAGAAAGAAAATATTTAGATCTAAAGTTATACATTGCACGACCAAAAAATGATACCAAAGCTGATTCATCTTGTGTTTCACTAACAGTCGCACCAGATGTTCCATATGTTAAATACCTGTAGTTTGAATCATTACCTGGCAATCCAGAAACAGTAGCATTGATTCCTCCTATTTGATAATGTTCGTATGCTGTACCAGCCAAAAGTGTGTATGAATGATCTGTAGACTTTTTACTATATGTCAAAGTGTTATTTGATGTAAAATGTGTTGTCGTATTTTCATTTTTAGTCAAACTATTCACAAGTAGTTTTGTACTTGGATTTTCATAAAATTCAGGATTAAAGTTATTAAAATGGTATCCATTGTATTCATATCCAAAACTTGTTTTATAAGTCAATCCGTGTACAAATTCATAAGAACCGAAAAGATTACCGAAAAAATTGGTATTTTTTTCTTCCTTAAAATTTCTAGCAGCAGCTCCTACTGGATTTCCACTGTTAGTGTATAGCGCATTGTGATAAATACTATATTCATTCGTACTGTTTCCTGCTGCTGCATTAGCCGCCAATTCAGTAGCACTAAAATATTCTGGTGTTATTGGGTCAATGGTCAATGCATTATTGAAGATTGAATTCCATAAATCTCCTTCATTTGGAACTAGATGTCTCGTTGATTTCGTAAATACTATTGTTCCACCTATTTTAAATTTATCGGTAACAGTAGCCTCTGTATTTAATCTGTAGTTAAATTTATTGTAATCAGATGTCTTTACAACACCTTTTTGATCATAATAGCTTAAACTGGAAGAATAAACAACTTTTTTTGTACCACCACTTAATGAAAGATTATAGTTTTGCAAAGGTGCATTGGACCTAGATATAAGGCTTAACCAATCAGTTCCAGCTCCCGCACTTTCGCTAGGACTAATAGTTAATCCAGAACCATCATTAGTTTTAAATGTTTGAAGCATTTGTCCATATTCTGCAGGATTCATCATTTTTATCATATGTGTTGGCGTCTGAAAGGCAATCGAAGCATCTGCTGTAATAGAGAACTTCTCATTGGCAGTTCCTTTAATTGTAGTAATTAAAACAACACCATTTGCTCCACGACTTCCATAAATAGATGCTGCTGCTGCATCTTTTAATATTTCTACACTAGCAATATCATTACTATTCAAGAATGATGCATTTCCACTCAAAGGAATTCCATCTACCACATATAATGGCTGAATACTATTATTCAAAGAACTGATACCCCTTACACGTACAGAAACGTCCCCTCCTGGTGAGTTACTATTATTAACAACCTCAACACCTGGAGTTTTACCTTGTAAAGCTTCAGAGACATTAGATACCAAAGCAACTTTAATATCTTCCTTTTTAATAGAGGAAACTGCCGAAGTTAATTCTGATTTTTTCTGTGAACCGTAGCCTACTACAATTACTTCATTCATCATTTGACTGTTGGCCGATAGCTTCACATTAAGAACCTGATTGGAACCTACTTTTATTTCTTCATTTTTCATCCCAATCATAGAAAAAATTAACACAACATCATTATTGGGTACAGAAATTGAATATTTCCCGTCTATATCACTAATAACGCCATTTGCAGTTCCTTTAATCACTACATTTACTCCAATTAAAGACTCCCCATTTTCAGTGGATGTAATTACACCTGTTACAGTTTTAGTTTGAGCATTTGAGGCAAAACTGAAAAGGCAAAAAAGTAATAACAGTTTCAATTTTATTAAAACGTTTCTTTGAAATTTATATTTTTCATTCATAATCTTTAAATTTAATAATTAACAATCTGGTTGATAGTTTTTTTATCTGTAGTATTGCTTTTAAATAGCACTTCTAAATCATTTGAAGTTTTAGAAATTGTCCTAAAAACAAGTACTGATGCATTTGCAAAAGAAATGCTCTTTTCTGAAAAAGGTGCCACTCCTTTTATTCCTTTATTTTGGGCCGAAATAGAAAAGAAGGAGCCCATTAAGGTTAAGTAAAGAATAATTTTGTGTTTCATAATTAAGTTAGTTTAGTTAATATTTAATTGGTTAATTGTTATATTTTCAATCCTAAAATTGAAATTTGCATTAGATACTGAGAAAATTTCCATTTGTTTTTCTGGAAAAAATATTTCAGTTATTACTGTTTTTCCATTATTGTAAAAAACTTCAATAGAGGTTTATATGCAATAATTTGATTTCCTTTGTATCGAAATCTTTGCCCCCCGAAGCTGGATATGCTTCAAATCACCCTGTCTTGACTGCTGCATCAGAAGCTGGGCGGGCAAAATAATAAGTAAGTTCCTTGATATCCGATTTCGAAAGCAGCCTCTCTCCAAGATAGGTTTGGTACAACCTTCCGTTTGGTGCAGTTTTTAGGATCAGATCTGTTACTTTAATAACATCCTGATAGTACTCGTTGTTTGTACCCTATCAACATGGTAGTGACCATTAATCTAATGAGGAAATTTGTTCGTATCATATCTATTCTATATCGATTGAATTTGAATAGCTAAATTATAAGGAGTGATTCTTTTAATTAAAAAAAGTAGATAATAAGTAGATTTATTTTTAAAAAAAACAACACAAACTACTCATTATCAATGTTTTAATTGAATCCTAAAGATTGGCATTAATAAATTTAAAGTAGATTTATTTTTTGTATTTTTACTGATAATTTATCTTTAAATATTATAAAATGTTTTTTTTTATGCATAAAATTATATACTTGATAATTATTATACTGTTATTCCAATCTTGTCAGAAGGCTGATGTCAATGAAACGTCTCTCAAAACTCTGGATAAGATACTCGCAGATTCCTCTATAATAGCTACAAAAGAGAACAAACTGGACAGCTTGAAGCGTTTCTTAAATGACACCGAAGATCCGTTACTTAAATATAAAAACTATAATAAGATTATTGACGGTTATCTTTGGTATAGGTCGGATTCTGCATATGCGTATATTGAAAAAAATATGAAGATTGCGGAGGTATTGCACAACAGTAAAATGTCTGACCAACTTACTTTGACCTATTCAATTATGCTATCCACATCTGGTCTGTTAAATGAATCATCACAAATATTGAAGAAAATCAATAGGCAGAGACTGGACAAGACTTTGCTACGCGATTATTATTATGCTCAGGAAAGGTTTTACTATGTATCTTCCGAATTTAGTCACGATAATTATTACACCCCACTTTATAAAAAACAGGAACTTACTTACAAGGATTCTGTACGCTCCACTTATCCAAAAAATTCTATTGAATATAATAAATACACCGCTAACTTAATGGTAAATGCTGGTAAATATCTTAAGGCCCGTGATTTGCTAGAGAAAACAATTCCTAGCCTGAACAAACCAACAAGATTTGCCGCAATGATCTATTTCGATCTTGCTGAAATCTATAAGATATTAAAAAATTACAGGCTATATGAGTACTATCTTATTCAAGCGTCCATTGTAGACAGGCAAATCCCCACTAAAGAAAATGCTGCCATTAAGGAATTGGCCTTTTATCTCTATAAGAATAAACTTCAGGATATTGATAGAGCCAATTTATACATTCAGTCGGCCTTGGCCGACGCACGCTTTTACAATAACAGACAACGGATCTTACAGATATCCGAGAAATTACCCTTGATCGTAAATGCCTTTCAAGAAAAAAGGAGTAAAGAAAATAGACATTTAAAATATTCCATTATTGTAATCAGTATTTTATCAATTTTCATTACGTGGTCCCTAATCTTTAGTTACAGACAGGTAATAAAACTGCGAAAGGCCAGATTGGAGGAGGATCGGCTAAATAATGAATTGCAGTTCTACAACAATGAGTTACAACAGCTTAATAGCAAACTTCATTATGCAAACGAAACACGTGAGGAAAATGTAGGCCTTTTTATGGATCTTTGTTCTGCATACATCAATAAACTTGATGATTACAAACAGATTGTGAAGAGCAAGATCATCAATAATAGAATCAATGATCTTTTGAAGAATATTGATTCGCAGCAATTCGCCAAATCAGATAGGAATGATTTTTTCGTAAGTTTTGACCAGTCTGTACTTAGCCTCTTTCCAAGTTTCGTGGAGAATGTGAATAAGCTTATGAAAGAAGACAGCCAAATACAACTCAAAAAGGGTGAAATATTAAATAATGAATTGCGTATCCTTGCATTGATACGATTAGGAATAGATAGCAGTAATAAGATAGCTTCCTTTCTACACTATTCTCCCCAAACGATCTACAATTATCGAGTCAAAATGAAAAACAGTTCGCGGTTTGCACGAGAAGATTTTGAGCAACAGATTAAAAATATGTGAGCGATTTAGCAAATAATTACCTATCAATTTTTAACATCTATTTTATATAGGAATACTTTAAATGTCTCGTCGCATCTCTTTTATTAAAACATAATTTTGTTGGCAACACCAATAAAATTATGCTACTAAAGAACAAGTATTAGGGTTTGTATAAATCCTAATACTTGTTTTAAGTATACACCTTATGGCTAACTACCCAAAATAAAATAACACTATATTTGAATCACTTTTATTACTATTTATTATAGCTGGTTTCCAATTATTGGCAATTGTTGGTAATAAAAAATGACTGAGTATTCATCCATTCTTTCTGGTAGTACTAACCTCATTCTTTCATTTTCTAATTTACATTTCGATAAATAGACTGATTTTTGTACCAAGTATTAGATTGTGGCATGACCTACATTCGTTCCTATTATCTTCCCTATTTCTAAAGCATATCAGTAATTTAAAGCAACCCTAAATTTGGAATATGATAGTAAAAATAAAATATTTTGAAAAAAAACACTGTTTATAATCATTAGGTAAAGAATTAAAAACAACAAAAGCAAAACCACCTTAGAGAATGCTAGAGTGCTAATTATACTCTCCTATATAAATAACAATGGATCGAGCCGGAATTTCAAACTTATCTGCAGTAACATTGGCTGCTTTTTTTAAATTTGAATTTTCAGAGGTAACATACGGAGTTAATTCGTTATTTTTTACTGTAGTCCCATTTAAATTAAGTTTATACAATCTCGATGAATCACTGTAATTAACAGCTACAATTACCAGTTTCTTTTTAGAAACATCTTTATAAGCAGTCAACATTACATCAGTAGCCGCTGATGTGTTATTTTGGTTCGCTATTTGCAATCGAATCATTCCAGGACGAACAAAAAGAGAATAATTACCTAAAGCCCACAGTAATTTGGAATCATGATAAAAACCATCCGTTTTACAATAATTGGCATCAGCAGCAACACTGGTACTGAGACCATTATTAGCCCCATTATCTAAATAAATCAATCCATCCTTATAATCATATCGGCTAAGGGCAGTCCACCATTGCCATGATGAAGCATTCGCTACTGCAATGTCATTATGAATTGTTCGTGCCACAAATAATGCGGTCTTCATCCCAAGATCGCGTTGATTGCCTGAACCACCGGGGATTTCAGCAGCACCAGGATTCTCTAATATAGAATATTCTGTTTGCCAATACTTTAAATTCCCCATTTGTTTCACTCTGGAATTTAATTTTTCACGATGGCTTATCATATCATTTACGGGCCAGGAAGTAAAATAACTATGTCCTGAAATAACTTTTTTTACATTAGTAAGTTGTGCAATATTTGTTGAAGTAGTACCAAAAAAAGCATTTATTTGATCGTCTCTATTCTCCCCATTCACATTTTCATATAAATAATTAACCTGAGCAGCTTCACCAAGAACAATTTCGGTGTTTAGTGATTTAGCTTTCATTTTATCCGATAATAACTTCGTAAAATCAAACATCTCTTGATTAGTTGCTGGAGTTCCTTCCTGACTCGATTGTCCATTACTTCCTGCCATCCAATCCCATTGCGGTTCATTTATTGGACTCAAATAATCAAAAGTCACCCCTTCATTACGTTGTAAATTATCAATACAATCCACCAGAAAATCGGCATAATTAGTGAGTAAGCCCGGTTTAATATTCATATTGTTTTTCTGTGGTGAAAAAGCTTTTCCATTTATTGTCATTTGCACTGGTGGACTAACGGTAAAAGCCAGGAATTTCTCTACCCCACGACTTTTTGCAGCTTGTAAAAACCATCTTTGCCCTGCCTGCTTTGTCCAATCATAACTTCCATCTGTTTTTTGAAAACATTCGGCTCTTCTCCATTCATCTGTAATATTACTGTTGGAGCCTTGTTCCATACTCCCGGCACCTAAATAGAATCTCCAAATGGAAAGTCCAATACCCTTTGGGTTACCGGAAGCATCAAATTCTTTATTAAAAAGTAAGTCGGCTATTGCATTTCTTTTGTCAATGGGCCAATTCTTTCCTACCATTTGAGTTCGCCAGGCATCGGATGCGCCAAAGCCGTCCATCGTTTGTAACTCCTGGTTTAAATCAATATTTATTACTCTGGCATCAGAAGCCTTTGGTGGTGGATCTAAATTTACTTCAGATGAACAGGATAAAACTAACAAGCCTAAAAAGAATAGGCTTGTTAAAGTTATTTTTAATTTTTTCATAATTTTAATAATTTGGATTCTGCTTGATTACTCCCCCACTTCTATCTATTTCAGATTGAGGTATAGGCCAAACAAGATTTTTGTTTATATCAAAATGAACTCCTTTGTCTTGAAGTTCTTTTAAATTAGAAGTTTCATTTTTATCTGTTGACAAAGTAGTATTATAAAGTACAAAGCTTCCTGAAGGTCCCAAAAGACTTGCAATTACAGGCTTATTAGTATCAGGGTCTATTTCACGTCGAATATCAAACAGTCGAAGACCTTCAAAGGCTAATTCCATACGACGTTCTTTCCAAATGGCTTTAAGTATATTATTCCCTGAAACCAAACCTTTCTTTGGAGTAAGATTTACCCGGGCACGAATAACATCTACATCATCCATTGCCAATGCCAGACTTCCTAAATGAAAATTTGCTTCAGCACGAGTTAAATACATTTCGGCCAAACGTAGTACCGGAAGATTAAGTGGCGCATTACCATAAGTACTTACCAGCGTACGACGGGTTGCTACAGGAATATAATATTTTCGAATAATACGACCTGACTTACTTTGTTTTAAATCCCAGATATGAGTAGGATTATTAATTTCATCACCATAAGCAGCATCCCCACTTACTGTAATTGTACTGCGACGACGAATAATATCATTTTCGGACAAATAACACTTTTCTAAATCGCTTGTGGGTACACACCAGCCCCATCCATCCATTACATCAGAGGCACTTTGACTTGGGAAATTATCTTTAGATTCTCCCCTGGCTCCAGTGAATGTAGACATGATGTTTCCTAATTGTTTACTGGAATCACTGCTGGTTTGAGATTCTAAAATACTCTCTACTCCGTTATGATTGTTTACATTCCAAATGTTCAAAAAATTACCTTCTAAAGTAAATCCTCCTTCAGTAATTACCTTGTTTGCATAGGTTTTAGCATTATCCCATTTCTCCTGAAACAAAGACACTCTTGCCAGTAATGCATAGCTTGCCCATTTCGTTACTCTACCTTTATCTGCTCCTGAATAAGATGGTTTTAATAAATCGGCTGCTTTCAAAAGATCGGCTTCGATACTTGCATAAACGGCTTCCTTAGTCGCTCTTTCTAATTTCAAATCACCTGTTCCCAAAGGATTTAAGACTAAAGGAACTCCTCCAAAATTATTTACTAAATCATAGTAATTATAAGCACGCAGAAACAATGATTCTCCCAAATATTGATTTTTTTGAGCTTCACTTATTGGCGCTTTTTCAATTCCTTCTATGGCAACATTACATGCTCCAATATTTTCATAACGGGTCTTAAACAAGTCTGACAGATACCCCATTCTATTGGGAGTCATCAAATATTGAGCAGCCGGAATAAAACCTGAGGCGTCTTGTCCGGTATTCCCCATCCAGGCATCATCTGTAGCGGTTTCGTTTGCCAGTCTGCCAGGAATCAGTTGATACCAGTCGTAGTGTAAAAATGCGCGTTTGTATAAATCATTTACAAAAGTCTGGCATTCTTCAGAGGTTGAAAAATAATTGTCGAGAGTTTGTGTTCCTCTCTCATCATGTACTATAAAATCATTACTACAAGAGCTTGAAATAATACATAAGGTTATGATTGATAAAAATATTTTTTTCATGATTTTTTTAATTAAAATGCTACATTTATTCCAAATAAAACAGTTTTTTGAACTGGATAATTCCATCCTCCAAATCCAAATCCAAGTACATCTCCACCCACCTCAGGTTCTACACCTGAATACTTTGTTAAAGTCAATAAATTTTGACCTGAAACAGAACATCTAATTTTATCAAACCCTAATTTATTTTCAATTGTATATCCTAATTGAATGTTTTTCAAACGAACGAAAGATCCGTCTTCAACATAGTAGGATGAAAATTTTGAAAAATTTTGATTGTTATCCGTTTGTGACAAACGAGGAATCGAATTAGAAGTTCCTTCGCCATGCCATGCTAGATCTGACAAACCACTAATTTTATTTGTTCGGGATAAAGCATTATACAACTCATCTTTATTCTGATTTACGATGTCATTACCAATACTTGAATAGATGTTAGCTATAAAATCAAAATTTTTATAAGAAGCATTTAAGTTTAAACCTAGCGTATATTTTGCCCAAGGAGAACCAATTTTAGTTCTATCGTCAGCATTCAGAACTCCATCTCCATTTACGTCTACAAAACGTACATCACCTGCTTTTGCATAAGGTTGCAATAAATCGCCATTATTATTTGTATGAGCATTTAACTCCACATTATTTTGAAACAAACCATCTGCTTTATAGCCATAGAAAAAACCGGGTTCATCGTTTTCAACTGTCAAGGTTTTTTCTCCATATCCAAATAATTGCTCATTGTCAACACTTAACTTTGTCATTTTCACATTAGATTTTGTGAAATTCAAATTAGCTCCATAATTAAAATCACCTACTTTGTTTTTATAAGACAAACTAAATTCTAAACCTTGAGCCCTCATAGAACCTACATTAGACCAGATTCGGGCATCATTAGGATAACCGCTATAATTAGGATATGATTTTTGAAACAACATATTCTCAGTAGTTTTAGTGTAAAACTCTACAGTACCGGAAAGTTTGTTTTGGAAAAAACCAAAATCAATTCCTGTATTCAAATCCTCAACTGTTTCCCATTTAATGTCTTTATTAGGAACAGCACTTGGATAAGTGGTATTAACCACTACATCTCCAAAAGTGAAATAATTTTGTCCTAACTTAGACAAATAAACACTCGCTGGTAAATTTTGATTCCCCACTTTACCCCAACCTACTCTAAATTTAAGATCACTCAAAACATCTGAATATTTAGACATGAAACTCTCGTTAGAAGCTTTCCATGCAAAAGAAGCAGAAGGGAAAGAAGCCCATTTATTATTTGCTAAAAATTTAGAAGAACCATCACGTCTGTAAGTAGCTGTTAAATAATATTTTTTATCATAGTCATAAGTCAAACGACTCAAATAAGATACAATTGAATTGGTGTATGAAGTACCTGATGTTTGAGGATTTAAAGTACCTGCATTTAATTCTCTTAATTCTTCACTATTATTAGGTAGTTTTGATTTTGCTCCGTATAAATTTGCTCCGTTATACTCCTCAGCCGTATTACCAATCATCAAACTTACATTATGATTTTCAGCAAAAGTATTGCTGTAGGTTGCTGTGTTTTGCAAACTCCATGAACGTGTCAAATTGGTACTACGAGAAATGTTATTAATCAATAAACTTTCATGGGCAACATCAATTATAAAATCAGGATTAAAATTATCTGAAATAGTAGAATTTAACTCATAAGAACCTTGAGAACGTATTACTAAACCCTTTACAGGAACTATTTGAAAGTATCCATTTGAAGCAAGTGAATATTGTTTGTTCTCTGAATTGAATCTTTTAATAGCTGCGATAGGATTCCAAACATAAGTAGGCGACCGGGCATAGATACTGTATTCATTCTCATCTCCAGTTAATTGATCTGCTGGTTTGTAAATAGGTGTAATAGGATCAATTCTATCTAAATCAGCCCAATTTCCCGGATTCCCCCATGATTCGTATCTAGGATTAAGCGAAAATCCTGCTGATACCTTTTTTGAAAATTTATAATCGGATGAAATACGGGAAGTAAATTTTTCCCATCCTCCTTTTTCATAAAAAGAATCTTGTTTATAAAAATTTAGACTTACAGCAAAAGTGTGCGTGTCTGTTCCGCCTTGCAGTCCAAAGCTTATATTGTTAATTGCTGCTCTTTCCTTAATTCCGGCATTCCACCAATCCGTTGATTTTCCTCTGTAATTAGCAGGGTCTCCAAACTCGGCAGGAAATCCAGATTGTACAGCTGCAGTATTAAATATAGTGGCATACTCTTCGGCATTAGCCATATGGTATGGATTTTCCATAATTTGAATTCCATAACTTGTATCCAAATTAAACTTAATAGCTCCTGATTTACCTCTTTTAGTTGTAATCAAAATAACTCCATTAGAAGCTCTACTACCATAAATTGCACTTGCTGACGCGTCTTTAAGGATCTCCATACTTTCTATTTCATTTGTATTTAGAAAGTTAATATTGGTTCCCATTGGTATACCATCAACAACATAAAGTGGATCAGTGCTTAGATTAATTGTTGATATTCCTCGAATAAAAACTTTGGGTACAGCACCCGGTCCTCCACTGTTGACAACCTGTATACCAGCTGCTTTTCCTTGTAAAGATTCAGCCGCATTACCAACAGTCATCGTTTTTAACTCTTTACCTTTAACAGTAGCTATAGAACTGGTTAAATCACTTTTCTTTATCGCAGCAAAACCCACAACCACAATTTCATCTAGTTTGTTATCAGAACTTTCAAGTACCACATTAATAGTCGTATTGGCTCCTACTCTTACTAATTTCGTACTGAAACCCAGATAAGAAAATTCAATTTCCGATTGCTTATCTGATACATTTATAGAGTAATTACCATTACTATCCGAAACTGTACCTATCGATGTTCCTTTTACAACAACATTTACACCTACAAGAGGTTCTTTCTTTGAGTCAGACACAGTCCCTTTAATTGTGGTTTGTCCAATAGACATTACACTAAACAAAAGAATTGTGAAAAACCATATCGTTTTTAATTTCATCTTAATTTATTTTTTAATTATTTTTTTATCAAAGTAGTTCTCTCTAATTCCGTATCAAGTGTGAAAATGTAAGTTCCCGCTGCCACTCCACTGTATGTAGCATTACCTCCACCAAGGTAGGGTGCCACTGCAAAATTGTCTAATCTCCAGAATGGATACCAGCCATTACCCGTAATAGTCATAGCCACACCTGTTCCATTTAATTTAATTTCTCTTGTCAATCGATATGGATTTGCCGGATCAGCAGAAAGTGCAAGTGCTGTAGAACTAGGATCCCAACCCGCATTTTCGATACCATTACCACATATTGTTATAGGGGTTGTACTTAAATTAATAGGTGCTGAAGTAGGTGTATAAGGTGTTACAGTATAAACTAAATCAATTGGATTAACTGTAATCTCATAATAGCCTTTTGTAGGTAAAACAATTGGATTAGAAGTAATACTATTTTGAAATGTTCCTGTTGCAGATAATCCAAAACAATGGGGTTCATAAGAAGCATCTTGCCCAAGGAAATAGATTTTTTTATTGTTTGAATCTGCATAATATTTAAAAGTGAATACATTTCCAACTTTCTTATGAAATAACATTGGCACACCAAATGCATCATTAGATAAACTGGAATTAACTGGTAAATCAGCTAAAAACATTGACGTTAATCCATTTGCAACAGTAAAATTGACTTTGGTCGTTTCTTGATTTGGAGACAAAAAATTATCTTTAACTGTTATTGATATATCGTAAGATTTAAGAACTGAAGGAATAGAAAACACCTTGTTGTAATCATAGGATTTTAAACCAGCTACTGAAACAACATCATTAATTCCTAATTCCGGGCAACTAACTAAGATATTATCAATTCCTGTATAATCTTCAACATGAAAACTAATTGGCACTTTTGTATCACTGGTTTTAAAAACCACGCTATTGTTAACCGGTTTTATGTTGGTCAATTTTGGAGCTACAAAATCACCATCAAGTCTTAGAGTAATATTTTTTTTAACAACATTTTCTGAAACATCAGTAAGTATCAATTCAATTTGAAACTTATCTGTTATTACTTTATCAGTTGGTACTAAAAATTTATAATTAAGACTAAATTCTTTAGTCAATGGATCTTGAGAGAAAGTAATCGTTTTAACCAAATCCAGTTCTGGAATTTTAATTTCAATCGTTTTTAGCCCTATATCATCCGTTAGCGAAGCTTTTATTTCAAATTTTCTATTTGGCCCTCCGTATATTTCATTTGATGCAACTACAATATCCGGATTTTTTGAGGCCGGAAAAGCCGGATCATTATTTTCACAACCTATAAAGGCGGAAAATAAAATTGGTAATAATAATAATTTTAGTTTTTTCATAATTAATAGAGTTTAGTTAATAGTGTGTAATGGTTAATTAAAATTGTATGTCATTTTTTATAATTTATAATTAATCACCTCAAAACCTGTTGGCCTTAAGATTGAAAACTGATTGGCGCTAGCCTTTATTTTGAAAGTTTTTTCCTGAGCTGGTTCCAGTTTGTCTATAGTGATTTTTTGGTTTCCACAAACAATTACATAATTCCTTAAAGTGTAACTTGGGATTGTAGTTTTCCCTGATAGCGTAATATTTGCAGTCCCATTTTTCACCTCAACTGACTTAATAATTACAGGAGAACTTTCTTTTTTTAAGGCGTAATAAGAAGGTTTTGGATTTGAAAAAATATCACAAACACCGTGTACTCTTAAAGGATAAGCATAGGTAAAATCTTCTCCCATGTGGGTGCGGTAATCATTGAGACAAAAATAAATAGCACCGGCAACGTAGTCTTTTGAGCCGTAGATTTTTAATTGTTCCGCCATTTCTTTTATTCGACGTGGATCTCCTCCTTTATGAGCTGGTTCGCATAATCCCCACTCTGAAATAGTCATGGGTTTGTTATTATATTCAGCTGAAATACGATCTAATTCACTTCCTATCACATCCAGACTTTTACCAAACCAAGTGCTGTAATATTCGTTAAACATCAACATATCAAATTCACCCGAAGCATCAGGAACATAGTCTTTTTGAATTGGTTTTCCCTTGTGTAATTTATTGGAAACAAAATTAACCAGCCTTGAAGCGTCTATTGTTTTAGCTTCATTATAGAGTATTTTTAGCCTATTTACATTCTCAGGATTATGGCTTTCTAATTCATTACCTATTCCCCAACTTATTATAGAAGGATGGTTGTAATGATTCTCAGTCATTTCATCTAAATGTTTTTTCCCTAATGCGAGCAAGGTATCATTAAGCATTGTAGCGCCACCCCAATAAGGAATCTCTTCTTGTACCAAAATTCCATTTCTATCACACCAATCAAAAACAGCTTCATCTTGCTGCCAATGAAAACGGGTAAAAATACAGTTGGCATTCTTCATCAACTTGAGGTTTCTTTCAAAATCAGCAGTTGTTTCAGCCATTCCACGCTCCATATTAGAACCAGGCATCCATTCTACTCCCATCAAACGAATAGGTTCCCCATTTAAAACATATCGGTTTTTTTCAACTGTAATACTTCTGAAACCAAACACCGTTGTGTATTCATCTTTTAATTTTCCATCAACAAATAACTGTAAAGTCAGTTTGTACAAATTAGGTGCATCAAAATGCCAAGGATTGATTTTATCAAAGTTTAATGACGTTTTAAAATCATCTTTTTCTAATTTACCTTTCAACTCCGAATTGAAAATAACTTTATTTGTAGTTTGATTTTCCTCGGTTATGGTAGCCATTAATTTCAACTTCGAAAAATCTATTTTACTGTTATCAATAAAACTAACGTTAATATCAGCTGTCCCTTTGCTGCCATTGGGTGTTCCAACTACTTTTATATTTTTTACAGCTTGAGGTTCCGTAATGACCAAAGACACATTTCTATAAATCCCTCCATCATTAGCCCAATCGTAACTCTTTAAAAACGGAATATTATTGCGTGAAAAATCATTATTTACACGAACTCTAAGCGTATTTTTTCCTTTTTTAACAAAAGGTGAAATATTTATAAAAAAACGATTGTAGCCAGAACCAATATGTTCACCCGCTTTTTTGCCATTGATATAAATAACAGCATCATGATAAACGGCATCAAACTGAATACGAACCGTTTTTTGTAAATCGCTTTCAGAAACTTCAAATTCACGCTCATACCAACAGTTACCCCAATATTTTTCTAATCCTTTTTCTACATTCCAAACATGAGGTACACTAACAATTCTGGAAGTGTTTTTAGGCAATCCAATGGTCTCCCAATGATTCGATTCTCCTAATGACAAGGAATCAACAGAAAAATTCCAATTACCATTTAAAGAAATTGTTTTTCGTACTATTTCTTTATCAGCTTTATAAAAAGAAGCCAAAAAGAACATACAAATTGATAGCAGAATGAAACGAAATGCTTTTTTCATTTTGAATTTTTTATTTAAAAATTAGTAAATAAGTACCCTGCGCTTATATACCAGCTGACTAATCTTATGATAGATTAGCGGTAGTAATAGCGTAAATGATTGCCAGTAACGACTTGCTACTGAACTAAATTTATGGCTTGGATTTTATTCTATATACGATTGTGTTTTTCTAATAAATACTGGTTGGTGTTTCAGTAGTTTTATCCTTTTCTTCAGATAAAATCAATTTTAAAGAATCAGGATTTGTTATAGTTGTAGGTTTAAACAAATCACTATTCATATAATTAAGAATCGAGATTAACATCTGTTTTGCTACCGGACGTTTTTCTATATCTTTTGATAAATCAAAGGAAGCTATCACCAGTTTTCCCGAACCTATACTTCCTTCAAAAAGCGATGCCAATTTTCGATTATTTGCAAAATTATCTACCATTTCGACTAAAGGACTCCCGCCATTAATACTGTCAACAATTAGGGTTGTAGAGTTTACATTCAAATCCCACCATTGCCAATCGGTATTCATATCCGTAGGGAAATCAGCAAAAACTTTATGTGTTAGATCACAAAGTACTCCCATAGTTCCTGCTTGTTTTGGGAAATGGACAGGACTCCAAAAAACAGGTACAAACTTCCCTTCTATTCCTTTTATTTTTTTCCAATCAGGATTTAATAATACTTTATTACCTTTTTTTAGAAATTTATAGGCTTCTTCAAGACTTCTTGTATAAACTACATCTCCGTAATTGATGTTTTGCTGTTCAGGATAAACCCAAATATTCCATTGATTTTTATAATCGGTATCTTTTATACCTACTTTGAAAGTAAGTTTAGTGGCCTTTTTTATTTTTTGAAGGCTTTCACTAATAGTAAACAACTCATGATTATAGCCTGAATTAATGGTTCTTGTTGCTGATCCGGATGCTATCAATACATCATTATCCATTATACTCCATTCTATCACTTTATCATTTAAGGCATCACCCGAAAAATTACTTACATCGAGGCTGGCTGTAAAAGATTCATTGTTCGTATAGGTTGCTTTTGGGAAACGCAGCAAGGGAACAACCGGAGAAGAAAACTGTCTGAATTCTTCTGCCGAAATTAAATTTTTACTATCCCAAAAAGCATCTAACAATCCTACCAACGCCGTCCCCTGACCCGGAAAATCATGTAAATCCAATAACTGAAATCCGCTGATTCCGTCTGTTTTCAATGCTCTTTCTATTTCTTCTTTATAAAGTATGGCTGCCAGCTTTCCGGAAGCTTTAGTATAATCGGCAGCTTTATTGATTAATCCTTTACGTTCTAAATCTTCTTTTACCGCCATGAAATTTAATGGTTCTAAAACTCCTGTGTATTTAGAAATCTCATCTATTTTAGGGTAAACTGCATACTGCCCTATTTCATGCGTAATTAAAGGCACAGTGACATCTTGCAGAGCAACCTTGTAATCTTTATTGAATGTTGGAGACTCACTATTAAAAACCCCTTGCCCACGCACCCAGCCTTTATTAGTCCATTGTGTAATAAAAAAATCATCTTGCGGTTCAGGTAAAGCACCGTGTCCTTTTTCAAAAGTAAAAGAAGTACTGGTGTACAAATGTCTTGGGTCCTGGGTTCTAATATTTTTAACCATTTCCGTTAAAAGTGCCATATCTCCTTGTAATTCATTACCCATGGACCACATACAAAAAGAAGGATGATTACCATACTCATCAATCATGTGTTGCGCTTCAGCATATAGAAAATCAGTTACTTTTTTATCTTTTCCAATATTTAAAACCCAAACCGGAAGTTCTACCTGCAAGTAAAAACCCATTTTGTCTGCCACTTCAAAAGCAGCTTCCGGAGGACACCACGAATGAAAACGAAGGTGGTTCAAACCCCATTCCTTAGCCGTTTTAAATACTTTTTGCCATCCTTGTTTGTCCATCGGAGGGTGTCCGGTAAGCGGGAAAATATTGCATTCTAAGGTTCCTCTTAAAAAAACAGCTTTATTGTTTATTGTTAAAACCGTTCCTTTTTTTGAAAACTTTCGCATTCCAAAATCAACTACTTTTTCCGATTTGGACTTTACTGCTTTCAATTGGACTTTTAATTCATACAACTCCGGAGAAAATTCACTCCAAAGCTTTATGTCCTTGCCCATATTATAATCAAGATTTACAACAGATTGTCCTTTCTCTAAATGAACTTTTTGCGTTACAGCAGTAATTGATTCATTACTTTTTTTATTTACAGCAACAATATTCAGCACTCCTTTTTGAGCACTTTTCGAACCATTATTTAAAGTAACGACTACTTTAACTTTATTTAAATCAATATCCGGATTTACTTGTACATTAGAAATATGAATAGGATCTACGGCTTCAATATTCATTTTGCCAATAATCCCATTCCACATAATTTGAGTCTCATTGGTATAAGCATGCGCCATATTGTCCAGGCTGATATCAAACTGCTTTCTATTGTCAACGCGTATTGTTATTCTTTGCTTTTTCCCCGGAATTAAATAACCGGATAAGTCAAAATAATGAGGAGAAACCAAACTATTTTGTTCCGATTTGACTTCTTTGCCATCTATCCAAACATTTGTTTTCCAAATCACACGTTCCAATTTCAATAGCAATTCCTTTCCTTTCCAATTGTTAGGAATTTCTATTTCACGGGTATACCATGCAGCTCCTATATAACTATTTTTTCGGGTTAAATGACTTAACTGTGGTTTTGAAAGACCTGGTTTCAGTTTGTTCGGAATTCCAATACCAAAATCATCTGTTGTTCCCGGCAGATTTACTATTTGTTTAAAAATGGTATTTTGCCAGCCGCGTTGCAATCCAATATCAGTACTGTCTAATTGTACTGTCCATTGACCGGAAATATCTATCACTTTTTTATCTATGGCACCCCATGAACAAAGCAAAAATGAGGTAAGGACTAACAATAAAATATTTTTCATTTTGAATGTTTTGATAATTAAAATTTAAATCGCGGCAGAAATAATTATTTTCTAAACGTGTATTTGTTTATGTCTAATTGCTTCACTTTTTGATAAAAGCTTTCTGAAAGTTCATCATTCCCTAAACCGCTATGTCCTAACGCCATTACATAATTGCAATGTACCTGATTACGAACACTTAAATCATCTTCCCAAATAGCAAGATCCGGAAGCGATACGGCAAAATAATCGATACGGCATTTTTCAAATAAATACTTCTCGCCATGAGCAACTAACTTATTAAAACGACTGCGGGCTTTGTCTTCATCACCCAGTTCACGCCAGGCCAGTCCTTGATAAAATATCTTATCCGGCTGTTGATCGTTATAGAAAAATGCCTGAACCGGTTCCGGTGATCCAAGTGTCGCCTGCATAAAATTTGCTTTAGCATTTTTCTCATCACCCAGTCCTTTGTAAGCTAGCCCTTTGTAATAATGGACTTCGTTTTCTTCAGCATTTTTTAATTTTCCTTCACCTAAATTATGAGGATATACTTCTGTTTCTTTAAGCAACTGAATTGCCTCTGAAAAACGTTTTTCGGCTATTGCTATTTTAGCTAATTCAACTCTGCACAAAGTATATAAGCCTGTCACCTTACCTTCGCCACCTTCCCAAGGATGAAATTTTCTTGTAGCAATACACTCTTTTGCTATTTCATATTTACCAATCTGACAATACAAGCCTATACGCTCAATACACAAATCATCTCTTTCTTCTACCAAACCACTATTTTGCTCAAAAAATGCTAATCTTTCCATTGGAGATTTGCCTATTTTTTTATACAATTGGTCTAATTCCATAAATATTCTGGAATCAGTTGTATCAAGTTCAAATGCTTGCTCTAATACTTCCTGAGCACGGACTTTATTTTCTAATTTATTATAATAAGCAAGAGCTAGGTTTCTTAAAACGGTTGGGAATTGATTATCAATTGCTACTGAAATTTCCCAACATTGTATGGCATTGTCATATTGACGAAATGCATACCAAAAATTACCTAAATAAAAAGGCGCTTTTGCATCATCAGGATTCAATAAAATGGCATCCTGCAGAATATTTACTTCTTCAATTCGATTAGGAAAACATTTTTCCGGAGATAATACCGAAGCTTTTTTATACCATTTAACAGCCTCGTTTTTATTTCCTTTCATAGATTCAAAATAACCTATTGTATAGAAAACCATTGGATAAACAGCATCAACTTCTTTAGTACATTCTTGTAACAAATGGATTGCTTCATCATATAAACCCGCTGCTGCAAAATCTAGCGCATACTCTATATAACCATGTGACCATTTGCGCATCAGCGTATTCATTTCAGTAAGTTCGGTTTCGTTACTTGTCAACAAGTACTTCTCAAAACGGCATCCCATATTAAAACGATCAATCTTGATTGATTCTTCCGCTAAAACAAGAGCTTCTTCCGTTTTCCCTAATTTTCTTAATATGGAAGTTTTTAATTGACGTGCTTTGTGATTGTGCCAATTGCGTATTAGACAAGAATCAATTCGTTCTAAGGCTTCTTTCCATTCTCCTCTGATGCAGTCTATTTGTGCCAAAGCAAAAAAAGCAGCATCTTGCCAGGCAGCATTCCAGGTGGATTTAAAAAGAGCCGTATAAGCCTCATCCAATTTTCCCTGAATTTTTAAACAAAATCCTAAATTATAATGTGGTTCACCATCATAAGGATTTGGACTGCGTTCCGTCAATACTTCTACAGCAGTTCTAAAATAGGCTTCCGCTTGTTTGAATTGTCCACGTCTTAGCATTAATAAACCAACAGCGTTATTACAACGTACATCCTTAGGATCTCTGCTTAAGGCTTCCTGGTAATAATCTAACGGATTGTAGGTTGCGTGACGGTATTGTTCGAGGTGCAAACCTGTTAGAAATAATTGCTCAATCGAAGCAATCTCTTTAGGATCAAGAGCGGCTTTTGCCGGATCCGGTGCTGGTTTAATTTCCGGTTTTTCCTCTTGGTATTCAACCAGAATTTTACCTTCTTCGGTATAAATGGTGAAAATTAAATTCTCTGATAAATTATCCCCAATTGAAACAGTCTTTTTATATGGATTATATGGAGAGATAGTAATTATTTCCTGATGCAATACATTTCCCTGAACATCTTTTAATTCTAATTTCAAATTCTGAAAAAGACTGGTTGTAAACAAAATTAAATCTGCTTTATTTCCGTCCACTTCAATATTGATTATCGCATCTTTAGTAGCATTTTTCACATAGCCAACTTCGGCATAAGGCATGAAATATTGAACCCATGATTTTTCTTCATAAGCCTGCAGCCAGGAAAAATCAGGTTGATTGTCTGTAAAAACACCTGTCATTAATTCAATATAAGGTCCATCTTTATCAGTCAGATTTCTGTCCCAGGCAAGGCCAAAGTCACCATTACCCCATGTCCATTGTTTTTTACCCGGTGATACATGATGATTTGCAACGTGCAGCAAACCGGCCTGTACACCATCTTCATAACCTCCGACAAAATTGTATTTAGAATGAACAGCCATATACGATGTCGGTACAGGAATATTTTTATACTTCGAAATATCCACACCTGCTGAGTAATCCTGCTTATAATATTCGCCGGTTGCTATGGGGAAATTTGATACATCGCGTTTTCCATGGTCAAATACAAAATTTACATCCGGCGGAAAAACAGACTTGTATTCATCATTAACTACAACGGCTGGATTTGCCCACCAAAGAAAAGTTTGCGGAAAAGCGGTTCTGTTATAAATTTTGACTTTTATTTCTATGTAAGCCTTATCAGGATGCAATGTAAATCCCTGCATTCCTTTGGTTCTAAACATTCTTTCCACTTCATTACACCAAACGGTTTTACTTCCGTCAGCGTTCTCTTCAATACTATAATCAGTAGGTAAAAAAGTACTTGGGCGGTGATGCTGAGGCCAGTTAAATTCAATTCCTCCTGAAATCCAGGGTCCTGTTAGCCCCACTAAAGCAGGCTTAATTACCTGATTATAATATACAAAATGACGTTGCTTTACCTTATCATAAGCCATATGAATACGGCCTCCAAGCTCCGGTAAAATCATTATTTTAATGTATTTATTTTCTACAAATAAGGCATGGTATAACTTATCTTTCTTTACATCCGATATTTTTTCAACTACCGGATAAGGGTAAACAGCACCTGAACTTCCTTGGTAAACCCTTTTCTCAAGAAAAATAGGATTTTTTTCTTCTTCGCCAATTTCATAAGTAGGCAGCATAATATCTTCTGCCCATGAACGAACAACACCGTCCTCATGAACAGTGGACTGAATCAGGTAAGCAGTAATTTCTTCGTCTTGTATTTCTATAGTGATAGGCTGAGAATTTGAAAGTAATTCGCTTTCTTCTATTTTATTTGGTCGAATTGAAGTT
This sequence comes from Bacteroidota bacterium, assembly GCA_039805885.1. GTDB lineage: Bacteria > Bacteroidota > Bacteroidia > Flavobacteriales > Flavobacteriaceae > Flavobacterium. The sequence continues at coordinate 27,933 of JBDLTG010000065.1, forward strand.
AATTTTTCCATCTTATTATTATGCAATTATTTATTTTGTTAATTCTATTTCTATTTGTTCCAACGATTTCTCGTTTGTTAATTCTATTTCAATTTGTTCTAATGATTTCCCTTTTGTTTCTGTTAAATAAACTCGTAAAAAAAGATAACCTAACAAACAAATTATTCCGTATAGCCAAAATGTTCCGTAAGCTCCTAAACTATTATTTAATAAGGGAAATGTATAAGTAAGTACAAAACAGGCTGTCCATAATGAAAAGGTACTTATAGCCATTGCCATAGCTCTAATTTTTACGGGAAAAATCTCAGATAAAACTACCCAGGTTACCGGTGCAAGTGTCATTGCATAACAAGCGATGGCAAGAATTACAAGAATTAAAACTGCAGCACCTGTCACAGCAAAATAATAACATACACCTAAAAGAGCATAAATACATGCCAATCCTATAGATCCAAAAAGCATAAGAGCCCTTCTTCCTAATTTATCAACCAACAGCATCCCAACATAAGTGAATATAAGGTTCGTCAAACCTGTAATCACGATGTTAAATAGAATATCAGAAACACCATAACCCGCAGCAGAAAATATTTCCTGGGCATAATTAAAAACAACATTAATTCCGCACCATTGTTGAAAAGCAGCTATAACAATACCTAATAAAAGAATTTTAGGCATTTTACCTTCAAACAACATTTTATAACTAACTGCTTCTTTTGTAGCGCTAACTGTAGATTTCAATTGTTCGATTTGGTTTAAAGCAAATTGAACACCACCAATTTTGGTGAAAATAGCTTGCGCTTTTTCGTATTTGTATTGACTGGCAAGCCATCTCGGACTTTCCGGAATAATTAATATTAAGGCAAAGAAAGATACAGATGGTATCGCTCCAGCCCAAAACATATATCTCCAACCCCATTGTACATTCCATGAATCTAACAAAATACTGCCATCAACGATAGGCTTTGCTATGAACATATTTACAATTTGTGCAGCCAGAATACCAAAAACGATTGTTAATTGATTAATGGACACAAACTTTCCTCTTGATTCACTTGGTGCTATTTCGGCTATATACATTGGAGAAAGGTTAGATGCAATCCCGATACCAATTCCTCCTATTATTCTCCAAACAATAAACATATTTATGCTATTCACACATCCCGTCCCAACAGCTGCTAATGTGAATAAAATCGAAGCCACAATCATCAATGGTTTTCTTCCATATTTATCTGACATACTTCCTGAAACCATCACTCCTAATAAACAACCTAAAATAGCACTTCCCATTACCCAGCCCTGCATTGAAGGAGCATCAGTTATATTGAAAAAAACTTCATAAAACGGCTTAGCACCTCCAATAACCACCCAGTCATACCCAAATAACAATCCACCCAAAGCAGAAACTAAAGCGATGAAAAGCAAATAAGAAGAATTATTTTTACTCATGATTTTAAAATTTATATTATTAAGACAAATTTAGAGGTATAACAGTAGTCAAAAAATGCAAAAAACAAATAAAAAGATGTATAAAACAACTATTGTATCTAATGTAATCGTTTGCCCTAAATTAAAACACAGTACTGCATTATTTTTAATAATTTTTTTTATAGTGTTTTTTTTTAATTTAATTTACCCATAAATAACTAATTTTGAAGACAAATAATTTTAAAAAACAGAATTTAAAACAAAAAACGGATTAAAAGAATTACTACAGATATATAGTAAAACTTTAAAAACCTGTATTTTTTAACTTATTTATTACAAATTTAAATTTTAGACAAATGGAACATATAGCTGATGGTTTTAAAGGAGAAAGAGCAATTGTATTACCTTATAGTATTCGGAATTTCCAAACAAATAATGAACTAACTAAATCACTTTATATTACCCATATTGGTTATTATCCAAATGCAAAAAATCATTTTCGTAAACGTTCAAAAGGAGCACTAGAAGATATTTTGATTTATTGCGAAAAAGGGAAAGGAACGATAACAATAGAAAACGAACAATTTAAGCTTACAGAAAATCAAATTTTAATCATTCCTGCAAACAAGCCTCATTCTTATGAGTCTGAAATTTCAGATCCCTGGAGTATTTATTGGATTCATTTTAGAGGTACTAAATCTTCGGTATATTCGCCTCCTACTGAGAAAATCATAAGTTTAAATGATATGAGAATATCAAATCGCTTAGATTTGTTTGAGGAAATATACCAAAATTTAGAAATGGGATTCTATGCCGATAATCTAGAATATTCTAGCATCTGCTTAAAACATTTTTTATCCAGCATAAAATACATTGATCAATTTATAAGAACAAAATCAATTAATACATCGGATTTAGATACAATTCCTATGAGTATTATTTTCATGAGAGATAACCTGACTAACAAATTAACTCTAAGCCAAATAGCAAAACATGTGGGTTATTCCGATTCTTATTTTCGTAATTTGTTTTTAGAGAAAACATCCTTTACACCAATTGAATATTTAAACAAATTAAAAATTCAAAAATCTTGTTCATTATTGCAATTTAGCAACATGAAAATAAATGAAATTGCCTACTATCTGGGCTATTACGATCCTTATCATTTTTCAAAATCATTTAGTAAAGAAATGGAAATTTCGCCTCGTGAATATCGTAAAAAATATAAAAACTAAGACTAAACAATGAACTTATGAATTAAAAAACCTGAGTCGTTTTATAAACCTGAATAGGAGAAGCCAATAAGGTTTCGGTATCAGCTATAAAATTGATTAAGTACTGTTGACTATTGTGTATATCAAGTCCAGCCTGATCTTTCCACTCTTCCCAAATTATAAAAACATTTTCGGAATAATGTAAGTCATAACGAATACAGGCCGCTTCTTTTCTGGTGTTGGTAACCAGACTGTGCACCATCTCCTTAACTACTTCAATAGTTTCTTTTTTGCTTTTTATAATCGCTGTAATCGAAATCATAATTCTATAAAATTTTAAAAATTGGCTTTAAATAATTGGTAAAATCCCGTTTAAAGGTACTACTATTTTCTATTTTTTCGAACTCCTGAAAATTAAAACTTAGCAAGAGTTTCATCAAATAATTTTCGATTGAAAACAAAAAAAAAAGGATTTCACTATTTAAAGTGAAACCCTTTTTCAATTAAAAAACTAAACTATAATCTAAGCAATCTTTTCTTTTAATCTTTTCTTTTAATCTTTTCTTTTAATCTTTTTTTAAAACTTAAATTTTACCAAAAAACAGTATATAGTGCCACTAATACACCACAGATAATAAATGAGCCAATGATAAACTCTGAAGACACTTTAAACATGGATGTATCCACTTCTATCTTGTGTTTTTCATGTAGCACTACTGGTTCAGGTTTTAAAAGGCTAACTCCTACCATTATAAATACTATCATAAAGAAAGCAATAGTCATTCTGTCTAAAAACGGAAAATCCGGGAAAGCTCCGTTTGTCCATACAGGCAGGAACTTTAATACAGTAGCTATAGGCACTGTCAGCAATGCACCTGCAAGTCCGGCATTAGCGGTAGTCTTTTTCCAAAACATTCCCAATAAAAATACAGCCAAAACTCCCGGTGAAAAGAAACCAACATATTCTTGTATAAATTGATACGCCTGATCTAAAGATTTTAACGAAGGAGCAACAATAGCACCGATAAGCATAGCCACTACAACAGCCAATCTTCCTACACGCACCAGTTTTTTTTCTGAGGCATTTTTATTAAAATATTTTTTATAAATATCTAAAGAAAAAATCGTCGAAATACTATTGGCTTTACCAGCTAAAGAGGCAACAATTGCTGCGGTTAAGGCCGCTAATGCTACTCCTTTTAATCCGGCAGGCAATAAATTCATTAACGTAGGATATGCATGATCTGGTTTTAAAACTCCTGCAGCATCGACCATTTCTTTTTGAAACATTCCATTTTCATGCATAACAAACATCGCAATTCCTGGCAAAACGGCAATAATTGGAACTAATAATTTTAAAAAAGCAGCAAATAAAATTCCTTTACGAGCCGTTTTTAAATCGGCACCTAAGGCTCTTTGAACAATATACTGATTACATCCCCAATACGCCAGATTATTAATCAACATACCACCTACAATTACCGACATTCCCGGTAATTCAGAATAATGCGGATTTGATTTTTCTAATATCATGTGCAAATGCCCCGGCGCTTCATTAGCGATAACTCCAAGACCTTCTATGACATCTTTCCCAAATCCAAATTGTTCTGACAATAAGGTTAATGCCAAATAAGTGGTAACCAAACCTCCTAAAATTAAAACAATAACCTGAAACATATCAGTATATCCGATAACCTTCATTCCGCCCAAAGTCACAATAACAGAGAACAAACTCAAACCGATAACACAAAATTCAAAACTAATAGGAGCTATCGATGAAATAGCCAATGCGCCTAAATAAATAATCGAAGTAAGATTGACAAATACATAAATCAACAGCCAGATTACGGCCATAATGGTACTTACTGTACCGTTGTATCTTTTTGCCAAAAATTGTGGCATTGTAAAAATCTTGTTTTTAAGATAAACAGGTAAAATAAACATAGCCACAACAATTAATGTAGCTGCAGACATCCATTCGTAAGAAGCAATCGCTAATCCTATAGCGAACCCCGAACCGCTCATCCCGATAAAATGCTCTGCCGAAATATTAGAAGCAATCAATGATGCTCCAATAGCCCACCAGGTCAATGAGCCTTCGGCCAAAAAATAATCGTTAGAACTAGTAACTGCATTTTTCTTACTTCTGTAAATGTACATTCCATAGGCCGTAACAATAACAAAGTAAATCAGAAAAACAATATAATCTGCGGGTTGTAATACATTCATAATTGGATTGGGTTGGTTTATTTTTGATTAATAGATACTACTTAAGACGTATCTATACAAAAATAGAATCTAAACGAAATCTGAATATGGATAATTTGTGCTAATACATGGATTATTTTTACAGGAATGATAAAAAAATCAATGAATTATTCTGAAAAACCTATTGTAGCTAAATAAATTAAACAAAAAATGCTTCTCGATTGAGAAGCATTTTTTGTTTTTAATAAGCAGTAGAATGAAATTATCAAAAACGTCAGTTCGAGTATTTTTTGTGTAATGAAACGGAACAAAAAATGTATCGAGAACCGTTTTTAATAAAAATTTTCTTGTTCTCGATACAATCCCACCCAAAAGCGGGATCACTACCATTGATATTTTTATTAAAAGTGAAAAATTAGATTTATTAATTTCTTTTTTGCTTGATCAAAAAAGAAACAAAAAAATATTCATGCGTTCTTATTGTTTTTTTGGTATTCATGAATCTTCGATTTCAAGTCTTACGCTTCCTCATCGGTCAAATTAGTTTTTGAATGCTAAAAGAAAAGAACTCTACGCTCAGACAGCTTTTCTTTTTACGCATCCTTCAAACATTTGACACTCGATTGCGGAAGCTAAGGACAGCTAAGTATCAAAAACTAATTTCACCCAACGGATTTACAATAACATATTTATTCCAACGAATTTTGTGACAGATAATTCATAAACTGTGGTTTGTATTGCTCAGAAACTGTGATGCGTTGTTTATTAATTACAATTTGACTTCGTTCCACTTGCTCTACATTTTTAAGCGAAACAATAAACGAACGATGGACCCGCATAAATTTATCAGCAGATAATTCTTCTTCCATCGTTTTTAAACTCATTAAAGTAAGAATAGGCTGCGGCTCATTTTTAAGCCAAATTTTGATATAATCTTTGAGTCCTTCAAAGTATAAAACCGAATCCAACTGTATCTTGAGTTGCTTGTGTCCTGATTTCACAAATATAAATTCCATTTGGTCAGTTTTTTCTTTTTTCGCTTTTTTAGTTATCGAAAACCAATCTCTGGCTTTATTCACTGCGGTAAAAAACTCGGTATAGTCAAATGGTTTTAGCAAATAATCAATAGCTTCGGCTTTTAATCCTTCTAAAGCATACTGATCAAAAGCAGTGGTAAAAATAACCCGGGTAGATTTGGGAAGTAATTTTGCCAATTCCAAACCTGTTAAATCAGGCATTTGAATGTCTAAAAAAATCAAATCAACGCGCTCTTCATTTAAAAAGTCCAAAGCCTCAATAGCACTATTGCATTTTTTTAATAGTTGTAAAAAAGGCGTCTTTTCCACATAGCTTTCGACTAAATTCAAAGCCATCGGTTCGTCATCTACAATTAAACAAGTTATTTTATCTGACATTGATTTCGATTTTAATTCAATACAAAAGTTAAATTTCTAAAGCAAGATTGACTGTAAAAAAACCATCATTTACAGCGGTGGCAAACTGATACTTTCCGGGATACAACAATTGCAATCTTTTCTCCATATTTTGTAAACCAATTCCCGAACCACTTTTATCACTATCCGTTTTAGGGAAGTTATGATTTTTTGTGCTAAATGAAATACGGTTTTTCTCGATGCTCATTTTAAAAACAATTTCGGTTTCCTGACTAGCAGAAACTCCGTGTTTAAAAGCATTTTCTATCAACGAAATAAACAACAAAGGAGCGACCTGAAGGTCGGTTTTTAAAACAGGAAAATCATATTCTATCTTCGTATTCTCCGTAAATCGCAACTTCATTAGCTCAATATAATTGGTAATAAATTGAATTTCATTGGCTAAACTTACCTTGTCATTATTTGTTTGATACAATAAATAACGCATCAGTTTACTTAAACTATGAATGGTTTGCTTGGCCTGCTCTGGCGAAACATCAACCAAAGAATAAATATTATTTAAAGAGTTAAAAAAGAAATGCGGTTGCAACTGGTATTTTAAATGCTGTAATTCTGATTCTAATTTAATGGTCATCGCTTCTTTGCGTTCTCCCTCGGTTTTTATCCAACGTTCTGTAGTTTTTAACGCAACGGAAAAAACCAACGGAACAGTAAAAAAAAGAATATCAATGTAAATAAATAAATTTCTGGATGGCTTAAACTGCCCTTGTTTGTCCTTATGAATAAAGATATGCTGAAAGAAATACTCTTTTATCTGATTGTTAATCAGGATAAAAAAGGCAATCAAAATGGCATTGGAAACCAGAAATAAAATTGTCTTTTTGGTAAAAAGAAAACGCTCAATAAATACAAAATAATTGGTGTAAAAAATAAGCACATAAAAAGACAATGGAATCCAGGAAAAAACAATAACAGCCTGAATAGCCTGATTTTGACCTGATGACAGTAAATAAGGAAAGCTAAATAAAACCGTCCAAACCATCAAATGGTAAAATACTATCGCTAACTTATTTTTTAAAAAATCCATTTTCTCTATTTTATACTACCAGACTGTTATTATTGGGCACCTTGCATCGCACCTTGCATGCCTTCTGATTCTCCTTTCATATTCTTTCTCTTCATTATTGAGGCATCCATTTGTCCAAATTTATAACTAAAATTCAATTTAAACATTGGAGCATCATTAATCCTGTAGCTATTTTGTATAAAAAAGTCGCTTTCTGAATATTGACTGTAACTTCTGGTTCTAAATATATCATTAACACTTAAAGTTAGCGTTGCGGCATTATTTTTTAAGAAGCTTTTTTGCAGTGCCAAATCCACTCCGTAATTCGATTTAACATAACCTTGAGACGAACTTTGTGAACCACTCATTTGTGGACCTCCCATACCTCCTCCACCTTGATTCACCGGTAAGTTGGTTTTAGATTGATAAGTACCTGACAACTGTATTTTGTAATTTTTAGGCAATTTAAAATTGTTGTTCATTTTCAAAAACCAGCTGGTAATGGCGTCTTGTGAAGTTCCGGTTATATTGTCGGTATCAATTTTTGAATTATAAATATTCAAATTAGTATTTGAATCCCACCAGGCATTAAATGTATTTTGAGCTGTAAATTCAGCTCCAATACTTCTGCTTGAATTAGCGTTAACATAAGTACTCAATGGTCTTTTAACTCCATCGGCTGTGATTGTATCCATATATTTGGTTATCAAATCTTTCGAACCCTTGTAATAAAGCGAAACCAATAAGGAATTATTCCCTTTGAATTTCTTAGAATAAGACGTTTCCAATGAATTAATGAATTCCGGTTTTAAACCTGCATTTCCTCTACTCCAGTTTAACGGATCAGTTGAATCAATAAACGGAATTACCTGCATAAAGAAAGGTCGGTTTACCCTTCTCGAAAAATTAAATTGTACATCCTCATTATCATTCAATTTCTGACTTAAAAATACCGATGGAAACAAACTGATTGGATAGTTATTAGTAAATGTTTGTTTGGTATCCGTAAGTTCTCCTTTGTAATTGGAACTTTCAGCCCTTAAACCAACTTTGTATCCAAAGTTTTTGATTGAATTGGAAAAAGTCGCATAAGCCGCATAAACATTATCCGTGTTTTTATAATTACTACTTGACGACGGCACAATATCATAGCTATTGGTTGAATTATTATAGATATAATTTCCCTGACTATTGCTCATATTCTTTATTTGAACCCTCAATCCCGCTTCAATTTTTCCTTTTTCTCCAATAGGATTTACATAATCTGTTTGTATGGTTTGAAACTTATTTGTTCCGTTACCTACTAAGTTTTGAAGAATAGTCCCTTTTTGAACACCTCCATTGACATCAAAAATATTGGTAGTATACAAGGTATTCGTTTCATTTACTCCCGAAAAAAGATTAAAGTCTCCGGTAAGCTCTTCTCCATCCTTTTGAAATAAATATTTAAATCCTCCGGTTAAACCATTCGCATTAAAAATTCTATTATTGTTTGTGACTCTTTCACTGTAACTCACATGAGAACCTCCATCATAAAGACTATCTGTTTTTAGAAAATCATTTGGACTCATATCTCCGTGTACTTTGATAGCCCCTAATGACAAAGTCAATCGGTTACTTAAAAAATAGTCAATCCCAAATTTACCAAAAAGAAAACCTCCGTTATTTTTACTCTTACTGTTTTGATCCACCAATAAATTAGGTGAGCTTACTAAATTCCTGATCTCGGTGTTTCCTGTATTAACATTTTTCGATTGATTACCAAATGTACTAAGAGAGACATTAAATTTATCTTCTCTTAAATTGAAACTTGCTCCCCCATTTAATCCTCCTCTTTTATCAACACCGGCATTTAAATTACCGTTGTAACCATTCTTTTTGTTTTTCTTTAAAACCAAATTTAATATCCCTGCATTACCTCCGGAAGCATCATACTTAGCAGAAGGATTTGTTATAATTTCTACACTTTCAATGGCATCTGAAGGAATTTGATCCAAAGTTAATGTCGTCGGGCGACCATCAATATAAATTTGAGGCGTAGCGTTTCTTAATGTTACATTGCCATCGATATCGACATTAACCGAAGGGACATTTTTCATTAAATCTGCTGCAGTACCACCAACGCTGACCAAATTCTTCTCTACATTAAAAACTTTCTTGTCAATTTCCATAGTAAGTCCTTTTTTACTGGAAGTAACAACGACTGATTTTAATTCCTCAGTTCGAACAATCAATGCCATATTCCCTAAATCCTTATCAAAATCAGCAGATTTTAAATTAGGCATTCCTCCATTTCCTAAAAAAGGAGAAGGCATAGCAGCATTTTGTCCTCCCGCTCCACTGCCGTTATTGGGTGGCAAATCAATAAAAGAGAATTTATTATCGAAATTCTCAAATCCGATAGCGGATATTTTTAAAGTATATTTATTAAATACTGCTAAAGATTCGAATCTAAAATCACCATTTGCTTTAGTGGTATTAACGGCAACTAAAATTTCTTTGACTTTTTTGGTTTGTGGATCGACTTTAGATTGCATCAATGTCACCGTGACACCACTTAAGGCTTTCCCATCGGTATCAACTATTTTTCCATATGCTATTCCCATTGCTGGTGAAGGAATTTTTCCTGTTGGAGCTTGAGTTGGAGCTTGTGCTAATATCTTAATTGAAAAACCTAAGAATAACAATAAGAAACCGTAATACTTTTTCATAATAAAAACGTTAAATGATGTTTTTGATATCAAAAGCAAAACAATTTTTACTTAAAACCTTTCGCTCTGATATCTTTATTTTGCATCAAAACTCCGAACAAAGTATTCCTTATTATAACCAAATAGACAGTAGGCTTGAAAAAATAGACAGAAAGTCATTTTGAATAGATGAAAAAATTGAAGAAAGAACAAAAAAAAGGAGCATTGATTCTTTAAATCCAATACTCCTTTAAAAAAAATTATTTGATATGTATTACTTATTTCGAATAAGCTACAGCAACTTGTTTACTTGAACCCAATCCTTCAATACCTAATTCGATAACATCACCTGCTTTTACATAAATAGGATCTGGTTTGATACCTAAACCTACTCCCGGAGGCGTTCCTGTACTGATGATATCACCAGGAAGCAAAGTCATAAACTGACTTAAGTAATGTACTAAAAATGGAATTTTAAATACCAAATTAGAAGTGTTACTGTTTTGGAATTTTTTACCATTTACAGTCAACCACATTGATAAATTATTCACATCGGCAATTTCATCCTGTGTAGCTAAAACTGGTCCAAGAGGTGCGAAAGTATCACAACCTTTCCCTTTTGCCCATTGTCCGCCCATTTCGATTTGGAAAGCTCTTTCGCTATAATCATTTAATAAAGCATATCCGGCAACATAATCTAAAGCATCAGCTTCTTCCACGTAACTTGCTTTTTTTCCTATTACAAAAGCCAATTCTACTTCCCAATCGGTTTTTTTACTTCCTTTTGGAATAATCACATTGTCATTTGGTCCACACAAAGAAGTAGTCGATTTAAAGAAAATAATAGGCTCTGTTGGAATTGGAGCACCAGTTTCATGACAGTGATCTACATAATTTAAACCAATGCAAATAATTTTTGAAGGTCGTGCAACTGGAGAACCTAAACGAACATCATCGGCAACTTCAGGGAAAGAAGTTCCGCTTTCGATAGTCGCTTTTAATTTTTCTAAGCCATTATTTTCAAAAAAAGATTCGTTATAATCAGTTACAATTGAAGAAACATCATATCTTTTTTCTCCAACTAAAATTCCTGGTTTTTCGCTGCCTTCTGCTCCAAAACGTATTAATTTCATTTCTTTATATTTTATTGTTATTTTTTTTCTTTTAGGTGCTTAGTAACTAAGTTACTTAGTCTCTAAGTTTTTTTAATCTTAGCAACTTAGAACCTTAGCTGCTTAAATTAGTTATTTAATTTGATAAATCCTCCGTCAATTGGGTAATCTGATCCTGTAATAAACCCGGCTTCATCACTTGCTAAAAACAATGCTAAAGTAGCAATTTCTTCTGGTTTTCCCATTCTTCCGATAGGTTGTGATTTTGATAATTTATCAAATATTTCAGCCTCATTTCCTGGATAATTTTTCGAAATAAATCCATCTACAAACGGCGTATGCACACGAGCTGGAGAAATCGAGTTACAACGAATATTCTCATTGATATAATCTTTAGCAACCGATAATGACATAGCCATAACCGCTCCTTTAGCTGTTGAATAAGCAAAACGATCAGGAATCCCAACCCATGAAGCAATCGAAGCCATATTCACAATCGATCCTCCACCCGACTTACGGAATTGAGGAATAGATGCAAACAGGCAATTGTAAACTCCTTTTACATTCACATCCATAATTCGGTCAAAATCAGCTTCTGCAGTCGTGTCTACTTTACCTACATGAGCAATTCCGGCATTATTCACTAAAATATGAATGTTTCCAATTTTTTCAAAAGTAGCTACTACTTCATCATGTTTAGCAACATTACAAGCGTGTGCAAACACTTTTCCACCTTCGGCAGTGATTTCATCTACAGTAGATTGTGCACTTTCGGCAGTTAATTCAATTATATGAACTTCAGCTCCTTGTTTTGCGAATAAAACAGAAATGGCTTTTCCTATTCCGCTTCCACCACCAGTTATAATTGCTTTTTTATCTTTTAATGAGAACATTTAAATTGTAGTATTAAATTATTAAAAATGATATTTTGTTTTAAAAGGACAAATTTATAAATAAACGCTTCGTTTTCAAGAGATAAAATAGTCTTAATTTATCAAAGTCTTTGAAAAAAAGAATTTATTATTTATAAAAATTTATTTTGGTACTATTTTAGCTATCAGCCGATTACTATTTTTAATATTCCAAAATATAAAAAAATAAAGGTACTGTGCCATATGACCATATAATAATTCGATTTTATCCTTATCTAATTATTAATTATCTTTGAAAACTGATGAAACTAGAAAAAACAAAAATATCGTCTTATCTCAATAGTGCCATTTCTGTGCTATCCAGAGAGGAAGCTTTCTTCCAGGCTCCTTTTCATTCCCATCCCGAACTAGAACTGGTTTATGTCAAAGAAAGTTTTGGCAAACGAATTGTCGGCAATTCTGTCGATACATTTGAGTCGGGTGACTTGGTATTTCTGGGTTCCGACATTCCGCATGTATGGCTAAATGACGAAATTTACTATCAGAATATCAATAAACTAAAAGCAAAAGCCATCGTAGTTTATTTCAATAAAGATATTTTTGGCCCAGCTTTTTACGAATTAAAAGAAGCCCAAAAAATCAATAGCCTTTTTGAAAAAGCAAAAAAAGGACTTTCAATTACCGGAAAAACCAATAAGCTAATCGCTAAAAAACTAGAACAATTAGTTGTTAAACAGGATTTTGAGGTAATCATTGGTCTTTTTGAAATTTTATCTATACTATCAGCGACTACCGATTTAGATTTTATAAATAGTGAAAGCTACACTCCTACGAATGATTCTTTTAAAAAAGACCGTCTTTCTGATGTCTATCAATATGTAAAAGAGAATTACAAAAAAGAAATTTCACTGGATGAAGTAGCTCAAATTGCCAATCTGACCCCAACCTCTTTTTGTAGAATGTTCAAAGCAAAAACCAAAAAGAATTTTATTGAATATCTGAACGAAATACGCATTTCAAACGCCTGCAAACACCTTATTGAAACCGACATGAGTGTTTCAGAAATAGCCTATGAATGTGGATATAAAACCGTTTCTAATTTCAATAAATTGTTCAAAAAAAATACAGGAAACACTCCTAAAGAATACAAAAATAAAATAGCCCGTTAAGCTTAGTTAAACGCATAAACTACATTAAAACCTCCATAATAGTTCACTGGATTTCCTGGGTAATAGTAGCGTGCTGGCGCAGTACCAAAACCTACGGCATTAGGCAAAACACTCGCTGCATATTTTTCATTCAATACATTTTGTACTCCCAAATTGATTTCCATTTTTACCTTTTTAAGAATCAAAAAGACATATACCGCTTTAACGTCTAAAAGTTGGTATCCCGCAGTTTCTTTCGAATTAGCATCATCAAGGTACATCTTATCCGTTAATCGATAAGAAGCGTTAAAATTTAATCCTAGGGCGCTGACTAAATCCAATCCGAAATTAAATTGTGTATTTGGCACCGCTGGCAAAAACTTCCCTGAAAAATCTTTATCGTTATCTACAAAATCCGTAAATTTAAAACGATTGATCGTTGCCGAGAAATAAGGATTCAACTGGATATTCGAATTAGCTTCAAATTTATAATTTAATAAAAACTCAATTCCCTGATGCGAACTTTCACCAGCATTAATACCTACATATTGATCTTCGGCAATGCGGCGTGCCACTAATAAATTATTGATTTGAGTGGAATACAAAACCAATTCAGTATAAAACTTCTTCTCTAAGAAATTAGCCTTAAAACCTATTTCATAATTAATTCCTTTTTCCGACTTCAAATCAGTATTAATTTGCCCTTCTGCAGTTAATGTCTCTGCTACTGAAGGTATCGAGAAACCTTTACTCAATGAAACATATACATTTTTCGAATTATCAATTTTATACGAAAGTCCTAATCGAGGTGACCAAACCGTACCAAAAGTATATTTTTGCTTCGTATTCTCATTACCTAGAAAAATATCCTGCTGACTATAATGGGTTGTATTAAAAGCTAAACCAGACTCCAAATTGAACTTATTGGAAAGCTTGGTTTCCATTTGAACAAATCCATTCCAATAGCCTCTTTTTTGCTCCATCTCACTAAATCGATCTCCCTGAATACTACCTTGCCCGAGATGAGATTGATATAAATTTTTAAAAAGCGAGAACCCATAATTCTCCGTCATAAATTCTGTTCCAACACTTATCGTATTTGGCAAAGAAAATAAAGAAGCGGCATAATTTACTTTGGCTCTAAAACCCAAAGCATTTGTTTTTTCTTCTAATATATCAAAAGGACGGGCTTCGTAAGCATTTTTCAAATTAGTAAAAAGACTGATATCTGCCGACCAATTTTTTGAAAACTGATGTTCAAATCCAATTCCTACCAGCAATTTGTCATAGGATTCAAATCCTTTGGCAGCCAACCAAGTAGCAGCCGCCGACTCCGGTTTTGTATTAAAAGCAGTTTCACTTATCGAACTCGGAATAAAAGCGTTCAATCGGGTAGTAATTCCAAAAAACGAAAGTGTAGATTTTTTAGAAAGTATTTGTTTTCCAAATAAGTTTAATGATTGTCGGTTATAATCACTATTAGCTCGATAACCATCTTGTTGTAAATTACTATAATTAGCAAAAACACTTGATTGCGAATCACTATACCCAGCGGATAAAATTTGTTTTGTCAAACCAAAACTACCAAAAGTAGTTCCTGTTTTTCCAAAAGAAGTTGCTGTATCCAATTGCTTTGCTCTCAAACTAATTACACCTCCCAATCCAGCACCAAAACTAGTCGAATTAGGTCCTTTTATAATTTCTACTCCTCCTAAAACCTCTAAATCGATATCCTCTAATGCTGTTTCTCCTTCCGCATTAGAAAGAGGAATCCCCTCAAAATAAGCCTTAATTCGACTGGTCCCATATTGTGTCCTCGCACCAATACCTCGAATAGTAATTCTATTGGTATTCAAAGCCCCTTGCTGCATAAAAACACCCGGAATTTTATTTAAAACTGGAGTCAAAATTACTCCATCAGCCTGATTGATTTCTTTTTCGGTAATAATCGAAACGGCAGCAGCCGAATTCTGAATTGAATTTCGAATAGGAGAATTCATCAATACCAATTCTGATAAAGAAACAGTATCTTTTTTTACTTGGCCAAAAACAGCACTACAAGAGAATAAAATTAAAGAAAAAATGAACTTAGAATATGTGTTTGTATTTAGTATCATTACTATTATTTAAAATTGAGCGTTTTTCAAAATTATTATTTTATTCCAATCACTTTAGAGAAAACCATCTTTTCGTGTAAAAATTAAAAACCATTAAATTAAGAAGTTATACCGTTTATTATTTTAAAATAGTCCAATAATCCCGAAATTTTGAGAGGGATTAAATACATCATAACGATTGGAATAAACTACCTCGGGGCAGAGCCCCAGAGGTATTAGAACATTGATAATTGTGACTGAGTATTTTTTTATATTCTTTTTCTTTTCCTTGAGATTTCACATAATTTTGAATTGCATTTTCATCACCATCCTTGCCTACTGTATTGACATAAAAACCTTTAGACCAAAACTCTCCGCCCCAAAGCTTTTGCTTTACTTCTGGATGCCTTTTAAATATTTCTTTTGCTGTTATACTTTTTACTATTCTAATTATTTTTGTCGGACTTTACAAGAGAACACTTTGAATGAGAAAATGAACATGATCTTGATCGCTTCCTATTTCAATAAAAACAATATCATATCGTTTAGAAATCTCAATATATATCTCTTTCAAACTTTGTTCAACATTAGTACTAAAAACAATTCGCCTATATTTTGCAGGACATACAAAATGATATAACAAAACTGAAACATTATGACTTTTATGTATATACTCGCTCACAACACAATATTACAAAAAAAGAGTCGAAGCAGAGCTTCGAGGAATTAAACCCAAGAGATTAAAACCAACTGTAAATTTTACACTATTCTTTCCTTGCTCTCCTTTTTTGTTTTTTTGTCCATTTTTCATCCCAAAATGCAATAGCGAAGCCGATAAACTCGTTATTGTTGAATCATATAAACATAATTTAACAGTCTCTTTGTCATTGAGTTTTTCTTGAAATACATCCACACAATAAAAGTATAATTTCTCGAAATAATCTACATTTATACCGCCTATTCGCTCGGCAATACTGCTATGACTAACGCTTTTGGCAACAGGAATATTTGCATATTTACAAAAAAATCGATTTTCATAAAACCCCTCAAACACCCTTGAACTGGCTCTATTTTGATTCAAAACTCCAAAAACACAAAGTTTAAATAATTCCTTGCCTTTTAGTTTTTTAGAATTCCAATCTACCATTGTTTCTTGTGCGAAAAAATCAAGTTTCTCATCTGAAATATAACCTAATATCTTTTGTACTGCTATCTTATCTTCCATACATTATATATTCATATGATATGGAGTGTAAAATAAAAATTTTGTTTAATTCAAAAGTTCCTTACAGTCTTGGTAGAGTACTTTGAGTTAACATCATATAAAAAAGCAGAAGAACTACTTCATCTTTACTTAAAAGAAATCAATTCCATTCCAAAAGAATATCGTCAACATAAATTAAGCTCTAAAGGGTTCTTTGATGAGATTACGGTTCAGGATTTTCCTATTCGTGGACATCAAGTTTATCTTCATATTACCCGTAGAAGATGGCTCAATGAAGATACTGGTAAAATCGTATTTAGGGATTGGAATTTTGTGGCAGACGGAACTCGGGTAACACAGGAGTTTGCGTCTTTTTTAAAAGAAATCAATCGATTCTAAACCTAATGACTGCAATGCTATCGCCTCATTTTATGGAGTCACGGGTAAAAAACTGCAACACCAATACAAAGATTTCTTAAGTGATTTTAAAATTTGGGATCAAATATCACACGCCAAACAATGGCTTATTTTTCCGAAAAACATAGGCAAACGTTTATCAATAGACGAAACTTCCCTCTCTAATGGAGAACTCTATACCATTTTGACCGACAAAGCAGGAAAAGGAAAGAAAGGAACTATAGTAGCTATGATTGCTGGAACAAAGGCTGATAATGTAATTGCAATTATCGAAAAAATCCCCCTCAAACAACGCAATCAAGTCACTGAGATTACACTGGACATGGCAGCAAACATGGGATTAATTGCGAAAAAATGTTTTCCAAATGCAATACGCGTAACTGACCGGTTTCATGTTCAAAAGCTAGCCTTGGAAGCTTTACAAGAAATTAGAATTAAGTATCGTTGGCAAGCAATTGACCTCGAGAATGAAGCTATAGAAAAAGCAAGAACATCAAAGAAAAAATACGATCCTGTACTATTATCAAATGATGATACAATTAAACAATTGTTAGCTAGAAGTCGCTATTTCTTATACAAAAACAAATCAAAGTGGTCTAAAAGTCAAGCAGAACGCACCACGTTATTATTTGAATTGTATCCTGACATTGAAAAAGCCTATGATTTAGCTCAAGATTTGAGAAATATCTTTGAGAAAACAACCAATAAAATCATTGGATTTACAAGATTAGCCAAATGGCATGAAAAAGTAAATCAATCTGGGTTTAAATCTTTCAATACAATCTCAAAATCGATAATGAATCATTATCAAACCATATTAAACTATTTTGATAATAGAAGTACAAACGCTTCTGCTGAATCTTTCAACGCTAAAATAAAAGCTTTTCGATCACAATTTAGAGGCGTGAGAAATATAGAATTTTTCCTTTTTAGACAACCAATATTTATACTTATTTTTTGCTCATCCACAGGTTTTAGGATTGATCCATAGCTTCCCTAGTAGATATTCAATTTCCAAAAACTATTTTCTCGCAGTCAGCAAGCTTAATTCCTACTGTAAATCCAGAACGTACTTTTTTGGAAAAAATATTTTTACTTCACGAAGAGTTTAGTAAGCCAAAAGAAAAAATTAGAGTAGAACGATTAAGTCGTCATTTGTATGATGTGTATCAACTCTCGCAAACAAAATTTGCTGATATTGCATTACAGGATAAAGAACTCTATGAAACAATCGTGAAGCACCGTTTGAAGTTTACAAAAGTTGGTGATGTTGATTATAATTTACACCAACCGTAAACAATCAATCCTATTCCCTCAATTGAAATTATAGAACATTGGAAAATCGATTATAAAACAATGCAAGAACAAATGATTTATGGAGACTCACCATCATTTGAAACCATTATTTCTGCATTATCAGAATTAAAGATAAAAATAAACAGCTTAGATTGGCAAATTGAAATTAAGTAAGTATAAATTGTTTTTACTTTCCTTTATTATTCTTGAATTCATTAAATCACCAAATCTTTTATACACCTCTACCCTCCTAATCTATTTAAATACAATATAAAATATCAACACAATTTATTATCTCTACAAGGTTACAAATAAAAATTTTAAAAAATAAACACTTACGATTTTTAATTAACAATAAGCGGTTGGGTGTGTCGAACACTTTTATTATCTGCATTCGAATGCAAATACTCTAAATACATTAAAATGAATATTTAGAATAATCATAAGATATAAGACTTCTCATAAAAAAGGGAGAATTTTTCAATCTTCTTTCTCAATTTTATACCACTCTTCCAAAATTAATCTTTCATTGAAAAACCTGTTCAATGTAAAAATGAACTTCACTTCTTCTATAATAAATTTTAAAATTAAAATACTTCTGACTAAGCTAAAACCAATAAAATCAGTGTCCTTTTACGTATAGTTAACCAATTTCGAAAGTTTTATAATAGAATTTGAAATAGCTTTTTCTAACTCAGGTTTAACTTCGCTTTATCAAAACATTGAAAATAAACAAACTATAAACGTAAAAAAATTAAGACTATGAAAAAAACCTTTAGCTTATTTTTAGCTATCTCAACCATTACTTTTAGCTCGTTTGCCCAAACCAATAAAAATGATGAATCGTTTAAATGGTTTAAAAAAACATCAGAGGTAATTAGCTATCAATTAAATAAAGCAGCCCAGACATACAAACCAGGTAAAAACCCACGTTCGGTAAACCCTGATGGAACGGTAAGGCTGGCAGGCTTAACCGATTGGACAACTGGATTTTTCCCAGGAAGCCTTTGGTACGGATATGAACTTACAGGTGATAAAAAATTAGCTGAACAAGCTAAAAAATTCACACTGGCACTCGATTCTATTCGAAATATAAAAAATACCCATGATCTTGGCTTTATGCTTTACTGCTCTTATGGGAATGCCTATAGAATTACAAACGACAAAATCTATCTTCCTGTATTAAGCGATGGTGCTGCAAATCTTGCGGCTCGTTTTAATCCTAAAATTGGAGTAATTCGTTCTTGGGATTGGTTACACTATCCGGTAATTATCGATAATATGATGAATTTGGAATACTTATACTGGAGTGCTACTGAATTTAACAAACCTGAATATGCTCATGTAGCCAGTACGCATGCGTTAACCACAATGAAAAATCACTTTAGAAAAGATTACAGCTCTTATCATTTAGTCGATTATAATCCTGAAACGGGGAAAGTATTGCGCAAAATGACCCATCAGGGTGTTACCGATGATTCTGCCTGGGCCCGCGGACAGGCATGGGGACTTTATGGCTATACTATGTGTTATGCCAACACTAAAAATCCAAAGTTTTTAAACCAAGCCGAACATATTGCTTCTTTTATTATGAATCATCCCCGAATGCCAAAAGACAAAGTACCTGTTTGGGATTTTGATGTACATAATGCAATGGATACTGCTGAACGTGCGCCAAGGGATGCTTCTGCCGCAGCTGTTATAGCATCAGCTTTATTGGATTTGAGTACTCAGGTAAAAGACGGAAAAAAATATACCAATTATGCTGAAGAAATATTAAAATCCTTATCATCAGATGCTTATTTAGCCAAACCAGGTGAAAACAGTTATTTTCTATTAAAACATAGTGTGGGAGCCTTTCTTTACAATTCGGAGATTGATACACCGCTAGATTATGCTGACTATTACTATTTAGAAGCATTAAATAGATATGCCGCAATCAAAAAAATTGATTCTTTAATTACAATCCGATGATAAATCTAAAAAACATATTCATTTTTACTTTTATCTTGTTTTTTGCTCAAACTATTTTGGCTCAAGAGGCTAAAATTAATAAATCAAGTTTCGATTTAATTAATTTAAACCAAATTGGGCTTGAAAAAGTAAAAAACTTGGTTGACTCTGCAAAATACAATGAAGCGGCAGCCGAACTTCTAAGATTTTATCGCAAGCGTACTAGTGTGAGGCATTTGGATTTCAATATCGATGATAAAGAAAAATTTGCCGGTAAAAAAGTAAACGATAATACCTTAGAACTCGCTAACAATGTTTTGTTGCACAAGTTTAAACCTCACAAAGGCTATCCCACTTTCGATTATGGTAAAGATATCAATTGGCAATATCGCCCTGTGCAAGATCAGTTGTTGACTACCTTTTTACATCGAACTGCTTTTTGGGAACCATTGGGCATTGTGTACCGAAGTACTACCGATGAACAATATGCTAAAGAGTGGATATTTCAACTACGTGATTGGATTAAAAAAAACAAACAAGGTACATACCCTGATGAAAAAGACTATGCTTGGAAAGCCTTTGTCGTTTCCTTTAGACTCAATCATTGGTCTGGTTATTTTAATATGTTCCTTAATTCGCCAAATTTTACCCCAGCATTTTTAATGGAGTTTTTAAACTCTTACAACGAACAGGCCAATTATGTGATGAGCAATTATACCGATATTGGTAATCATAGGCTGTTTGAAGCCCTTCACATGATGTATGCAGGAAGTTCTTTTCCTGAAATGAAAGCAGCCGCAGCTTGGCGCAAAAGCGGTATTGAAGTGCTAAACGAAGAAATTAAAAAACAAATTTTACCCGATGGTGTTCAATTTGAACTGTCCACTTCTTATCATATTGGCACTATTAAAATTTTTCTAGATGCCTTACAAATTGCCCAATTGAACGGTGTTGAAAAAGAATTTCCTGAAAGTTACCGCAACTTAGTTGAAAAAATGGTATTGGCTGTAGGCAATTATTCTTTTCCTGATTATACGTTTCCATTATATGGCAATTCATTTATAACAAATAAAAAGCTGATGCTGGAAAACTACCAACAGTGGGCAAAAGTTTTTCCTAAAAATAAAGTCATCGAATATTTTGCTAGAGACGGTGCTTCAGGTAAGCAACCCGACTATCTTTCTGGTCGACTTTCTAATGCTGGTTTTTATGCTTTTAGAAATGGTTGGGATACAAAATCAACTGTAATGCAAATTAAAGCCGGACCACCAGCTGGGTTTCACTCCCATCCTGATAATGGTAATTTTGTGCTTTGGGTAAAAGGACGTGATTTCACACCAGATTCTGGAAGTTTTGTTTATGCTAATGTGGGCAACCAAGAAAACTCAAAAAGAGATTGGTATCGCTCTACCATAGCACATCAAACTTTAACTCTAGACAATAAAAATATCGAAAATAACGCGCAAGTACAAAAATGGGAAACGAGCGCTAATTTAGACATCCTTAGTTATACCAATCCTAGCTACAATAATTTAAGTCACCAGCGTACATTTTTATTCATTTACAAAACATTTTTTATCATTATAGACAGAGCCATTGGAACTGCTACAGGTAATTTAGCAATCCGTTATAATTTAAAAGAAGACAGTAAGGCTACCGCCAATGCTAGTAACAACAGTATTAACACCAACTATGGCGATGGTAACAACCTTTTAATACAAGTACTAAATAAAGATAAAGTTAGTGTCAAAGAAGAGCCGAGTTTTGTTTCTTATCAATATCAAAAAGAAACTGTCCGTCCCGCTTTTGTTTTTGAAAAACCTAAAAATAACGCCAATACACAAAGCTTTATTTCAATACTATATCCTTACACTGGCAACACATCACCTATAGTAAAAATTACAGAAAATAAGGATAATGATATTGCAAATGGTAAAATAGATATCACACTGAGCATTAATGGTAAAACCACTACTGTGAAACAAGATTTAAGTTTTTAATTATAATTTGAATTTTATGAATTAAAACAAATCACTTTGCTAGTATTATTTAGCAGCATCAAACTTGATTAATCAAGTTTAAAAGCCAATACATTTTTTGGCAGAAAAATAGAATCCTGCCAAAAAATGTTGACCTACTAACTTAACCAAAAAACGGTAAATATCCTGATTTTTATAAATGATAACCAGCATTTAAAGTAAACCAACATTAGTAAAACTAACGTGTTCAGGATAATAACGGGTTAATTGCGAAGAACAAACATAAAACCAATTCTAATAATTACTCTTTATTTAAACCCCTAAAACCAAACAACCATGAAAAAAAGTTTACTTGCTTTACTATGTATTTTTGCTTTCTTAGAAGCAAAGGCACAAAATTCTAGTTGGATGTATGACTTCGGTACAGCTTCCGCAGCAGCCTACACATCTACCACTTACAATACCAATTATTTACCCGCACCACAATCAGGTGGCGGCAATGCTGGTGTAAGAGCTTCATCAGCTACCGAAGGTTCTGTTGAATTAACTAATACAGCAATAGCTGGTGGCACAGGTGCCGAACTAAAAATGACCAGCGGCACAACAACATCGGGTGCTAAGTTTGGTCTGGCTCCTTTTTCGGGTACAACTGTCGCCGCTTTTCAATGTAAAATAAATATCAACACAGGAACCAATGGTAGATTCTTATTATCTTTTGGTAATGGCAGTAATTTTACCAATGCGAATGGTATCAACGTGAGCCAAACCTTTGCCGCCCTCCGCTTATCTCCTACTTCTTCAGCTGTAAACCTAGAATGGCTTTCATCAGCTACTAGTCCTAACTATACAACAACAGGACTTTCACAAACAACTATTAATAAAAACCAAGCCTATACACTAAAGTTTTTTATGAACAACGGTGATACCAACACTACTTATGTAAATAATGATGTGGTATACAACTTAGCTGCTGGCACTTTTGACATCTGGTTAGACAATACTAAAATTCTAACCAATGCCGACCCTAATGGAACATTACCCCAAGGAACTATTATTAATGGAATGAATTTACTCAACATTGGTGTTGGTTCGTCTATGCCTACCATACATATAGATGATATTGCTTATAGTAATTTTTTAGTACAGAACACTGCAAACCAAGTAGCAATAAATAATCTTAGCACTAAGTATCGCAACTGGCTCATCGGCGAAAATCTTGATTACTCAAAAAGTCAGATTATAGAACGTTATAACCGTTTTCTTTCTTCTGGACTCGCAGCAATGGATTTATCTTCTTATGATTTTATCAATCCAGGCCCGATTTGGGATTTCAATATTACTGCTGACCAAAATGCCTATTCAACACTAGTAGAACAAAAATTGATTAGACTGGTTTTTTTATACCAAATAAAAGGATCATCTTCAAATCCGAATCCCAACTATCATAGCCCTGCCGTAAAAGAGAATATTCTTAAAATCTTCAACTACCTTAAAGCAAAGGGCGTAAATCCTAATGCTGATTTTGCTTACGAGGAACATTCTGCCAGTGAGATGGTAGCCACTAGTGCTAATGGTATTGCATTGCGTTCTTCGGCTTATGCTACTTCTATTTTTCTAATGAAAGAGGAACTAGCAGCAGCAGGCGAATTTGCTAATCATTTAGGGGCATTAAACGGACTTACTTTCTTTATTTCTCCTGAATATCCTTATTTTAATTTTACTTACCCTGGTTATAATGCCGATGTAGTACGATCATCTATCCAGCAACGATTGTGTTATGTACTTGCTCAGGATGAAAACAATAGCAACAGAGCTGCAAATATGGATTTTTTAAAACGATTTATTGATAATGCTCTACAAATAAGTAATGGTTGGTCCGAATTCATCAAGCCCGATTTCATAACTTTTCATCACCAGGGCGCTTATTCTAATTCATATGGATTAGATGCACTTCATCAGGCCTCTATTCTCAATTTAATTCTAAAAAACACTGATTTTGAACTCAATACAACAGCTCAAAGCAACCTAAAAAAAGCTGTGATGGCTTACCAAAAATTTTGTAATGACTTTGAAATACCTACTGCTCTAGCTGGAAGATTCCCTGGTAATACCGATGCCTTTAACGATCTTAGACCAGCTCTAGCTTATCTATACCAAGCTGATCCAATTGGTAATGCTGATGCAGGTCAAGAGTTCATGCGACTATGGAACCTTTTGCCTTCTGCCAATACTACTTTACAAAGAGCTAACACTGTTAGCATCAATTTAGTGAATACCCTTGGTGGTATGCAGGATATGACACAAATCTTAAATTCCAACATTACTCCTGCTATAAAACTGCAACAAGGACACTTTACATTTCCTTATGCAGGACTTAATATACACAAATAT
The DNA here is from genome assembly GCA_039805885.1 of Bacteroidota bacterium. Classification (GTDB taxonomy): domain Bacteria; phylum Bacteroidota; class Bacteroidia; order Flavobacteriales; family Flavobacteriaceae; genus Flavobacterium. Next base: position 52,398 of record JBDLTG010000065.1, read on the forward strand.
AATGGTTGGCAAGTAAGTACAAAAGGGACCAGTAAACATATTTGGAATTTTGAAAATAGTGATTCCGAAAATATTTATGGACGTTATTTTTCTGCAGGTGCCATGGAAATATTGGCACTAGGAAATCCTGTAAATCGATTAGCTAACGGACTTACTGAAACAGGTTGGGATTGGTCTCACCTTGCAGGAACTACAGTTGCTTATCTTCCATTAGCTTCGCTTCCTGCCAAATTGAGATTGTATAGTGGCAGACAATTCCTAGCGCATGCTTCACTAGGTAGCAATGGTGTGTTTTCTATGGATTATAAAGATGTAAACTCAACTACCAACATGGTGGCTCTAAAATCTAATTTCTTTTTCGGAGATAAAATTCTTTGTCTGGGATCCAACATCAAAGATGTAAATGGAACTAACCCTATTCACACCACTTTGTTTCAAACAGCTTTACAAACGGCTACAACCCCTACTTATGTAAATGGAAATGTTGTAACTGGTACCGCTTACAACTTTACACAAACAGGTGGTGGTGTATGGACTACCGATGCCGTTGGTAACGGATATGTTGTGGAGGCAACAACTTCATCAAACAATAACATCATAACAATTCAAAGAGCCGAACAAACTTCACGAAACAATACTGGTTTAATACCTGGAACAGGCAATTTTGCCACCGCTTATATTAACCACGGAACAGCACCTGCTGCTGCTTCATACCGCTACGCAGTTATAATACAAGGCGGACAAGCAGGCACAAGTGAACTAGCGAACAATTTTTCTAATTATTTTAATGTATTACAACAAGATAACTTAGCGCATGTGGCAAAATATGTCCCTGATGGTGTTTATGCTTATTCAATCTTCAATCCTGCAAGTGTATTCAACTTTGATGTAGTTAAAAGTGTAGATAAACCTGCCGTAGTGATAACCCAACAAACCGAAGCAGGTAGCAAACTAAAAATTAGTCTTACCAATCCTCTTGGACTGTTGGCTCCCGAAGAAAACTATAATTACAACAAAATCACTAACGACCCAACTATTTTTCACAGGGCTTCACCAATAGATGTTGTAACAGTAACTCTTGATGGTAAATGGCTTTTATCATCGCCTACAAACAATGTAACTGTTACTATTAATGGTGATAATACCTATATTTCCTTTAGTACAGTAAATGGGTTAACAGTAGAGACCGAATTAATAAAAGCATTAGTTAATATCAACAATAAAAAAAATGATACTACAATTAATACTAATCCTGGCGTTTGTACTTATACTGTTCAAGCTAATGAATTTGATGTTACAACTACAGGCAATTGCGGAACTTCATCACTTAGTTATACATTAAGCGGAGCTACTGTAGCAAATGGTAATGGGTCACTTGAAAATGTACTTTTCAATAAAGGAGTAACCACCGTTACTTGGATAGCAACCGATGAGTGCACCAGTACTTCTAGTACTTTTACAGTAGAAGTAATTGATACTGAAAAACCAATACTTAATGTGCCAGATACAATAACCGTAAACAATGATGAAAATCAGTGCGGTGCAACTCTAACATTAACGCAACCTACAGCAACTGACAATTGTACTGTGGCAACTATTACAAACAATGCACCTGCTTTATTCCCTATTGGAACAACAACAGTAACATGGACAGCTACCGATGCAAGCGGAAACACTGCTACAACTACCCAAACTGTTAGCGTTACTGACACAGAAGTTCCTGTAGTAAGTGTTACTCCTTCGGTTTCCCTTTGTTATGATGCAAGTAGAAATTATAACATTCCTACTGCAACAGCCACCGACAACTGTAATATTAGTAGCATCAGTTATCAGATTACGGGTTCAACTAACAGAAATGGAAACGCTCTTGATGCCAGCGGAAATTTCAATATGGGAACCTCAACAATAACATGGATAGTTGCTGACAATGCAGGAAATAGTAATACAGCAGCTACCACGGTAACAATCAACAGTCCAATCTCTGCAACTATTGCCGATGTTTATGCTGTAAGTCCCGGAGGCAAAGCCAATACCATTTATTTGGGATATGGCCCATCATCGGTAACATTGACCGCAATTCCTGTAAATGGTACAGCTCCATACCGTTTTTTATGGAGCAATGGCGATACAACTGCCAGTACAACTGTAAGTCCGTCAACGGCTGGAGCACACGATTACAGCCTAACAATTACTGATGCCCTAGGTTGTTCTTTTACAATAACAAAACAAATAACAGTAATCAATATTCTTTGTGCTGATGGAAAAGTAAAAATTTGTCACAGTAACTCAAATCATGATAAGAGTCTTTGTATTTCTCCAAATGGTGTTTCAGATCATTTGACACATGGCTGTTTCCTAGGAAGTTGTGATGGTAAGTTCATATCTACCAACAAGGATACTGCTAGTACTGAAAAAGAAGAAGACGAATTTGTAGTTTCTTTTTCTCCTAATCCAACAGAATCAGAATTCCAAATAAGCATTAAGGGGAATCCAACTGAAACTGTTTTTATTAATATATTTGATATTACAGGAAGAATAATAAAATCATTGAAAACACAATCAGGTCAAACCATAAACCTAGGAAACGAGTTGAATTCAGGAATGTACCTAGCCGAAATAATCCAAGGAACGAATAAGCAAACAGTTAAATTACTAAAACAGTAATTTGGGGTTTAAAATCTCACCTAACAAATTATAACTAATAAAATTTCAAGAAAAATAAAATTAATCCTAAATAATAAAATAATGAACATTAAAAAATTAATATCATTTTGCTTTATTTTAGTCAGCTCTGTATCTGTACAGGCTCAAGAAGCGAAAATTACCAAAGTAAGTTTTGATAATATTAACCTTGCCTATCCCGGATTAGAAAAAGTAAACAGTCTTTTTAATTCGGCTAAATACGATGATGCTGCCAAAGAGTTACTAAATTATTATCGCAACCGAAAAAACATCAAACATCCTGATTTTAATGTTGGCGATGAAGCACGTTTTAGAGGAAAAGACATAGGCAAAGCCAATCAGCTAAAAGCAGACAATGCTTTAGAACATAAATTTCAACCGCAAAAAGGCTATGGTTATTATGATTATGGAAAAGACATTAACTGGGAGTTTTGGCCAGTAAAAGACAATGAAGTACGCTGGCAATTACACCGAATTACTTGGTGGCAACCTATGGGTATGGCATACCGCTCTAGTGGTGGTGAAAAATATGCTAAAGAATGGATTTTTCAATTCAAAGATTGGGCAAAGAAAAATGCTTTAGGTCTATCTAAAGAAAATGACCAATATGCTTGGCGCCCGTTGGAAGTTTCTTCTAGATTACGAAGTTTGCCTGGCACATTTAATCTTTTTGTTAACTCACCAAACTTTACCCCTGAATTTTTGCTCTATTTTTTAAATAGCTACAACCAACAGGCTAATTATATTCCCAAAAACTATAGCGAGGAAGGCAATCATTTATTATTTGAAGCACAAGATTTATTAGGTGCTGGAGCTTTTTTTCCAGAACTTAAAAATGCTGAAGCTTGGCGTAAAAGTGGCATAGAAGTTCTTAACCGTGAAATAGTAAAACAGGTATATCCTGATGGAATACAATGGGAACTTTCTCCAGCTTATCAAGTAGCTACTATAGATATTTTTCTTAGAGGATACGATGCTGCAAAAATGGCTGGTTTAACAAAAGAATTTCCAGCAACTTATATAAAAACCATCGAAGAAATGATAGAAGCAACTGCAAAAATCTCATTCCCAGATTACCAGACTCCTATGTTCGGAGACTCCTGGCTTATAAATAAAGAGGAAAGAATAAAACGCTTTCAAAACTGGTCAACAGTATTTCCAAACAATCAATTTATCAAATATTTCGCCACTGAAGGTAAAGAAGGACAATTGCCAAATTATTTATCAAGCGCTTTAAATCCTTCAGGGTTTTATACTTTTAGAAACGGATGGAATGATAAATCGACGGTAATGATTGTAAAAGCAAGCCCTCCAGGGAAATTTCATGCTCAACCAGATAACGGGACTTTTGAACTTTGGATAAAAGGACGCAATTTTACACCAGATGCAGGCGCATATGTGTATAGTGGTGACTCGTTAATTAACAAAATGAGAGACTGGTATCGTCAAACAAAGGTGCATTCTACCTTAACTTTAGATAACCAAAATATGGTAATTACTAAAGCCCAACAAAATAAATGGGAAACGGCTAAAAATTTAGACATATTAACCTACACCAATCCTAGTTATACTAATTTAGATCACCAACGCAGTGTACTTTTCATCGACCAAAAATATTTTGTAATCATTGATAAAGCAGTTGGAAAAGCTACTGGAAATTTAGGCGTTCATTTTCAATTAAAAGAAGATAGTAAACCTGTTTTTGATAAAACAAAAAATAGTGTTTATACCACTTATGCGGATGGCAACAACCTTATGATACAATCATTAAACAAAGATAAAATAGCTCTTAATGAAGAAGAAGGAAAGGTATCTTATACTTACCAAAAGGAAATTAATAGACCTGCTTTTGTATTCGAAAAAACTAAAAACGATGAAAAAACACAATATTTCATTAGCGTGGTTTATCCTTATGATGGTTCTAAAACTCCTGTAATTACTATGAAAGAGAACAAAGGCAATGATTTTGAAAAAGGAAATATTAATCTGACTTTAACTATTAATGGTAAAAAAACAGATGTAAAAACAAATTTAAAAAACTAAACCATCTAACTTATACTATTTTAAAGCCGTCTAAAACTATTTTAGACGGCTTATTTTTTTTGGTGTTGTATCTTTTCTATTTCTACTTTCCAAGTTTATTAAT
>JBDLTG010000066.1:0-22114 GCA_039805885.1 Bacteroidota bacterium
ATATTTTTATCATTCATTTAGATTATCCAAGATTTATCATAAATTTAAAAGATGATGAAGTAGAATTTCTAGAAGAAGCCGAAGATCTTGACGAATCTGAACTGAATGCAGAAATGGAAGGATTAATCGAAGAAGCGAATACTTTTTATGATAGAGAAATGGAACGCTACGAAAAAGAATAGTGTTTTAAAATAGTTGTAAATTAACAGTTTAATGGCTGTAAAATGATTAATTTTAATCGTTTTACAGCCACTTTTTTTTCCTTTCAAGATTTTTTTTTTAAACAAGGGTAACAAAATCAAGTAGTAATTGATATATAATAAACTTAAAAAATACAAAAATGAAAAATTTAAAAAAAATAACTGTTGTTTTAGCTTTAGGTTGGTATTGTTTAGTAAATGCTCAAGATAAAACACTTGTAGTAAGAAAAGCAATTAATGCTGATGTTGATGCTGAAAACATATCGGCTAATGCTAAACAAAAAAGTGGTATAAATGGTATAAATCCTAATGGGATGCCAAATAGGATTTCGATGAATGTCACTGTTGCTAAACAGACGCAAGGAGCAACATTTGGAGAAAAGGTAAATTCTGGTAAGATAAATATTAGACTGATTGAAAATGGCTGTGTTGTTTTATTTCCTCTGAATTCGGGATACAAAATTAATGTAAAGGACAATAGCATCAATGATTTGACAGCAACTGAGCGTTCTACTTTTGGCGAAAAAGTAAATCAGGGCTTACATGCGGCTGGTGGCTCCTTATCGCAAGGAGCGTCATTATTAGGTGGTGCTTTACCGGGAGGTGCTATTATCTCGGCTGCAGTTTCCAGTGTTGGCAATTTAGCGGGTGGTGCTGGTGGAGGTGCTGCAGCTGCATCCTATGCTAAAAGTGCAAAGAAAGTATTCACAATTCAAGATGACGATACTGATGCTGTAATGGAATTGCCTGATGGAGAATTTGAATTGGTATTTGTGATTTCGCAAAAAGCCACTTCAGGACTAAAAGATACTTTAAAGACCCAAGTACGTATTGGTTTTACGGTAGAAAACGGAATTTTGAAAACCAAACACGATACGGCCAAAAATTCGGTAGGGAATATTAGATAAGAAGATATTTATTAGAATTACTGTTTCTAATGCTTATTTTTAAAATAAGTTTCCAATAATAATTGTGCGGCTGCAAAAGGTGAGTATTCATTATTTTGCACCGCTTTTTTAGTTTTTTCTAATAAATCCTGAATAACAGAATTAGTATAAAAATCTTGTTGTAATTGATTGTGGATGGTTTCTAACAGCCAAAATTCGTTTTGCTCTGCTCTTTTGGTGTCGAAATAACCATTGTTTTTTGTCAGTTCCATGTATTTTGAAATCTTTTGCTCTATTTCAATAATTCCTTCGTTTGTTTTTGCACTACAAGTTGTAGCTAGTGGAATCCATCCTGATTTTTTTGAAGGGAAAAGATGCAAAGCAAGACCCAATTCGGTTTTTGCCTGTGTAGTTTTTGGGATGTTATCCCCATCTGATTTGTTGATTACAATAGCGTCTGCCATTTCCATAATCCCTCTTTTTATGCCTTGTAATTCATCACCAGCTCCTGCAATTTGTAATAATAAAAAGAAATCAACCATGCTGTGAACAGCGGTTTCACTTTGTCCCACGCCTACGGTTTCTATGATAATGGTGTCAAATCCGGCGGCTTCACAAAGTATAATGGTTTCTCTTGTTTTGCGAGCCACTCCGCCCAGTGTTTCTCCTGATGCCGAAGGCCGTACATAAGCATTAGGATCTTTAGCTAATTCTTCCATCCGCGTTTTGTCTCCCAGAATGCTTCCATGGGAAATAGAACTACTGGGATCAATTGTTAGCACAGCTATTTTTTTGCCCTGGCTACTTAAGTGTTTTCCAAAAGCTTCAATAAAAGTACTTTTTCCTACTCCGGGAACTCCTGTAATTCCTATTCGAATGGATTTATTGGCATGCGGCAAACAGGCATTGATAATTTCGTTAGCTTTTGAAAAATGATTGGGATTGCTGCTTTCAATCAAAGTGATGGCTCTACTGAGTGCACTAATTTCTCCAGCCAAAACCTGAGCAATAAGTTCTTCAGTGTTGGGTTGCGCCATTCGGGCTTGCTGAATTTTTTTCAACACAGCAGTATTGAAAATTTCAGGGCTGTCTTCGTTGTTGGCTGAGGTGGGCTTATCTTTTTTCAAAATACAGAATGCTTTTTGTAAAAATAACACATTCAGAGGAAAATCAATAGTTATTTTTTTACCGCAATGATTCGCAAAGAATTGCGCAAAGTTTACATTTTTTTGTTTTTAGCCACAGATTAACACGGATTAAAAGGATTAATCTGTGGAAATCTTTCGAATCTGTGGCTGAAAATTAACCGCAAAGTTTTTTATTTTCTACCACAAAGATTCACAAAGTAAGCGCAAAGTCATACTAAGTTTTTTTAAATTAATCTGTGGAAATCTTTCGAATCTGTGGCGAGAAATTAACCACAAAGTTTTTTACCGTAAAGATTCACAAAGTAAAAGCAAAGTTTTTTAACTGCTGCGTTTGTCTTGTGATATTGCTAATATGTTTATGATACTTGTAAATTAGTGAATATCTTTGCAGCACTATGAGCAATATAATTCTGATTTTTGTCTATTTACTTCTAGGTCTTGCTTTGCAATACGTTAAATGGTTTCCAACCAATAGCTATAAACTAATTAATAAGTTTGTTATTAATGTCTGTCTTCCAGCTTTAGCGTTGTATTATATTCCAAAAATACAATGGGATAATAAGTTGCTTTACCTTATTGGAGTAACTTGGATTGGTTTTGCTATATCTTTCTTTTTATTTCGTTTTATAGGGAAAAAATACGGTTGGTCTAAAAAATTAATTGGCTGTCTTATTATAACAGCAGGTTTAGGAAATACCTCGTTTTTAGGTTTTCCTATTGTCAATGCGCTCTATGGTTCCGAAGGTTTGAAAATGGCTATTTTAGTCGATCAGCCAGGGACTTTTGTGGTGGTTTCTACTCTTGCTGTTGTTGTGGCTACGATGTATTCTAAAGATGCAACAAGCGGAGGGACAATAGTCAAGAAAGTAATGTTGTTTCCTCCTTTTATTTGCTTTTTAGTATCCTGTATTGCTAATATTTTAGGTTTGGATTTTCATGATTATGTCCAATTTGGATTGACAAAGTTAGGTAGCTTGCTTACACCTTTAGCTATTATTTCGGTGGGCTTGCAGTTGCATTTTGATAGTCGAAGCCAGCATTGGAAATTTCTTTGGATAGGATTAGCCTATAAGTTGTTCATTACTCCAGCGATATTGTTTGTGTTGTATGTTGTTATCTTAAAACAACATGGATTAATGATTCAAGTAGCTTTGATAGAAGCTGCAATGGCTCCGATGATTATGGCAAGTATTGTGGCTACTTCTCATGGTCTAAAACCCCGATTGAGTAGTATGATGATTGGCTTTGGAATTCCTATTTCTTTTGTTACACTGGCTTTTTGGTATCTTATTTTGCAATATATTTAAAGGAAGTATTCTTTTTAGGAGCAGAACGGCTCTTTTCCAAAATAATTATTAGTCCTGCTGTTCATTACAATCTCCCGATGAAAAATCGGGAGGATTTTCATTGCCATCAGGGCTAGAGAGTACTTTTTTATTTCCAAAATAACTTTTTGTTTTTTGTAAATAATTATTTATATATTTGATGAACCAATACGAAATAATACTTTGTCAATCTAATCGATTTTAGGTGTGTTTACGAAGTTTTGTTTTTATACAAATTTTGTTCAAAAAAAAGGAAAATGGTAGAAAATAGAAATAAAGAACTTTCAAAATCATTTACTCAAACTTTGGCAAGTCCTAATTTGACAGAAATTGGGAGTAATATTGCTGAAGTCACTATAGATTCTGTTTTAAAGGAGGGAGTTTTAAAAGATTTTCCAGTTATTGGTTCTTTAGTTGGTATATGGAAAACAGGGGTTGCTGTGAATGATTATAGATTTTTAAATAAATTACTTCTGTTTTTACAAGAATCTTCTAGTATTTCTGAAATAAAAAGAGAGAACATTATCAGTAAATTAGAAGACGAGCAATATCAATTAGAGGCGGGTGAAAAATTAATAGCTGTAATAGATAAATTAGAAACTGGTTCTAAAGCCAAACTCTTAGGCAAAGCATTAGCTTTATTTGGTAATGATATTATTTCTAAAGATGAATTTTGGAGAGTATCTTTTGTGATTGAAAGATTACCAATGTCTGATATAATTGCTTTAAAAAATTGGCGAAATATTGATTTAAACAGAGTTTTTGAAATAAGAAGACATTTATATCTTTCAGTTGGACTTGGTTGGTTTGTACTTAATATTTCATCAACAGGGTTTTGTTGGCAAGAAAGACTTTGTGAAATTTTTGAAAAACACTTAATTGAAGAATAAAATCTTCGATGTCTTAAAAAATTAAATAAACGTTGGAACAGATGTTTTTTATACCAATAAGTTATAAGTTGATTAACAGTTAGATTGAGTAAAATTAAGCTGATAATAAACTCTTTTCCAAGATTATTCGTAAATTTGAAAAAAGATTGAAAAATGGACTTGCAAACTAGAAAAATATTATTTGTTCAAGAATTTCTAAAATTAGAAAGTGAGAAAGCTATTTCTCATTTGGAAAAATTATTAGAGAAAGAAACAAAAAATGATTCTCAATTTTCTCCAATGAGTTTGCAGGAATATGAAAAAAGAATTGATCAATCCCTAGATGATTCTTTAAATGGTCGCTTAACAGAATCTAATCAATTACTTTCTGAGATAGAAAAATGGAGTTGAAAATTTATTGGACTGATTTTTCTAAAAATGAACTCCGAAAGATATTTGATTACTACAAAGAAAAAGCAAGTGTAAACGTTGCTAGAAAACTTGTTGTTGGAATTACCAAAGAAACTCTAAAACTAAAAAAGCAACCAAGAATTGGGCAAATAGAAGAATATTTAGAAAATAGTTCTAAAGAATATCGTTATTTAGTTTACAATAATTATAAGATTATTTATTGGGTTAATGATGAAAATAATACTGTCGAAATTTTTGATGTATTTGATTCCCGCCAAAGTCCTATCAAATTAAAACGTACCAAGTAAAACTATTTCCTCTTTAACATTTTTTTATTCTTATTAAACCGCTATCGGTGTTTTTTGTTTAACTTTATTCGGAATTAAAAATAGATAAAAATGGCAACAATACGTTTAGGAGATACGGCTCCGGATTTCAAAGCAGAAACTACACAAGGTACAGTACAATTTCACGAATGGTTAGGAGATTCTTGGGGTGTTTTATTTTCGCATCCATCTGATTTCACACCAGTTTGTACAACAGAATTAGGAACTGTAGCAAATTATTTCCCTGAATTCCAAAAAAGAAATACCAAGGTTATTGCATTAAGTGTTGACGGATTAGAGTCGCATTTAAACTGGATTAAAGACATCGAAGAAACTCAAAATGTAACTTTACAATACCCAATTATAGCTGACGAGAATAAAGAAGTAGCTAATTTGTATGATATGATTCATCCAAATGCAAATGATACTTTCACGGTTCGTTCCGTATTTATTATTGGAGCAGATAAAAAAGTAAAATTAATCTTGACGTATCCGGCTTCGACAGGAAGAAATTTTGACGAATTGCTACGTGTAATTGATAGTTTACAATTAACGGCTAATTATAGCGTGGCTACACCAGCTAACTGGAAAGATGGTGATGATGTGGTTATTTCGCCAGCAATAAAAGACGAAGATATTCCAGCGAAGTTTCCAAAAGGATTTAATCGCATTAAATATTACTTAAGAATGACTCCTCAGCCTAATAAATAATTTTTTAGGTTTCGGTTACAAAAAAAAGTACAATGAGAAAATTTTCTTATTGTACTTTTTTTGTTTTGGGATTATTTTAATCGTAATGGTGTCGGCATTTTACAATTTGTATTTCATCTTCTAAATACCTGTAAATTAATCGGTGCTCATCATCAATCCTGCGTGACCAAAACCCAGCATACTTATGTTTTAGAGGTTCGGGTTTCCCTATGCCTTCAAATGGTATACGGGCAATATCTTTGAGTAAATCATTGATCTTTTTTACTTTTTTCTTGTCGATTTTTTGCCAATACAAATAATCTTCCCAAGATTCATCTACGAAGACATATTTCATATTATTCTTCGATTAAATCTTTAGAAAATGATTGATTTGTTTTTAATTTTTCGATAGCAGTATCAAGACGTTTTTCATTCAATCGAGATGACAATTCGTAATTTGTTGCCATCAGTGAATTATACTCTTCAAGTGATATTACTACAATTCCTGAATCTTTTCCTCGGTTAATAATTAGAGTTTCAAAATTCTTCGCTACTGCATCAAAATAAGATTTAATATCTTTTCTGAAATCGGAAATATTTGTAACTACCATAATCTGTATTTTTTTAAGTACAAATATATGTACAATATTTGATTTTTTTGAATTGGTATTTAAAAATAATTTCTCCCTTTTTTTTATATAAGTATTTAAATAATCATAATGTCTTTTATTTCCTCATATAAGTCATTCCAAGTGGAATTTTTAGACCAAATGAGTTCGTTTTTTGCTTTTCTTGAGCCAGCTTTAATTTGTTTTTCTCTAGCAATCGCATCACCAATCATTTGGAACTGTTCGTAATAAACTAAAATAGAGGTGTTGTATCGTGCTGAAAAGGAATTTGGGTATCTTTTTTCTTTATGTTCCATGATTCTTTGTGGCAAATTCGAAGTAACCCCAACATACACGACTGTTTGGGATTTATTTGTCATAATGTAAACGAATCCTGGTTTCATACTATTTTTGAGTCTTAACCGTCATTGCGAGGAACGAAGCAATCACGTTAGCTGTATCACGTACTGTTTTGCTTTACGTGATATTCTTTGTGTGATTGCCACGCTTCGCTCGCAATGACGTACTTGTTATCTAAAATCCTAAATTAATCTTAGCATATTGCAATAACATAATGGTTTTTGCATCTTTTAGTTCTCCTGTTTCAATCATAGCATACGCTTGGTCGAATGACATTTCTAAGACTTCAATATTTTCTTGTTCATGGTCTAGTCCACCTCCTTCGCTGACTTTCATGGAAGCGTCGTATTCGCCAATAAATAAATATAGAATTTCAGTTATGGCACCTGGTGACATATAGGTTTCCATGATTTTTTTAACCTTAGAAATTCTATAGCCTGTTTCTTCCTCAGTTTCTCTGATGATGCATTGTTCAGGTTCGTCCTGATCTAATAATCCGGCACAAACTTCTACCATCATTCCGTTATTGTTACCGTTTAAGTAGGTTGGTAAACGAAACTGACGCGTTAAAATAATGCTTTTGTTTGCTTTATTATAAAGTAGAATGGCCGCTCCGTTTCCACGATCGTAGACTTCTCTTTTTTGAGTAATCACACTGTTGTCAGGTTTTTGATAATCAAAAGTTACTTTGTTCAGGATGTACCAGTTGTCTGAAAGTAATTCGGTTTTTTGGATGGTTATTTTTGGCTCGTTCATCTGTTATTTGCGGTTTTGTTTTTTATTTAGATATATAAAAAAACGCCCTGAAAAATCAGAGCGTTAAGTGTTATTTCAGAATAGTTTGTTTTCTGTCTGGACCTACAGAAACAATTTTGATAGGCACTTCAAGTTCTTTTTCAATGAACTCGATGTACTCTTTTAATTCAACTGGTAATTCCTCGTAAGTAGTCATTCCTGTTAAATCTTGTTTCCATCCTTTGAATTCTTTGTAAATTGGAGCAACATTTTCTTCTTCCACATTGTAAGGGAAGTGAGCGATGTTTTTTCCTTTATAATTGTATTCAGTACATATTTTCAAAGTGTCAAAACCTGAAAGTACGTCACCTTTCATCATCATCAATTGTGTTACTCCGTTTACTTGAACAGCATATTTCAAGGCTACTAAGTCTAACCATCCACAACGTCTTGCTCTTCCTGTAACCGAACCAAATTCGTTACCCACTTTTGCCATAGTAGCACCTACTTCGTCAAAAAGTTCTGTTGGGAAAGGACCACTACCAACACGAGTAGTGTAAGCTTTGAAAATACCGTATACTTCTTTTATTTTGTTAGGAGCAATTCCTAAACCTGTACAAGCTCCTGCAGCTGTAGTGTTAGAAGAAGTTACGAAAGGATAAGTTCCAAAATCAACATCTAACAATGAACCTTGAGCTCCTTCGCATAAGATTGATTTACCTGCTTTTTGAGCTTGGTACATGTATTCTTCGCTATCGATGAAATCTAATTTTTTAATTTCTTCGATAGATTCAAAAAATTCTGCTTCTAATTCAGGTAAGTTGTATTGTAATTCAACACCGTAAAAAGCAATCATTGCTTCGTGCTTATCAGCTAGAGAACGGTATCTTTCTTTAAAATCTTCTAATTCAATATCTCCTACACGTAGACCATTTCTACCAGTTTTGTCCATGTAAGTTGGCCCAATACCTTTTAGTGTAGAACCAATTTTAGCTTTTCCTTTAGAAGCTTCAGAAGCAGCATCTAATAAACGGTGTGTAGGTAAGATTAAGTGTGCTTTTCTGGAAATGATTAATTTCTTTTTGATATCGATGTTGAATTTTGCCAATCCTTCGATTTCTTTTTGAAATACAACAGGATCGATTACAACACCATTTCCAATAACATTTATCGCTGATTTATGGAAAATTCCAGAAGGAATGGTTCTAAGTACATGTTTTATTCCGTCAAATTCTAATGTGTGACCAGCATTAGGTCCTCCTTGAAAACGAGCAATAATATCGTAATTTGAGGTAAGAACGTCAACAATTTTTCCTTTTCCTTCATCTCCCCATTGTAATCCTAGTAATAAATCTACGGTCATTTTAATTTCTTTATTTAATCGTTAATTCGTTTTGGTGGTAAATTAGCTTACCGCCTTTTTTTAAACTAAATGTTATCGTTATTGGTTTCTTCTTTCTCTTCGTCTGTTTTTGCCACTCTTTTTGTACCATAAAAATACAAAGAATGATTTGTGATGTCTACATCAAAAATTTCTTCTATGGTTTTTTTGATAGATTGAATTCTTGGATCACAAAATTCTACTACATCACCAGAATCTGTCATGATAAGATGGTCATGTTGTTTGTCAAAATAGGATTTTTCATAGTGTGCCTGGTTTTGTCCAAATTGGTGTTTGCGTACCAAAGCACAGTCAAGTAGTAATTCTATAGTGTTGTACAGCGTAGCTCTACTGACACGGTAGTTTTTGTTTTTCATTTTGATATATAGATTTTCTATATCAAAATGTTCTTCGCTTTCATAGATTTCCTGAAGTATAGAGTAACGTTCAGGCGTTTTTCTATGCCCGTTTTTCTCAAGATACATTGTAAAAACGTTTTTTACAATCTCTTGATTTTTGTTGTTATTTGTGGAAATGAGTGTCATATTCGGCAAAGATAAATTTTTATTTTAATAGTTTTCAAGTTTAAGTACTTATAAGGTAATAATTTTGTTTTTTTAATAGAATCAACCCCTAATTTAAGCCTCTTTTTTTATTTGAAAACGTTTTTAAATACTTAAAAAAGTATTTGGAACAAAGCATGATATAAAAAATTAATTTTTGTAGACTCTGGTTACCCGGTCAATTCCATCAATTTTTTTGATGTTTTCAATTAATTTTTTCAAAATAGTGATATTTTGTACAATCACCGTTAGCTGTCCTTTGAAAAGTCCTGCATCACCACTCAACGAAATACTTTGAATGTTCACATTCATATTATTCGAAATTACCTTTGTCAATTCGTTAGTTAAACCAATGGTATCCATTCCTGTAATATTCAAAATAGCTTTGAATTCTTCTTGAGAAGAGTCAATCCATTTGGCGGGCATGATGCGGTAAGCGTAATTAGATTGTAAAGCGATGGCATTAGGACAATCTTTTTTGTGCACTTTTATTCCCTCATTGATGGTAACGAAACCAAAAACCTGATCTCCAGGAATGGGATTACAACAAGTAGAAAGTTTATAGTCAAGTTTATCTTGTTCCTTACCGAATACTAACAAATCGTAATTGTTGTTGAGTATAGGTCTGTGGATATCAGTATCAGCTGTATTTCCGGTACGCTTGATTTTACTTTTAAAGAAATTGATTAGCGTATTGCTTTTTTGCGCAGCAAAGTCTTTTAACTGTTGGTTATCAATGGTTCCAATTCCAACTCTGTAAAATAAATCTAAACTGGTTTTAAGGTGGAAAAAGTTAACTAATTCATTTGTCACCGTTTCGTTTAAGGTAACTTTAAGGTGTTTTAGTTTACGGGTCAGTACTTCTTTTCCATCTTCTGCAATTTTCTTCGTATTTTCGTTAAGAACGTTTCTAATTTTATTTTTTGCTCTCGAAGTCGTTACATAATCCAGCCAGTTGGCAGTAGGTTTCTGATTTGGAGAAGTAATAATTTCAACCTGATCACCACTTTTTAATTCGTAGTTTAAAGGAACTAATTTTCCGTTGACTCTAGTTCCGCGGGTTTTAATTCCAATTTCGGAGTGGATGCTAAAGGCAAAGTCAAGAGATGTTGCTCCTTTAGGTAACGATTTAATATCACCTTTAGGGGTAAAAATGTAGATTTCTTTCGAATATAAATTCATTTTGAAATCTTCTACAAAGTCAATAGCGTTAGTTTCAGGGTTTTCTAAAGCTTCTTTAAGTAGGTTGAGCCAAACGTCCAGGCCACCTTCTTCGGTAGCTCCATTTTTGTATTTGTAATGTGCAGCATAACCTTTTTCGGCAATTTCATCCATACGCTCGCTACGTACCTGTACTTCAACCCAGCGGCCTTTAGGTCCCATTACGGTAATGTGTAAGGCTTCGTAACCAGTGGATTTAGGAGATGAAATCCAGTCTCTTAATCGGCTAGGGCTCGGTCTGTAATGGTCAGTAACGATAGAATATATTTTCCAGGCGATAAATTTTTCGTCATGAGCATCTGATTTATAGATAATTCGAAGTGCAAATTTATCGTAGACTTCGTCAAAGCTTACGTTTTGTGCTTTCATCTTTCTACGAATAGAGTAGATAGATTTTGGACGTCCTTTTATGATATAATCAATTCCTTCTGCGTTTAAAGAAGCTTTAAGTACATCTGAGATGTCTTTGATATAGGCATCTTGTTGTTCTTTGGTCTCTTTTATTTTGCTAACAATGTCGTTGTATATGGCAGGTTCAGTATATTTTAAACCTAAATCTTCCAGTTTTGTTTTGATGTTGTATAAACCCAATCGATGGGCTAATGGGGCATAGATGTATAAGGTTTCTGATGCAATTTTGACTTGTTTGTGGTCATCCATAGACTCCATAGTTTGCATATTGTGCAATCTATCGGCTATTTTTATCAGGATCACGCGTACATCATCATACAGAGTCAACAACATTTTTCGGAAGTTTTCGGCTTGCATAGACACATTCATGTCTTTTTGTACGATGGATATTTTAGTCAAGCCTTCCACAAGTTGTGCTACCTTAGGATTGAACATTCGCTCAATATCTTTAACGGTAGTTGGTGTGTCTTCTACAACATCATGTAATAAAGCGGCAGCAATTGAAGTGGCTCCAAGACCTATTTCGGAGGCAACAATTTTGGCAACAGCAATGGGGTGAAAAATATAAGCTTCTCCTGATTTTCTTCTTTGGTCTTTATGAGCCTCCACTGCAACGTCAAAAGCCTTGCGTATCAGTTTTTTATCCTCTGTAGTTAATGTTTGGTAACTAATACGAAGTAATTCCTTGTATTCTTGAGCAATTGCTTTATTCTCTTTTTCGATATCTATTTCAGTCATAAGTGCAGGGTTCATTTTCTAAAAATAACGATAAGTTCGCATATATGCAAGAGTTGGGATTGTTGATTTTAGTATTTGAGTCCTTAGTCCCTAGTTTTTAGTCTTTAGCCCAAAGTGTGTAATCTAAAATCTGCAATCTAAAACCCTCTTTGTCTTTTGGCTTCGAATATTAATATGGCTGCGGCAACCGAAACATTCATGCTGTCAATTTCCCCTTGCATAGGAATAATGATGTTTTGCGTAGCGGCATCGCGCCATTCCTGGGTAAGTCCGGTAGCTTCAGTTCCAACAACTAGCGCGGTTGGTTTGGTGTAATCCTGAGTGTGATAGCTTGTCGAATTTTGCAAGGTGGCACAGTAGAAATTGATGTTTTTTTCTTTTAAAAAAGAAATGATTTCAGTGGTGCTTGCTGATGCAATTTGGTTAGTAAAAAGGCAGCCAACACTGGAACGAACAATATTCGGGTTGTATAAATCGCTTTTGGGATTAGCAATAATTACAGCATCAAGATTAGCGGCATCAGCGGTTCTTAAAAGAGCGCCAATATTGCCTGGTTTTTCCGGAGCTTCGGCAACTAAAATCAATGGTATTGCTGAAAGTTTTAAATCAGAAAGTTGTAAGGATTTTGATTTGGCTACAGCCAATACACCTTCGGTGGTTTCGCGGTAGCTTAATTTTTGAAAAACGTCTTTATTAATTTCGATTAATTCAGCTGATTTGGCTAATTTTTTAGCTTCAATTTCGCTGCAAATTTCAGGATAGAATAATACGGTTTCAATTTCATAATTTCCTTTTACGGCTAATGAAATTTCGCGTACTCCTTCAATTAAAAACGTTCCGGTTTGTCTTCTGTTTTTGGATTTTTCCTGTAATAATACTAAAGATTTTATGAATGGATTTTGAATGGATGTAATTTGTTTCAAGAGATTCTAAATTTTAGTATTATAAAAATTAAATGGTTCTTTGGACTACTTCAAAAATTTTAGCATCCTCACATTTTAATGTTTTCGAAGGGAATTTCATCAACAAAGCATAGTCATGCGTTGCCATGATAATGGTTTTTCCGTTGGCGTTAATTTTTTTCAAAACATCCAAAACTTCTGCACTGGTTTGTGGGTCTAAATTTCCTGTTGGTTCATCCGCTAAGATAAGTTCAGGGTCATTAAGTAAGGCTCTCGCAATAGCTACACGTTGTTGCTCACCACCAGAAATTTGATGAGGCATTTTTTGCGCATAGTTTTTCATCCCTACTTTATCCAGTACTTCTTCTATCTTTCGATTCATTTCGTCCTGATCTGTCCATCCTGTTGCTTTAAGTACAAAAAGCATGTTGTCCTGGATAGAACGGTCTGGTAGTAATTTGAAATCCTGAAAAACAATTCCGATTTTACGTCTTAAAAACGGAATATCATCTTCTTTCATTGTTTCTAAATCAAAGTCTACAATATGTCCATTTCCCTCTGTCAATTGTAAGTCGGCATAAAGTGTTTTCATCAAACTACTTTTTCCTGAACCTGTTTTTCCAATGATATAAATAAATTCTCCTCGGTTTACTTCCAAGTTAACATTTGATAAGATTACTTTATCTTCTTGATAGATGGTCGCGTTTTTTAGTGACAGTACAGCTTGAGACATAATTGGGGTTTGTTTATGGCGTAAAAGTAATTATCAATTATGAAATAGCAATATCAATTAGTAGTTTTTTGTGGTCTGTTAAAATATTTGTTCATAATAAAACCAATTAGAGGTTCGTTATAAATTTTATAATATGATATATTTGAATATTAAAATAAAATAAAAATGCGTAAACTTTCCTGGCTCTTCTTTTTGTTGGTTTTTGTTCAAACCACTACGCTTTTAGCACAGAAATCATCAATATATACTAATGATTTAAAAGATTATAATAGAGCAGTTTCTTTGTACAAAGACAATCAATATGCTTCGGCTCAGTTTCTTTTTGAAAAAGTGAAAGAAGTAGCTAAGGATGAAGAGGTTAAGTCGGATTGTGCTTATTATGATGCGAGCTGTGCTGTTCGATTAGGGCATGCTAATGCCGATGCTTTGATGGAAAACTTCATGGAAGAGTATCCAACAAGTTCTAAAAGTAATCAAGCTTATATTGAAGTAGCACATTATTATTTCAATCAGGGGAATTATGCTGAAGCCTTAAAAAGATTTGAAAAAGTCGATGAAAGTCAGCTAAGTGCTAAGGATAAAGACCGATTTAATTTCCAAAAAGGTTATAGTTTATTTAGTTCTAACAATAAAAAAGAAGCGAAAACCTATTTTAATAAGGTTTTAAAATCTGAAGTATATGGCTCTCAAGCTAAATATTATTTAGGTTTTATGGCTTATGAAGGCGATAATTATCAGGAAGCCAATAAATATTTCGATCAGGTTTCGGGAGATGAAAAATATGCCGAAAAGTTATCCTACTATCAGGCCGATATGAGTTTTAAATCAGGAAATTTTGAAAAAGCAATCGCCTTAGGACAAAAAGCGATGGGCAAATCGAATGCTCAGGAAAAATCAGAATTGAATAAGATTATTGGCGAAAGCTACTTTAATTTAAAAAAATATAGCGAAGCCATTCCGTATTTAGTGGCTTATAAAGGCAAAAGAGGAAAATGGAATAATACCGATTATTACCAGTTGGGTTATGCTTATTACAAGCAAAATGATTTTGAAAATGCTATCGCTCAATTCAATAAAATCATTGGAGGAAAAGATAGCGTAGCTCAAAATGCCTATTACCATTTAGGAGAAAGTTATTTAAAACTAGATAAAAAGCAACAGGCGTTGAATGCTTTCAAAAATGCTTCCGAAATGTCATTTGATGCTGCAATTCAGGAAGATGCTCATTTAAATTATGCTAAATTAAGTTATGAATTAGGAAATTCATATCAAAGTGTACCTTCGGTTTTATTGGGTTTTATCAATAAATATCCAAATAATTCCAGCCGTTCAGTGGTAGAGAAATTATTGATTGATTCTTATATTTCTTCGAAAAATTATAAAGCAGCCTTGGCTTTATTGGAGAAAAATAAAACTCCCGAAAACAAATTGGCTTACCAAAAAGTGACATTCTACAGTGGTTTAGAATTGTACACTGATAGAAATTATAATGGAGCTTTGCAGATGTTTCAGAAATCTTTAGCAAATTCAATTGATGCTGAATTTACAGCAAGAGCCACTTTCTGGAAAGGAGAAACAGAATATGTTTTGGATGATTACAATAAATCATTGTTGAGTTTTAAACAGTTTGTAGGAATGTCAGCTGCGGTTTCGACACCTGAATACAAAAACAGTAATTACAATATTGCTTATGCATATTTTAAGTTGAAAGAATACGATTCGGCTGGAGATGCTTTTCAGAAGTTTATCGATAAAATAAAAGACGATAAAACTAGGTTAGTAGATGCGTATTTACGATTAGCTGATTGTCGTTTTGTGACTACTAAATATTGGCCGGCTATGGATGCCTACAATAAAGTAATCGAATTGAAGAGTGTAGATGCTGATTATGCCTATTATCAAAAAGCAATTTGTAATGGTTTTGTTGGTAAAAATGATAAAAAAATAGAAGAGTTAAATTCGTTTTTACTAGCGTATCCTAAATCAAGTTATCGCGATGATGCTTTGTTTGAATTGGCAAATACTTATGTGGCAACTAATAAACAGGATTCGGCTTTAAAAACTTACGACAGATTAATCAGCGAATATAAAAACAGCACTTTTACGTCAAGAGCTATTTTGCGTCAGGGATTAGTTTATTATAATTCAGATAGAAATACGGATGCTTTGGTGAAATTCAAAAAAGTAGCGGCAGAATATCCTAAAACTCCTGAAGCTTTAGAAGCCGTTGCTACAGCAAGATTGATTTATGTAGATAGCGGAAAAGTAGGCGAATATGCTACTTGGGTTCGAACATTGGATTTTGTTGCGGTTACTGATGCTGATTTGGATAATGATACGTATGAATCGGCGGTGAAACAATTTGAGCAAAATAATAATACTCAGGCTATATCAGGTTTCAGAGCTTATATTTCGAGTTTCCCAAATGGAATTCACGCTTTGAAAGCTAATTTTTATTTGGCGCAAGCCTACTATGCCGAAGGTCAAAAAGAGAAAGCCATTCCTAATTACGAATATGTTGTTAATGAGCCTAGAAATGAATTTACAGAGCAGTCTCTGGCAAGATTAGGACAAATTTTATTAGATAGTGGTGCAAAAGAAAAAGCGATTCCGGTATTGGCTCGTTTAGAAAATGAATCCGATTTGTCTCAGAATAAAGTTTTTTCACAGGCTAATTTGATGAAGTCTTATTATGAGAAAAAAGATTATGCTAATGCGGTTGTTTATGCTGAAAAAGTCTTGAATAATCCAAAAATAGATGATAATGTAAAAAGTGATGCACAAATAATTATTGCGCGTTCAGCTATGCAAACTGGAGATGAGGCTAAGGCTAAAGCGGCTTACGCCAAGGTGATTTTGATTGCCAAAGGAGAACTTGCTGCTGAATCTTTGTATTATGACGCTTATTTTAAAAACAAAGAAAACAAGTTTGAAGCATCCAATACAGTTGTTCAAAAATTAGCAAAAAATTATGCGTCTTACCGTTATTATGGAGCAAAAGGATTGGTGTTAATGGCTAAAAACTTTTACGGATTAAAAGATAGTTTTCAGGCGACCTACATTTTGGAAAGTGTGATTCAGAATTTCTCTGATTTTCCGGATGTGGTTTCAGAAGCTCAAACGGAGTTAGGTCGAATTAAATCGGAAGAGTCTAAGACAAATTCTTCGATAGCTAATTAGAGAATATAGAACAAAGACAATAGATAAAAGATAGAAAACAATTTTCCGCTTTAGACTCCCTCTCCTTTGGAGAGGGCTGGGGAGAGGAATAAAAAATATATAACATGAAGTTTCATTTTTCAAAAAAAATAATCGTACTCCTTTTTCTAATGGCTTTTCAATTTTCTTTTGCTCAAAAGAAAGATCCAAAGAAAGACGAGAACATTGGTTCGGAAGTAGTAAACGTAGTGAAGCCTTATACGCCAACAATTTCAGATGCATCCAAAATTCAGGAATCTCCTGTTCTTGATGATGAGGGAAATGCTAAAAAAGAAACGATTAAGTATTCTATTTTTTCTTTTCCTGTAGCTTCGACTTTTACACCGGCAAAAGGAAAAGCGGAAGGTGTGGACAAGGAGGCTAAAGAAAAGTTCTTTAACAATTATGCCACTTTGGCAATTGGGAATTATGGAACGCTTAATGCTGAGTTGTTTGTAAATCAGGAATTAGCGAATAATGATTATGTAGGTGGGATGTTTCGTCATTTTTCTTCTCAAGGTGGTATTAATGATGTAAAGCTGGACGATTGGTTTTATGATACCGCTTTGGATGTGACTTATGGTGCTAATTACGATAAAATGTCTTGGAATATTGATTTGGGATATCAAAATCAAGCCTATAATTGGTATGGTTTACCATCCGATTTTGGAAGTACATTGACTCCTGGCGATAGAAATAATTTGATAGCAGGTATCGATTCAAAGCATTTGTATAATGGAATTTCTTTAGGAGGAAAACTTGATTTTACGGAAGGTGCTTTTAAAGAAGCATCGATGAAGTTTAGTCATTTTTCAGATAGTTTTGGATCGTCTGAAAATAGATTTTTTGTTAAACCTTCTTTGCAATTTGATGTAGCGGACCAATTGGTGAAAACAGATATTATTGTGGATTATGTGGGAGGTTCTTTCGATAAAAATTATGAAGATACCAATACAGCAAAGATTAAATACGGTTTTACTAATTTAGGAATTTCTCCTAGTTTTAATATTAACGAAAACGGTTGGAACGTAAAACTGGGAGCTTCGTTGTTTTATAGTATTGATAAAATGGGAGCCGACAATAAGTTTTTAATATATCCTAATGTGAGTGTTTCTTATCCTGTAGTTGATGATTTGATGATTTTTTATGCAGGTGCCGAAGGAGGTTTAGAACAGAATTCGTATATGGATTTTGTAAAAGAAAATCCGTTTTTATCGCCTACTTTAGCAATTGCGCCAACAGACAAGCAATACCAAATTAGTGCAGGTTTGAAAGGTAAATTAGCTTCAAGTGTGAGTTATAACATTCAGGGTTCTTATAATAATGAGAGAAACAAAGCTTTGTTTAGAAGTCATGATTATACTGAAAACAATGCTAATAAAGATTATGCTTATGGTAATTCGTTTCAAGTAGTTTATGACGATGTGAGAACATTTCGTTTTTCAGGGGATTTGAAAGCTGATTTTTCTGAGAATGTAAGCTTTGCTGTTGGAGGAACTTTTAGTAGTTACAAAAATAGTGTGGAGCAGGAAGCCTGGAATTTACCTGCTGTAGAAGTTAATTCTTCTATCGATTTTAATATTACGTCAAAATGGTATGCTGGCGCAAAAGTGTTTTATGTGGGCGAAAGAAAAGATTTTCAATTGAATAGTAATATTGTTTACGTAACACAACCTGAGCCAATGACTTTAAAAAGCTATTTTGATGTGAATTCGCATGTAGGTTATAAATACAATTCGCAATTAACCGCATTTTTGAAGTTGAATAATATGACGAATAAGTCCTATCAAAAATGGATGAATTATCCTGTGCAAGGTTTTCAGGTAATGATAGGAGGGAATTATAAATTTGATTTTTAAGTTTTCTAGTTAACCTCTTAACCACTTAACCACAAAGCTCACAAAGAAGGCACGAAGTTCACAAAGATTTTAATTTGTGTACTTCGTGCCTTTTTTAAAAATAACTTTTGGCTTTTTTTTAATCTCTAGATATAGAATTTAAAATAACTAATTTTAAAGAAAATCTGTTATTATCTGTGAAATCAGTTTAATCCGTGGGCTGTTTTATAACTTTGTGGACTTAGCGTAAAACTTAGCGCTCTTTGCGGTTGAAAAAAAATGTTATTCTGTAAAAGGAATCGCAACACGTGTTTTATCCCATCCTAAGTTTAGAATCATGCCATTATCTGCTTTGGTGAAAACCATAGAAAAAGCTTCTAGTGACTCCTCGGCTTGAGTAGCAGGAACAACTAATCGGGCTACATCGTTAGCTTCTTTATACGAATAAGCGCCCCAGGTATTGATGTCTTTATTTAAAATGATTGTCCATTCTTTTTCGCCAGGAATGGTATATAAAGAGTAAGTTCCTGCTTTGATTTTTGTTTTTCCAAGATTTACCTCTTTGTAAAAAGTGATTTCGGTAGCTTCGTTAGCGCCGGTTCTCCATACTTTTCCGGCAGGAGTTAGTTCGCTTAAAGCGCGTCCTTTAAGTTGTGGGCGGCTATAGATAACTTTGGCGGTTTTTGTTGGGATTTTGCTGTCAGCAGGATATAAAGCTTCATCCATCGGGCTTTTGTCTAAACCGGGAAATTTTTGAGCTTGTGCATCTGTGGCTAACAACAATAAGAAACCAAAAGCGATTGCAGAAATTAATTTTAATTTTTTCATAACGATTTTAAAAGAATAAGATTAGTAATGATTCTTTGACGAAGTTAATTAAAAAATATCTTTCAATTTGTTAAGAATTTCTAATACATATAAAATAGTGTGAGATTGGGATAATAAAGTAAATTTGCTTTTTTATACTTTAAAAAAGAACATCTTAGACTTTAATAAATGACTTTCAAACAAAAAATATATCAGTATTATTTTCGATTAGTAGAAGATCGAATCGATGCTTTTCGGGATATGATTTCGGCTTTAACCGAGGATTCTAAAAATGATGCTAAAGGCTCAGCCGGCGATAAACACGAAACGGCTTTGGCGATGATGCATTTGGAACAGGAAAAATTCAATACTAAACTCAAAGAAGTTATAGGGCAAAAAGCAGTTTTGGACAAAATTGATGCTGCTGTAATTGCAAAAACAATCGTTTTAGGAAGTTTAGTAAAAGCCAATGGGATTTATTTGTATCTGTCTTTGGCTTTGCCAAAAATAACTATTGACGGAATAAATGTAATTGCTTTGTCTCCGCAATCGCCGTTGGGAAGTAAGTTAATGGGGAATTCAGTTGGTTTTACTTTTGAAATTAATGGAACAAAGTATTTGATTGAAGAGATTGAATAGATTCTAATGTAATTGGTTTTTGATGATAATTTTTCGTCAGTTCGAGTGATTTTCGATAGAAAATCGTATCGAGAACAGAGAAATTATCATTAAAAACGGTTCTCGATACATTTTTTGTTCCGTTTTACTACACAAAAAACACTCGAACTGACGTATACTTAATGGTTTTTATGGGATTGAAATCATTTAAAAAAATGGGATTCCCTAAAAAAAACTTTCGTAAATTCGCCAGCTTAAAAGTTTGACTTTAAAACGAAATAAATTATGAGTAAAATAATGACAGTCGACATCTTGTCGAGTATTAAAGGAGCACAGCCTTCCGAGAGCGTGAAAAAATTATTTGATGTAATCAAGAATGCACATCCATCAAATAATAATGCTGCAAATACTGTCAATCATAATTGTGTGTCTGTAAGTGATTTAAGAGAAGATGTTGTGATAGAGAGTTCGGCTATTGAGAAACAACTCATTTTAGAAAATTTCCCGAACAAGAAAAATGGTTTTTTAGTTGTTGCTAAAGTTATAGAAGGATAAAAATGGATTCTCAAATAAAAAAAATACACCAACAATTGGTGTCAAAACAAATCACTTGTACGGCTTTAGTACAAGAAAAATTAGACTTACTAAAACAAAATACCTACAACTCTGTAAATTCTTTATTGGATACTTTGGCTCTGGAATTAGCGGCTAAGGTGGATGCTAAAATTGCAAACGGAGAAACTATCGGTTTGCTGGAAGGAATTCCTTTTGGAATTAAAGATGTCTATATGTTGCAGGGAACTTACACAACTGCAAGTTCTGAGTTGTTGAAAAATTATAAATCTCCTTATACTGCTACTGCCATTCAAAAATTATTGGATGCTGGTGCTATTCCATTGGTAAAAGAGAATTGCGACAGTTTTGGTCACGGTTCTTCTAGCGAAAATACCATTTTTGGAGCGGTTAAAAACGCAATCAATCCTGAATTAGTTGCTGGAGGTTCTAGTGGTGGATCTGCTGTGAACGTTGCCAAAGAATATACTGTGTTTTCTATTGGTGGAGATACAGGAGGTTCGATTCGTCAGCCTGCGGGTTACAATCATATTTATGGTTTCAAACCCACTTACGGAAGAATTTCTCGATTTGGATTAATGGCTTACGCATCTTCTACAGATTGTGTTGGTCCATTGGCAAAATCACTTGAAGATATCCGAATTGTGCTGAATGTAATGAGCGGAAAAGATCCAAAAGATCAAACTTCCATTGCTTCAAACGAAATTAGTGAAGCAGCAGTTGCAACTTCGGCTGTAAAAACGGTTGGTTATTTTAAAAACTTTATCGAAAGTGATGCTATCGATGCCCAAATAAAAGCTGATTTTTTAGCAAGTATCGAAAAATTGAAAGCTAAAGGAATTGAAGTAAAAGAATTGGATTTCTTTAAATCGGATCTTTTAGTTTCGACTTATTATACGTTGGCAATGGCGGAAACAGCTTCGAATTTATCTCGTTTAGACGGAACGAATTATGGGAACCGTATTGAAGCAGAGAATTTAATTGAAACTTATGCTGTGACACGTTCTGAAAACTTTTCAGAAGAAACAAAACGCAGAATTGTAGGTGGAAACCAAGTATTGTCACAAGGTTTTTCAGATGAAATCTATTTAAAAGGATTGGCTGTAAGAGATCAAATTTCTGAAAATTTCAGTAAAGATTTTGAAGAAGTGGATATCATTTTGTCGCCAGTTACACCAAGTACGCCACCTAAAATTGGAGACAGTTTAAAAGATCCATTGGCGATGTATTTGTCAGATGCTTATACCGTTGGTTTTAGTTTAGGACAATTGCCAACTTTAACCGTGCCACAAGGAACTAGCACAGGACTGCAAATTACGGCAGCAAAAAATAATGATGAATTAGTGTTGAAGTTTGCAAACTTCTTAAAAGATACAATATAATGGAATTGGAGCAATTAACTGCGGCTTTAAAAGCCCACGATTTAGAATTGGTAATTGGACTGGAAACTCACGTTCGATTGAATACCAAAACCAAGTTGTTTTGTTCTTGTCCAAATCAAGAAATAGAAACACCTAACGAAAATATATGCTCGGTTTGTACCGGACAAATGGGCGTTTTGCCAGCTTTAAA
>JBDLTG010000067.1:0-34340 GCA_039805885.1 Bacteroidota bacterium
AATTTTGAAACGTATCCATCTGTGAAATGTTGTTTTAAAACTAATTCTACACATTCTAACTTAAATGCAAAATCGTACTTTACTTTTTTTTTCATAAAAAATGCCCCAAATAGTGTCTAACGTTTTGGGGCATGTTCAATGAGTGGCTTTTTATTATTAATCCTTTTTAGGATATTTTCTGCAATTTCATGTTGTCTATCAATTGATTCTTTAGAAACAATTACACCTTCTTTTTTTAAATATGCCTTAAATTCTTCGTTATTTAGATTTTGCTCTTTCGCTTCTTTCCAAATTTGGTGTGCTGATTTTTTCATTTCATAATTTTAATAATGCTCAGCATCGGTTAATTCATCAAAACTTTTCGAAAGATGATCTAAACATCCAAAATTAAAAGCGGTGATGTCAGTCAATATTTTCAACATATTTCCAGTGTTAGCTTGTTTTTCTATTTGTTCTTCGATCGTATTATAATCGGTTCGTTTGCTGTAAAATCTAACTTCATTATCCTGGTACATATAAGCGCACGAATAGGAAGGATTCAGGTGCACAAAATATTCCCCGTGTCCAGGAGAATGTAAAGCAACAGCAGCTGCTAAATCATGCTTGCGCAAAATTTCTTTTAATTCTTCAGCTGCTATTTTTAATTTAGTTTCGGTATTCATCGTTTTTTGTTTTTTAAATTAATTCCAATTTGGAAGTCCACTATCATCTAAAAGTTCTTTTATCTTATTTTTCGAAAGCCTTGATAGTGATCCCGAATAAATGATTTTGAAATCTCTTAAATCTGATGAAAACTTTTTTCTGAAAGTAAATGTGATCTCTTTTTCGTTAAATATTGTCTCACAAAGAGCGTATGTATAATAGTAATCGTTTATAACACCACCTACTTTTAATCTAAATTTCCATTCGTCACCGGTTAGTTTATATAAACTGGGAAGATTTCTCAAGACTTTAAACATTTCATTATGATAACGAGTAGTTCGTTTAGTTCCAATTTCTTGAACTATTAGTTCATTGGTTGATATTTTTTCAACAAAGAAAGAAACTGAAAAGTCATGATTTGAATTAGTACATCCTGCAATAATATCTCCTTTTGTTAATACTGTTTTTGAATTTACATGTTCCCAAAAAACACTGTTTTCGGTTTTAAATTCCGGTGAAAGCGTCATATTTATGATGTACTGAAAAATTCTCTCTTTATCTGTCATTTTTGTTTTTAGGAATTTGGATTGTAATTTTTAAATCAGGTTTTTGTTTGATGGGTTTTACTTTTTGGTACCGCTTTTTAACACCCAGAAGCTTTTGACGAGCTTGTATATTTTCTTCAGTTCCTTCAAACACTTCAACATGTTTAATTTTTGGATCTCTAATCCATTCTTGCATTATTTTTTCATTAAAAGGCTCAATTGGTCCAAATGAACCATCATGGTTTGTTGCTTGCATAATTTTCTATTTTTAGTGTTTTAATTTTCAGGTTCATCAAAAGAAGTTAATACCCCCCATTCATCAGGTTTCTCGTTTATTTTTTCCAGTCCTTTAGTTCGTCTGGTTTTATTTTTTCTATTTTCCTGAATGGCCTGAACCATAGGCGTGGAAAATAATATCGGGTGAAATTTTATTTTTGTATTAGGCGTTCCCATCCTTCAAAATAGTTAAAGATTAAACAAATAAGTAATGCAAGTAGGAACCCGAAAAGGAAACCAAATATCCGGGCTACTCTTAAATCGGATTTTCGTTCTTGATACTCATAATAATCGGTGTCGTATATAATGTGTTTTTTGTGTGTCATCGTTTCGGTTTTAATGCTTGAATTTGTCTTAGTCTCACTATTGATTCCCACCTGATAAATTGCTCTTTTTCTTCGGGAATATTGCCTTCAATAACTTCTTCATCAAGAGCATCACGGGCAATAATTACTTCGCTTAAGCTATTGCAGTTTGCATAAATTAGCTTGATTTCGTAGAAAGTGTACATCTTACTTTTTTAGGTTTTCGACCACTCCGTTTTTATAATCCAAATCATAGGAAATGATATTTACTGATAGACCGGGAGCATATTCTTCTTCAGTTACATTTTTTAATTCAGAATTAATTTGCCTTAAAAAATCCCCTTCAGCCATTGAAGAATATTTTTGTTTCACATAACCAAATCCCTCTAAACCTTTTGCTAGGTGATTAGCTGTAATAGCATTTGCTAAATGTTTTACAAAATCTTCCTGACGCTTACCTTCTTCCGTGTGATAAAAAGTTTCTGTCCATTGTTCTAAAAATTCATCTGAATAAATAGAATCATCAATTTCCACTTCGTATTCGTCCTTTCTTATTACTGCTACTGCAAATTTTCTTATTGCCATGATACTTAATTTATAATTTTACTTCTAGTTGGTTCATATACAACTCCCTGATAATCTCAGCATTGTTCTGATTGTTTTGGGAGTGTTGTTCCCAATGCTTTACACCGTTTTTTTCTACTACAGCAAGACTTTTGCCTATGGCTGTAAGGTTTTGTGTAGTGCTTATCATATCCTTTTGCACTTTGTTCAAAGACTGGAAAACCTGTGTGTTCTGGACTTTATGCCGAAACCTTTTGTGTGTTGCTCTCATCGCTAAATGTTTAATTGGTTTGTTATTCTGTTATTTCTAATAGTTCAGAAAGTGCAGATTCTATAGTTTCCAGTTTATCTTCAATTTCCAAATGCAAATCCTGTAATTCCTCAGTTTTTGCTTCATATTCCTGACCTTTATCACTTTCCTGCCAATTATCAGATCGATCACTAAAAACTTCATCCCTCTGATCTATTTTTTCCTGTAATCTGTCGAGTCTTTCTTTTAGTACATCCACTATTTTCTGGATCTGATTAACTTCTTTTATTCCCTTCATCGCTAAATGTTTAATTGATTTATAAATTTTCTATGCTATTTTTTTTAATGTATAAGGTGTAAATGATTGATTTTCGTCTACTACGTAAATGTTTTGGTTTTCATACAATTTTTTAATTTGCTCCAAATCGGTTTCTTTAGTTAAAAAGTAGGGCCCATCAATCACTTCTTCACTTTCTTTGATGTAGTAGAGTTGATTTTCTCTAATGTATCTTCCGTCAACAAGATCAAATCGCTCAGCAAGTCTTAAATTCATTAGAAAGCAAAATCCTTCTCCTTCCGTAATTATTACGTACAGTTCACGAAAAATAAACCGGTGGATAAAAGTTTGTAAATTCAATTCCTTCTGAACGTAATAAGGACCATAAAACAGTGTTTCTGAATTTTTTTTTGAAAAAAATAATAGGTTTGAAAAAGGTATGTCGCTAGCTCCAAATAGTTCAGATTTCAATGCTGGTCTTATTACTGCAGGAATTTGAATTGTTTTCATAATTAATTAATTTCTAAGGTTGGATTTGTAATTACATTGCTTTTTTTAGGTTGATTGAATACTTGCTCTAATGGAATTTCAGTTTGATTATCATTGGCATCATCAATATTCAAAATACCCATTCGTTGCATCATCGAGTAATTAAAGGCGTAACCACTAGGGCATTTACTTCCCATTCGTTTACTTTTAAAAGAACCAATGAAATATTTTTTTGATTTCAAATAATTTCTAATGGTTGTAACACCTATCACTTCATCCCCCTGACGTTTAGTAACCTCTTTGTGGTAATCCTGATGCACTTTGGAAAAATTGATCCAGATAATTTTATCAGTGGCTTTGTTATCAAAAAATTCCTTTTGGTCTTTTTTAGGATAATATTCCACTTTGGATTCCCGGGCAATTACAAAATCTTCACTTTGCTTTATTTGATGCGTACCTACCAAATATTCGATTACTCTCCAGAAAGCGGCCAATCCGTCACTATCGGCAATCGTTTCAGAATTTTCAATAATGCACTCTTTTGTCAATTCAAAATATTCATCGTATGTAAAAGGAAAATTGAATTTGTCCTGCATCATTTTTACCGTTACCAGCAGCTGCAGATAATTGTCGAATACCCTGTTTTGGTATTCCTGATCTTTTAATCCGGCTTTTAGTTCCTTTGAGATTTCGTTATAAATTCGGGTCAGGTTTTTAGCAACATAATCCCTGTGTTTGATCACATCTAGTATAAAAGATGAAACCCCTTCTTTGTTCCAGGTAATGAGTTTATTGTATTCTTCCTTTTCCTGAGAGCTGTGTTCTTTATTTTCAAAATTGGCAATGATAGAACGGGATGGCAAAGCCCCATCATCTCGAGTAGGTAAATATTGGCCAGAATAATAAACGGCCGAATTGATTTTATCTACCGTGGTTCTGTTCGATTCAAATCCTTTTCCTTTTTCACGTCCAATTCCATTCCAGGTTCCTTTAAGGGTTTGGTGCATGGCCTCGTCAATATCGTCCCGCATTTCGTCGCAAAAAACAATCGTATTTTTTACTCTCGTTAATCTTCTGGACAAACCTACCAGTGTAGAAGTGTTCAATTCTAAAGGATTCAAATTGTGATAAAAGAACGCCTGAAGACAAGATCCAAAACCCGATTTACCACTGTCTTTTTGCCCGAATCCACCAAAAAGAGGAAAGAAATTGTAATGCAGAATAAATAAATCCCTGAAATTGGCCGCAATACAAAAAGCCAATCCTAATTTTCCTTTGCTTCCAAAAACCTTAACCAATTGAGAACCCCATTGGTCTAAAGAAACTGGAGCTACCTTGTGAATAAAATGACGATCATTTTCAAATGGATCATCGCCTTCGTTAGCGCTTTTATAAATTTCAGAATGAGAAGGCGAATAGAAATGAGTAATATCTGATCTGTATTCGCTTTCGGTTTTCTCTAAACCTTCAACATTTACAATCCCGTATTTATTGACTTTGTAAAAATTATTGTTGTGGTAAACCCCGTCAGCAAAAGCAAAGAAACCTTGTCTTTGATGTCCTAAAATCTTTAACTCCGATGCTGTAATAAAATCATTCAATAATTTTTTTGCCACTAACTGGAAATCTTCATTTCTCGCACCTGGTTCAAAGAAGAAAAATCCCTCCATAATCAATCGTTCTTTTATTTTGGTAAAATTGATTAGATCCGTACTATCAAAATCAATCAAACGTTTGTGACCTTGGCTATTAATTACTTCACAAAGTCTTTTATTTTCGGCACGGCCTTCAACGTGAAATAAAGGCATCATTCTAAAATTTGTCCCCAGAATAAACGAGTTTTCACGTCTAAACCAGTATACATTTCCAATCTCACAAAACCGATCCGTTAAATATTGATCCTTGTCAGCTCCTTCAGGAAGTCCCAGAACCTGAAACTCTTTTTTATCGGCTTCCTGATTTTTTGTTTTTTTAGAACGCTCTTCCTCGTCTTCAGTTGTTTTAATAATTTCGCTAATAACATTCGGTTTCTGGTCCAGAATCTTTGAAACCATTTTCACGTATTCCTTTTGCATAATTTTGTTAGGAATAGCGTGAAGTGTAAAAGACATACTTTCTACCGCCTGAGAGACTAACAATGGTTCGTATTTAGGAAAATCAGCCAGTTGTTGCTTCATATCCCTTTCAAGCTTCTCTATTTTTTTATAGATCTCATTATTTTCCTTTTTAGTGAATTTTTTATCCATTACAGATAAATCAGTCATCATACTTTCAGGAATGATTGTTTCTCTTAATTTTTCAATTTCCTGTTCAAGTTGAGCACTTAAGGTTTTCTCAAGAGTAATTAAAGCAGGGTTTTTAGCTTCCTGCTGTAAAAATTCTGCTTTCCAAAGTATAGCATCTTTTTTATTGAGGTCAATAAAACGTTTTACATCCAATTGCTTCGAAAGACTATCAGGATCTTCTCCTTCAGGACAAATTACAACTTCAACTGTGAAGCCATATTTTAGCAAAATATCAATATCACGGTGTACAGCTCTTAATCCAGCCTTATCGCCATCCCGAAATAAAATCACGTGTTTACAAAAGCGTAATAATAAGCGGGCGTGACCTTCAGTTAAAGAAGTTCCGCAAGTTGCAACTGCATTTGTTACTTCTGCCTGATGCAATGCCATTACATCGGTATAGCCTTCTAATAAGATTGCTTTTCCAGAAGATGCAATGTTCTTTTTTGCCTGCCACAAACCATATATTACACGGTCTTTTAAATATATTTTACTTTCTTTAGAATTAATGTATTTTGAATAACCGGCTTCTTCAGAAAGATTGCTTCTTCTTCCTCCAAAACCGATGATATCACCTTTTTCATTATGAATAGGGAACATGATTCGGTGTCTGAAAAAGTCGTAACTCATTTGATTTTTCGTAATCGTAAAACCTAAAGTTTTGGCCAGTTCAAAATGTGCATTATTGATTAATGGCGTCGAAATGAAGCTGCTCTCATTTGGAGCAAATCCGATCATAAACTGCTGAAGTATTTCTTCCGAAAAACCACGCTCATTGATCATTAAATCTTTTACCCAATGCTCGAAAGGCAGCTTGTTAAATTCTTGTTGGTATTTCTCTGAAGCGAATTGCACAATTTTTTTCATCGACAATAATTCATCGTGAATTTTCTTTGCATCCTCGCTTTGCTCTTCATATTCTAAAACAATACCCGTAATTTCGGCCACTTTCTCCACGGCTTCAAAGAAATTCATCGTTGGATACTTTTTCATGATAAACTGAACAGCGTTTCCGCCAAATCCAGCCGAATTATCATAGAAGAAGTTCTTTACTGTATTTACACACAACGATGGCGTTCCTTTTTCGCCAGTAAACGGAGAAAAGCAGAAATAGTGAATGCCTTTTTTCTTTATATTTTCGGTAGCTCCAACAACAACATCAATTCGAGCTTCGTCAATTAAATTTTCAATAGAGGATTGTTTTATAAATTTCATATTTTATCCTTTATTGATGGTTTGGGTTAATCGTGTCATAATTTGGAGATTGTTTTGTCGAACCAATAAGGTTCGTAGTTCGTTTTTCACAGGTTCTGAAAGCGAATTCATATCACTTTCGGTATAAAAACCTGATCGCTCATAATTGTCAATTTGTTCCTGGAGTAATTCTATTTTCGAATTGACTTCTTCTAGTTGTTCTGGAAAAATCATAGGTTCAAAAATTACATATCATTGGCAATAACCAATTCCTCTTGATTTTTTATAGACATCACTAAAAGTGAATGAAGTTCTTTTTCAGAAAAAGGGAAAATGATTTTGTCCTTTAAGCAATAATATACAGCTGCGATGATTGAATAATTTTCAGTTATTCTTCTCATTCCTGATTTTGAAAATGGATATAATTTTAAATTACATTCCTTAAAAACTCTCTCAAAACAGGACTTAAAATGTTCTCTTTTTGAATAAATTTCATCTAAACATTTACAATTGTTTTCCTGAAACAACTCTTGTAATCTCCTGTAGTTTTCTATTTGGGTTTGGGAATAGTTGTTAAATTCATTCTCTATAAAAATGGATCTGGATAAAAGAGGAGCATCGGTAGGATTGTATTTTGACAACACTATAAATGAAGCAATTGGCTTAGGAATTGATTGCTCTCTATTTCCCTTTCCTAAATGGAAAGACCTAGGACTATATGCGTTTTTTAACAATAAGTCAGATCGATCGTTTGCCCGATATTCATCAAAAACACAAATTCCAGAAGCATTTCTAACAGCGGTAAATAGTTCTGAATATTCATAGTTATTTACGAGGCTTTGGGTGCTTGTATTTCCACTAAATGCCTCTTGAATAAAAAAGGAAAGTGTAGATTTTCCTGTTGCAAAAGTTCCTTTTAGAAAAAGAATTGGAAAAGAATAGGTTGTACTGGTAATTTCTTCTTTAAAAACGGAAGCCAAACCAAATAACATTGGAATAATAGATTGTTGTCCGTAAACATTATAGAGTTCGCTTGAAATTTGTTCGAATGTTGAAATTTTGTTTTTCATATATCTTATTTTTTAGCCAATATTTATGTTATGGAATTATTAAAAATTACGTTTCGGTTGAATCTTCTTCAGTTTTTTTCGATAGAAATCTTTCATTTGAGCCTTGTCTTTTTCTGGAAAGTCAGAAAGATCTATTTCGGTGATTTTAATGCAAAGAATCGCCTCCTGTACTGTTTTTGGGATATTTAAGAACATAGCTGTAGATTTAAGATTTGTAAATCGTAGCAAACGGCCACCAGTCGCGCTCTGGATAAAACCCCTAATTTTTCAAAAAGCAGTTTCTTTTTCACTTCAAAAGTGTTCATGCACACTGTTAGTTTTTCGGCAATCACCGGAAGGGTGTCTTCAGTGGCCAATAACTTGATCATTGACACATCAAAAGGAGTAATGATATTTCCATGAAATTTGAAAAAACCACAAACAATGCCTTCCATGGGGCATTCGCCTCTATAACCACATTCGTGATATTCAGCCTCAGAAAGTTTGCCGTTCTCAAAATCAGCATTCATGTCAAAGCCACCAAAACGGCATTTCGCATATTTTGTTAATTGCTCTTTGTGAGAATTAAAACCAGCTGCTTTCAAAGCCTGAATAGTCGAGGGAAAGCGTGACATTTCAGCATCAACCGCCTGCAATAAAATTTGGGGTAATTCAAAAAAACCTTTCACAATACCGCCATGAATGGCCAGTAAGTTGCTACAAGGCGACAAAAACATCTCAATGTTTTCATCAATTAAACCGGAAGGAATTCGTATATTTGTCATCGCTAAATGAATTTAAAAGCCTCGAGATCTTTAATTAGATGGAGAGGCTTTTTTTGTTGAACGTCCGAATTGTTGTTTCTCTTCTTTGTTTTTGATACCTACCTCTACAAGAGCTTTCATGATATCAATGTTAAAAGCATCATCTTCTCCAAGTTTTACCTTAGAAATGTACCTTTTGGTATAACTCTTCTTGATTATACCGCTGTCTTTCCACTTTTCCAGAACCTCTAAAGTCTGGACGATGTAGTTTTGCGGAAGACTTTCCAATGCCTCAGAGACGGCCTCTGGGGTGATTCCATTGTTTTTTTCTACTAGAATAATGTTATCTTTGTTCATCGTTATTTCTATGTTTATTCGTTTTTGGTTCTACAAATATACATGAATTAATGAATAAAATACATTGAAGTATAAATTTTTTATAAAAAAATTCATTTATGAATGTAGACGGCAATAAGTTTAAAAGTTTAATTGAGTGGTATGGTACTGAAAAGAACTATGAGAAAAAGTCGCATACACGTAGGTTTTGCGAAGATTTTGACCTTAATTATATACAATTTCACGCATACACTAAGGAGACTCAGAATGTAGGAATAAAAATTATTTATAGATTAATGGATATTTTTCCAAATC
Source organism: Bacteroidota bacterium (assembly GCA_039805885.1). GTDB lineage: Bacteria > Bacteroidota > Bacteroidia > Flavobacteriales > Flavobacteriaceae > Flavobacterium. The sequence continues at coordinate 9,292 of JBDLTG010000067.1, forward strand.
TGAATATGAATTGGCTTTTAAAAGACGATCCTAACATGTTTACACATGAATCCGGTTTATTGATATTGTCAGAACCAAAAGCTACATATAATAAAAAAGTCACTAATGAGGACCTGATGGAGAAACTGAACGAAATTCACAGCGACCTTAAAAAACAAAGATAATAGAGGGTAAAGTCCCACTAACTTCCCAATAAAAAACAACAATGCTTATTTTACAGTACATAAGGAGTTTTACGAAGACCCTGCCGCGGTCACTTTTTAATAAAAAAACATCTTAGGAAACTAAGGTGTTTTTTTGTTTTTAGTTTGAATGCGAGTAGTTTACTCCCTTTTTTAGCTTTTATTTTGTTCCTTTTTTCAATTAACAGAACTTACAAAGTCAAATCCCTCCGTTTTTTTATAGTAATAGTTTTATGTTTTTTAGTTTAAATGAATTGTTTTCCATGAATCAAAATTACTGCTGTATTGTTTTAAGTATCTGTTAATTAGTTTGTTGACTTTTTTTGTTTCTGCAATTTTAGAAATAATTAATAATTTATTTTAAAAAAATTAAGTTTTTTTTGGTCAGTTTTAATTTTAACTTAACTTTGTCTATAGAATTAGTAGAGTTTTAAACAATATTCATTAATAAAAAATAACACTTTGAAAACTATCAAAAACACCTCTTTTTTGATCATGCAATTAAATCAAGTATTCGTCAATCCTGGACGAGTATGTTGTTGCTGTTAGAGTTTTTATAGGCTTCAGTTTATTTGGGTTTGTATAAAAGTACAGTTGAGTTTTTAAAAAAAAATGCTGGTTATTATTTGTTATACACAACTAAAATAGAAAACAAACAAATTCTTAAAAGAAGAATTACACAAAAGTTTATTGGAAAAAAAATAGATAAGAAATACTCATGGAGAGCTGAGTGTTTTTCTTGTGGTAAATAGAAATTATATTTTTTTGAATTCTGATAAAAAATCAAAATAGTACTAATCAAAAAATAAAGAAAATGAAGTTAATGTGTTGTAAATAAAAAAAGCCATTTCTGCGGCAACAGAAATGGCGAAGTTTAAAAAAGAAATGTTCATCTCAAAAAAGGAAAAAAGAAAGTTGATAAATCAGCCTTCAGGCTCCTTATTATTTAAACTATAACAAAGTAATGAAAAAAAAAATAAATATATATTCTTTGGTAATCCTAATATTATTATCAATTGGAATAAATGCGCAAAACACAAAACCACTGATACAGTCAAAACTGGATGGTACAGTAATAGATCAAATTACGAATGAACCAATTGCAGGAGCTGTAGTAAACATCAAAGGAATTACACACACTGTAACCACAGATGCAGAAGGTAAATTTTACTTTCAAACAGGACAAAAATTCCCTTACACTTTACAGATAAGTTATATAGGATATAAAAGAGCAGAAGTTGTAGCCAATGGAAGCCCTATAATTATCAGCTTAAAGCCAGATTTTCAAGAACTTAACGAATTAGTAGTAGTAGGTTATGGAACTCAAAAAAAGAAAGACATCACTGGCTCCGTTTCTTCAATTCCCAAAGCGAATCTAAGTCAGGTTACTTCTTCTGCCGACAACTTATTAAGGGGTGCGGTATCAGGAGTAGTTGTTACTCAAAGTTCAGGACGTCCTGGCGCTACTTCCAGTGTTCGTATTAGAGGAGGAAACTCCATCACGGCAGGTAACGAGCCACTATATGTTGTAGATGGTATATTGATTTATAATGACAATAGTAATGGTACGGCCGGAGTGGCTAATGCCGGAGCAGGAGTCAATGTGTTATCAACCATTAGTCCTGGTGATATTGAGTCTATTGATATCTTAAAAGATGCTTCGGCGACAGCTATTTATGGTTCGCGTGGTGCTAATGGGGTGGTAATTATTACTACTAAAAAAGGAACAAAAGGTCAGGATAATATTTCGTACCAAGGGTATTTCGGATTTCAAAAAGTTTCTAAAAAAATAGATTTATTGAATGCCAGTGAATGGGCTAGTTTACGTAATGACGTTCAGGCAAGTATAGGACAAGCTCCTTCTTTTACTCCAGCGCAAATTGAAGCTTTAAAAACTTCAGGGAATTACGACTGGCAATCGGCAGCTTTTAGAGTGGCTCCAATTCAAAATCATCAATTGTCATTTTCAGGTGGAGATGATCGTTCGAGATATGCTGTTTCAGCAGGCTTTTTTGACCAAAAAGGAATTGTTATTAGCTCTGATTTCAAACGAATTTCTCTTCGTGCTAATTACGAAAGAAACTATTCTCAAAACTTTAAATTTGGTGTGAATGCAAATTATAGTAATTCAGTATCGAATGGTATAGCAAACAATGCAGGTGGAAGAAATCCCAATCCATTAGTTGGCGTTTTATATCAACCTCCGGTAGTTCCTATTAAAAACACTGACGGAACGTATAATTTCACCAATAATCCTTATGCAACGGCAGTTAACGGAATTATAGCCAATCCAATTAATGATTTGGAAAATACCATCAACAAAAACCAAATTAATAGAATTTTGACCAGTTTGTTTGGTGAATATAAGATAAACAAAGAACTTACTGCTAAAGTGGCTGTTAGTGGCGATGTGATTGATACCAAACAAAATTATTACGCCCCTTCTACTACTGCAACAGGAGCAGGAACTAAAGGATTAGCTTCTGTTGGAAACAGATTAGTAAGTTCAGTATTAAATGAGAATACGCTGAATTACAATACCCGTTTTGGTGATGATCATAAGTTTTCAGCTTTGGCGGGATATACACTTCAATACACTCAAGGTGAAGTGGTAAATGCAGGAGCAAACACTTTTGTAAATGATGTTAATACCTATAACTCTTTACAAGATGGAGTGGCTGTAAAACCGTATAGTGATGCATTCGAAAGTGTATTAAAATCATATTTAGCGAGAGCGAATTATTCTTATAAAGGCAAATACAATTTAACAGTATCGGCACGTGCAGATGGTTCTTCAAGATTTGGTTCAAAATCACTTTGGGGTTATTTCCCGTCAGCAGGTTTTTCTTGGAACATTACCGAAGAAGATTTTACGGAAGGTATTAAGGACGTGGTAAGCGATGCAAAATTAAGATTGAGTGCAGGAACAACAGGAAATCAAGAGATTGGAAATTATCTTTCTTTGGCATCCATAGGTTCTGTTAATTATAGTTTTGGAGGTACTGTTCAAACAGGATTGACACCAACGCGTTTGGCAAATCCGGATTTGAGATGGGAAAAAACAACGCAATACAATGTTGGTTTAGACTTATCATTATTGGACAGAAAAATAAATTTTGTTTTTGATGCCTACTATAAAAAAACAAAGGATTTGCTTGTAAATGTCCCCGTTCCTCTTATATCTGGATATGCTTCAGTTCTTCAAAATATTGGAGGTGTTGAAAATAAAGGAATCGAAATTGGTTTGATTACTGAAAACTTAAAAACAGAAAATTTCTCTTGGAATTCTAACTTTGTTTTTTCTGCTAATAGAAACAAAGTACTTGAAATAGGGAATGGGGTGGATCAATTTTTCCCTGTAGTTCCAAATGGTACTTTGTTACAACAACAACCTGTAACGGTAAAAGTTGGATTGCCTCTGGGGACTTTCTGGGGATACAAATCTAATGGTATTTTCCAAACTCAGGAAGAGATTAATACACAACCTAAAATAAACAGTCTTGCTAATACAAAAATAGGAGACAGAAGATACATAGATACCAATGGAGATGGGGTTATTACAGCTACTGACAAAGGAGATTTAGGAAGTTCACAGCCTAAATTTGTGGCAAGTTTTAGTAACAGTGTTTCTTATAACAACTTCGATTTGAATTTTTCTTTCCAAGGATCTTTTGGAGGTAAAATATTTAACGCTCTAAACCAACAACTGGAAATTTCAACTCTTGGAACAAATGCTTCAACGGCTTTATTAGATCGTTGGACTCCAACTAATCTAAGCAATGAAATTCCTAGAGCAACAAGTTCACCATTAGGAATCATTACGGAGCGTTATATTGAAGATGCTTCTTTTGTGAGATTAAAAACCATCACTTTTGGATATACACTTCCTAAAAGTCTTTCTTCTAAAATAGGAACTAAGAGCGTTAAACTATATGTGTCTGCCGAAAATTTATTGACATGGACTAAATACAGAGGTTTTGATCCAGAGGTAAGTTCTTATGAACAAAACAATTTATATCCCGGAATTGACTTTGGAGCTTATCCAAATTCTAAAACATTCATCACGGGCTTGAACGTAACTTTTTAAGTAAAATAAAAAATGAAAAAGATAATACTAACATTGATACTAAGTGCCGGTCTATTTGTATCGTGCACCGAGCTGGAGGTCGCACCAACCTCTTTTGTAACCAAAGAAAATTTTTTTATAACTCAGGATGATGCTATTGCGAGTGTGACTTCAGTTTATGCTTCTTTGAGTCTTGACCCGGGAGAGCAAAGCTTATTTGGAAGAAATCTTTACTTCCTGACTGATATGGCTTCTGATTATGCTGCGGCTGGAGTTTCGGCTACGAATCCACAGGTAAGAGCTTTAAGTAGTTTGACTCATGATGCTACTTCCGATCGTGTTCAAGTGGCTTGGCGCCAAATTTATGCCGGAATAAACAGAGCAAATGTCGCTATTGATAATATTCCGAAAGTAGCCGGATCAGAAGTTATAAAAACAAGATTGATTAATGAAGCTAAATTCATCAGAGCGTTATTGTATTTTCAGGCAGTACGTCTTTGGGGAGGAGTTCCAATCGTTTTACACGAACCAACTTCTATTCAAGTGGAAAGTTTAAAATCAAACAGAGCTACTGTAGATCAGGTGTACACACAAATTATTTCAGACTTAACAGATGCCGAAGCATTGCCATCAACTTATACGGGAACCAATGTAGGTCGTGCTACTTCTGGAGCTGCAAAAGCTATTTTAGCCAAAGTGTATTTGACCAAAAAAGATTGGCCAAATGCAATACTTAAAGCAAAAGAAGTAATTAATGGAGGTTTTGGATACGCGCTTTTCGAAAATTTTGCAGACATCTTTGACAAAACGAAAAAGAACGGAAAAGAACATATTTTTTCTGTTCAGTTTGAACCAAATCAAGCAGGGAATGGTTCTAGCGGAAATGTTTTTCAAGGGACTTCTTTTACAGGATTTACAGCTACTGAGCCAGCAGATATCATTTCGGATGTAGCCTTGTTTTATGATATTTATGCAACAGGAGATACCAGAAGAGATGCGAGTTATGTAAAACAATTAGTGAATCCTGCTACAGGAGCGCTTTATACTTTTCCAAAACCACTTTTCAAAAAATACTTGGATTTGAACAATTTGGCAACACCATCTAACGTGGCGATTAATTTTCCAATAATTCGTTATGCTGATATTCTATTGTCTTTGGCAGAAGCGATTAATGAAAAAGATGGAGCAACTTTAGAAGCTCATGAACTGGTGAATCAGGTAAGAAGAAGAGCTTTTGGAAAACCAATCTTGACTCCAAATGTGACGGTAGATTTAGTAGGACTTTCAACTGTTCAATTAAGAGAAGCTATTCGCGAAGAACGTAAAAAAGAATTTGTTCAGGAAGGACAACGTTGGTTTGACTTGGTACGTTGGGGAACTTTAGTTACCGAAGTGAAAAAAGTAACTGCTAAAAACTCGGTTTCTGCCCGTAACAACTTGTACCCAATTCCTCAAAGTGAACGCAATATTGATCCAATAGGTTTGCCACAAAATGACGGTTATTAATCTATAAAATTTAGACAAAAATGAAAAATTTTAAATATAATAGTATAATCAAAAGCCCGCAAAAAGGGCTTTTGATTACCGCTTTGCTTGTAGCTCAATTTGGCTTTGCCCAAAACAAAGCAGATGCCAATTTCAAAGGAGTTATTGGTAAAACATTAGCTGAATCAAAAGAATATTGGCCAGCGCCAGTTACAGCTCCAAAAGGTGCGCCAAATGTGGTATGGATTATTCTGGATGATGTAGGATATGGCGCTTCCAGTGCTTTTGGAGGCTTAATTCAAACACCAGTATTAGAGAGTCTGGCCAACAATGGATTGAGATATACTAATTTCCACACTACAGCGATTTGTGCTCCTACACGTTCTGCCTTGCTGACTGGAAGTAATTCTCATAAAGTCCATGTTGGAGGATTCTCGCATACCATAATGTCGGCAGGATTTCCAGGTTGGGATGGAAGATTACCTTCAAAAAACGGGACTATTGCAGAGATTTTACGTGATAAAGGGTATAATACTTTTGGCGTAGGTAAATATGGTGTAACTCCTGATGAAGATGCTACCGATGCAGGCCCTTTTGACAGATGGCCAACTGGTAAAGGATTTGAACATTTCTTTGGTTTCTTGGGTTCGGCAACCGATCAGTACAAACCGGATTTAATCGAAGATCAGGCACACGTTACTCCTGATGGAAGACACCTTAGTGAACAAATTACTGATAAAGCAATCAATTATATCACCAGACAGCAAAAAGCAGCTCCGGGAAAACCATTCTTTTTGTACTATTCACCGGCAGCAGTTCATGCACCACATCAGGTTGAAGCAAAATGGAGTGATGCCTATAAAGGAAAATTCGATGATGGTTGGGATGCGTATCGCGAAAAAACATTGGCTAATCAAAAGAGATTAGGAGTTGTTCCTGCCAATGCAGTATTGCCAGATCGTAATTCCCTTATTGCAGATTGGAAAAAATTGACTCCAGATCAAAAGAAAGTATATTCAAAATTCATGGAAGTATATGCCGGATATTTGACGTATACGGATTATGAAATTGGACGATTGGTCAACCATTTAAAAGAAACCAATCAATTAGATAATACGTTGGTTTTTGTTTTAATAGGCGATAATGGAGCCAGTAAAGAAGGAACTTTACAAGGAGCTGTCGACAGACAAACCTATGTAGCCGGAGAAACAGAAGAGCAGGTCTTCCAAAATAATTTAAAACGAATTGGTGAGATTGGAACTCCTCAAACCTATGGTAACTATCCTTTGGGTTGGGCACAAGCTACTAACACGCCATTTAAATCCTGGAAACAAGATGCTAACTCCGAAGGAGGAACGCACAATCCATTAATTGTGTATTATCCAAAAGGGATTAAAGATAAAGGCGGTATCAGAAATCAATACAGTCACGTAATTGATATTTTGCCAACAACCCTTGATATTCTTGGCGTTAAAGCACCTGAATCTATTAGAGAAGTTAAGCAGGATACAATTCAGGGCTATTCGTTTTCTAATTCTTTGAATGATGCCAAAGTAGCTTCGTCTCATAAAATCCAACACTACTACATTTTTGGAGCAAGATCTATTTATAATGATGGTTGGAAAGCAGCAGCTGCACATCATCCAAACTCCATTGAGGTGAAAGAGGCATTGAATGACAAAACCAAATCGAATGTTTTAAATGCCGATTTCGACAAAGATGTTTGGGAATTATACAATATCAATGAAGATTTCAATGAAAGAAAAGATTTGGCTAAAAAGTATCCAGAAAAACTAGCCGAATTGAAAAAACTATTTGATGAACAGGCTAAGAAAAATAATCTGTATCCATTAATAGACTGGTCCGATGTGTACCAAAGAAAAATACACCAAACACCAGCTACGGAAGGTAAATCGGCTCAGGAATTATTGACCAAAGCAAACAGATAAAAAGGATTTCAGAGCTATTGAATTTGAATTTGGCAGCTCTGATAATTAAAAAAATAATATGACTATTCTTAATGTGTTCCAAGGCTTCTTTTGCCACTGATTTCACAGATTCACACAGATTTTATAAGTGAATAGTAAAGAAATCTGTGAAAATCTTTATAATCTGTGGCTAATTTTATTGTTTTTGGTACCAGTAGAACAGCCATAAAAATAAAGTAATTGCGAAACGAATACACTTTAAAATCATAGGAAAATGAAATTAGTGCTGACAGTTATTTATCTGATACCATTATCCATTTTGATGGGTGTTTTTTCTATGATTCGTTTTCTGAAAAGAGTGGTAGGAAAACCAATAAAAGATAAAATTAACAAAGGCTATTCCTAATTCTGGACTTTAAAATTAGTGGACAATTGCATATTAAAATAATACTAAATCTATAGAATTAAACAAGTTTAATGTGTTTAATTCTTTCAAAATTAACGAAATATTCACCCCGTAGTGGGTTCATTAATAATCTATAAAAAACAAAACAATGAAGAATTTTAAATTTAGTTCAAAGCTGAAAACTCCTCAAAAAGGACTTTTACTTACAGCTTTATTGATTGCACAATTGTGTATTTCTCAAAACAAACCCGATGCAAACTACAAAGGAGTTATTGGTAAAACATTAGCCGAATCAAAAGAATATTGGTCAGAACCAGTAAAAGCTCCTACAGGTGCTCCCAACGTAGTTTGGATTTTGTTGGACGATGTAGGATTTGGTGCTTCAAGTGCTTTTGGAGGTTTGATTAATACGCCAACATTTGATGCTTTAGCCAATAATGGATTGCGCTATACTAATTTCCACACCACAGCTATTTGTGCGCCAACGCGTGCCGCATTATTGACTGGTAGAAATTCAGGAAGAGTGCACGTTAGTGGTTTTTCACACACCGTTTTATCGGCAGGTTTCCCGGGTTGGGACGGAAGAATTCCATCGGATAAAGGAACGATTGCCGAGATTTTAAGAGAGAATGGATACAACACTTTTGCAGTGGGGAAATATGGTGTAACTCCTGACGAAGACGCTACCGATGCAGGTCCTTTTGACAGATGGCCTACAGGGAAAGGATTCGATCATTTCTTTGGATTCTTAGGATCACAAACTGATCAATACAAACCGGATTTAGTAGAAGATCAGGCGCATGTAAAACCGGATGGAAGACACTTAACCGATCAGATTACGGATAAAGCCATTAGTTATATTAAAACGCAACAAAAGGCTGCGCCCGGAAAACCATTCTTCTTGTACTATGCACCGGGAGCGGTTCATGCACCGCATCAGGTTGCTGAAAAATGGAGTGATGCTTACAAAGGAAAATTTGATGAAGGTTGGGATGTGTACCGTGAAAAAGTATTGGCAAACCAAAAGAAACTGGGTGTAATTCCTGCTAATGCGGTGTTGCCGGATCGCAACGCACTTATCACGGAATGGAAAAAATTGTCTCCGAACCAAAAGAAAGTGTATGCAAGATTCATGGAAGTCTATGCCGGATATCTTACTTATACGGATGCTGAAATTGGAAGAGTCGTGAATTATCTAAAAGAAAGCAATCAATTGGATAATACGCTGATTTTTGTTGCCATTGGCGATAATGGAGCAAGTAAAGAAGGTACTACACAGGGTACAATCAGCCAAAGTATTTTTGCTAAAGGTGCTTCTGATGAGCAAAATCTTCAGTCTAATTTGGAAAAAATCGGAGAAATTGGTACAGCAAAAGGTTTGAATACCAATTATCCATTAGGATGGGCACAGGCTACTAATGCCCCTTTCAAAAATTGGAAACAAGATGCACAATCCGAAGGAGGAACACGCAATCCGTTGATTGTTTTTTATCCAAAAGGAATTAAAGAAAAAGGCGGAATCAGAAATCAATACAGCCACGTAACGGATATTCTTCCTACTACCTTAGAAATTGCCGGAATTAAAGCACCTGAAACAATCAGAGAAATTAAGCAGGATAAAATCCAGGGATCGTCTTTGTATGCTTCGTTAAATGATGCTAAAGCAGAATCCTTACACAAAGTACAGTACTATTATATTTTTGGAAACAGAGCCATTTATAAAGACGGTTGGAAAGCAGCTGCGGCTCATGCGAATCCTTTTACTTCACCAAATACCGCAGCTAAAAATCAAGCTCCGGCACCAAGCAATTTTGACACTGATGTTTGGGAATTGTACAACCTGAATGAAGATTTTAACGAGAGTAACAACTTGGCAAAAAAGCATCCTGAAAAATTAGCCGAACTTAAAAAATTGTTTGATGAGCAGGCTAAAGAAAATAATCTGTATCCGTTAATTGACTGGCAGGATGTATTGGGTAGAAAAATACACAATCCTTCAGGAGATAAAAATCAAAATATTCAGGAATTAATTCATAAAGCACCTCAAACAGGTAGCACTAATTAATACCTCAATCGTGAATTCAGGTCTTTTATTAGAACCTAAAAGGCCTGATTCTTTTAAAAATTATACTTATGAAACTTATAGATTTTCAAATAATAGCAAAAAAAATTATCGTTGGGATAATCGTGTTTTTAGTACCACTACTGATTTTAGCAGGAGGTTTAACATTAATAAAAACTTTTTTAAATTAAAAAATCATGGCATTAGATAGAACAAAATTAAAAAGAGACTTAGGTATCAGTCTTTTTATTTACAGCTTGCCGGTATTGGCAATTTACCTCTATTTTAAACTGAATAATGGTATTGTGGCAGAATCACATCTTACATTACCATCTTATTTAGAGTTTCTTCAACCGGTTTTTAAAAACATAAGAAGTTGGGGATTAATTGCATTCTCGATTGTTTTGGGAATTGTCGAATTTACAGCAGGTTTGTATGATGATCACTGGACAGGACGTGAACGCAAAGTAGATATCATTTGTTTTTTAGCACCAAAATTGCTTTTACCACCTGTGACAGCATTTTTCAGTTTAACGGCTTTACCGTATGTAATTCCAAATTTAGCGAACACACTTTCCTGGGTTCCATTTTGGGGAGGTTTTTTTCTGATTGCGATAGCCGATGATTTAACCCAATATTGGTACCATCGTTTGCACCACCAAGTGCCGTTTTTATGGCGTTTTCATAGAACGCATCACTCAGCTCCGTATATGGGAATGGCAATGGCTTCCAGACAAAATTTTATTTACACAGTGTTTTTCTCTCAAATTTATTTGACTGCAACCTTGACTTACTTAGGTTTAGGAATCCCCGCTTTATTTGTTTTGGTTGTCAAAAGTTTTATCACTTTAGGAGCGCACTCCAGTCTTGCCTGGGACAAACCGTTTTACAAATACAAAGCATTGCATCCTATTGCCTGGGTTTTAGAACGTCTTATTTCTACTCCGGCTACGCATCACGCACATCATGCGGATACCAGTGGTGATGGTGTGGGACATTTCAAAGGCAATTTTGGAAATATGTTTTTCCTATGGGATGTGATTTTCGGTACGGGTTTAATCACGCGTAAATTCCCTGAATCCTACGGAACGAAATCATACAAAAGCGAAGAATGGTATGCACAATTTCTTTGGCCAATATTCAAATCTAAAATTGAAGGAAGCCCTTTAGCTGATGGTGTTATTGCTTTACCAATTGTTCAAAAACAGAATATTCAACCTAATCCAAACGTATATGAGTCAGTTCAATCTTAAAAGTTTTAAAAACAGTATTACAGCAATAATTTTGCTTTTTACAATTATTGGTTTTGCCCAAAATCAAAATACCATAACCTTAGCATTAGACTCTTTTGCTGCAAAAATTAAAGAGCAAAAAAATCCACAGATCATTGACGCACGAGGTCCGGAAGAGTTTGTGTTAAATCATATCAATGGTGCTCTCAATTTTAATTTGGAAACAAAGAATTATACCGAATATGTAGCTCGATTGGATAAATCAAAACCAGTATTTATCTATTCTATTGGTGCAGGAAGAAGTAATTTATTAGCCAAAGAATTATTGAAAAATGGCTTTTCAGAAGTACATGATTTACAAGGAGGAATTGCTGCCTGGATAGGAGGAGGAAAGCCCTTTTATACTAATTTGAAAAGCAAATTGTCATTAGCAGAATACAATAAAATCATTGCTAATAACAACAGTGTTTTGGTTGATATTGGATCAAGATATTGTGGTGCTTGTAAAAAAGTGAAACCTATTTTGGAAACGATCCGATCCGAGCAGGGCACTAATTTAAAAATTATCGAAATTGATTTAGAAGAAAGCCCACAAATCATAGCCGATTTGAAAACCGTGAAGGTTTTTCCAACTTTAATTTTATACCAAAACGGTAAAATTGTTTTCAAAAAAGATGGTTCGAACGATTTGAAAAAAGAAGTTGATTTGGCTTTAGCCAAAAAAATATAGTTTTCTTATTTATAGCTGACAGCTTTTAAAAACCTGTCAGCTATGTTGATTTTCCAATACAGATTTAGTAGGTTTTCACAGCGTTTTTGGTGTGGATTTACTAAATCTGTGTTGTTTTTTGTTTTTAAATAGTACAGCATTTTAAAATTTAACACTTATTTAAATGGTTGATTTGTAATAATTTGATTATATTTTTTGTTTGCTGTTTTTAATTTAAGGCCAAAAAAAATAATTCAAAATTTGGAAGTTTATGTTTTTAATATACCTTTGTCCTATCAAATTAGTAGAATTAAAAAAGATCAATTTGCAAACTTTAAAAAGATTCTCTGCTGAAATAAATTTCTCTGAATAAAAAAGTTAAATAGTAATAAAAAATAAAATGAAAAAACAAATGTGCTGTAAATAAAAAAAGCCATTTCTGCGGCAACAGAAATGGCGGGCTTAAAAAAGAATTGTTCATCTCGAAAAGGAAAAAAGAAAGTTGATTCATCAACCTTCAGGCATCCTTAATTATTTAAACTGAAACAAAGTAATGAAAAAAAAATTAAATATACTTTCATGGTTAGCTGTTTTTCTGATTTCAATAGGAATTAATGCACAGAGTACAAAACCCATGATAAATTCTACTCTGGATGGTGTAGTTATAGATCAAATAACCAAACAGCCTATCCCAGGAGTTAATGTTCAAATTAAAGGAATTACCCATAGTGTTATTACTGATTTAGACGGTAAATTCAGTTTTCAAACAGGACAAAAATTTCCATATGTATTGGTTGTTACTTCTATAGGGTATATCAATAAGGAACAAATTGTAAATGATAAGTTTATACAAATTACATTAAAAGAAGATGTAAAAGAATTGAGTGAAGTAGTCGTAATCGGTTATGGAACTACTTCTAAAAAAGATTATACCGGCGCTGCCGAAACTGTTTCTGCTCAGGCGTTGAGGTCTTCTCAGCGTAGTTTAGAGAGCGCACTTCAAGGGTCAATTGCTGGGGTAAACGTGACTCAAACATCGGGTCAACCCGGAGCAGGATTGAGTATCAGAATTCGAGGCGGAAGTTCTATACAGGGAGGAAATGAGCCGCTATATGTTATAGATGGTTTTCCAATTTACAATTCGGATGTAACTTCAGGTGTTTTGAGCGGTAGTCCAACGAATCCACTTTCTGCAATCAATCCATCCGATATTGAGTCGATTACAGTTTTAAAAGATGCTTCTTCAACTGCTATTTATGGATCCCGAGGAGCAAATGGAGTAGTGATTGTTACTACTAAGAAAGGAAAATCGAATATACTGGCTGTAAATTACGATTACTCTTTAGGACAACAAGAAGTTCGTAAAAAAGTATCCGTATTAGACGCTGCGGGTTTTTCAAGACTTAGAAATGCGGCTTTATACGATACTAATCCGGCGGGAGGAACTAATCAATACCTTTCGGATGCACAAATAGCTCAATTAGGAAAAGGAGTGAATTGGCAGGATGAAGCTTTTCGAACTGCACAAACTCAAAATCATCAATTGAGTATCTCGGGAGGAAACAACCAGACTAAATATGCTGTTTCCGGAAACTATTTCAATCAGGAAGGAATTATAAAGAATACTGGTTTTGAACGTTTGAGTGGTCGAATTAACTTGAATTCAAAACTAAGCGATAAATCTAGATTTGGAGTGAATCTTTCTATAGCTGAAACTTCGTCTAAGGTAGCGCCTTCAGGATTGATAACAGCTTTGTTGAGTATGCCTCCTACGGCTACTATTTATGAAAGTGATGGAAGTTATACGTTGAGAAATCCTTTTGAAAATATCTTTTCAAATCCGATTGCTACTTTAAACGAACGTAAAAATAAAGCAGTAAATACAAGAATTTTAGGAACTGTTTTTGGCGAATATGACCTTTTGAAAAATTTAGTATTAAAAGTTTCTTTTGGAGCTGATTTAATTGCTAATAAAGAAACCACTTATATTCCTTCTACTATTTATGAAGGTTTGATTACTAATGGTGAGGCAAAAATAGGAAACTCCAATAATAAAACATGGCTGAATGAAAATACATTAACTTATACTAAAACCTTCTCAGATGTACATCATTTTAATGTTCTGGCAGGTTATACACAGCAAAGTTCTACCAGAGATTTTGTTACTACAGGTTCACAACAATTTGTAAATGATGTGACTTCTGACAATAGTTTGCAAAGTGGTAACCTGGCATTAATACCTACTTCTGGAGAAAGTAAATGGGCATTGAATTCTTATTTGTCCCGATTGAATTATAATTATGATTCCAAATATTATTTTACTGCGAGTATCAGAGCTGATGGTTCTTCCCGATTTGGAAAAAACAATAAATGGGGATATTTCCCTTCTGTAGCTGCAGCTTGGCAAATAGATGAAGAAGATTTTTTCAGTCCGTTGACTAACGTAGTGAATAGCTTGAAATTAAGAACCAGTTACGGATCAACTGGAAATCAGGAAATAGGAGAATACCAGTCATTGTCTACGTTGAGTAGTGTGAAATATCTTTTTGGTGACCAAATTTATACTGGGTTTACACCAACAAGAATTGCAAATGACGATTTAGGATGGGAATTAACCAACCAGTTTGATGCTGGAATCGACTTAGGAATCTTTAATAATAAAGTATCTATTACTGTTGACGCCTATCGCAAAACCACTAAAAATTTATTGTTAGATGTTCAAATTCCATATACTAGTGGATTTACTTCTTCTTTGCAAAATTTTGGTTCGGTACAAAATCAGGGAATCGAGTTAGGAATTAATACTGCTTTAAGCAATGCTGATTTTTCATGGACTTCTAATTTTAATATTGCCTTCAATAAAAATAAAGTCTTGGCTTTAGGAAATGGTGCTCAATTTTACACTTTTGGAAATTACATCTTGAAAGTGGGAGATCCATTAGGCTCTTTTTATGGAGCAGTAACCGATGGCATATTGCAAACTGCAGATGTGGCTACCAAAGGCGTTTTTACTGGAAATGCTACTCCAAAAGCGGGTGACCGTTTGTACAAAGACATCAATGGCGACGGTGCATTTACTACAGCTGCTGATAGAACCACTATTGGGAATGCACAGCCTGATTTTACATTTGGATTCTCAAACAACTTTAGCTATCGCAATTTTGAATTGGGAGTTATTTTACAAGGATCTGTTGGAAATGATATCCTGAACGGGAATTCACAAGCTTTAGAGTTATTCAATGGACAACAAAATGCGTCAACATCGGCTTTAGATGCTTGGACACCAACAAATCCGAGTACAACTACACCTCGTGCTAAGCTAGATCCAGCACCCGTATTCTCAAACCGATTTGTGGAAGATGGTTCGTTTGTTCGATTCAAAAACATCACATTGAGTTATAATTTCCCTAAAAAAGTAATAGAGAAATTCAAATTGACTGCTGTAAAATTGAGATTGGTAGGAGAGAACCTAATCACATTTACAAACTATAGCGGATTTGACCCTGAAGTAACCAGCGGAAGTTCTATTTCTCCAGGAACAGATACGGGAATTTATCCGGCATCTAAAAGTATTTCGGCTGGTTTAAACATAACATTCTAAAAGAAACATCATGAAAAAAATAAGCATACTGAGTTTACTGATTGTTTTTGCAATCAGTGCTTGTAATTCCCTGGATGAAGATCCAAAAGCATTTATTGCATCGAATAATTTTTATAAAACCACAGAAGATGCCGAAGCAGCTGTAATTGCGGTTCATAACGCCATCAACAGTACTACGCATACCTTGTATAACCGTCTGATTCAGATTTCGACAGAGATGGCTACTGATGATTATGAAGCAGGGCCCCGCGCCAGAAATGCGCATGTTAGAGCCTTGTCTAATCTAACACACGATGCCTCAAATGACCGAATGTTAGAATTATGGCGTCAAAGTTATGACGGAATCAACAGAGCTAATATTGCGATTGATAATATTTCCAATAATCCCAATTTGAATTCCCAAAAGGATAAGGATTTGATTAATGAAGCTAAGTTTTTAAGAGCAGTATTGTATTTCAATTTGGTGCGATGGTTTGGTGATGTGCCTATCGTTTTACACGAAACAACCAATTTGTCTTCGACAGTGTTAAACGTTTCAAATGCGCCTGAAGCACAGGTTTATGCACAGATTGAAACGGATTTAACTGATGCCGAAGCACTACCTGTAGTACCACAAATAAAAGGAAGACCAACAGCTGGTGCAGCCAAAAGTATTTTGTCGAAAGTGTATTTGACGCAAAAAAAATGGCAAAAAGCGGCTGAGAAAAGTAAAGAAGTTATCGATAGTAAGGTATATGACTTGTTTGAGGATTTTGCAGATGTATTTAATGTGGCAACTAAAAACGGCAAAGAGCACATTTTCTCTGCGCAGTTTAAAGGGCTTTCGAATTGGAATGGGAATATGTTGGGTTCAACTTCAGCACCTACTTCTGTGCCGGGAATTGCCGGGGATCAGGCTGATGCCTTGCATACTGCCGGAGGACTTTTTGAATCATTTGCCGAAACGGATAAGCGCAAGTATGTCACTTTTGCAATTAAATATGTAAGTCCAACCGATGGAAAAACCTATACAACGATTCCGCATTTTTATAAATATTTTGATTTGGCTACACCTGCCTCACCGGGACAATCTTCAAAAAACACACCGATTATTCGATTTGCAGAAGTATTGCTAATCTATGCCGAAGCAGCAAATGAGTATCAAAACGGACCTACAGTAGCCGCCTACGAAGCCATTGACCGTGTGAGAGGAAGAGCCGGGATTCCGTTGCTATCGGTTATTTCGCCAGCATTATCGAAAGACGATTTCAGGGAAGCGGTTTTTAATGAGAGAAGAAAAGAATTGGTTTACGAATACCAACGTTGGTTTGATTTGGCCAGAAGAGGTCCGGATTATTTTGTGGCTCGATTAAAAGCGGCTGGAAAAACAAGTGCACAACCCAAACACATTCACTTTCCAATCCCTCAGCGCGAATTGGATTTGAATCCAAATTTAAAACAAAACCCAGATTGGAAATTATAATTAGACAACTATTTAAATTTATATAAAATGAAAAAAACGTTTATTGCTATACCTCTTTTACTCGCATTTGGCTTTTTTAGTCAGGCACAAACCAGTTCAACAAAACCAAACATTGTTTTGATAATGGTGGATGACATGGGCTATTCCGACTTAGGGAATTATGGTTCCGAAATTAAAACGCCTAATTTGGATAAACTAGCCAAAGAAGGAACACGCTTACGCGAATTTTACAATAACTCGATTTGTGCGCCTACCAGAGCTTCACTTTTAACTGGACAATACCAGCATAAGGCAGGTGTGGGTTATTTTGATGTGAATCTGGGATTACCAGCTTATCAGGGTTATTTGAACAAAGAATCGCTAACTCTGGGAGAAGTTTTCCGTTCAGGAGGTTACAGCACTTTGATGTCTGGAAAATGGCACGTAGGTTCTGAGGATAAAGCGCAATGGCCAAATCAAAGAGGATTTGATAAGTTTTACGGAATCTTAAAAGGAGCTGCTAATTATTTTAATACGGATGGATTGCCTTTTGGAAAAACGGCTTATCCGGTAGCGCTAATTAGAAATAATGAAGAGTTGCACCCTAAAGCGGATTCCTATTATTTTACAGATGAAATTGGTAACAATGCCGTGCAATTTTTGGACGAACAAAACAAAGAAAACAAACCGTTTTTCTTATACCTGGCTTTTACAGCTCCGCACTGGCCATTGCAGGCAAAAGCAGTTGATATTGCTAAATACAGAGGGAAATTTGATGAAGGTTGGGATGTCTTAAGAGAGAAAAGAATTCAGAAATTAAAAGAAAACGGTATTTTATTGGCCAACCAAACTATTGCACCAAGAGATCCTGAAGTGCCGGAATGGAATAAATTAACCTATGATGAAAAACAATTCTGGAAGGCTAAAATGGAAGTTTACGCAGCAATGGTAGACAACATGGATCAAAACGTGGGGAAAGTTTTGGAGAAATTAAAAGCCTTGAAAAAAGATAAAAACACATTGATTGTTTTTATATCTGATAATGGTGCACAGGGTGGTTTCAGTACTTACAACCCTTTAAGAAGAGGTTTGGTGAAAAATGATGGGCCAGTTGGAACCTCGGGTTCATTTGACTATCAGGAACAAAACTGGGCTTATTTATCAAATACACCTTTGCAGGA
Source organism: Bacteroidota bacterium (assembly GCA_039805885.1). Taxonomy (GTDB): domain Bacteria; phylum Bacteroidota; class Bacteroidia; order Flavobacteriales; family Flavobacteriaceae; genus Flavobacterium. Next base: position 27,585 of record JBDLTG010000067.1, read on the forward strand.
TTATAAAAATAATATGCACGAAGGTGGTTTTAGTTCTCCTTTTATTGCCTGGTATCCGTCAAAAATTAAAGCGGATCGTGTTGACAAAGGAACAGGGCATCTTATCGATCTAGCTCCTACCTTTTATGAATTGGCAGGAATTCAATATCCAAAAGAATTGAATGGTGTAAAATCAAATCCGTTAGCAGGAAAAAGTTTGTTGCCTGTTTTATTCGACGGTGCTTCCGAAGTGAATCGTGGCGCTCCAATATTCTGGGAAAGAGCAGGAAACAGAGCCGTTAGAGAAGGCAAATGGAAGTTGGTTTCTATTTATCCGTCGTATCAATGGGAATTGTACGATTTAGAATCGGATAGAGGAGAAACAACCAATGTGGCACAAAAAAACGAAGGAATTGTGAATCAACTTTCAGCTAAATATTTTGAATGGGCTGAGAAAACCGGAGTAGTGGAATACAGTAAGTTCAAACAAAAGAGCGAATTGATTCCTGGTGCGGCTGCAAAGAAATAATGATATTTCAATAATGAGTTACAATTTTTTCAATTGAAAAGAACACTTGTTTTTGTTTAGTTTGTGTGTGTGTTTGTTAGTAAAAAGGGGGCAACTTCTGTTGTCCCTTTTGTTTACTTCTTTGAAATGAAATTATTTCGGGACTTTTATTGTCCTTAGCTTCCGCAGTCGAGTGTCAAATGTTTGAAGAATACGTAAAAAGAAAAGCTGTTTGAGCGTAGCGAGTTCTTTTCTTTTAGTATTCGAAAACTAATTTGACCGACGAGGGAGTGAAGACTTGATTTTTTTGTTTCTTTTTTGATCAAGCAAAAAAGAAAATTAGTTAGTTATAATTTTTACTTTAATAAAATGTCATTGTTAGCGTAGTAGAGTATACTATTAATATAGCATCTTGTCTCTTGACAGCGCTCGGGATGATACGCTTGATGTGACAAAATATCAGTTATTTATGAAAATATATAGTTTAATAATAGGAGTTATTTTTAGTAGTTTATATTCCAGTTTTGCTCAAGAAAATAAGGCTGTTGCTGTAGTTACTACAACAAGCTGTGAAGCAATGTGTAAGGCAAATACCTCTAAGAAAGCCTTGTTATTACAATCTATTGCAAAAAAATCTACTGAAAATAGTACTAAGTCAACTGACGGAATGGTCTGGGTTGCAGCAGGCGAATTTAAAATGGGAACCATTGATTATCCCGATGCGCAGCCTGTTCACAGCGTAAGTGTAAAAGGATTCTGGATGGACCAACACGAAGTTACCAATGCGCAATTTGAAGCATTTGTAAAAGCGACCAATTATATTACTATAGCCGAAAGACCTTTAAATCCAGCTGATTATCCGGGTGTTCCGCTTGAAAATTTAGTTCCTGGTTCTGCGGTGTTTTCTCCTCCAACGAATAAAGTGTCGTTAGGAAATATTCAACAGTGGTGGAAATATGTGCCAGGTGCCAATTGGAAACATCCATCTGGTCCTGAAAGTTCTATTGTGGGACTCGAAAATAATCCTGTGGTACAAATTAGTTATTTGGATGCTAAGGCTTATGCCGATTGGGCGGGGAAACGCTTGCCAACAGAGGCTGAGTGGGAGTTTGCTGCGCGTGCAGCTAGAGCGCATACTAAATATTATTGGGGTCAGGAGTTGAAACCCAATGGGAAATGGGTAGCCAATATTTTTCAGGGAACTTTCCCGAATAACAATACTGCCGAAGATGGTTTTGTGGGGGCAGCTCCAGTGCAATCTTTTCCAAAAAATCCTTTTGGAATCTATGATTTAGAAGGAAATGTATGGGAATGGTGTAACGATTTATACCGTGATGATTATTATAAAAACAGCACTAATGCTAATCCACAAGGGCCTTTGGAAAGTCATGATCCGGAAGAACCAGGAGTGGAAAAACACGTACAAAGAGGTGGTTCTTATTTATGTAGTGATGAATATTGCATTCGCTATGTTGCTGGTAGCCGAGGAAAAGGAGAAACTACAAGTGCTTGTAATCACTTGGGTTTTCGCTGTGTGAAGGATGCTCAATAATTTTTTTTGGATTAAGAAAAATATGACATTATGAGAAAAAAGATATTGTTGTTTTTGGTTTTTTTACTTGCAATCGAAACGAGTTCAGCACAGACGGTGAAGAAAATAAATTTGCATACTGAAATTAAAAAGAACAGACTTCACATTGTAAATAGAATTGGTAGTCCTTTAAATGACGGAAAGCACAAAGGACTGGAATTAAACGAAAAGGAAGGGGAAGGAATAGTGTGGCTTCAAAACCAAAACTTTTCACAGGGAAGTATCGAAATAGATGTTAAGGGACAGGATGTTTTTCAAAAAAGTTTTCTGGGGATTGCATTTCATGGTCAAAGTGATTCGGTTTATGAAGCAATCTATTTTAGACCGTTTAATTTTTATGCCCAAGATTCCGTAAGGCGAATTCATGCCGTGCAGTATGTTGCTCATCCTGAATTTATCTGGGAAAAATTAAGGAAAGAAAGAAATGCCGCTTTTGAAAAAGCAATTCCTAATGCTCCGAATCCGAATGAATGGTTTCATGCGCGAATCGAAATTAGTGCAACCGAAGCAGCTGTTTTTGTCGAAAAAAATCCCAATCCAGTTCTGAAAGTAAAGCTATTGAGTACTTTTTCTGAAGGTAAAATTGGTCTTTTTGTTGGCGATAATTCCGGAGGAAAGTTTGCGAATTTGAAGATAGTAAAGCTTGGTAATTAAATATTTAGAAAGGGATTTAACTCTTTTTAGGTTTTAAAAACAATAATTTTTTAGATTACAATAAATAAACATTTCTCGAAACGGGTCATTTTAATGAATGATTCGTTTCGAGATTTTTTTGTTCTTAGATTTTATAAATAAAGAGTTATAAGTGTCTAAGCTTGTTTTGCTTAGAATTTACTTTTTCAAAAAACACTTTGATTTTTTGGTAGTTTAAAATTAATAACTACTTTTGTCCTATCAAATTAGTAGGGTTTAATAAAGAACACAACACATAATATTTAAAATTAAGACTTTGAAAACGATTAGAAATCCCCTTTTTTTAAATCAATTGCTTCATTTCGAATTTGTTAATTTCAGCCGAATGGGTTGTTGTTGCTGTTGTTTTTAATTTGAAAAATCATCTTCATGTTTTAATTGGCATGGAAAGAATAAATAAAAGTTAAGTCAAATTAGCGTAGCATATTATAATAACTAAATTAAAATGTCACAACAAAACAAAGCATTTAGTATTCACGAAGATTGGACAGTAGTATTCTTGGGTTTCCTGATTATAGGGATTTCACTTTTTCTTTATCTTCCTGCGGTACCCGTATTCAAATGGTCTGATGGAGCCAATTTATTAAGCGATGTATTCAATTTCGGCAATTTACAAACCCTGCTCATTCAATTTATCTATTTTATTTCCATCGGGAGTATTGGTGCTTTTCTGGTAGGAAAATCGGTTAAAAACTTTTTACTGGGGTTTCCGGTAGTCTATGTATTAACGGTTATTGCTTTGATTCTTGCCGGAAACACATTTGTAAAAGGACTCAACCTCGAAGCTGTAATTTTTAGTTTGGCTATAGGTTTGTCTATTGGTAATTTTTTTAAGCTTCCGGAATGGTTTTGCACCGCACTTTCTACCGAAATTTTTGTAAAAACAGGATTGGTATTATTAGGAACTAGCGTCATTTTTTCAGACATATTAAAAGCGGGTTCTTTAGGATTGATTCAGGCTTTAGTGGTGGTTTTATCGGTTTGGTATTTTGCTTTTTGGTTGTGTAAAAAACTAAAAGTAGACGACGAACTGAAGATGATGATTTCCAGTGCGGTTTCCATTTGCGGGGTTTCGGCGGCGATTGCGACTTCGGGTGCTATCAAAGGCGATTCTAAAAAACTGTCTTATGTCATTTCGATGGTATTGGTTACAGCCATTCCAATGATGATTTTTATGCCAATTATTGCTAAGTATTTCAACTTTCCGGAAGAAGTAACCGGAGCTTGGTTAGGCGGAAGTATTGATACCTCGGGAGCTGTTGTGGCTTCGGGATCATTAGTTGGAGAAACGGCGCTGAAAATCAGTACGATTGTAAAATTCTCGTAAAATGTATTGTTAGGAATAGCTGCTTTTGCAATCTCTGTTTATTGGACATATACTCACAATCAATCGGCTGAAGCGGTCGAATCGAAACCTACTTTAGGAATTATCTGGGAACGTTTTCCCAAGTTTGTCATTGGTTTTATTGCTGCTTCGCTGGTTTTTTCTTTCTTGATTCCAATTGAAGTTAGAGATGGAGTAAAAGACAGTCTGAAGAATCTTCAAGGTCTTTGGTTTGCTTTGGCATTTACCAGTATTGGTTTGGAAACCAACTTTAAAGATTTGTTCAGCAACAGCAGTAAAAAACCATTGTATGCCTTTTTGATAGCGCAATTGTTCAACGTGATTATTACGTTGATTATCGCTTTTCTATTATTTGGCAAATAATAATCTTTTTATAATTTAAAATATATGAAATCTTTTTACCAAGAAATAGCCCAACAGCATCAAGATTTATTGATTCTGCCAAAAAAGAAATTAATCCATCAATTTATAGATGAGTTGTTTTCGGTTTTGTTTTCGAATACCTCAAAATCTTTCGGTAATGTGACTATTATCGAAGATAAATTCACAGAATTAGAAGTACAATTCAACGAACTGGTTTTGGATTTTGAACCTAAAAATGAGAAAAGTCAGCAACAAACCAAAACGTTTTTTAAGGCATTACCCAATTTACATAAAAAGGCATTAAACGATGCCAAAACTATTTATGCCAAAGATCCGGCTGCAAAATCTTTAGAAGAAGTTTTGTATACCTATCCCGGATTTTTTGCCATTGCTATTTATCGTTTTTCACATCAGATTTGGAAACAGGATTTGAAATTGTTGGCCCGAACTATTTCGGAATATGCGCATAGTAAAACCAGTATCGAAATTCATCCCGGAGCACAAATAGGCGATGAATTTGCCATTGATCACGGAACCGGAATTGTAATTGGAGAAACGGTAATTATTGGTAATAATGTTCAAATTTATCAAGGAGTTACGCTGGGTGCTTTGAGTGTAAAAAAAGGGGAAGCCTCTATAAAAAGACACCCAACAATTGAAAACAACGTGATTATTTATGCCAATAGTACCATTCTTGGCGGACAAACAACCGTAGGAAGGGATTCTATTATTGGAGGAAATGTTTGGTTGACGTATTCCATTCCATCGAATTCAGTTGTCTATCATAAAAACGAAATCAGGGTTAAGGACAATAATCCTTTTCCGGAGCCTATTTTTTATTCAATATAAATAAAATAGAAACAAGGATTCTTTGCCACAGATTTAAAAGATTCCCACAGATTATACAATGTTGATAAACACTTTTAGAAAAAAATCTGCAAAAATCTGCGTGCCAAAAAAACTAACAAATTTGAAAAGATTACCACTTATTATTAATGGCAACAACAATTTTAGAAAAAAATCTGTGAAAATCTGTGTAATCTGTGGCTAAAAAAAACAACGCCATTCGTGGCAATAAAAAAATACATCATGAAATATCAAAGCATTTTAGAAACCATAGGGAATACACCCCACATCAAACTGAACAAACTTTTTCCAACGCATAAAGTTTGGATTAAATTAGAAAAATCAAATCCAGGATCTAGTATCAAAGACAGAATTGCTCTGGCCATGATTGAAGATGCCGAGAAAAAAGGACTTTTAAAACCGGATTCGGTTATTATAGAACCAACATCGGGAAACACAGGAATTGGTCTGGCATTAGTAGCAGCAGTAAAAGGATACAAAGTCATTTTGGTGATGCCAGAATCCATGAGTATCGAAAGAAGGAAAATCATGAATGCCTATGGTGCTGACTTCGTTTTGACACCAAGAGAAAAAGGAACTGCAGGTGCCGTAGAAAAAGCACACGAATTAGCGGCTTCGACTCCCAATTCATTTTTGCCTTTGCAATTCAATAATCCAGCCAATGTAGAAGTTCACGAAAGAACCACCGCCCAGGAAATCCTAAAAGATTTCCCTGATGGAATTGATTATTTAATTACAGGAGTGGGAACGGGCGGACACATTACCGGAGTTTCCAAAATTCTAAAGCAACATTTCCCTAAGTTAAAAACGGTTGCTGTCGAACCGGCATTATCACCTGTTTTAAGCGGTGGATTAGCCGCACCGCATCCCATTCAGGGCATTGGTGCCGGATTTGTTCCAGCCGTTTTTAATAGGGAATACATAGATGAAATCATTACGGTCGAAAAAGGAGATGCCTTTGAATTTTCCAAAAAATTAACCAAAACAGAGGGGATTTTTTCCGGTATTTCTACAGGAGCAGCTTTGGCGGGAGTTTCTAAAAAATTGGAAACGATTCCTGAAAAAGCAGTAATTCTCACTTTTAATTACGATACCGGCGAAAGATACTTATCTGTAGACGAGTTGTTTGATGCGGTTTTGTAAGTATCTTTATAAGATGATTAAAAAAGTATCCGTCAGTTCGAGGTCTAATTTTTATTCTAAAAAAAGCAATATAAAATGACGTTTATGTTTTGTCAATTATAAATTAAATTGTGGTTGTTTCTGGTATTCTGGTTGTCCCTAGCTTTCGCAGTCGAGTGTCAAATGTTTGAAGAATACGTAAAAAGAAAATCTGTTTGAGCGTAGCGAGTTATTTTCTTTTAGTATTCGAAAACTAATTTGACCGACGAGGAAGCGTAAGACTTGATT
>JBDLTG010000068.1:0-33681 GCA_039805885.1 Bacteroidota bacterium
AAAGAAAACAAAGCGATAATTGAGAAGAAAAAAGAAGTTATTGCCGAAGTTACGGTTCAGGTGGAAGAAATCCGAAAAGAGAAAAAAGAAAAGAAACTAAAACCTGTTATAGAAAAACCAAAACCGATTCTAAAAGTAGGCGATCGCGTGCGAATGCTGGATGGAAAAGCGGTGGGAAGTATTGATAAAATTGAGAAAAATAAGGCGGTTGTTAATTACGGATTATTTACTTCGAAAGTAAGTTTGGAGGAATTGGATTTGGTAGAAGCCGTGAAAAAGTAATCAGTTTGCAGAAAGCAGAATTCAGTGAGCGGTGTCATTGCGAGGAACGAAGCAATCTCATACCAGATTTGTTCGTGTTAGTGTGATTGCTTCGTTCCTCGCAATGACAAACTAAGCCAAAATTAAAGATATAATGACTGAATAATACATACTGAAATGGAAACACCTCGTGAGATTGCTTCGTTCCTCGCAATGACCGCAGAAAACAAAAAAATAATCCTCTTTGATGGCGTTTGCAATTTATGCGATTCGGCGGTGCAGTTTATTATAAAGCACGATAAAAAAGATGTTTTTCGGTTTGTGGCTTTGCAGTCTAATTTAGGTTTGGAAATTTGTAATTACATTGGCATTAACCCAAAAATAACCGATAGCATTATTTTGTACGAACCTGGAAGAGCTTATTATTACAAATCGGAAGCGGCTTTGAAAATAGCTTCTGAACTGGGCAGTTTCTATGGTTTTCTAGCTGGTTTTAACTTTTTTCCAAAGAGAATTAACGACTCCATTTACGATTATATCGCTACCAATCGCTATAAATGGTATGGCAAAAAAGAACAATGTATGATTCCAACAGCTGAATTAAAGGCGAAATTTTTAGAATAGTTAAGTACGTTTTCTTCGTTGGCGTTCTTGTATTATCATTTCTAATTCGCGACTCGTTTGTCCAGTAACAGCAGTATTCTCCTGAGCACGACGAATTAAATAAGGAACTACTTCTTTAACAGGCCCAAAAGGAAGGTATTTAGCAACATTATATCCGTTTGCAGCCAAATTAAAACTCATAGTATCACTCATACCATACAATTGCCCAAACCAAATTCGAACATCATTAGTGGCAATGTTTTTTTCCTGCATTAATTCCATCAAATAATACGCACTTGCTTCATTATGTGTTCCTGCAAAAAGAGAAAAAACATCTAAATTATTGATAATATACTGCAAAGCAGCATCATAATTTTTATCTGTTTCTGGTTTGTTGGAAAAAATTGGCGATGGATAATTATCTTCTTCGGCGCGATTGTTTTCCTTTTCCATATAAGCACCTCGAACCAGTTTAATTCCGATAAAAAATCCTTCTGCTTGAGCTGTTTGGTATAAAGTTTTCAAATAATCCATTCGATCCCAACGATACATTTGCAAAGTATTGTAAACAATGACTTTTTCTTTATTGTATTTACGCATCATTTCGAGAATTAATTTGTCAGCGGCAGTTTGCATCCAACTTTCTTCGGCATCAATTAAAATGGGAACACTTTTTTGAAGAGCTGTTTCACAAACCAAATCAAAACGAGCTTCTACACTACTCCACTCTTCTTGTTCTATATAATTTAAAACTTCCTTATTCCCTATTTTTTCATATAAATCAATGCGTCCAAAACTCGTAGGTTTGAAAACTGCAAAAGGAATTGCCTGACGTTCTTTGGCAAATTCGATTATTTTGAGCATTTTTTGAAGCGCATTATCAAATTCGCTTTCATTTTCTTTTCCTTCAACAGCATAATCCAAAACAGCCAAAACGCCTTTAGTATCAAGAATATCGACTACTTTAAGACAATCTTCTTCGTTAATTCCTCCACAAAATTGATTAAAGATGGTTTTTCGAATTAAATTTTCAACCGGTAAATGCAATTGCAAAGCCAGGCTGATAATTTTCGTCCCTATTTTGACCAATGGTTTCAGAGCCATCATTTTAAAAATAAAATAAGATGCATTCAATTGACTATTGCTTTTTAAAGCAAAAGCGATTTGGGTATTATCGAATATCTTTTTCATTTTTTTCGCTATTTAAAACAAATATAGCCAGAGTTATGAACATTAATTACTAGAAATTACCTTATTTTGCATTTCAAATTAATTAATGACGATGCAAACAATTCAAGCCAATAACTACCCAATCTATTTTAACGAAAAAGGATATGAAGCTTTAAATCTTCATCTAACTGAGAATAAATATTCTAACATTTTTATAATTGTAGATAGTAATACTAATGAGTTTTGTTTACCAAAATTATTGCCTTACATCGAAACCGATTTAAATGTTGAAATTATCGAATTTGAAGCAGGTGAAGAGAATAAGAATATTGAAACCTGTGTTGAAATTTGGAAAGTACTTACTGAACTTGGAGGCGATAGAAAAAGTTTAGTACTGAACCTTGGTGGTGGTGTTGTTACTGATCTTGGTGGTTTTGTAGCCTCTACTTTCAAACGCGGCGTTGATTTTATTCATATCCCTACTACTTTACTTTCTATGGTAGATGCTTCGGTAGGAGGAAAAAACGGAGTGGATTTAGGGAATTTAAAAAACCAAATTGGTGTGATCAATGTGCCAAATATGGTTCTTATTGATACAGAATATTTAGAAACTGTTCCTCAAAACGAAATGCGTTCCGGTCTTGCCGAAATGTTGAAACACGGTTTAATCTACGATAAAAAATACTGGGAAGAATTTTTAGATATTTCAACAATTGATTTTAGCACTCTTGACCAGTTGATTTACAGATCAGTCGAAATTAAAAATGAGATTGTAAAACAAGATCCAACCGAGAAAAACATTCGAAAAGCTTTGAATTTTGGTCATACTTTAGGTCATGCTATCGAAGGTTATTTTCTGGAAAGCGAAACTAAAACTACCCTACTCCACGGAGAAGCAATTGCTGTGGGAATGATTCTTGAAAGTTACATTTCTTTGAATAAAGGATTAATTTCTAAAGAAGAATACATCCAAATCAAAAATGTATTAAAGTCAATTTACGAAGACATTATTTTTGAAGAAGAAGATATCGAACCTATCTTAGAGTTATTAATACACGACAAAAAAAATGAATATGGAAGCATTCAGTTTGCATTAATTGAAGGTATTGGAAAGATAAAAATCAATCAAGCTGTTGAGAATGAATTAATTCTTGAAGCCTTTGAAGATTACAAATCTTAACTATTTTTTTTATAAAAAAGGATTGCATCACTTATATATTATTTTTTACATTTGCCGCAATGAAAAAAGATCAAAAACAAAGAAATTATAACTCAAATCAGAACGTTCACAATGATTCTTTCTTAGGAATATTGAAGCGTTTTAATTTAGTGATTAGTCCATTTAATTTTGATATTTTTCAATACCTAAAAGTAGAAAACGAAAAATTGCAAATTATATATGCAAATATTAGAGTTTGAATTATAGCTTAATAACTATATCGTTAATCTATAAAAATTTAAAACTCTAAAAATCTAATGAATACAAAATATTCTGACTTAATAAATCAATCTTACTATTTTCCTCAAGAAGAATTCAAACTAAACAAAGATAACCTTCAGTTTCACAATATCGATTTGATGAAATTGGTTGAAAAATACGGCACACCTTTAAAGTTTACCTATTTGCCACAAATTTCCAATAACATCAACAAAGCCAAAAGTTGGTTTCGTAAATCGATGGAAAAAAACAAATACGAAGCAAAATATTACTATTGTTATTGCACCAAAAGTTCTCATTTTGAATTCATTATGAATGAAGCTTTTAAGAACAATATTCACGTTGAAACTTCTTCTGCTTTTGATATCAATATTGTTGAAAATTTATTAGAAAACGGTAAAATCAACAAAAACACTTATATTCTATGTAACGGTTTCAAAAGAGACCAATACATCGAAAACATAGCTCGTTTAATCAATAACGGTCATAGGAATACTATTCCAATTATTGATAACTACGAAGAATTAGATTTACTTCAAGCAGAAATCAAAGGAAAATTCAAAATTGGAATCCGAATCGCTGCCGAAGAAGAACCAAAATTTGAGTTCTATACTTCAAGATTAGGAATTGGATACAAAAACATCGTTTCTTTTTACAAAAAACAGATACAGGAGAATGATAAATTAGAGCTAAAAATGCTTCACTTTTTCATCAATACCGGAATAAATGACACGGCTTATTACTGGAACGAATTGGTAAAATGTATCAAAGTATACATTGCCTTGAAAAAAGAGTGTCCTACTCTGGACGGTTTGAATATTGGAGGAGGTTTTCCAATTAAAAACTCTTTGGCTTTTGAATACGATTACCAATACATGATTGACGAAATCATCAATCAAATCAAAATTGCTTGTGATGAAGCTGAAGTGGATGTTCCAAATATTTTTACTGAATTTGGTTCGTTTACTGTAGGAGAAAGCGGTGGAGCTATCTACCAGATTTTATATCAAAAACAACAAAACGACAGAGAAAAATGGAACATGATTGATTCTTCATTCATTACCACTTTGCCAGATACCTGGGCTATAAACAAGCGTTTTATCATGTTAGCCGTAAACCGTTGGAACGATACTTACGAAAGAGTATTATTAGGAGGTTTAACCTGTGATAGTGATGACTACTACAACTCCGAGCAAAACATGAATGCCATTTATTTACCAAAGTATAACAAAGAAAAACCGCTTTACATTGGATTTTTTAATACTGGCGCTTACCAGGAAACCATTGGAGGATACGGAGGATTACACCACTGCTTAATACCACAACCCAAGCATATCTTAATAGATAGAGACGAAAATGGTATTTTAGCTACAGAAGTATTTTCGGAGCAGCAAACCTCTGAAGATGTATTAAAAATTTTAGGTTACAACAAAAAATAATTAACAAAACACACAATTAGTAGATTTATAATTTCATTATATTTGAACGCATTTAGATTCAAATACACATAAATTTACAAAATATTTAAACCCCTTAAAATGAGTAAAGGACCGATCAGTCAGTTTATTGAAAAGCACTATTTACATTTCAATTCTGCATCTTTAGTTGATGCCGCAAAAGCTTACGAACAACAATTAGCCAATGGTGCTAAAATGATGGTAAGTATGGCTGGTGCAATGAGTACAGCAGAAATTGGAAAAATCTTCGCCGAAATTATACGTCAAGATAAAGTTCAAATTATTTCTTGTACAGGAGCAAACCTTGAAGAAGATATCATGAACTTAGTAGCACATTCTCATTATGAAAGAGTGCCTAACTACCGTGATCTAACCCCAGAAGACGAATGGGCTTTACTTGAAAGAGGATTAAATCGTGTAACAGATACTTGTATTCCTGAGCATGAGGCTTTCCGTAGATTACAAAAACACATCTACAAAATCTGGAAAGATGCTGATGATAAAGGAGAACGTTATTTTCCTCATGAATTTATGTATAAAATGCTTCTTTCTGGAGTATTGGAAGAATATTACGAAATTGACTTAAAAGATAGCTGGATGTATGCTGCAGCTGAGAAAAATTTGCCTATTATTGTTCCAGGATGGGAAGACAGTACTATGGGAAATATTTTCGCTTCTTATGTTATTAAAGGAGAATTGAAAGCATCAACTATGAAGTCGGGTATCGAATACATGACTTTCTTAGCTGATTGGTATCCAAAAAACAGTAGTAATGGTATTGGATTTTTCCAAATTGGTGGTGGTATAGCAGGAGACTTCCCTATTTGTGTTGTTCCAATGTTGTACCAGGATATGGAAATGCACGACATTCCGTTTTGGAGTTATTTCTGTCAAATTTCAGATTCTACAACCAGTTATGGTTCGTATTCTGGAGCAGTTCCAAACGAAAAAATCACTTGGGGAAAATTAGACATAAAAACACCTAAGTTTATCATTGAATCAGATGCTACTATTGTAGCACCATTAATTTTTGCTTATTTATTAGATTTATAATACCATTTTTATGAGAAGAGTTATTGTTGAGTACGCTAAGTTGACAAATGAAATTTTAAACTTATTAGTTGAAAAATTTCCTGATGGATATGATGACGAAGATGTTATCCGTTTTAGAAATGCTAAAAACGAATTAATAGAAGCTGTCGAAGTTCGTACTGAGGATACTATTTATTTAGTAAAAATTAGTACTAAGCTTGCTGATAGAATTGAAAATTATGACGAAGATGACGAAATTGATGATGAAATCGAACCAATTCTTCCTATAAAAGGTCTGGATCTAGATGACGATATTAGTGATGACGATGATGAAGATGACAATATTGATAAGCCAGAGCTAGATGAAGATGATGAAGACGGAGATGGGGATGACAAAGACATTGCAGACGACGAAGACGAAGATGATGAAGATTAATTCATAACAACATAAAAAAGGAACTCACAAAAGAGTTCCTTTTTTTTATTATTCTAATACAACAACAAGATTCCTAATTAGCAATTTCAAAATGATTACTTCCTCAATATTACATACTACACTTAAAGAAAATTTTGGATTTGAAAAATTCAGAAGCAATCAGGAAGAAATTATAAATACCATATTAAATGGCAATGATACTTTAGCAATCATGCCTACAGGTGGAGGAAAATCCATTTGTTTTCAATTACCAGCATTATTGTTTCCCGGAATTACTATTGTTATTTCTCCGCTTATTGCGTTAATGAAAGATCAGGTAGATAGTTTAAAAGCCAATGGAATTGCGGCTTGTTTTATCAACAGTACGCAAACAGAAGCCGAACAGCAGCAACATATTGAAAACCTAAAAAACAACAAAGTAAAACTAGTTTACATTGCACCCGAAAGTTTATCTTACTTGGATAATGCTTTTAGCGTACTTACAATAAGTTTAATTGCTATTGACGAAGCGCATTGTATTTCATCTTGGGGACATGACTTTAGACCCGCTTATACTAATTTAGGCTATCTAAAAAACCGCTTTCCTTCTACTCCAATTCTTGCTTTAACTGCTACAGCCGATAAAGCTACACGTCAAGATATTAGCAATCAATTAAACTTGCGAAAACCAGCCGTTTTTATTTCTTCTTTTGATCGAAAAAACCTAAGCTTAGAAGTACGTCCTGCCTTAGACAGAGTGAAACAAATTATTGATTTTATCGAATCAAAACCAAACGATTCCGGAATTATTTATTGCCTTAGTCGAAAAACAACTGAAGAGCTTGCCGAAAAACTCAGCAAAACAGGAATCAATGCCAAAGCGTATCACGCTGGTTTAGAAAGTGAACTTCGTTCTAAAACCCAAGATGAATTTATTAATGACCAATGTCAGGTAGTTTGTGCCACCATTGCCTTTGGGATGGGAATTGACAAATCGAATGTCCGCTGGGTAATTCATTACAACTTACCTAAAAATATTGAAGGTTATTACCAGGAAATTGGCCGTGCGGGTCGTGATGGCATGGCTTCGGAAACCATTTTATTCGAAAGTTATGGCGATTTGATTCAGTTGCAGAAATTTGCTTCACAGGGACAAAATTCCGAAATTCAATTGGCAAAGCTCGAAAGAATGAAACAATATACCGATGCACTGAGTTGTCGCAGAAAAATATTGCTTTCTTATTTTGGCGAAATTGTAACCGAAAATTGTGACAACTGTGATATTTGCAAAAACCCACCCGCCTTTTTTGACGGAACTATTATTGCTCAAAAAGCACTTTCGGCTATTATTAGACTTCAGGAATCAGAACCATTGCCCGTTATTGTTGATTTTTTACGAGGTTCTAAAAACGCCTATATTTATGAAAAAGAATATCAAAACTTAAAAACATACGGCGTAGGCATTGAAACCTCTTGGAACGATTGGAATCAATACCTGATTCAATTAATTAATTTGGGGTATTGCGAAATTGCTTTTCACCAACAAAATAAAATTAAACTTACTCCTTTAGCTAAGAAAGTACTATTTGAAAATGAAAAAGTACAACTCAATACCGTACAAAAAGCAAATACCAACAAAACTGAAGCCAAGGAACCCAAAACAAAAGTAGTAGCCAATTCATTATTTGAAAGCTTACGCAAATTGCGTTATGAACTAGCAAAAGAAGAAGATGTCCCTGCTTATGTGATTTTTAGCGATGCTGCTTTACGCCAAATGGAAATCCATCGCCCAATGAGCGAGGAAGAACTTATTGCGATTGACGGCGTAGGAAAAGCCAAATTAGAAAAATATGGTGATGCTTTTATCAAAGCGATTATCGATTTTCATAAAAACAAAGCTGTCAAGCCTAAAAAAACAGCTTCGACTTACAAAGAAACCTTAGTTTTATTTGAAAGTGGTTTGTCTCCTGAAGCTATTGCTCAAAAAAGAAATTTAGGATTGAGCACCATTATGTCGCATCTTGCTAAATTATACCAAGAAGGAGCTACAATCGATTTGTTTCAATTTATCACTACAGAAGAAGTAACTAAAGTGGCGAATGCAAAAACAGTTCTAGAAAATCCTTCAGCACTAAAACCCTATTTTGATTATTTCGAAGAAAAAGTAGCTTATGAAAAAATAAGACTAGCTTTAGCAATTCTTGAGAAAGAAGAAAATACTAACTAGAAACTATGATTTATTCTTTTCCTCCTTTTGTCAACGCCGAAACCGAAATTCTAATTCTAGGAACCATGCCGGGAATTGCTTCGCTAGAAAAACAGGAATATTATGCGCATCCTCGCAATCATTTCTGGAAAATAATTTATACGCTATTTGATAAATTGCCAGTTGCTACTGTTTTCGAAGAAAAAATAAAACTATTACAAACGAATAAAATTGGAATTTGGGATGTTCTGGAAAATTGTGAACGCAAAGGAAGTTTAGATATTCACATCAAAAATCATAAGCCAAATGATTTTGAAAACGTATTCAAACAATATCCAAATATTAAAAAAATCATCTTTAACGGAAAAGAAAGCCACCGCTATTTTATTAAAAATTTCGGGCAAATAAAAGGCATTACTTATTATGTAATGCCTTCTACAAGTCCCGCTAATACGATGTCTTTTGATAACAAGTTGAAAATTTGGTCTACTTGTTTTTATTAGTTTAAAGGTATCTTTCCTGAAAAACTTTTTGATGGTGTTTTTGGTGTCCAATGATAATAAAACCTATCGCTCGCACTGAAATTTCATGATTAGAAGCAGTTCCAATTCTTCTTAATTGTTCTTCTGAAAAACTCTTAAAAAGGGCTAAAGTACTTTGACGAACAATTGACAATTCGGTCAACAAACTCTGTAAATGTCTGTCATTAGCATTGGTGTTTAACGCGTAATCATTTTCATCAAATCCCGGCAATGGCGTTTTGTCATTTCTTGAAATTCGCAAAGCACGATAAGCAAAAACACGTTCGGTATCAATAATATGCTGAATAATTTCTTTGATAGTCCATTTGCCTTCGGCATAGCGATAATCAAATTTATCCATTGGAATATCCTGAACAAAACGAATAAAATCATGAAGACTTATTTCTAAGTCTTCATATAAATCTCCATCTCCTGCTGCTTTTATATAAGTAGCATTAAATACGGAATACTCGTTTTCCGGGATATCAGTTTGCTTCATAATCGAATATTAAGCTGAATTTCTACTTGCATTAGTGTTTCCAAATAAAGAACGCATTACGATTTTCTCGTACACTTTAATCAATTTATCATTTGGAACACTTTCTTTATTCAATTCGTTGATTCGCAATAAAGCATATTGTTGAATAGTCAACAAAGGCAATACAATACGTTCTCTAATTTGAATGGAAGCCATTCCGTCAGGATAATTTTCCATCAATTGTTGATGACCGGCAATTTTCAACAATAATCTTTTGGTTTCCAAAAATTCATCGTAGATATTTTGCCAAAATTCTCCAAATTCAGGATCGTTTTTCATGTAAGCTGTTAATGGGAAGAATGATTTTGCCAATGACATCATACTGTTCTCTAACAACGTTTTGAAGAACATTGAGCTATCATATAAATCCTGAACCTTATCCCATTGGTTTGAATCCTCAAAATATTTCAAAGCTGTTCCTACACCATAAAATCCAGGAACGTTTTGTTTCAATTGACTCCAAGAACCTACAAACGGAATCGCTCTTAAATCTTTAAAATCTAATTTTTCAGATTTACTTCTTTTAGAAGGACGACTTCCAATATTAGTTTTTGCATAATATTTCAGCGTACTCATTTTCTCTAAATACGGAATGAATTTATCATGATTCTTAAAACTCAAATATTTTTTATATCCTAAATCAGATAATTGGTTCATCACCGCTTTATCATCATCAGATAGTTTATTCAAATCTTTATTAAACACCTGATTTGTAACACCAGCACTTAATAAATTCTCTAAGTTATGACGACAAGAATCTAAAGTTCCAAAATTAGAACTAATAGTTTGTCCTTGAACAGTTACTTGAATTTCTTTATTTTCAATGTTTGGTCCTAAAGAAGCATAGAATTTATGTGTTTTTCCTCCTCCACGAGCTGGTGGTCCACCACGTCCATCAAAGAAGATTACTTTAACTCCATATTTTCTAGAAATAGCTGTAAGTTCTTCTTTTGCCTGATAAATACTCCAGTTAGCCATTAAATAACCACCATCTTTTGTACCATCAGAGAATCCAAGCATAATAGTTTGCTTCATTCCTCTATCAGCTAAATGAGCTGCATAAACAGGGTTTGTATACAATTGCTCCATTACATTATGCGCATTTTGCAAATCGTCAACCGATTCGAATAAAGGCACAATATCAACAGAAGGATGTTCCCAATCACTCAAACGAATCAAAGCAAATGTCTCTAAAACATTCACTGCATTTTCGTTATTACTGATGATATAACGATTTGCTCCTAATTCACCATTGCTTTCCTGAATTTGTTTAATGGCCTGAATAGACTCAATTGTCGATTTAGTCATTTCGTTTTTAAAATCAGAAGGAATCAAATTTCCTTTAGCATTGGTTAAAACTTCACATTTTTCAGCTTCTGATAATTCGTAGTAGTTTTTAGGAAAAACATCTTTTCCATTTTCTAAATAATAATCGAAAACATCTTTAAATACAGCATCGTGAATCTTACTGTTTTGACGAATATCTAAAGTAGCAAAGTGGAATCCAAATAAATTTAATTTGATAAATAAGGCTTCTAATTCATCAAGATACAAAGACTGATGTTGCTCAACAATTATCGTTTTTATCTTGTTTAACTGTGATTTAAACTCATCTAAAGTGATGTAAATTTCACCTCTGGAATAAAAAACAGAACGATATAATTTGTTTTCAAGTTCAGCAACTAAAACATCTACTCCTGGGAAAGTTAATTTTCTTTTTAAGTTTCTCATTTCGAAATAATAACATTTCAAAATAGAAGTTCTTAAACGATCAGCCACTTTTAAAGTGATATCTGTAGTTACAAACGGATTACCATCTCTATCTCCTCCTGGCCAAAATCCAAGTTGAATAATAGGATTTTTAATCCCTTCAGGCGAAATATTAGTCTCTAAATAATGCATCATATCACCAGCGGTGTCATAAAATACATTTTCTAGGTACCAAATTAAACTTACCGCCTCGTCAAAAGGATTTGGTTTTTCGTTTTTTATAAATGGTGTTTTTCCTAATTGCGCTAAAAGCTGTTTGATTTGTAACAGGTTATTATCACGAATGGCCTGAGTCAAATCGTTGATAATTCCCAAAACAGCACCAGGGTAAAATTGTGTAGGATGCGCTGTTAAAACCGTTCTTACATTAAAATTCTCTAAAAATTCAACTAATTCTTCATTTTTCCCTCTAGCATCCGATTTCTCTTTGATATCTCTCAAAGAACCACGACCTTCCATATTATTTACAATAGGAAAAGCAGCATCTTCTACAGCATCAAACAATACAATTTGACGTTCGATATACTGAATAAAACGAAACATTAAATCGATATTATCAGCTTCTACATCAGTATGTAAATATTTTTTAGAGAAAAATTCAAATATCTCCTTTGGTGTTTCCATTTTTTTAAAACCTGTTTCACAAACATCTGTGAACAAAGGAAGTAAAGCACCTGTGTTGTCTATAGAATCAAAGGGTAAAGTAATGAAAACGCTGTTATAAATATTATATTTAGAAAGTACATTTTGCTTAAAACGTTCTATTTTAGGGAGCGTATACATAAATTATGTTGAATTATTTAGTTAATTTTATTGTATTGTTGTGTTTGAAAAAAAATAACCCCAAGAGTCAACTTGAGGTAATATTTTAAACATAGCATTCAAGTTAATTACATGTTTTTGAAAATAGTATGCATCAAACGCTTTTTATCGTTTATGCTTTCCTCAAGAGAAATCATTGTCTCAGTTCTGTAAACACCATCGATATCGTCAATCATAAAGATAACATCCTTAGCATGTTTAGTGTCTTTAGCTCTAATTTTACAGAAAATATTAAATTTCCCTGTAGTTACAGAAGCAACAGTAACAAATGGAATCTCATTAATGCGTTGTAAAACAAACTTAGTTTGAGAAGTGTTATTCAAGAAAACACCAACATAAGCAATAAAAGAATAGCCTAATTTATCATAATCAAGAACCAGTGAAGATCCCATTATAATTCCAGCATCTTCCATCTTCTTTACTCTAACATGCACTGTTCCAGCAGAAATTAATAATTTTTTTGCAATATCCGTAAACGGAACTCTCGTATTGTCAATCAACATGTCTAATATCTGATGATCTACTTCATCTAAACGGAACTTACTCATATTTCTCTAATTATATTATTAATTGTCATTTTAAAGCATAAAAATATACATAAAAATGATAAAGTCGTACAAAAAATTACTTTTTTATCAATCCATTAACAAATTTAAGTTTTTTATCTAAACAAAAATTTGCTTTTTGATCTAGTTTTGGAACATTTCCTTCCTCATCTTCATAAGCAGCTCCCTCAGCATCAAATACTTCATGACCGAAAAAACCTTCTAATTCATCAAGCTTTGCAACATAAGCGTTAAAATGGATTGCGCCATCAACTAACTCTTCCTTATACTGTGCAGCAAAATTCGTTATTTTTTCAATACCGTCATAATTTATTTTAATCTTTTTGTATATAAAATCATAAAAAACGACTTTATTTTGAGGAATATTCAAATAATCCTCCGTTCTATTAACTTCTATAACGTTTTCGCTAAGTATTATAAAACTAGAAACCAAAGCCATGAAAACATATTTTCGAGTAACTTCTCTTTGGTAATCTCCAGGAAAATGCCCAGCCTCAAACAAAATAGTCGGTACGCCTAAATACTGAAAGGTATCTCCAATGCAATTAATATTAAACGAATCGTCAAATCGCCCAATTTGACCAGGAATAAACTCTTGTAAAACTGTATTCATGCCCGCAATTAAGTTAATTGCTTTTTGTCTCGAATCGTTTATTTCTCTTTCTTCATTATAAGAAGGAGCTAAAAACGATACAGTTGCTGGCTTCCCGGTATCAGCAACACCGAAAATAGTACGCTGATCATGAAGATTATAACAAAAATCAGGTTTGAAATCCTCAAAAACTGCTCGCAAAACCTTGCTTTCCGGCTGAGTCAGATCTTGTGAATCTCTATTTAAATCAATTTCATTGGCATTAGCACGAGTGTACAAAGTCGCACCATCAGGATTCAACATTGGTAAACAGCAGAAAGTAAAATTAGCTAATAAATCTTTAGCCAAATCAGAACCATTATGCAACACGTTCAAAAAGTCAAATAACGCTTTTGTAGTGGTACTTTCGTTACCATGCATTTGTGACCAAAGATAAATTTTAGTTTTTCCGTTACCAATAACACACTTATAAATTGGTCTCCCTTGAACTGATTCCCCAATAACCGAAAGTTGATTATCTGTATTAATTCTTTTCAAAATAGGCTCAATAGACTCTAATGTCAAATACCTGCCTTCAATCGTTTTTTCCTTGTTATCAAGAAACAACTGCTCTAAATTCATAATCTAATATATTTGATTTACAAAAGTAAACATCTTTATTTTTACATTTGTAAACTGAGTTTTATTGAATTGTTTTAATATTGTAAACAGTTTTTCTAGTCTTTTAGGATAATCTTAACTCTAACCAGTTAACAAATGTTATTCGTTTTCAAATTAACGAATAATTATCATTATTTCAATAACTTAACTAGCGTTAATTAAACCTAAATGTAAACTATTAAAGATATTTAACATCGATTTACAACTGTAAATTTGTAATCCAAACCAGTTTTAGTTACATTTGTAAATACCGTATTTTAAACTTCAATTCACAATGGTAAACACTGACGATTTTATAAAAAGACTCGAAATTATACTGGATTATTACGGTATAAATGCCTCGGTATTTGCCGATAAAATTGGGGTGCAACGCTCTAGTTTGTCTCACCTCCTTTCCGGAAGAAACAAACCAAGTTTGGATTTTATCCTCAAAATTCTCGACGTATATCCTGAAGTCGATTTGTATTGGATCTTAAATGGTAAAGGAAACTTTCCTAAAAACAGCTCAAAACCAACGAAATTAGAAACAACAAACAACTTTAACCCTATTCCTGCAGCTACAACGGCTAAAGTTGAAGTAAATGAAGATTTATTTTCGAAAAATAGCATTGAAGAAACAACAATAACTTCATCGAAGCATTCAAATGAAATACTAAAAAATCTATTTGAAGAAGATATTGAAAAAATAGTTTTTTTTTATAAAGACGGTACTTTTAAAACCTTTAGCCCCAATCAAAAAAAATAGCCCTAAATGCTTTTTGTTCACATTTAGGACTATTCAAAACAAGTAAAACCTACTTCTACTTTCTTATAACAAAAATTGAAGTTACACCAGCTTCTGATCTTACAGTCAAAGGTGTAGCGTCAGCAGATACTGTTGCTTTAGCAAAACTCAAAACCTTTCCTCCTCCATTTAATCGCTCTGCCACATAAGTAGTATTGGTGACATAATCATAACCCACATCTACTGGATTTCCTAATTGCGAATTAGGTCCATAAATTCTTATTTGGTTACTCATAGCAATCGTTCCCATATTAGCTGTTGAAGCAAAAACACTCATGAAGTTTTTAATAAAAACCAATCCTCCATCAGAATCAGAAGCAGCGTTACCCACATCAGTAAGAATCATTAAATCATCCTTGGCCGAATATGTAATTCCGTGAGTACGGACTATTCCTTCTACAGTAACTCGCTTAGTAGCTGTAATAGCTCCCGAAGCATTACTCATAAAATCCTTAAAAAAAACAACATCAGACGTTAAATCCACCACAGCATATAAATCATTCCCTTCCATTTGGATTCCCTATAATTTAAAATTAGTAGTATAGGAATTCAAAAGAGTAAAACCAGTTGATGTCTTTTGGTAAACTAATAATTTATTCACCAAACCATTTGAAGCCAATTGATCTTGAGCCACTACCACTTTATCTCCAGAAACGGCTGTTTCTCTCGCATTTGTAAAATCAAGATTGGAACCACTCAATGATAATGTTAACGATGTTGATCCTGAGGAAGCTGCCGTTTTTACTCCTGAATAAGACTCTAGTCTATTATTAGTACGCGAAGCTACAATAATATTATCGGTACTCGGGTCATAAGAAATACCTTCTGCATCTAAAGATGAAATAGTAAAAGAAGATACCATTGCAGTAGGTTTTAATAAATCAATATAAGTTACTTTACCAGAAGTATTACTTGAAGTAACCATTGTAAGTTCGGCATTGCTCATTGAATTATTATCATCATTAGAACAGGAACTCAATGACAAAGCTAAAACAGCACAAGAGATGAATAAATTTTTCATAGATTTTGATTTTGAAGTTTAAATTATTTACGAGAAAACAAATCTCTTGGTTTTAAAAAATTACAAAAAAATTAAGTTTTCTTTCACTTAAACTTTGTAAGTAAAATTAGTTGGTCTTTTTCGCTTCAAAATATTCGCATTCAAAATAGAATTGTTAAATTTGAGAAAATCCCAATTCATGCTTAAACGCCTACTCAGCTATTTTTACCCTATTAAAATTTACAGTCAAAAATCAAATCTGAGTAAGTCTTTAGAAATTACTTGGGCAAATGGCGATTTGGTTATGGATTCACTAAATACCAATTATTCTTATGGAAGTTTGCAACGTATTTTAAAATTGGGCTTGGAAAACATTGGTTTTACCAAAATCCAAAAAATGGAACATATTTTAGTTCTTGGAGTTGCTGGAGGAAGTGTCATCAAAACTTTGGTAGACGACATTGATTTTAAAGGAAAAATAACCGGAGTTGAAATTGATTCGGAAATCATCGAGATTGCGAACCAATATTTTCAATTGGATGAAATTCCGCAACTAGAAATTGTAATTGAAGATGCTTTTGAGTTTGTTTTAAAAACTACTCAAAAATATGATTTAATTATTGTTGACATTTTTCAAGATACCAAAATGCCTAACTTTCTTTTTGAAAATTATTTTATAGATCGAATTTGTTTCCTTCTTAAAAAGAAAGCTTTTATTCTTTTTAATACGATGCTGTTAAACAAAGCTGACAATCTTAGAAATCAAAAATTGATTAGCGAATTCAAAAAAGAACATTTCACAATCAAATCGATTCCAAGAGTGGAACAACACAACGAATTGATTGTGATAGAAAAATTATCTTAAAACAATTAGATTATTTTTCGAGCCTTATCTAAATCTTCTTTAGTATCGATACCAATTCCGGCATGAGTAGTTTCAACCATTTTGATTTGTTTGCCAAATTCCAAATAGCGCAATTGTTCTAATTTTTCAGAAGCTTCCAAAGATTTCATCGGCAAATGATAAAAATCCAATAAGGCTTGTTTTCTAAAAGCATATACTCCAATGTGCTTCATATAACGCACACCTACATTTTGTTCTCTTGGATACGGAATTACCGAACGTGAAAAATACAAAGCAAAATTATTTTGGTTCACCACCACTTTCACATTATTCGGATTGTTGATTTCTTCCACGTCTTTGATTTCATACATCAAGGAAGCCAAATCTACTTTTTTATCCAAATCATTTTTAAAAACTTCAATTACCTCTTTTAAAGGTTCGGCATTGATGAAAGGTTCGTCTCCCTGAACATTGATTACAATATCTACATCCAGATTTTCCACCGCTTCAGCAATTCGATCACTCCCTGATTCGTGTTCTTTGATACTCATAATGGCTTTTCCGCCATGAGCTACAATTTCGTCAAAAATTAAATTAGAATCCGTAACCACAAAAACATCATCAAACAAATGGGTGTTTACTGCGGCTTCATACGTTCTTAAAATGACTGTTTTTCCTCCAAGATCCTGCATTAACTTAGCATGGAATCGTGTAGAGGCGTAACGAGCGGGAATAACTGCTATTATTTTCATTTGATATCGATTTTGCCAAAAGGCAGAAAGTGGCAAAGATATATTTTTTTAATTTTAAATTTAATTGAAATTTAAAAGTAGTAAATCAAACTATTTTTCGATTTTAACTTTAAGATAATTTATAAATGCTGAACAGGTAACTAACATAAATTTTGCGTCTTCCATAGTAACTTCTATATCATCAGTCAACAAAGAATGTCGAATCCCTCCTGCATCACTAGTATAACCATATAAAGCTGTGAAAGCACTTTTTAATGCTCCATGAATTTTATGTCTCTCCTCAATTATTTTTAAAGCAGGTGCAAGAGTTGCATTATTATTATCTACAATAATTTTACATAAAGACTCTACAGCTGAAATAGCTTCTTTAACCGAATTTCTATAATCTGGATTTTCTCTATTCGAAAAATAATTAATTGCAGTTTTCAAATGAGTATTTACTGGTTCCCATATCGATGAATTTAAAAGTGCATCTTCAATTTCAACTATTTCTTCTTCTGAAGTAATTTGAACAATACTCGCATCTACGATTCTATAGGCTGCCATTTCTTTTTTTAAAGAATCATTGCATATGAATGTAAATTCTATGTCATAATTTTCTGAAAACACTAGTTCAATTTCTGATAAAAATTCTAAAAAATCATACTTTTCAAACCATTTTGATTCAAAAAACCATTTTTTTATAAAATTAATATTCTTAGAAACTGAAATTTGTTCATTTCCCCAACCAGGTATTTCATCTATGCGGTTTCCAAAAAATTCTAGCCAAATTGTAATAAACACTTGCCCTACATCTGATTCTTTTATAACATAGTATTCTGGGGACGCTCCTATTTTGAAGAAAAAATCTTCTAGAATTGTATTCCAAAGCCTATTTTCTAATTTTTCATCAATAGATTCTATTTGGACAGAATCTCTAAAAGATGTTTTTCCTATTTTTTGTGAAAACCGCATATATTTTTATGTTTATTTTTTCAAATATAAGATTTTTCATAAAACATATTAAACAATCTTCACCGAAGTCATACTCAAAGAACCTCCCAGTAATTTATCATTAAACAAACTCAGTTCTTCTTGCTTTTCTTTTAAACCAAGAGTATAAATCAAGGGCAAATAATGTTCAGGTGTAGGAATGGCTAGTTGCAAAGATTGTCCCTGTTTTTCATAATCAATCAAGGCTTGAAAATTACCGTCTAATAAATAAGAGTTTACTTTTTCTCTGGCTTCTATTGCCCAATCAAAACCATAATTGTCTATGTCCATATTATAGAAATCTACCAAACGTAAATTGTGTACAATATTTCCGCTACCTATAATAAGGATGCCTTTATGTCGCAAAGCACTTAATTTTTGTGCCAACTCAAAATGGTATTGTGGAGATTTTGAATAATCAATACTCAACTGAATCACGGGAACATTGGCTTCGGGATACAAATGTTTAATCACACTCCAGGCACCATGATCCAATCCCCATTCGTGATCGAGTTCGACTTCTGTTGGTAATAATAATTTTGAAGTTTCCAAAGCCAATTCAGGATTCCCTTTGGCAGGATATTCTACGGCAAATAATTCTTTTGGAAAACCACCAAAATCATGAATCGTTCGAGGCATTTCCATTGCGGTAACTTTAGTTCCTTTAGTAAACCAATGTGCCGAAATGCACAAAATAGCATTGGGCTGCGGTAACGTTTTGGCCATATTCCTAAAACCCGCCACAAACTGATTTTCTTCAATCGCATTCATCGGGCTTCCATGTCCTAAAAATAGCACTGGCATTTTTTCGGTATTCGAAAAACTGCTTGAAATTTTATGTAAGTCGTTTAGTGTGTTCATGACTCCTTAATTATTATAGGTATTAAATATAAACATCTTTTCCTTCTTAAAATTCATTTTATAAAAAAACGAACTTTCCTAGTCCGTTTTTTAATTTAAGTTTGTCCTTAATATACTATAGGTATACTTGTTTTAAAAAATCACTTAGACTTGCCGGTTTTCTACCTAATAGTTTTTCTAAATCACTTGATTCCGACTGAAATTCTCCTTGTTTTATGGCTTCAGCAAAAGCTACAAACATTCCAACATATTCTCTAGGAACTCCGGCATTAGTTAATGCTGCTTGATAATCTTCTGCATTTGGATTCAAATACAGAACTTCTTTATTAGTAATTGTACTTAAAGTTTTGGCAACATCATTCATGGAATAATCTTCAATGTTATTCATAGCGTACTCTTTGTTTTCATGTCCATCGGAACTTAAAACAATCGCCGCAGCTTCGGCCAAATCATTTCTAGAAACATATGCCGCTTTACCTTCTCCAGCTGGAAAATAAATTCCAGATTCTAAAACTTTCTCACCCAAAAACATAGGTAAAACATCCAAGTATAAATTATTTCTAAAAATAGTATATTGCATTCCACTTGCTTTAATTGCATTGTCGGTATCAATATGCGATTGTGCTAAAAATGCTATTGGAGAAGTTGCTGTTTCATTTTTACGCTCAAAACTGGTATATAAAATGTGTTTGACTCCCGCTTCTTTAGCAGCTTTAACCACATTCAATTGTTGCTTGCTACGGTTTACCAAATCAGTTCCTGAAACCAACAATAATTTATCGATTCCTTTAAAAGCATTTAACAAAGAATCATAATTATCATAATCTCCTATTTTCAAATTGATTCCTTTTGCAGCCAAGTCTGATGCTTTTGATTCATCTCTAACCAAAGCTGAAATAGTATTTGCAGCAATTCCTTTATTCAATAAAAAATCAATTGTTAATCTCCCGAAATTTCCTGTAGCACCTGTAACTAAATTTTTTGTATTCATTATTTTAAAACTTTATGATTAATTTTTATTCAAAGTTAACTACATTTGCTATATAAAATATAGTTACACACTAAAATATATCGATATACTTTAGTATACTAACATTAAAATCAATAGATTATGGAAATGGAAAATGTAATTAGTTTTAGAGAAGCCAAAGCTTGTCCTATTCAGTTTGTTTTAGCAGTAAATGATACCTTGAATGTAATTAGTGGAAAATGGAAACTACCTATTATAGGTTCGCTCCTATTCGAAAAAAGACGTTTTACAGATATTCAACGTAATATCCCGAAGATTACTCCTCGAATGTTATCCAAAGAATTGAAAGATTTAGAAATGAACGGAATGGTAAAACGAACTGTTTATGACAGCACTCCTATTTCAGTAGAATATGAATTAACCGAATCGGCAAAATCATTAGGAGATGTTTTGGACAAAATGTTAGAATGGGGTTTACAACATAGAGAAGTAACGCTTTCTAAAAACTAATCGACAATTAATTTTACTTTTTACCATTAAGTATTTTAATTTAGTTGCTTTTACTTTTTTTACCATTAAGTAATTTATAAAATATTAAGGTTTTAGGATTAGTACTTAAATGTCATCTTTAAAATCATATAAGCCATATAAGTTTTTGACTTTACTCTATAATTAATTGGTATCAATAAATAAGACCATATAAGGTAAAACAATCTTGTACATCGCAAGCAATATTCTTACTACTTAACTAATCTTAATTTCTTAATGGTTCAATCTAAAAATTAATCGACAAAACTTTCGTCTTTAAAACCTATTAAATACAATTTACTTTTGGCACGAGTCATCGCTGTGTACAACCAGCGAATGTAATCTCGATCAATTCCATTGGGCAAATACGGTTGTTCAATAAAAACGGTATTCCATTGTCCACCTTGTGATTTGTGACAAGTAATGGCATAAGAGAATTTTACTTGCAATCCATTGAAATATTCATTGGCTTTTACTTTTTGGAATTGCTTGAATTTGGTTTCGCCTTCGTAATCTTTCAAAACTTCTTGATACAATCGATTCGACTCTTCATAAGTCAATGATGGCGATTCGCTTTTTATAGTATCTAAAAGCAAAACCGTTTCAAATGGTTTCTGATTGGGATAATCAACCATTCTAATTTTTACTTTGGCAAACTTAAAACTGTATAATTCGATAATTTTAAAAATTTCCAAAACTTCAATAATATCACCATTGGCAATAAAACCAGCTTCGTCAGAATCTTTAAGCCAAAAATAATTGTTCTTGACTACCATCAAGAAATCTCCAGTTGAAAGTTCGCTTTCTTTATCCAAAATTTTGGTTCGAATTTGCTCATTGTATTGATTGGCTCTTTTATTCGAACGAACAATAAAAGCGGTATCTTCAATACTATAATTACTATAAGCCGAGTTGATGGCATCTTGAATATCATAACCATCGGTAAGACGAACAATGTCTTTGAATTTTTTAACATCAAATTGAAAATCAGTAATAAAAGAATCTTTCAATAATTCTCGCAATTCGGTTGCATTAAATAAAATCCCCGAATCTTCTTCCTGACGCATGACTTCGTTTAATTCGATATGTTCTACTTCCTTATTATAATGTAAACTCAGCGTATCAATATCCAAAGCTGGACTCACATCTAAATTGACTGGCGGCAACTGAGCCGTATCGCCCAACAAAATCATTTTACAATTGGTTCCCGAATAGACATACGAAATCAAATCGTCCAACAAGGAACCATTGGCATACATCTTTGAATCGGAATCTTGATCTGAAATCATCGAAGCTTCATCGACGATGAAAATAGTATTTTTATGTTTGTTGGGTTGCAAGCTAAAAGACACACCACCACCTGAAGACTTCTTAGGAAAATAGATTTTTTTATGAATGGTAAAAGCAGGTTTCTCCGAGTAGTTCGCAATTACTTTAGCTGCGCGACCTGTTGGTGCCAGCAACACATACTTTTTATTAATCTCTAAAAGGTTGTTTACGATTGTTGAAATAACAGTAGTTTTCCCTGTTCCGGCATATCCTTTAAGTACAAAAATGGTATCATTATAGGTATCTGTCAAAAAGATGGCAATCTTCTGAAAAAAAATATCCTGATTGTAAGTAGGTGAAAACGGAAATTTCTTTTTTAAAAGACTGTAAAACTGGGAGGGAATCATGAATTGTATTTTAACTTCAAATATAGTTTTTTTTTGAACCATATAAGCCAAATAAGTTTTTTGAAATGGTTTTTATGGAAAAGCTGAAAGTATAAAGTGCATATAAGTATTTCGATTTTATATTCATTTATGAAATATGTGGTTATAAAAAACTTAGCTAATCTTCGCGATTACTTTGCGACACTTTGTGGTAAAACTTTCAATATGTATTATTGCTGTTGGCATTAAAATTTGTAAGTTTGCCAATGATATAAATCTTCATTAATGGACATCACCGAAAAGAAATATAAAAAACTCTCCATTCAAGTTTCCTTGACTGGACTTTCTTTTTGCTGTTTTGATACGCTTAATAATACGGTTTCTTCATTCAAAGAAATTCATTTTGATCCTTTCGAGAAAAACTTAAAAATTGAAGATTTATTTTCCAATGCTTTTGCAGAACATCCTGAGTTGAACGAACAATACGATGATGTTCTTGTCATTCACAATAACAATCTATCAACTTTTGTTCCGTCTCCACTTTTTGACGAAAATTATCTGGGAAGTTATTTGCAATACAATACTAAAGTTTTTGAAACTGATTTTTTTGCTTTTGACGAAATTAGCAATTACGAAATCAATGCCGTTTATATTCCGTATGTGAATATGAACAATTTTTTCATTGACAAGTTTGGCTCTTTCGAATACAAACATGCCAACAGTATTTTAGTCACTAAATTATTGGATGCATCCAAAAATGTGGATACCAAAAAAATGATGGTGCATTTTAATGGTACTCATTTTGAAATTATAGTCATTCAAAATCAAAAGTTGTTGTTGTTTAATTCTTTTGAATACCAAACTCCCGAAGATTTTATTTATTACATCTTGTTCACTGCTGAACAATTGAATATGAATCCGGAAAACTTTCCTTTGGAATTAATTGGAAACATCGCAACCGAAAGTCCTTTTTACAAAATCGCATACAAATACATTCGCAATGTTTCACTTATTGATGTGGAAGATTTGCGATGGAACAATTATTTTTCTGAGGCCGAAAACAGAAATCATTTTATACTTTTCAATTCATGAGAATCATTTCAGGGAAATACAAAGGAAGACGCATAAGCCCGCCAAAAGGTTTACCCGTTCGACCTACAACCGATATGTCCAAAGAAGCTTTGTTCAATGTTTTAAACAATCATTTTAGTTTTGACAGTTTAAAAGTCTTGGATTTATTTGCCGGAACTGGAAATATCAGTTACGAATTTGCTTCTCGCGGAAGTTCACCAATTACTTCTGTTGATGGTGATTTTGGTTGTGTAAAATTCATCAAACAAACGGCTGCCGAATATGATTTTCCAATTGCAGCAACCAAAAGTGATGTTTTTAAGTTTCTTGAAAAATGCAATGCTTCGTTTGATATTGTTTTTGCCGATCCGCCTTATGGATTAGACCAAGCTACTTTTGAAAAAGTTGTTTTGCTTGTTTTCGAAAGAAACATTTTGAACGAAGAGGGAATGATGGTTATCGAACATTCGAAATATACTAAGTTGAATCACCTGGCTAATTTCTCTTTTCAGAAAAGTTACGGCGGTTCTATTTTTAGTTTTTTCGAATTCGAATCGGAACAAGAAGTAGAAGGCAATTCTTTAGAAAATGATGGCGAAGAAGAGTAATTAAGAATTCAAGTCTGAAGAAAGTTTATCAAAAACCAATTGATAGGTTGGTGTTTCCACTTCATATTTTTCACCTTCTTTGATTACAAATTCAGTTAAAGAAACTAATTCTGATTTATGTCCTGCTAAAATATCTCGGTGCATGGACGAAGTAGCATCTTGAGGAGATTTTTGTAATTTTTGAATGGTTTGTAAAATAATATCATTCGGAATAGCCAAACCTTTTACTGCAGCTACCAAAGTAATTTCGTTCAGCAATGCAACATAAAATTTTCTATTCGATTCCGAATTGACAATTTCACCAATATTCTGATTGAGATAAGAAGTCGCGGAAGCCAAAGGCGAAATAAAAATGAATTTCTCCCAAACGGTTTCTTCAATAGTATCCGACAAATGACTTTGAATTCCTGCATTTTCAAAAATGGATTGCAGCGCATTCAGTTTAGAAAGGGAAGCGGTCATCGAACCAAAGAATAATTTCTCAAAATGTCCTAACTTTCTAATTACTCCAGGAAATTTAATATAGGAAACAATATAAGCACAACCTTGCAAAACTTCGTTATCTGGAAAAAGAGTCTGAATGCGTTCGGGAGCATCTACTCCATTATATAAAGGAAGAAACACTGTACTTTTCTTGATGCATTTTTGGATAGAAAGCAAACTTTCTTCAATATCATAGGTTTTGGTTGCACAAATAAGATAATCTAATTTACCAATAACTTTAGGATCATTGGAAACCAAACGAGGAAAAACAACAAATTCACTTTCGTCTGAAATGACTTTTAATCCATTTTCTATAATTGCTTTTTGAGTTTCTCCACGGGCAATAAATACAATCTCTATTTCATCCGATTCAGCATAAACTTTAGCTAAAAGTCCTCCAAAATATCCACCTACTCCACCCAATCCTAAAATCCCAATTCTTGTTTGCATGATACCATATCAATTATAAAAAATAACCATTAAGAAATTTAAGTTTTATTAAGCCGTTGTCTTAATTTTCTAAATTTCTTAATGGTTTTATTTTTGTTTTAAATAAAAAAAACAGACCTATAAGCCGGATTCTGTCTCCGATAAATCGGAGCCTTATCATTTATCTAGCCTTGTTGTTACCAACAAGATCGAGCTACCTACCCTTCAACAACGGACGAGAAATCCTTAAATGCTGATATACTTGGTATTTCACCGCATAGAGTTTACCTGGTTTCACTACAGCATTACCTGTACATACTTTCTGTTGCACTTGTCCTATCCCGTCCCGAAAGACGAAATGACGGGTGTTACCCGCTATGCTTCTCTATGGTGTCCGGACTTTCCTCCTTCTTGTCCCGAAACTTCGGGATCAAAACGGCGATAAGGCGGTCTGTGCGGCAAAAGTACAATAATTAAACTAGGGTAACAAGCCCAAAAAAACTACTTTAACAAGCATTTTGCAATGCATTAAAAATAAATTGGTTATATTTAAGTATCTTTAAAAGACTTAAAATTATGGACACTATATATCACTATGCATCAGTTTCGCAAGCCTTAGACGAATTAAACGAAAACGGTTTTAATTACGACTTTAATCAACACGAAAATGAGATTCTAAAAACGCCAAATAACTATGAGATCAAACATATCTATCGTTATGAAGGAGAATCCAATCCAGACGATGAAGCAATAGTTTATGGAATACAATCAAAATCAGGTAAAAAAGGGGTTTATGTTGCTGGATTTGCAGCCAATTCTATTACCGAGGCTGGGCAAATTTTGCTAGATATTACCATAAAATCAAAAAGGAAATAATATTAAAATCAGCTTTTTTTAGATTAAAAAATCAAAAAACAACAGGGTATCAAGTTCCTAACTAATTCCTAAAATCTTTTAATATTTAAATTTTTCATTCACTAAATTAAAAGCTATATTTGCTTTCGAATAAAAATTTCTATGGAACAATTTATTGTATCGGCGCGTAAATATCGTCCACAAACATTTAATGATGTTGTGGGACAAAAGGCGATTACCAATACTTTATTGAACGCTATAGAAAACAACCATCTTGCCTCTGCCCTTTTATTTACGGGTCCTAGAGGTGTTGGAAAAACTACTTGTGCCAGAATTTTGGCTCGAAAAATCAATCAACCTGGTTATGACGATCCTAACGAAGACTTTGCTTTTAATGTTTTCGAATTAGATGCAGCTTCAAACAACTCGGTGGATGATATACGTAATTTGATTGACCAAGTTCGTATTCCGCCACAAACCGGAAAATACAAAGTCTATATTATTGATGAGGTACACATGTTGTCATCGGCGGCTTTTAATGCTTTTTTGAAAACATTAGAAGAACCACCAAAACATGCTATTTTTATTTTGGCAACAACCGAAAAACATAAAATCATTCCAACGATTTTGTCGCGTTGTCAAATATTCGATTTTAAAAGAATTACCGTAAAAGATGCTAAAGAACATCTTGCAGAAGTAGCACAAAGTCAAGGAATTATTTTTGAAGATGATGCTTTACACATTATTGCTCAAAAAGCGGATGGTGCTATGCGTGATGCTTTGTCTATTTTTGACAGAGTAGTTTCTTATTGTGGAAATAATTTGACCCGTCAGGCAGTTACTGAAAACTTGAATGTTCTGGATTATGAAACTTACATTAGTGTAACCGATTTAATTCTAGAAAATAAAATCCCTGATTTATTGATGGCTTTCAATGATATTCTTTCAAAAGGATTTGATTCTCATCATTTTGTATCAGGATTAGCTTCTCATTTTAGAGATTTATTGGTAAGCAAAACACCTTCGACCTTGAGTTTATTAGAAGCAGGTGAACAGGCTCAAAAAATGTATGGTATTCAGGCTCAAAAAAGCACTCAGGAATTTCTTTTACAGGGAATTGCAATTGCTAATGAATGCGATTTAAAATACAAATTAAGTCAAAATCAGCGTTTATTAGTTGAACTTTGCTTGATGCAATTGGCCTCTATCAATTTTGATGGAGAAAAAAAAAAGCTGAGTCCTTTATAATTCCGCCTACTTATTTTAGAAAAAACGACTATTCTATAGTTGAGCAAACTAAAACCACTCCAACTGCAGTTCCAGCTCCTTCAATTCCTCAAAAAGAGGTAGTAACTGAGACTCCAACTCCTGAAATCCCTAAAAAAGCGGAGCCAACAGGACCACAGTTTTCGGCATTATCATTATCTAGCATTCGTGCCAAAAAAACATTAGAAGATAACAAAAAAGTAATCGTAAGAGAAACTGTTGATTTGCCTACAGAAGCTTTTACAGAAACAGAAATGTTATTGCAATGGAATAATTACGCTAAAAGACTTGGAGATAAAGGCTTCAGAATCATGGAATCTTTATTACTTATTAATGATCCTGTTTTAAATGGAACAAACATTAGCATCGAATTGCCAAATGAAGGTTCTAAATTAGATTTTGAAAAAGAAATGAATGGGCTTTTAGGACATTTGAGAGGACATCTTCACAACCACAATATCAATATTGAAGTGATTGTGAACGAAAATGTATCCATCAAAAAGGCATTAAATGATCAAGACCGATACAATCGTTTACACGAAATAAATCCAAATATTGATCTATTAAGAACAACATTTGGATTAGATTTAAACGCTTAAATTTTATTGTTTTCCCTATCTAAAATTTTGCTTTCTATTCGGGTATCAGGAATTAACCACATTAAGGCAACTGTTAAATAAATTGCCAATGAAATCCATTGATTAAAAAAGGAGAAGATAATTGCTACTAAATACAAACTATCTGATAATTTTCCTTTAATATCTTTTCCAATAGCTTGTGCCAGAAAAGATTTTTTACCATCTAAGCAAATAATTGTGGCTTGTAAAATAGCAAATGCTATAGCCGACATAAAAAGTACAATTCCATAAACCGTTACAGTAGCTTTTGCAAAATCATGTTCCCCCATCCAAGCAGTAGATGCAGGAATTAAAGACAGCCAAAAAAGCAAATGAAGATTTGCCCAAAGTATACGTCCATTAACTTTTGATGCACTTTGCAATAAATGATGGTGATTGTTCCAATAGATTCCAACATAAATAAAGCTCAATACATAACTAATAAATACGGGGAAAAGTGTCAGTAAATCACTAAAATGTTCTCCTTCGGGAACTTTTAATTCTAAGACCATTATCGTAATAATAATGGCTAAAACTCCATCGCTAAAAGCTTCTAATCTAGTTTTGTTCATATTATAATTTATATTTTACCAAAATACATGGCTTTCACAATACCATCTGAAAGTCCAATTTTAGGAACATAGATGTTTCTGGCTCCACTCCATTTCATAGCGTTAAGATAAATTCGAACCGCAGGAATGATTACGTCGGCACGGTCAGGATTCAATCCTAATTCAGAAATTCTTTGATTGTAAGTCAGCGAATTTAAAAATGCGTACTGTGAATTGATATATAAATAAGACATCGGTTTGTCTTGCATTTTCCCAGACATCTTAAATAATTTATTAATGTTTCCACCAGAACCTATTAAAGAAACTTCATCAAAATCGGCCGTATTGGTTTTAATCCATTTTTCAATTTCTTCCCATACTACATCGCAAACCATCTCATTAAGTAAACGAACCGTACCTACTTTAAACGATCTGGAAGTAACAATTTTACCATCAGAAAATAGGGTGAATTCAGTGCTACCACCCCCTACATCCACAAACAAATAGGTTTTATCTGTTTTCAACAAATGATGCAAATCAGTCGATGCAATTATAGCAGCTTCTTTTTTTCCATCGATAATTTCGATTTTAATATCAGCTTTTTTCTTAATAAGCGCCACTACTTCCTTAGCATTATAAGCTTCACGCATAGCTGAAGTAGCAAAAGCTTTATATGATTCTACTTTGTGAACTTTCATTAAAAGATGAAATGCTTTCATGGCATCACACATTCTATCGGTATTTTCAGCAGAAATTTCTCCTACGGTAAAAGCATCCTGACCTAAACGAATAGGTACACGCACGAGAGAACTTTTATTAAATTGTGTTTCTTTTCCTTCTTGCTCAACGATATTGACAACTAATAATCGCATGGCATTAGATCCAATATCGATAGCTGCGTATTTTTTTATTTTAATCATTATATCTATTTTATATCGCTTCGGTTAAAGAATAATTTCTTCTAACAAACCCACTTTCCTTTGATAATATTTGTAAGTTTCAATTTGTGCTCTAAATACATTTTTGCCGTCATTACTGCGGTATTTGTTATCTAAATTATACGAATGAAAACGCACTTTTACATTTCCTTTCCACCCTATATCAAAGTTTTCAATCAATTCATTTTTAATTTCCTGATCATAAATAGGACAAGTTACTTCGACTCTACCATCTAAATTTCGAGTCATAAAATCGGCAGAAGAGATATAAACTTCCGTTTGACCACCATTCCCAAAAATATAAATACGAGAATGTTCTAAATAATTATCAACAATACTTATAGCTTCAATATTTTCACTCATTCCCTTAATCCCAGGAATCAAAGAACAAATTCCTCTCACTTCTAATTGAATTTTAACTCCTGCATTACTAGCTTCATACAATTTATCTATCATATGAAAATCAGACAAACTATTCATTTTTAATTTCATATAAGCAACCCGGCCTGCAAGCGCATGTGAAATTTCTCTATCAATAAATTTGTAAAATCTGGAACGTGTATAATGTGGTGAAACAATTAAATGTTTATAACGATGCACTCTATAATTGATATTAAAAAATTCGAAAATTTTTGAAATATCTTTCAAAATTTGTTGATGCGCAGTAAAAAGAGTTACATCAGTATAAATTTTAGCGGTAGCTTCGTTGAAATTTCCCGTAGAAATAAAACCATAACGTCTTGTTTTTCCATTTTCATTTCTTTCGATTACGCATATTTTACTGTGTACTTTCAATCCTTTGATACCAAAAATCAGATCAATTCCTTCCGTTTGCATTTGTTCAGCATAGGAAATATTAGAAGCTTCGTCAAAACGAGCTTGTAATTCTATTTGTACGGTTACTTGCTTACCGTTTTTAGCAGCATTGATTAAAGAGCTAATAATTTGGGAATTTTTAGCTAATCGATATAATGTTATTTTTATCGAAGTCACTTTTGGATCTAAAGCTGCTTCTCTTAAAAATTTGGTTAAATAAGAGAATGATTGGTAAGGTGCATGTAAAAGATAATCTTTTTTATTGATTTTTTCTAAAATACTGCCTTCCTGATTAAGTCCGGGTATAGGTAACGGTATGTTTTTTTTATAAAGTAAATCATACCTACCTAAGTTTGGAAATTCCATATAATCTCTTCTGTTATGATATCTTCCTCCGGGAATAATACTATCAGTGGAAACAATTTTCATCTTATCTAAGAAAAACTGTAAAGTATCATCTTCAATTAATTGATCATAAATAAAACGAACTGGTTCGCCTATTCGACGATCTTTAACACTGGTAGAAATTTTTTCAAGCATACTTTTACTCAAATCACTATCAATATCTAATTGAGCATCTCTACTAATTTTAATCATATGAGCTGCAATACTATCACAATCAAAAATATTGAAAATACTTTTTAAATTATGTCGAATTACATCATCAATAAGAATCACATAATGTTTGTGATCATTTGAAGGTAAAACAACAAAACGGTTCATGGTTTTTGGAATTTCTATAATAGCATAATGAACCGCTTCATCTTTTTTCATGACTAATTTGACTGCCAAATAACCAATATTATCTTTTAACAAAGGAAATTCAGCTAAATCATTCAAAATAATGGTCACTAATTCAGGACTTAACGTTTGAATAAAGTAATCCTTGAGAAAAATTTCTTGTTCGTCCGAAATTTGATTTTCATTAATGATAAAAATATTTTCTGTTTCTAATTTAGATTCTATTTCCCTAAGAATCGCTAAACTTTCTGTTTGATGTTCGATTACAATTTCAGTAATATCTTTTACTAATTGCTGCGCCGAAATACCTCCTAAGATTTTTTCTCCAGTTTTTCCAGATAGACTTAACCTACGAATTGCAGCAAATCGAACTCTAAAAAACTCATCTAAATTATTGGAAAAAATTCCTAAAAATCGTAATCTATCTAATAATGGTACCGAATCATCTGCGGCTTCTTGAAGTACTCTGGCGTTAAATGCTAACCAACTTTTTTCTCTATCAATATACTTTTGATCAAACATTTTTTATTTTAAATCTTTTGGAATTATTATTTTTTTGGTTTTACCTTTATTTATTTCTCCCCAGTTATCAGTTTCAAATTGTAATGAGACAAAGCCACTGGTAGGAACATTCTCTATAAATATATCCCCAAATTTATTAACAAAATTTGTAATTGCAGCATTATGTCCAAAAAGAATTACACTTTCAAATGTATTGGCACACGATTTAATGATTTCTTCTAGTTGCTTTTCTTCAAAAGTGTATAAATCATCTTTGTAAACAATATTTTCGATAGGATATAAAATATTTTGTGCGAAAATAACTGCTGTATCCGATGCTCTTTTAGCTGGACTACTCCAAATGATATATTTTTTAGGAATGTGTTTTTGAATATTTAAGGACACCAAATGAGCATCCTGCATTCCACGTTGGTCTAAAGGTCTATCAATATCTTTTAATGGCATATCCCAATTCGATTTTGCATGCCTGATTAATACTAAATTTTTCATGGAAAACGAATTTAAGTGAAATTAAATCTAATTAAAAAAATAGGAAATACAATTTACAAAAGAAAAGTGAAAGATTCTGATTTTATTTTTCCCTTTTTTACCCCATATCAATTTTCTAATTTATTCCTCGATAAGTATAAATATATTTTTTTCAATAAAATCAAAATCATTTTAATTTCAAGATAATATTTTAAAAAAGTAATCAAAAACCTATAAAAGTGCATTTTATCTGATTTTTTACACACTTTGTCGATATTTTTTTTGGTGATTAAAAAAAAACAATCTAAGTTTGATTACGATTTTAACATATATTTATAATAATTGAATCAAAAAAATTAAGCTTATTAAATTCGCTTACTAGTTACAGCTCAAATTAAAATATAAATCAAGTTCATTTAAACACAAAAAAACTTTGTTAACTCAACCGATTATTAGTAAAAAAAGTCTTTTAACGAGTTTTTTGGTTGTTGGTAGAGAAAAAACATTATATCGAAATATTTGTCTGTATTTTCGCCACAATTAAAATTAAGGTTTAACGAGACTTTATCATAATTAATTAACATTATCAATAAAATCAACATATAATCCCAAAATTATAGGTTCAAAATTACCCCAAATCATAAATTAAAAATTAATTGTATGAAAACAAAACTACTTTTTTTACTTACACTCTTTTTGTTTGTTGGTAATGTATTTTCACAAACCACTCCAAATTGCAATCTTTGTTCTTCAAATGATTTTACTTTCCAACAATATTATTTAGGTGATAGCAGTGGAAATCCATTACCTGCAACATGCACTTCTGGTATTACAAATGCATACATTTGGATGAAAGTAACAAGTAGTGCTACGAGATATTCTTTATGGGTAGATTATGATGTAAAAGAAACTAATCCAGTCACAAATGTCTCAACAACAACACATGTCAATGACTGCCTTTATCTTAATCAGGCAATTCCAGCTTCGTTAATTAAATTAGGTTCTATTTCATGGAACTGTGGTAATGTTTTGGAAATACAAAATTTCTCAATGGCATGGAAACAACAAATTAACTTGAACTGTTCTTTTGATGGACCAAAATGTATTTGTTTAGCTCCTACTAAAGTTGACGCACCACTTTCAATAAAATACTCACAAAATAATGTATCATGTTTCAATGGATCAAACGGTTCAATAAATATATCTGTTACTGGTGGATCTGCTCCCTATATTTATACATGGACAGGAACTGGAGTAAACACAACCAGTGAAGATCAATCAAATTTAGCAGCCGGAACTTATAGTGTAACCGCTAAAGACTCTAAAGGAACTACCGTAAGTGCTTCTATTACCATATCACAACCTGCATCAGCAATTACTGCGACTACTTCACAAACGAATGTATCTTGTTTTGGAGGAACAAATGGTTCTGCTACAGTAAATGTATCAGGAGGTACTTCACCATATACTTATTCTTGGTCACCATCAGGTGGAACCAACAATACGGCTACTAATTTATCATTCGGAAATTATACTTGTACCATCAAAGATGCAAATAATTGTGAATTAATCAAAAATATTACAATCACTCAACCATCGGCCTTAAATTTTACTGCTACTCCTACACAGCCTAAATGTTTTGGTGAAAAAGGATCTGTGGTTTTAAGCACTCCAACTGGTGGAACGGGAACTATCAGCTTCAACGCTACTGCAACTACCAATCTGGCTGCAGGTGAGTATACTTATACTGCTACCGATGCCAATGGTTGTACCAAATCGGTAACTGTTACTATCAACGCTGCTCCTGCTAAAGTAGAATTAACTGCAACTGCAGCTCCTATTGCTTGTTTTGGTGGAACAACTAATGTTACTTTAAACACTACTGGTGGATCAGGAACG
>JBDLTG010000069.1:0-12231 GCA_039805885.1 Bacteroidota bacterium
GCTTTTTCTTTAACTAAAGCATCTTCAATAGTCGCCCATTCTTTCCAAAGATTTACATTAGAAGCCGCTTCGACCATTTCGGCAATATGAGCACCACCTACACGAGAGGAAGTTTCCAGAAAATAGATTTTCCCGTCTTCTTTGCATTTTATAAATTCCGTATGAGCAGCACCATTTTTTAAACCAAAGCTTTTTAAAACCTGTTCGTTTACTTTTTTTATTTCGGTATCATCCTCAGAATTATAAGGAATATTCGAACTTCTAAAAACGCCACCACCTTGCGAAATTTCCATTGGCGTAGCTAAATATTTTGAAGTTAGGCTAAATAAAATTTTTCGATCTAAAAGTAAGCTGTCACAATGATAAACATCGCCAGGTTTAAATTGTTCCAATAAATATTTGAAACGATTATTTCCCATTTCGTTAATGTGAATCCACAAAGTCTCTTTGTCAAAAACTTTAATAATTCCTGAAGAAGAAGCTTCCGAACGCGGTTTTAAAACCCAGGGAGGCGAAACCGTATCGGCAAAAGTATTTATGTCATGGTCATTGAATAAAGAACAAAAGGCTGGAATAGGAATTCCACAACTTTTGGCTCTCATGCGCATCGCTAATTTATCTCTAAAATAACGCCCCGTAGTTTGTCCCATTCCATCAATGCGAAGGTTTTCTCTAAGATAAGTCGCTTTTTCAACATCAAAATCGTCCAGAGCAACAATGGCATCAACCGTGTTTGATTTCATCAAATTACCCACACCTAATAATAAATGCTCTAAATTCCATTCGGTATCCGAACCTTGCATATAGAAAATTTCGTCTATATACTCATGAGGCCAAGGCTTGTCTCTTAGTTTTTCACTAGTTACGAGATATACCGTATTGCCCAGTTTTTTTAACTGAATTAAAAAATCAGTTCCTTTAAAATAATTTGAAATACAAACGAAGCTTTTAGCACTTTCCATAAATTCATAAATTTTCTATGAATTTAGTTAATAAATGCACACCATAAGCAGTTGCATGTTTACTTTTTGCAAATTCATCATCACCAAAGGCAACTCCGGCAATATCCAAGTGCGCCCAAGCAGTATGTTCCTTAGTAAAAAACTCTAAAAACTTAGCTGCACTAATGGCTCCGGCTACTGGTTTTCCACTGAAATTTTTGACATCGGCAATATCACTTTCTATATCTTTTTTATACGAATCCCATAATGGTAAAGGCCATAAAAGTTCGCCAATAGATTCTCCTGCTACCTGCATTTTTTTAGAAATAGATTCGTTATTGGTAAACAAAGCAGCACATTCGTATCCAAAAGTAGCT
This sequence comes from Bacteroidota bacterium, assembly GCA_039805885.1. Taxonomy (GTDB): domain Bacteria; phylum Bacteroidota; class Bacteroidia; order Flavobacteriales; family Flavobacteriaceae; genus Flavobacterium. The sequence continues at coordinate 1,319 of JBDLTG010000069.1, forward strand.
ACACTACTTCCAGTAAGTGTGGCAATGTCTACAATATATTCGGGATTGAAATTTTTAATTAAATAAGACAAGCCATCAGCTAAAACCAAACGCCCTTCGGCATCCGTATCGATAATTTCAATCGAATTTCCACTATAACTATGAATGACTTCACTAGGTAAAAAAGACTTGCTGTCAACCGAATTTTCAGCACAAGGAACAATCGCAGTCACTTTAATCGGTAATTGTAAATCGGCAATTAATTGCATCGCTCCAAAAACAGCAGCTCCACCAGCCATATCACATTTCATGTGCACCATTCCTGCCGTTTTGATATTCAATCCACCTGTATCAAATGTGATTCCTTTACCAACTAAACCAATATGTTTTAAACTAGCAACAGCTTCTTTAGGGCTGTAATTCATAATTACAAATTGAGCTTCATTTTCACTGCCTTTCCCAACAGCTACAAAAGCACCTAAATTTTCTTTTTTAGCGGCTTCTAATCCTAATATTTTGACATCAAAACCATATTTATTCCCTTTTTCTTGCGCCCACTGTGCTAAATATTTTGGAGTAACGGTATTGGGAGGTAAATCAACAAGGGCAAAAGTTTCCAGTTGTGCTCGTGCAATTTTTATAGCCTTACTAATTGATTCTGAGTAATCTTTACCAGATAGATTTTTAAGTTCAAACTCCGCATTTAAAAACGGATGTATTTCTTTCTTTTTATAATGTCCTAGATTATAGGTTCCTAAATACAATCCGGAAATAGCTGCTTCTACTTGCTCTTCAGTAAAAACTTCCGGTAAAAATAAAGACACATTTTTGGTAAATGTGTCTTTATTTTTAAATGTAATTCTTCTAAATATAGTTTTTAACGACTTATAATCAATCGTTTTTCCTAGACCAATAAAAATATAGATTATATCGTTTTTTTCGACTAAATAATGGGTGTCTTTTTTTCCTGAAAAAATCTTTGGAGTTATTTCAACGCCGTCAAATTGAATAGGAGCCAAATTCTTAGCAGCCGTTTCAAAAACGGGAATTAAAACGGTTCCTGAAAAATTTTCTAAACTATCATTTTTTGTCGTTTTCATCTAATTATTGTCTTTAGTGTTAAAAAAGAGCCATTCTATTGCTTTAGGGAATTCGTCACTCCAATAGGTTTCATTGTGTTTTCCTAATTTATTGATGCTTAGATTTATCTTCATTTTATCATCAACAAATTCACTTTCCAGTATTCTGCTTTTAAAAGTTTCCACATGTTCAATCATGGTTTCGCTTTCATCACCTCCTGCGTACAAATAGATTTTAGTATTTCCAGAATCGGCATCATTTTTAATCTTAATTTGAGGAACAACCCAAAGCGAAGGAGAAAAAATCATCAATTTACCAAAAATATCCGGATGTCTCAAACCTGAAAAAACACTGATCAAACCGCCCATAGAACTACCGCCAATTCCAGTAAATTCTCTTTCTTTTTTGGTTCTGAAATTACTATCAACATAAGGTTTTAGTGTTTCAACTAAAAATTTAATGTATTTTTTACCTTGTCCTTTTCCTAAAATTGTTTTCCCAACATTATATTCTTTTAATCGATCTTCTTCGGCATGTTCTACTGCAATAACGATAATCTTTCCAACGTTATATTCAGACATTACCGCTAATTTTTTGTCTATTTGCCAATTGCCATATCCTGAATTTTCATTAAATAAATTCTGAGCATCCTGCAAATACATTACAGGATAACTTTCGTTAGAATAATCATAATCATGAGGTAAAAGCGCCCAAACTTTACGTGTTGTATTCAATTGTGGAATTTCAAATTCATCTGAAATCAATTGAATTTGAGGTAAAAAATTAGGTTTAAAAGGCAACCAGTTCCTTCTCCAACGAAATACATGCTCTTTCTGAATTCCAGTATGTTTAGTGGTAGAACGATTTTCTGTTCGCTCTTCATTAGCATCAATCTCTACCGCACTCCAATCTCCTTTAGTGAATTTATACAATAAGGTTTCCGGATAATTAAAATCATGGGTGAACTTATAATGATACAATCCTGCACCTACTTTTTCCATCACAAAATCTTTGTCCTGGGTAAGCCAATTGTTAAAATTACCAGATAAATATACTGGACGTGAATCGTCTTCGTCAGTGGTCAATATGATATATAATCCTGTTTTTATTTTGCTAGTGATTAAGTCTTCTGAAAAATGAGTTTTATCAAAAATCATAAGTTGTTGTGTAATTATTAATTTCTTTGGTAAATATAGCGGATTGCTTTTTTTTGAAAAAGGAAAAACGAGTCTAGGAATGAATTTTATTCTCTAATAGACTCGTTTTAATATAAATTAACACAAAATAAGGTTGTTATTTCTGACGACTTTTTAAAACATTGATTACATCGTCAAGTTTAAATCCTTTGGCTTGTAATAAAATCAAATAATGAAATAATAAATCGGCGCTTTCACTCAAGAATAAATCATCATTAGCATCTTTAGCTTCGATTACTACTTCTACCGCTTCTTCACCCACTTTTTGAGCAATTTTGTTAATTCCTTTTGCAAAAAGAGAAGCCACATAACTTTGTTCTGAATCGGCATTTTCTCTTCGACTTTGAATGGTGTCTTCTAAATGAGAAATAAATCCATAAGAAGAATTGTTTGGCGTTTGCCAACAAGTATCAGCACCTGTATGACAAGTTGGTCCTGCGGGATTAGCTTGTATCAACAATGTATCCTCATCACAATCATTTTTAATATTAACCAAGTTTAAAAAATGACCACTTTCTTCTCCTTTAGTCCAAAGACGTTGCTTAGAACGGCTATAAAAAGTTACCTTACCTGTTTCAATTGTTTTTTGATAAGCTTCGGCATTCATATAACCTAACATCAAAACATTTTTGGTTTCACTGTCTTGAATAATTGCAGGAATTAACCCGTGTGCCAATCTTGAAAAATCTATTTCCATTTTTTTTTTAATTATGTTATAAGTTAGATGTTATGGGTTAAAGATTAGGTGTTATTAAACTAGTTACTCTTTTAGAACTTTTAGTTCTTAACGCTTAACTCCTAACACATAACTTTTAAACTATATTCTAACCTCAATATTATTATTTTTTAATTCGTTTTTCAAAGTTTTAATTTCAATTTCCTTGAAATGAAAAACACTTGCTGCCAATGCTGCATCGGCTTTTCCTTTGGTAAAACTATCCACAAAATGCTGAATGTTTCCGGCTCCACCCGAAGCAATAATTGGAATATTTACCAGACTGGCTAATTTAGCCAAAGCTTCATTAGCAAATCCGTTTTTAGTTCCGTCATTATCCATTGAGGTAAAAAGGATTTCTCCCGCACCTCTTTGTTCTACTTCTTGTGCCCAGTCAAAAAGATTCAATTCAGTAGGCACTTTTCCTCCTACTAAATGAACAATCCATTGTCCATCAATTTGCTTCGCATCAATAGCTACCACTACACACTGGCTTCCAAATTTCTGTGCCAAATCATTAATCAACTGTGGATTTTTTACCGCCGAAGAATTAATTGAAACTTTGTCGGCTCCATTTTGCAACAGCACTTCTACATCAGAAACAGCTGCAATTCCTCCACCTACAGTAAATGGAATATTTATAGTCGAAGCTACTTTTCGAACCAAATCAACCAAAGTTTTTCTGCGTTCTTCAGTCGCTGAGATATCTAAAAACACCAATTCATCCGCACCTTCATCCGAATAAATTTTAGCTAATTCCACCGGATCTCCTGCATCGCGCAAATCTACGAAATTTACCCCTTTAACAGTACGTCCGTTTTTGATATCGAGGCAAGGAATAATTCTTTTTGTTAACATTTTCTTTCTGTTATGAGTTTTGTGTTATGGGTTAATTCGTCTATACGTTTAACACCTAACTTTTAACTTCTAAAATATAATTCTCTAGTTGCTTCAAACTAATTCTTCCTTCATAAATCGCTTTTCCAATTATTGTACCTTCACATCCTAATTCGGCTAATTTAGGTAATTCATCGAAAGTAGAAATTCCCCCTGATGCGATTAATTTTATTCCGTTAGCTTCCTTTAGAATCTTAGCATACAAATCAAAACTCGGACCTTCCAGCATTCCGTCTTTAGCAATATCAGTACAAATTACGTATTCAATTCCTTTTGACTGGTATTCCTGAATAAAAGGAACCAAATCCTCATTTGAATCTTCCAGCCATCCAGAAACTGCTACTTTTTCATTATTTGCGTCAGCTCCTAAAATAATTTTATTTGCGCCATATTCTGCAATCCATTTTTCGAAAATAGCACGGTTTTTCACTGCAATACTTCCACCTGTAATTTGGTTTGCACCAGATTCGAAAGCAATTTTCAAATCAGAATCGGCTTTTAATCCACCACCAAAATCAATTTTCAATTTCGTTTGTGAAGCAATTTGTTCCAATATTTTATAATTGACAATCTTACTGGATTTGGCTCCATCTAAGTCTACCAAATGCAAATACTCGATTCCGTGAGCTTCAAACTCTTTGGCAACTTCAAGCGGATTTTCGTTGTATATAATTTTAGTATTGTAATCCCCTTTGGATAAGCGAACACATTTTCCGTCGATGATGTCTATGGCTGGTATTATTCTCATTTTTTTGTCATTGCGAGGAACGAAGCAATCTCATTCCGCTGATTTTTTAATATTGCTATTGTAATTTAAAGTTTCAAGAAATTCCCAAGGATTTGCTCCCCTACATCACCACTTTTTTCAGGGTGAAATTGAGTTCCGTAGAAATTATTATTTTCTAATGCCGAAGCGTATTCCTCTTCATAATTAGTTGTTGCAATAGCTTCATCACAAAGTGGTGCATAAAAACTGTGTACTAAATACATGTATTCGTTTTCAGCAATTCCTTCAAAAAGTCCCGATTTCAAATTATAAATTTGGTTCCATCCCATTTGTGGCACTTTTACTTTTGGTGTAAACTTAATCACATCTACGTCAAAAATCCCTAAACCAGTAGTATCGCCTTCTTGTGTGTGTTTACACATCAATTGCATCCCCAGACAAATTCCCAAAACAGGTTGCGTCAAAGTTGGAATCAAAGTATCCAAACCACTTTCCTTTAGCATTTTCATGGCATAACTAGCCTCTCCCACACCTGGGAAAATAACTTTATCCGCTGCTTTAATTTCTTCAGGATTATTGGTTAACACAGCAGAATACCCCAATCTTTCTATTGCAAATAGAATACTTTGAATGTTTCCTGCTCCGTAATTTATGATAACAATCCCCCCAGCCCCCGAAGGGGGAGCTGAAGTGACTTGTGTTTTTTCTTTATTCATAATTTTTATATAAAGCTTAGTAATTCCCCCTTCGGGGGTTAGGGGATTACAACATTCCTTTCGTGCTTGGCAAAATCATTTTTTCGGTATCACGTTTTACAGCTACTTTTATCGCTTTCGCAAAAGCTTTAAAGATAGCTTCTATTTTGTGATGTTCGTTATCGCCTTCCGCTTTGATGTTGATATTGGCTTTTGCTCCATCAGAAAATGATTTGAAGAAGTGAAAAAACATTTCTGTTGGCATTTTACCCACCATTTCACGTTTGAATTCGGTTTCCCAAATCAACCAGTTTCTTCCTCCAAAATCAATTACTACTTGCGCCAAACAATCGTCCATTGGCAAACAGAAACCGTAACGCTCAATTCCTAATTTATTTCCTAATGCTTTCGCATACACTTCACCTAAAGCAATCGCTGTATCTTCTATCGTGTGGTGTTCATCCACTTCTAAATCTCCTTTAACTTTGATATCTAAGTCCATTTGTCCGTGACGCGAAATCTGGTCTAACATGTGGTCAAAAAAAGCAATTCCGGTATCGATGTTACTTTTTCCAGTTCCGTCCAGATTCAACTTGATGTAAATATCCGTTTCGTGTGTTTTTCTGGTGATAGAAGCCGTACGTTCTTCTAATTTCAAGAACTCATATATTTGTTTCCAATCGGTAGATTGCAACACTATCGTAGCATCTAATTCTTCTCTTTTAGTACTAATTTCTTCACTTCCAGCTCCATCAGTAGTATTCATAAAGATGGCTTTAGCGCCAAGGTTTTTAGCCAATTCTACATCGGTAAGTCGGTCACCAAGAACAAATGAGTTTGCCAAATCATAATTTGGATTATCAATGTATTTGGTCAACATTCCTGTACGAGGTTTGCGTGTTGGTGCATTGTCTTCCGGAAAAGAACGATCAATGAAAATATCATCAAAAAGCACTCCTTCATTTTGAAACGCTTTCAGAATGAAATCCTGTGTTGGCCAAAAGGTATCTTCAGGAAAACTAGCCGTTCCCAAACCGTCTTGATTGGTTACCATTGCTAATTCATAATCCAATTCGGTAGCAATTTTAGCTAAATATTGAAACGCTTTCGGATAAAACTCTAATTTCTCCAAGCTGTCTAATTGGTATCCTTCCGGTTCTAAAACAATCGTTCCATCACGATCTATAAAAAGTACTTTTTTCATTTTTTATTTAGTATTTAACCCTTCTAGGGTTTGAAACCCTAGAAGGGTTAACGCTTATATTATTAATTTTATGACTAATTATTTAAACTATTTAACGCCTCCATCAACTTCTTATTCTCCTCTTCTGTTCCAATGGTAAAACGCAAACAGTTTTCACATAAAGGCTGTGTAGTTCTGTTTCTGATTACGATTCCTTTAGCTATTAATTCGTCATAACGTTTGTTGGCATCATCCACTTTTACCAAGATAAAATTAGCCTCCGTTGGATAGATTTTCTCCACAAAAGATACTTGATCTAAAACTTTTAATAAAGCTTCTCTTTGCGCTATAATTGAAGTGATTTCGTTATCAATTTTGGATTGATCTTTTAATCTTTCCAAAGCTCTTTGTTGCGTCAGTTCGTTTACGTTATATGGTGGTTTGATTTTATTCAAAACCGCAATAACTTCAGTCGAACCATAACAAATCCCCAAACGAATTCCTGCCAAACCATAGGCTTTCGACAAAGTCTGTGTAATAATTAAATTCGGATATTGATCTAATTTAGCTAACCAACTTGCCTTATCTGAAAAGTCAATATAAGCTTCATCAATCACAACAAAACCATTAAATTTTTCTAATATAGTAGTTACGCTTTCTTCAGTGAATGAATTCCCTGTTGGGTTATTCGGTGAACATAAAAAGATAATTTTAGTGTTTGCTGTTACCGCTTCTAAAATAGCTTCCACTCTTGGTTGGAAACTTTCAGAAAGTAAAATTTCTTTATGCTCTACATTATTGATATTCGCCAAAACACCATACATTCCGTAAGTTGGCGGCAACGAAATTACATTGTCTTCTTTGGGCTCACAAAAAGCTCTGAACAACAAATCCAATACTTCGTCACTTCCGTTTCCTAACAAAATTTGTTTTGGACTCAATCCTTTATTTTTAGCTAAAACCACTTTCACACTCGCTTGTTGCGGGTCTGGATAACGGTTTACCCCATTTTGATACGGATTCTCATTGGCATCCAAGAACACCATCTGAGCGGTATCAAAATTTTCAAATTCATCACGTGCCGACGAATACGGTTTTAAAACCTTTACGTTATCACGAACAAGAGTATTTATATCAAAATTTTTCATTTTTTTATTTCAAAAAGAGTACAGAATAAAGAAAATAGAATATAGACTTGCTGAACAAAATCTCAATTAATATTCTTTCTTTTTTCTATTCTCTATGTTTTATTTTCTATTATCTTTTTCTATCTGGGCTAATCTCAAAGTAACTGCATTTTTGTGTGCTTGCAATCCTTCGGCTTCTGCCATGATTTCAATCGCTTTTCCAATGTTTTGGATTCCTTTTTCAGAAATTTTTTGGAAGGTCATTGACTTCATAAAACTATCCAAATTCACACCGCTGTAATTTTTAGCATAACCATTCGTTGGCAAAGTATGATTGGTTCCTGAAGCGTAATCTCCGGCACTTTCCGGCGTATAATTGCCAATAAAAACCGAACCTGCGTTTTGGATTCCATCTACATAAAAATCATTATCGGCAGTACAAACTATAAAGTGCTCCGGACCGTATTCGTTGATTAAATCTAAAGCAATAGTATCATTTTCAACAAAAATCAGTTTCGAATTAGCAATGGCTTTTTCAGCAATGGCTTTACGAGGTAACACTTCTAATTGATATTGAATTTCGTTTTCAACAGCATCCATCATTTCTTTGGAAGTTGAAACTAAAATTACCTGACTATCCGTTCCGTGCTCTGCTTGAGACAATAAATCAGAAGCTACAAAGGCAGGAACAGCCGTGTCATCAGCAACTACTAACAATTCAGAAGGTCCGGCAGGCATGTCAATAGCCACACCAAATTGCGTTGCTAATTGTTTCGCTACAGTTACATATTGATTTCCAGGACCGAAAATCTTATAGACTTTAGGGATTGCTTGCGTACCAAAGGTCATTCCGGCAATCGCTTGAATTCCTCCTACTTTGATAATTTTGGTTACGCCACACAAATTGGCAGCATACAAAATAGCAGGATTAATATTTCCGTTTTTATCTGGAGGCGAACATAAAACAATTTCGTTACAACCTGCAATTTTAGCAGGAACAGCTAACATTAATACTGTCGAAAACAAAGGTGCTGTTCCACCCGGAATGTATAAACCTACTTTTTGAATTGGTCTTTTTTCTTGCCAACATTGCACTCCTGGAGCAGTTTCAACCGAAACTCGAATTGTTTTTTGAGCTTGGTGAAATTTTTCTACATTGGCTTTTGCCAAAGAAATAGCTGTTTTTAATTCGTCAGAAATTAAACTAATTGCAACTTCGATTTCTTCACTAGTTACTTCGCTATTTTCAAAATACACGCCGTCAAACTGAGTCGTATATTTGGCAACAGCCACATCACCGTCTTTTTGAACAGCAGCAAAAATTTCTTTTACTGTTGCTTCAATATCGTTAACCGTTTTAGTTGGTCTTTCTAAAATAGAAGTCCAAGTATCAGGTGTTGGATTATATATTTTGTTCATCTTTTTCCTCTCCCCCAGCCCCTCTCCAAAGGAGAGGGGAGCTAGGTCGTTAAAATTATTTATTTCAAAAGTCCTCCCTTTGGGAGGGTTGGGTGGGATTTAAAGTACCATTTTCTCAATTGGGCAAACCAAAATTCCTTCAGCACCTGCTGCTTTCAATTGGTCAATAACTTCCCAAAAAGTATCTTTATCAATTACCGTGTGTACACTACTCCAACCTTCCTGAGCCAATGGCATCACCGTAGCACTTTTCAATACTGGAAGAATACTGCTTACCGCTTCGATTTTATCGTTAGGTACATTCATCAAAATATACTTTGATTTACGAGCTCTTAAAACCGATTCGATTCTGAATTTTAATGTATCAATGATTTTCTGAGATTCAGCAGAAACTTTTGGAGAAACTGCTAAAACAGCTTCACTTTTAAAAATTACTTCTACCTCTTTCAAATTGTTTTTAAACAAGGTACTTCCGCTGGAAACGATATCCACAATTGCATCGGCTAGACCAATATTTGGTGCAATTTCAACTGAACCAGAAATTTGGTGAATATCAACAGTTACTCCTTTTGAATTACAATAATCAATCACCGTATTTGGATAAGAAGTCGCAACACGCAAACCATTCAAATCCTGAATAGAATTGTATTCAAACGCCTTAGGTACGGCAATAGAAACTTTACATTTAGAAAAACCTAATTTTTGAATTACTTCAATGTTTTTTCCTTTTTCAACCAATAAATTATCTCCTACAATAGCAATATCCACAACTCCATCAATCAAATATTGAGGAATATCGGAGTTTCTTAAATACAAAACTTCCAATGGAAAATTTGATGCTTCAGCCTTTAGCTGATCAATACCATTGTTGATAGAGATCCCCGCATCTTTTAAGATTTGGATACTTTCTTCGTTTAATCTACCTGATTTTTGAATTGCAATTTTTAGCGTACTCATTGTTTTGTTTTTTTATGTTTTATTGAATGTGATTGAGTACAAAGGACTTAACACACAATGAAAAACCCGTTTGATGTACTCAAACGGGTTTATTAATATGATGACTTACACGCATACCATTAACACATCGCTTGAGAGCAATAATGTGAATGATGATGATGCAATTGATTTGATAACATTATGATTTTGTATTAATCTTAAAATTGTGCTGCAAATATAAGTGATAAAATAGTTACAACCAAATTTTTAATTTAACTAAATGTTTCGAAAATATTAAAAATATTAATACTCATTCGTTTCTGATTTTGGACTTGCAACATTACTATTCTGAACCGCTGCTTCTGAACGAATTTCGGCATGGCGAATTTCTCCTCCAGAAGTCCCTACTTTTGTTGATAAAAACACCGCCACAATGGTAATAACAGCTATTGCATAAGAAAAGAATGTGGCTTTAGCATGATGTCTAATATTAGTAATCAAACCGATCACTGAAACCACTCCTAATAAATACATCACAATAGCAAATTTCTCAGCTAATTCCTCATGATTATGAATGATTTTACGACCTATTGTTGGCATATCTTCCACTAACTCTTCAGCTCCTTCACCTGTCGCCATAGAAAATACTGTAAAAACAGTGGCTATTATAAATAAAAAATAAGCGGTATTTTTAATCGAAACACTTCTAAAGTAGATACCTCCTATCAAAATTACTAATCCTAAAATAGTGCCGACAATTGGAAAATGATTTACCAACATGTGTAAATGAGCATCGTTCATAATATTTGAATTTTAAATTATTTTTATTTTAATTATCCTGCTAATGAAACTCCAATTAAAGAACCAATTCCGTAGGTAATTGCAGCGGCAGCTAATCCAAACAAAACTTGTCTGAATCCTGAAAATAAAATGCCTTTTCCAGTTAACAAGGTAATGGC
>JBDLTG010000070.1:0-12009 GCA_039805885.1 Bacteroidota bacterium
AATATTGGTTGGAATTAAACATTACTCCTGTATTTGACAATCACGGTATTTGTCGCAAATTTGTTGGTATAGGTAGAGATATTACCGCCGCAAAAGAAAAGGAAATTGAACTCAAAAATGTACTAGAGGTTACAAGTCACCAAAACAATAAACTTTTAAATTTCGCTCATATTGTTTCACATAATATTCGTTCGCATACCAGCAACCTGGCAATGGTTTTAGATGTAATCGAAAATACAGATGATACTGTTGAAAAACTTTCTTTTATTGATATGTTCAAAGAAGGAACTGAAAAATTATCCGAGACTATCGAATATTTGAATGAAGTGATTACAATTCAAAAAAACATTAATATAAAAAAAACAAAAATTAATTTAAAGGGTGAAATTGAAAGAACAGCAGCTTCTTTCAATAATCAAATAAAAATTGTTCATACAATTCCAGAAAATTTAACCCTAAATGTAATTCCAGCCTACTTAGACAATATTGTATTAAACTTATTGAGCAATGCAATAAAATATAAATCGCCTGAAAGAACTCCTTTATTAGAAATTAGCCATAAAACAAAAGAAGGTTTTCATATAATTTCATTCAAAGATAATGGCTTAGGAATCAACATTGAAAGAAACAAGCATAAATTATTTGGCATGTACAAAACCTTTCATGGAAACGAAGATGCCAAAGGGATTGGATTATTTATTGTTAAAAATCAAATTGAAGCAATGAAAGGCAAAATTGAAATTGAAAGCGAAGAAGGATTAGGTAGTACTTTTAAATTGTATTTTAATGAAAAATAAAACTACTTGTATTATTGATGATGACAAATTATCGATAAAACTAATGAGCATGCTTATCTCCAAAAACAACTTTTGCGAAGAAATAGTCTCATTTCACAATCCACAAACCGCTTTGGACGAACTTAAAAGCAATGCTACTAATCCATCAAAACTTCCCGATGTTATTTTATTAGATTTAAATATGCCTGTACTGGATGGTTGGCAATTTTTAGATGAATTTACACTCGTTTCATTTGCAAAAAAAATAGTGGTTTTTATTGTTTCTTCGTCCATCGATCCCTACGATTTAGAGATGGCAAAAAACTATCCAATAGTAAAAGATTACATCATTAAACCGCTTAGTTCCGAAAAACTAAAACTAGCTTCCGTAATAATAGAAAACGAAATTTCGTCACAATAACTTTACAAATAAAAAGGGCTAAACTAAACTTACAATATCAAACTGCAAATTATTAAAAAGCAGAGAATTATAGTAACTTTGTAAGACCATGAAAGTCCTAAGAACTATTTTACTCACTTTATCACTCTACTGCTTTAACTCGCAATTGCAGGCGCAAGCTATTGGTGTTGATGACACTAAAAATGCTTTGGGATTGGTAAATCTACTAACTAATAATAGTTCCTGTATGCAAACCAATAACGAAAGCGTATCAGGAGATTCATTTACTCTTGGGAAGAATAGTTACGGTTCTTTTACAAACAGTTCGCCTAATTTCCCGTTTCAATCAGGCGTTGTTTTAAGTACTTGGAGCAGCACTCAATCTGCAGGACCTTTTGTTAGAAATCAAGGTAACAACAGCAATTCATGGTTGGGAGATTCCGACTTAAACCAAGCATTAAACATCAATTCTGTCAATGCCACAGTTCTTGAATTTGATTTTACCCCACTGACAAATAGCATTAGTTTTAATTACTTTTTTGCTTCGAATGAATATCAAGATGATTTCCCCTGCAAATATTCTGATGGTTTTGCTTTTTTAATAAAAGAAAAAGGAAGCATTGCTGCGTATCAAAATTTAGCTGTAATTCCTAACACTACAACAGCTGTTTCATCCATGAACATTCATCCAGCTATTAATGTTACAAACTTAACACCTTGTGCTGCAACAAATGAATCCTATTTTGGACAATTTAACAACAGTCCTACTAATACAAGTCCTATAAATTATGCGGGACAAACTAAGGTTTTGAATGCAACAGCTAACGTTATTGCAGGAAAAACATATCATATCAAATTAGTCATTGGCGATGATCGAAATCCTTATTATGATTCGGCTATTTTTATCGAAGCCGCCAGTTTTAATTCTGTAATCGATTTAGGAACCGATAGATTATTGGCAACCAACAATGCAATTTGTTTTGGCCAAGATTATATTATTGACACCAAATTACCCGCAAATTACACCTACAAATGGTACAAAGATGGCGGTTTATTAACCTCAGAAAATAGTCCTTCCTATATTGTAAAAAGCCCCGGAATTTACAAAGTTGAAGTAACTCTAACTCCATCCATTTGTGTTGTAACCAATGATGTAAAAATTGAATACACCCCCGAAATTATTTTAAAAAACAGCAGCTTAATTCAATGTGATATTGACGAAGATGGAAAAGCAGTTTTTGATTTAACTCAAGCCGATTCTGAAATAAAAAACAACAATACTGGTTTGAGCAATGTAACTTACTATGAAAATGTAACTGATGCGCAAGCTGGCATTAATCCCATACTGAATAATAGCAATTATATTAACAAATCAAATCCTCAAACTCTAATTGCTAAAGTAACAAATCCTTATAATTGCTTTAATTATGCCGAATTAACTTTGGGACTTTCTAACGAAATTGTCCCAAGTCGGGTTGCAACAATTACAGGAGTTCAAACATCTGATTTTGCAGCGAATAAAAATGCCGTAATTATTGAATATACAGGTTCTAGTAATTACGAATTCTCTATAGATGGAAATTTTTATCAAGACAGTCCTGAATTTTCAAATATTGCCGCTGGAAGTTATTTGGCTTATGCCCGCGAAAAAAACGGATGCGGTATATCCAATCCTTTTCCATTTGTCATTTTAGACTATCCCCGTTTTTTTACGCCAAACGGAGACGGCTATAATGATACTTGGACTATTAAAAACTTAAATTTGTTGCCCCAAGCTACCATACAAATTTTTAACCGTTACGGAAAATTATTAAAGCAATTCAATTCTCCTAGTTTTAGTTGGAATGGAACTTTAAACAATTATTTACTCCCTGCTGATGATTATTGGTTTAGTCTTATTTTTGAAAATGGCAAGAACATAAAAGGCCATTTTTCATTAAAAAGATAGTTAATCATTTAAAATTAATACTTTTAGCGAATGAGAAAAATAATTTCTATAGGATTCATTTTAATGGCTATAAACTGTTTCGCACAGTTTAGCAAAACGCATTATATTCCGCCTTTGACTTGTCAAACCTCATTGGTTGGAGATCAATACCTATACATCTCAACACCTAGCACAAAAAATGTTGCTATAAAAATAATAGGCATTGGAGGACAAATTACCAATGCCACAGTTAGTAATAGTAATCCCTATATTTATCAAATTGGAATTGGAGATAACACTCAATTATTCACTCCAAAAACGGCTATTGGAAAAGTAACAAACAAAGGTTATATCATAGAAGCCGATGATTTAGTATACTGTAGTGTTAGAGTCAATGCCGGTTTTAACCCAAATGGAGGAGTTTATAATCATGCAGGCGGTATAGTCTCTAAAGGAAATAGTGCTCTTGGAACTACTTTCAGACTAGGAGCCATGCTGAATCCTTTATATGATGCATCACTATTAAATTTTGCCTCAATACTTGCAACCGAAAACAATACCGCAATCACTATTTCCAATATTCCAAACGGTACAATTCTAGTTGATGGAACTGTTGTAAACGGCCCTATTATTGTAAATTTAAACAAAAACGAAAGCTATGTAATTGCTCTTGAAAACTATCAAAACATCTCTTCAAATAGTGCTAAACTAATTGGTACTTTAGTCCAATCAGATAAAGCTATAGTAGTAAATTCTGGATCTTTGGGAGGGAACAATAGTACCCAAAACGGTAGAGACTTAGGATTTGACCAAATTGTTCCTTTTGAAAAAACAGGTAATGAATACATTTTTGTAAAAGGAATTGGCTCTAACGAATTGGAACGTGTTTTACTGATTGCCCATAATCCAAATACCATAGTATATCTAAACGGTAACGCTACTCCCTATACCACACTGGCTAATGCTGGTGATTATATAGCTATCGACGGAAGTCAATTCAGTAATGGGAATTTATATATTACCTCTTCTGAAAAAGTATTCGCTTATCAAAGTATTGGTGGCTTAGCTCCCGGTTTTCTCCCAAATGGCAATCCTAATAATCCTTCAGCCAATCAAAATTTATTTTTTGTTCCACCTTTAAATTGTTCTACGCCTAATATTGTTGATAATATTCCTTATATCGAATCGATAGGTAATGTAACATTTAACGGAGGCTTAAATATAGTTACTGAAAAAAATGCAATAGTTTCTATAAACAATACCCCCATCACAGCTACAGCCGTAGATATAACAGGAAATCCAAATTTTATAAGATATACAATCAATAATTTATCTGGTAATATCGCTGTAAAATCAAACAAACAGGTTTATGTATCTTATTTTGGAACCAATGGAGCTGCTACTTATGGTGGTTACTATTCAGGTTTTGATTCTAAACCCGAAATTACTTCAGACAAAATTAATATTGGAACATCATCCTGTATTCCAAATCTTGTTTTAAAAGTAAATACCGTTTTAAACTATGATGTTTTTGAATGGTTTTTCAATAATTCTCCTATAAGCAATTCGAATTCTAATTCTTACGCTCCAACTCAACCTGGATTTTACCAGGTAAAAGGAAGTATTTCTAATTGTGGTACAAATATGCTCTCCGATATTATTCCTGTTAGCAATTGCCCTACAGATGTTGATAACGATAAGGTTAATGATAACATCGATCTTGACAATGACAATGACGGAATTACAAATTGCACTGAATCTTATGGAAATCAAAACATCAATATTTCAAATTTGAGTTCAGGAAATATTGCTATTGGCTCCTATTCGAATTCTTTTACTGGAAATGTCACTACATCTTCAATTGCTAGTCCAATTCCTTTTACAGGAAGTACAGACGGTAGTTTTATATCTGAAATTCCAGCTGGTAAAGGGAATTTCACCAAATACACTATAACATTTAATAAACCAATAAGCACCGGAATAGAATATGTTTCCACTCCAAATTCAACCGATTTACTAAATCCTAATGCCGAGTATGTTATATCAACCAATGTTAACGAAACCATTACAGTTTTAAACCCCGATAATCAATTATTAATCGATACCAATTACGATGGAATATATGAAAGTGGCGTAACCGAATATTCTTCATTTGAAATTCGCTTTCAATTAAACGGAATTACAACATTAGCAGCCGGAACGGGTACTTTTAAATTTTTGACTCATTTGGTGAACTCAATCAGTTTTACTCATAAAAACATGTCAGATACTGATGCAAATAGAAGTACATTAAAGTTTTTTACTGTTTGTGTACCTAAAGATTCTGATAATGACGGAATTGAAGACCAATTAGATTCAGACAGTGACAATGATGGAATTCCTGATTTAATTGAAAATCAAAATAATACTTTCGTTTTAAATTCAACTACAGACACAAACAACAATGGATTTTATGATGTTTTTGAATCCAAACCTATAATAGATACTGATAATGATGGAATTCCTGATTATCTTGATTTAGACAGTGATAATGATGGAATTTATGATTCTGTAGAAACAGGAAGCAACAACACAGATACCGATAATGACGGAATTAAAAATTACAGAGACCTTGATAGCGATAACGATTTATGTTATGATGTAATTGAAGCTAGTTTTATGGATTCAAATGGAGACGGAATCCTAGGAGCAATTACTCCTCCTACAATAAATCCAAAAGGACAAGTTACAAGTGGAATTGGTTACACAGTGCCAAATTCTAATTATATTACTGCTGCTCCAATAATTATTACAAACCAGCCTATTGTACCACCTACTTGTTTAAATCAAAATACGTCTGTTACAATTAGCGACAACGGCGGCAATAGTTATCAATGGCAAATTTCAACAAATGGAACTACTTGGAATAACTTAACAAACAATGGTAGCTATTCTGGTGTAACATCAAATACTTTAAATATCAATTCAATTAATCAAGCAATGAATGGTTATAAATACCGAGTTGTATTAAAAAAAACGGGGAATACATGTGGCTTGATTTCTAATGAAACAACTTTAGTTATTTTGGCTTTACCAATTGTTAACCCTATCAATATCATACAATGTGATGACGATTTAGACGCTAGATCAACTTTCAATCTAACAATTAAAAACGATGTGATTTCGACAAATTATCAAAACGAAACTTTTAGCTATTTTACCACTTTAGCAGGGGCTAATACTAATGATACAACTAAAAAAATCACAAATCCATTAGCCTATATTGCCAATAACGGAACAATCATTTGGTGTAGAATCGAAAATGCAAATAATTGTTTTTCGGTAACACAAATTAACTTAATCGTTTCGGCAACACAAATTCCGGCAACTTTCAATGTTCCATTCGAAAATTGCGATGATTATATTGATACTGTCCATGATGATTATGATGGAATCGCAGCATTCGATTTTAGTAGTGCCAAAACGGCAATTTTAGCCTTACTTCCATTTCCAAAAAACAATTATGTTATAAAATATTATGAAACTGAAGCAGATGCTTTAGCCGAAACAAACGAAATAACGAATACTACTGCTTATCGAAATACGCTTTCGCCTAAAGAACAAAAAATTTGGGTAAGAGTAGATAATAATTTGGATAATAGTTGTTATGGCATCGGCACTCATATCACTCTTAAAGTAAATCCAAAACCTGATATTGACATCAATACAAGTCATCTTTCGGATGTTTATGTATGCAAAAATTTACCTAATTACTTTGTAACACTTACTGCTGGAATACTCGATGGTAGTCCAACAACCAATTATACTTATGTTTGGTCTAAAAACAACCAAGTATTAATTGGCCAAACAAATGCAACCTTAGACGTTAATACAGCTGGTGTATACAGTGTAAAAGTATCATCCCTGTCTGGTTGTAGTAGAACAAGAACAATTACAGCAACCGCTTCGGATATTGCTCACATCAGTACTATCGAAATCAACGAATTGAGTAACAATAACTCTGTTTTAATTCTTGTAGAGGGCGTAGGAACTTATGAATACAGCTTAGACGATAGCAATGGTTTTTATCAGGATGCTAATCTTTTTGAGAATATACCAGCAGGAATTCATGAAGTCTATATTAGAGACAAAAATGGCTGTGGTATTACCAATGAAACTATCGCAATTTTGGGTGTCCCAAAATATTTCACACCTAACAATGATGGTTTCAACGACTATTGGACTATCAAAGGAATCAATTCGGAATTTAATACTAAAACAGTAATTCACATTTTTGATCGCTATGGAAAACTTATAAAAGATATCAATCCACAAAGTCAAGGCTGGGATGGAACTTTTAATGGTCATCAGTTGCCATCAGATGATTATTGGTATACTGCCAAACTCGAAAATGGCAAGGAAATTAAAGGTCATTTCAGTTTGAAAAGATAATTTATAAAAAATCAAACCTAAAATTCCAAATTCCAATAGGAATGTCAAAATATGAAAATCCAAACCCAATACTAAAAAAGAATCCCAAACTCCAGCAATTGGAATTTGGGATTTTCTATATTGAAATTTAAAATAGAATTAGATTTTAAATCTTTTTCTATCTGTTTCAGTCAAATAAATTTTTCTCAAACGAATAGATTTTGGAGTAACCTCTACATATTCATCTTTTTGAATGTATTCTAAAGCTTCCTCTAATGAGAAAATAATTGGAGGGATAATTCTAGCTTTTTCATCATTTCCTGATGAACGTACGTTAGATTGTTTTTTAGCTTTCGTTACGTTGATACACATATCATCGCTACGAGAGTTTTCTCCAATCACTTGACCTTCATAGATTTCTGCATTTGGTTCAACGAAGAATTTACCACGATCTTGTAATTTATCAATAGAATAAGGAATTGCTTTTCCATTCTCCATGGAGATCAAAGATCCATTGTTACGTCCTGGAATTACTCCTTTGTAAGGTTCGTATCCAATGAAACGGTGAGCCATAATTGCTTCTCCAGCAGTTGCTGTCAATAATTGATTACGCAATCCAATAATTCCACGAGATGGAATATTAAATTTAATAATCATACGATCATTTTTACCTTCCATAGAAAGCATTTCACCTTTACGAATAGTTACAAACTCAACAGCTCTACCAGAAAGATTTTCAGGTAAGTCAATTGTTAATTCCTCAATTGGCTCACATTTTACACCATCAACTTCTTTGATGATAACTTGTGGTTGACCAATTTGCAATTCATACCCTTCTCTTCTCATTGTTTCGATAAGAACAGATAAGTGCAATACTCCACGACCAAAAACCATGAATTTATCAGCAGAATCAGTTTCACCTAACTTCATAGCTAAGTTTTTCTCTAATTCTTTTGTCAAACGGTCTCTAATATGACGAGAAGTTACAAATTTACCTTCTTTACCAAAGAAAGGTGAATCGTTAATTGTAAACAACATACTCATTGTAGGTTCGTCAATAGCAATAGAAGCTAAGGCTTCAGGATTTTCAAAATCGGCAATAGTATCTCCAATTTCAAAACCTTCAACACCTACAATAGCACAAATATCTCCAGCAATTACTTCTAATACTTTTTTACGTCCAAGGCCTTCAAAAGTATGTAATTCTTTAATTCTTGACTTTGTTACAGTACCATCTCTTTTTACCAATGAGATTGGCATTCCTTCTTTTAAAATACCTCTTTCTAAACGACCAATAGCGATACGACCTGTAAAAGCAGAGAAATCTAGAGAAGTAATCAACATTTGTGGAGTTCCTTCAGAAACTTTAGGAGCTGGAACATTAGCAATTACCATATCTAACAATGCTTCAACATTATCAGTTACGTTTTCCCAATGATCAGACATCCAGTTATTTTTAGCAGAACCATAAACAGTTGGAAAATCCAATTGTTCTTCAGTTGCTCCTAATTCGAACATCAAATCAAAAACTTTTTCATGAACTTCTTCAGGAGTACAGTTTTCTTTATCCACTTTATTGATAACCACACAAGGCTTAAGACCTAAGTCAATCGCTTTTTGTAATACAAAACGAGTTTGTGGCATTGGTCCTTCAAAAGCATCCACAAGCAAACATACACCATCGGCCATGTTCAATACACGTTCTACTTCACCTCCAAAATCGGCGTGACCAGGAGTATCGATAATATTGATTTTTGTTCCTTTATATTGAACTGATACGTTTTTAGAAGTAATAGTAATACCTCTTTCACGCTCTAAATCGTTGTTATCAAGAATTAAATCACCTGTATTTTCGTTGTCACGAAATAATTGACAGTGATACATAATTTTATCAACCAAAGTGGTTTTACCGTGATCGACGTGGGCAATAATTGCAATGTTTCTAATAGATTCCATCTGTGATTTTTAATGGCTGCAAAGGTACACTTTATTTTGATATAAAAAATATTTCTCAAATACTTTACAATTATTAAACGTTTAATACACAAGCCTAATCATTTTCTAATAAAAATAAGTTTTCATAGATATTTTGCTATTAACAATTATTAATTATATTTGATTAATGAAAAGCAAAACCAACCAAATAACAACAATTTATCTCCTTATTGCCTCTATTTTGGCGGTTTTTCTTTATAAAATTACTTCATTCTATTTAAAACAAGAGCATTATCTACTTTTCAATTTATTAAAAGATTTCTTTTTAATTCTTATAACTGGAGCAGCATTTAAATATGTTCTATCTAAAAACGAAACGAAAAATAAAACTATTTTTGAAAAATTAGAAAATACCAATAATGAAATCAAAGAATCAAACGAAAAATATGACATTGTTGCCAAAGCTACAAGTGATACTATTTGGGACTGGAAAATCCAAGAAGACAAACTTAATTGGAGCAAAGGAATAAAATCTGTTTTTGGTTACGATAATGATCAGGTAGGAGAAAGTTCCAGTTGGTGGTTTGGAAATATTCACCCTGAAGACAGTATAAAAATGTCTATAAAACTATATTCATTTATCGAGCAAAAAACCGAAAAATGGCAAGATGAATATCGTTTTAAATGTGCTGACAATACCTACAAATATGTCTTAGATAGAGGATTTCTTTTAAAAGATGAAAACGGAAAAGCCATTCGAATGATAGGTGCGCTTCAGGATATTACAAAACAAAAAGAAGAAGAACTTAGATTAAAATTATTAGAAACTGTAATCTTACAAACAAAAGAATCAATTGTAATTACAGAAGCAACTTTCAACAAAAAACAATTACCTAAAATAATTTATGTAAATCCTGCATTCACAAATATGACAGGATATACATCAGAAGAAATTATAAATAATAAATCTCTTGATATCTTAAGAGGACCTAACACTGAATTAAGTGTTATCAAAAGAATTATACAAATAATACAAAATAAAGAAGAAGGCTTACTTGAAATCAAATGTTACAAAAAAGATAAAACAGAATTCTGGTTGCGTTTTACAATGATACCAATTTACAATTCCGAAAACGAATTATCACATTGGGTTTCTATACAAAGAGACGTAACAGACGAAAAAAATCAAGAAAAAGAAAAAGAACAACTGATAAAAGAACTAACCCAAAACAATAAAGATTTAAAACAATTCTCTTATATCACCTCTCATAATTTAAGAGCCCCTATGTCTAACTTGACTGGCTTATTAAATTTAATCGAAGACATTACAATCGAAGACTTTGAATTAAATGAAATAATAGATGGTTTCAACAAATCAACACATTTATTAAACGAAACTATCGAAGACTTAACAAAAGTCATGATAATCAAAGACAACACATCAATAGAAAAAGAAAACATTTCTTTAAAAGAAGTTTTTGAAAACGTATTTCATCAATTAACCAATCAGGTAGAAAAAAGCAAACCTATTCTAAAATTAAATCTTGAAGATGTAAGTATTATTAATACTAATAAAGCTTATTTGGAAAGCATCTTATTGAATCTGCTAACAAATTCACTAAAATACAAATCCGACGACAGAATATTAAAAATAAATATAACAGCACTTCAAGTTGGAAACACTATTAAACTGATTTTTAAAGACAACGGTATAGGGATTGATTTAAATAAAAATAAAGATAAAATTTTTGGATTATATCAAAGATTCCATGACTATCCTGACAGCAAAGGGTTAGGATTATATCTGGTAAAATCTCAAGTCGAAGCTATGAAAGGAACTATAAGTATCGAAAGTCAAGTAAACAAAGGAACGACACTTACATTAACATTTAAAAACAAATAAACATGTTAGATTTAATCCTATGTATCGATGATGACCCAATAACCCTAATGTTATGTAAAAAAGTAATAACTAAAACTTCTTTTTCAAATACTATTGCAACGGCTAAAAATGGAGAAGAAGCATTACAATACTTCAATTCAATTATAAATAATAACGACGAAACTAAACTTCCTCAATTAATTTTTTTAGATTTAAACATGCCTGTTATGGATGGTTGGGAATTTCTAGACAACTTCAGCACCAATAAATATTCATCAGTTAATTCAACTAAGATTGTTGTTCTATCCTCAACTATAGACCCAGAAGATTTCGAAAAATCAAAAAAGTACAAAATGGTAATAGACTTCCTTTCAAAACCCATTACAACAAATATGCTAACGTATTTAGAATCTAAAATTTAAATTTCAGCAGCTGAAGTGAAGTAGCCGATGTAGAAAAACTAATAGAAAAAATTGAAGAAGATGATGACGTAATGAACGTTTATCACACCATGGAAGAACAAGAAGAAGCCTAATTCTTCAACAAAATATTCAAATAAAGAAAGAGTTTAACGCCAAGTTAAGCTCTTTTTTTATGGGCGTTACCTCGTTGCGGAACTTTTTGGTAAGATATTCGGTTTTCTTCAGCAACAAGGTCGGGCTGTACGCTGTATCTTTTG
>JBDLTG010000071.1:0-31927 GCA_039805885.1 Bacteroidota bacterium
GCTACGAATTAAATATTTTTCTACAAGATTACATTGGAAAAACGGGCACTTTATTGTTGTTATTCTTTGGAATCCTCATTTATGTTATTTTCAAACTAAGATTATCTCCTGAAAAAGTTCAATCCTTTTTTGAAAACAGCAAAAAAGAAATTATCTCAGATACTAACACTATTTTTTCTCAAAAAACCGATAGCGCTTACAACTTAGAAGAATTTGCGGTAACGGAACAAGAACCTGAACCTATAAAAGAAATAATCCCTGAATTTAAAGCTTCTCAATTCGAAATTAATAAAGAAGCATTAAAACCTACCATTAGCAATTCATCTGAAATTGATTTAAATCCTCTTTCAAAACCACTTGCTGTTGAAAAACATGTAGCAGTTGCAATGGCTGTAGCCAATGAAGATTTCGTAATTGAAACCGCTCCTGAAGAAGAAGTAATTGAAGAAAACCTGGCTGCAAGATTGGTTTCTGATTTTGGATTATTCGATCCTACATTAGACTTATCAAATTATAAATTCCCAACTATTGATTTATTAAAAGAATATTCAACGGGCGGAATTACCATCAACCAAGAAGAATTAGAAGAAAACAAAAACCGAATTGTAGACACACTTCGTAATTATAAAATTGAAATTGCCCAAATTAAAGCAACCGTAGGTCCTTCGGTAACTTTATACGAGATTGTACCCGAAGCAGGAATTCGAATTTCTAAAATTAAAAGTTTAGAAGACGATATTGCGCTTTCACTTTCGGCACTTGGAATTCGTATCATCGCTCCTATACCTGGAAAAGGAACCATTGGTATTGAAGTTCCAAACAAGAATCCTACTATGGTTTCGATGAAATCGGTTATTGGTTCGGCTAAATTTCAAGAAGCTGAAATGGAATTACCAATTGCTCTTGGAAAAACCATTTCAAACGAAACTTTTGTTGTCGATTTGGCTAAAATGCCTCACTTATTGATGGCTGGTGCTACAGGACAAGGAAAATCGGTTGGATTGAATGCCGTTTTAACTTCGCTTTTGTACAAAAAACATCCAGCCGAAGTAAAATTTGTTTTGGTTGACCCTAAAAAAGTAGAACTTACTCTTTTTAATAAAATAGAAAGACATTATTTAGCAAAATTACCAGACACCGAAGACGCTATTATCACCGACAATGCTAAAGTAGTCAATACTTTAAATTCACTTTGCGTGGAGATGGACAACCGTTACACTTTACTAAAAGATGCAATGGTTCGAAACATCAAAGAATACAATGACAAATTCAAATCTCGAAAATTAAATCCTGAAAACGGACACCGCTTTTTACCTTACATCATATTAGTAGTCGACGAATTTGCCGATTTGATTATGACTGCCGGAAAAGAAGTCGAAGTTCCTATTGCTCGTTTGGCTCAGTTAGCTCGTGCTATTGGTATTCACTTAATTATTGCTACCCAAAGACCTTCGGTAAACGTAATTACAGGTTTGATTAAAGCCAATTTCCCGGCTAGAATTGCCTTTAGAGTAACTTCTAAAATTGATTCCAGAACCATTTTAGATACTCAAGGAGCCGATCAATTAATTGGACGTGGAGATTTATTATACACTAATGGAAACGATGTAGTCCGTGTACAATGTGCTTTTATCGATACTCCCGAAGTAGAAAAAATTACTGATTTTATTGGTTCTCAAAAAGCCTATGCAACCGCTTACCTACTTCCAGAATATGTGGGAGAGGAAAATGGCATCAATCTTGATATTGATATCTCCGACAGAGATACATTGTTTAGAGAAGCTGCAGAAATTATAGTAAATGCGCAACAAGGTTCGGCCTCTTTGTTACAGCGAAAACTAAAATTAGGTTACAATAGAGCCGGCCGATTAATTGATCAATTAGAAGCCGCAGGAATTGTCGGTCCTTTTGAAGGAAGTAAAGCCCGCAGCGTAAACATTCTAGACATGCATGCTCTTGATCAATTTTTTAATAATGAAGAAAATAATTAATACAATGAAAAAGTTTATCCAAATTACATTTATCTTACTAATTTGTTTTTCTGTACAAGCACAGGACAAACAAGCAAAAAGCCTTTTAGACCAAGTTACCGCTAAAGTGAAAAGTTATGATAATATTGTAATCGATTTTAAATATTCACTAAACAATAGTAAAGAAAACATCAATCAAGACAGCAAGGGAAATGTTACCTTAAAAAACAATCAGTATGTATTGAATTTTATGGGAATGACTAAAATTTTTGATGGAAGAAAAACCTATACTATTGTTCCTGAGGACGAAGAAGTAAATATTTCGACAGTAAACGAGAAAGATGACAATGCCGTTACTCCTTCTAAAATGCTGACTTTCTTTAATAGTGGTTACAGATATTCGATGGATATTTTACAAAATGTAAAAGGTCGAAAAATACAATATGTAAAATTGATTCCAACAAGCAGTAAAGATCAAAGAAAAGAAATTTTGTTGGGTATTGATGTACAAACCAAACACATCTACAACTTAATAGAAACAGGTAAAAAAGGAACAAAAACAACTTTAACCGTTAATTCTTTTAAAACCAATCAGCCTTTGTCAAAAAATCAATTTACCTTTGTAGCTAGCAAATATCCAAATTACTACATCAATAAATTAGATTAATTCATTTCGTGAAAATCCTTGACAAATACTTATTAAAAACATTCCTGATTACATTTACTACGGTATTTGTAATCTTGTTTTTTATATTCATCCTTCAAACCATTTGGCTTTTTATAGCTGAACTCGCCGGAAAAGATTTAGATGTTGGATTAATTATTAAATTCTTACTGTTTTCAATGCCAAGAATTATTCCATTGGTATTGCCGTTATCTATTCTACTTTCCTCGATTATGACCTTTGGAAATCTGGCTGAAAACTATGAATTTGCAGCAATGAAATCCTCAGGAATCTCTTTACAAAGAGCTATGAGAAGCCTTACCCTATTTATTGTAATATTGAGTATTGTGGCTTTCTTTTTTGCCAATAATGTAATTCCTTTTGCCGAATATAAGTTTATCAATTTTAGAAAAAACATTGCCCAATTGAAGCCTGCTATGGCAATCACCGAAGGTCAGTTTAGCGATGTAGGTTACTACAACATCAAAGTCAATAAAAAATCAGGTGAAAATGGTAATAAACTAACCGGAATTACCATTCATAAAAAATCAGTTAACGGCGACGGAAGCAAAACAGTCATAAAAGCTAAAAAAGGAGAACTAATTAGTAGCGAAAATTCAAGTGTGCTACAAATGGTATTGAATGACGGAAATTACTATGAAGACATTACTCCTAAAAATTATTCCGACCGAAACAAAATCCCTTTTGCTAAGAGTTCGTTTAAAAAATACACAATAAATATAGATTTGTCCTATCTAAACAAAGTAGATGTAGACAACGACAAAGTAGACAATACCAATACCATGTTAACGGTAAATGAATTGAATTATACCTTAGATTCATTAAACAAAAATTTCAAAACCGAAGTAGCTTCCTATTCTGAAAACATTAGTTTAAGAACTATTATCGAAAACAAAACCTTTAATGATTTGGCCGATAAAGAACTGGTTCGAAAAAGAAAAACACTTCCTGCTGATATTCTGTCTTTATATGACAACAAAAAGAAGTCGGAAATTTTAAAAACAGCCAGCAGTAATCTTAGCAGTATTGGTTATAGTATCGACGGCAGCAGAACCAACTTGCAAGCCAAACAAAAAAACATCAACAATCACTTACTCGCTTTCTATGATAAGTTTGTAATTGCATTTGCCTGTTTTATGATGTTTTTTATTGGAGCACCACTTGGCGCAATTATTAGAAAAGGAGGACTTGGATTACCCATAATCTTTGCCGTATTAATATTTATTACCTTTCACTTTATAAATACTTTTGGAAAAAGATTTGCGCAGGAAAACGGAATGACACCTTTCTTAGGATCCTGGATGTCGTCAATTATCTTAACTCCTCTTGCTATATTATTAACTTATAGAGCTACAAATGACATTGGTTTAATCAACATGGATGTTGTATTGGCTCCATTACAAAAACTACTACAGAAACTTATACCTAATAAAAAAAAAACAACTACCTAATGGCCACAGATAATATACAACTCCACACAATTGAAGAAGCAATCGAAGATATCCGTCAAGGAAAAATAATCTTAGTTGTTGATGATGAAGACAGAGAAAATGAAGGTGATTTTTTAGCTGCGGCTGAGAAAGTAACTCCTGAAATGATCAACTTTATGGCTACACATGGTCGTGGATTAATTTGTACTCCACTAACCGAAAAACGTTGTAAAGAATTAGATTTAAAACCAATGGTCACAAACAATACCGATCATATGGAAACTGCTTTTACCGTATCAGTTGATTTAAAAGGAAACGGAGTAACAACAGGTATTTCGGCTGCCGATCGCGCAAGAACAGTACTGTCTTTAATTGATTCTAAAACCAAACCGCAGGATTTAGCCAGACCAGGACATATTTTCCCTTTAATTGCAAAAGAAGGTGGTGTTTTAAGAAGAACCGGACATACTGAAGCTGCAATAGACTTTGCCCGATTAGCAGGCTTTAAACCCGCTGGTGTTATTGTAGAAGTGATGAACGAGGATGGAACTATGGCCCGTTTACCACAATTAGTAAAAATTGCTAAAAAATTCGACATCAAAGTTGTTTCCATCGAAGCTCTTGTTGCCTATAGAATGCAACACGACAGTATTATTGTTAAAAAAGAAGATTTTGATATCAACACTCGTTTTGGCACTTTCCGCTTAAGAGCATACGAGCAAATTACAAACAAACAAATTCATATTGCTTTAACAAAAGGAACCTGGAATACAGGAGAGCCTATTTTAACAAGGATTCACTCTTCACAGGTAAATAACGATTTGTTAGGCACTTTAACCAATAACGTTGACCAACAATTAGACGATATGTTTAAAATAATCAACGAAAACGGTCGTGGAGCAGTTATATTCATCAATCAGGATATGTCAGCTGTAAACTTACTTAACCGTATAACCGAATTGAAAACACTACAAGCCGGAGGAACAATGAAAGCTCCTAAAGTTGTTATTGATATCAAAGATTACGGAATTGGGGCCCAAATATTACATGATATTGATATTTCAAAAATAAGATTGGTATCAAATACTGCTCAAACCAAACGTGTAGGAATGATTGGTTATGGTCTGGAAATAACCGAATATGTGAACTATTAATTCCTATTTCAAATAAATTGAAAAAATAATTAAAGGCTAACTACCACATAATAAAAACATTAAATCAGCTATCAAAAAATAGCTGATTTTTTTTTCGAAATAGTTTGGATTTAAACGAAAAAACCTCTTATATTTGCACTCGCAATCAGATAATGAAAGCGACATACTGGAGAAATGGCAGAGCGGTCGAATGCGGCAGTCTTGAAAACTGTTGACTGTAACAGGTCCGGGGGTTCGAATCCCTCTTTCTCCGCCAGTATAAAACCCTAACAACTGTTAATCAGTGAGTTAGGGTTTTTTGTTTCTACTCATAGCCCACATCTAGCCCACAATCCTACTATACTACATTAAAACTTATTTACAATAGAATATAATCCTTTTAATTCGATTTTAGCTTGTAAATTCCATTCTTGATACATTGGAAGCATTTCACAAAAAACATCGCTATACGGCTTTGCATACCCCTCTTTTATCATAATTTCGTTTAAAACTCTGCCGTCATTTAGAATAAGATAACCAAGACTTCTCCCATATTTGTCTTGAAGATTATTTTCTTCTTGAATCAATGTACATTTATCACCTATTGAAACAGTACTTTTTAAAAATTCAAATGACATATAACCAAGCTTAATTAAAAATGCTGCTGGAATATGTAGTTCTTTTTCATCCTTTTTAATTTTGTTGCAATAATTCATTTCTGGTGCATCAATGCCATATAATCTAATTTCAAATTGTCTTTTTGTTAGATAATCTTCGGCAATAAGCCCGTCTCCATCTACGAATTTCTTCACTTTCAGAATAATATTTCTTGTCATAAGTTCATTAGCGTTAAAATGCTTTAAATTACTCTTATTAAGTAATTGAATGTTAATATATTACAGTGTAAATTTAATAAATAATTTTAAAAATAAAACCATTATGGCAAGACAGAAAGGACATATTAAATATGTCGGGACGTTAGGTGAAGTTCGTCACTTCAAAATCAAAGGTAACGAAGGTTATTTTGCAGGTTTAAAAGGTGGGCCATCTGCCGAACAAATAAAAAACGATCCTGGTTTTATTCGTACTCGTGAAAATATGAGTGAATTTGCTGCTTGTGCAAATGCGGGTAAATCATTACGAGTTGGTTTGTCGGCATTGATGAAACAAATGTCCGATAGTCAACTAACAGGAAGACTAACTGCCATAATGAAGAAAATCAATATTGAAGATGGTTCAGAAGCGAGAGGGCAAAGAGCTGTTTTGGTTTCACAACAACCACAATATTTAAAAGGTTTAGATTTTAATCGTAACATTTCTTTTAATGGTGTTTTTAGAGCTCCATTTACATTAACTGCTACGGTTGACAGAAACGAGAGTACATTAAGCATACCAGAGTTTAATCCTCTTAATTTTTTAAACATTCCATCAGGCGCAACACACTTTAGAATTATCAACGCTTTATCTGTTGTTTCAGATACTGTTTATAATCCTACTACTGGAGCTTACGAACCTGCTGAGCCTGTTTTAAATGAAATGTCAAACATTGCCTATTCGGATTATACCCCGGTAGATATCGTAACCTCACCAATCGATGTTACTGCTGCCTTACCAGGTGCGCCAACAATGACAATCAATGTTGCTGTTTTGGGCAGTATTGGAATAGAGTTTTATCAAATGGTAGGTTCCAATTATTACTTATTCAATGCTGGTAATGCTTTAAAAATCCAAGAGACTTTCTAAAAAACCATCAGTTTTGCAAGACTGCAAATTACGCCCTTTCACTTGAGAGGGCTTTTTTTATTTGCATCAATTTATCTATAATGGGGGCTTATATGTGAGAAATAGCGCAAATAACTACGGAATAAAGGTTAAACTAGCTATTTTGCTATATTTTATAGTAACTATGTAAAATGGCTCTTCTCAATTCATTTATTAAAGTCAAGTTTTTTTGAAAATGTTGCTCCTTTTGTTCTAATAGTCTCAATGTGTTTATTTGTTTTTGATGTAGCTCAAAATCCAAAATCATTTCAGAAACCTTTGGATTAAAGTTTTTCTTGAATTCTGGAAGACGCAAAAATGGAATTACGGAACCACAAAGTGACTGATGCCAGAATTTAGCTTTCCAAAGGCTATATGCTAACCAATAAACCGTTTCGGCATCTTCTTCGTTTTGAAAAATTACAACAAAACTATTTGTAAAAGGCTCTTTCTGTGGCTTTCCACTATTTAATCCTTTATTGAGAATGTAAATTTGATTTCCTGAGTAAACAACATCCTTTCTGTGAGTTTTGACGATAAAATTTGGCATAGTTTCGGATTTAAAATGATGCTATCGCTACGCTCCGCACCATATCATTTTTAAAAGAAAAAAAGAAAAAAAAGAAAGTCGTCGTATCAGTGGAGGTTTCAAAAGAAGTCAAGTTTTTTTGAAAAAATACTACCCAACTGTTCTTATGGAATGAAATCGTCATCGTATAATCAAATGTTGAATTGGAAATGTAAGGGTGGAGATTTTTTCAAAAACCCGTAGGGCTTGAACTTTACTTTTTGAAACCGGAACTTACCTTTACTTTCTTTTTATTTATTTTTTTTTGTAGCAGGATGTTTCTTGTGTGGTCTTCTGGGATGCTTCTTTTGGAATCGGCAATCAAACACCCCCAAGCACCGCAGAAAAATAATGATTGAAGCGATAGCGGAAATTATTGTTTTTTCGAGGAGCGCAGTGGCGGTGTTGCGGCAATCGAACAGCCACCGCAGGACGGGAACGGAACGTAGCTTTTGCGAAGTGGAGAGAAGTACTGCGAGCGTGTAACGGCGGGGAAAAAATAAAAGTCAGCCGTAGGCGTTCCTTGATTTAGGGCAAAGTGCTAACGGAGCCAACCCCGATGGCTGTGCGAAGGAGCAACCGCTGAAAAAACTGAGGGCGGCAGACATAATACTGCTGGAATGTAGTGTAGCGTAGTTTACGGAGCGAAACGGAATGAAGCGGTATTGTGGATGCATAAGCCCGACCGAACGTAGGGTAGAGACCGTGTGAAGATGAGGAACGAAACAGCGCAAAAAAAATAGCTGCTTATTTTCAAGCTGCTGTTTTTTTTGTGCTGTGAAGTGCCTGTGGAACGGAGGGAAACCTAACTATTGAATAGAATTACTAAATTGCTTATTAACCGATAATGCTCTTATGAAAATATAAGGTTGACCGACTGGAACAGCCGAACGGAACAAAGGGAACGACCGAAGAGAGACCGCTTGATTGCCCGTGTTGTTTTTAACGCAAATGTTGTTTTGAAAACCTTTTAGAAATAATGTATAAATATTCGATTAATTCTTATAACTAATTTATTTCTTAACTGTTTTTGTTTCAAAATCTTCTTTAGTGATCTCAAATTGTTCTTTTACGACATTTATGATTTTTTCCGAAACAACCTCTGATATTTCGCTTATGGACATACCTTGTCGTATTGTAATTTTTTTATCATTACTTTGTCTGAATACTGAAAGAACGTCTTTGTTTACTTCTAAAGTATTCGCAAGATCATTATTAAAAGTCAGTAAACTCATAAAAGATTATTTAAAATAGTTATCAAAAAAATGTTTATTTAATTCTGGACTAAAATAGTGTTTTCTTTTAATCCAAACAAATCCATCTCCTTTAGAAATTATAGCAACATCTACAGGACCACCAACACTTTCTTCTGCAAAGGTAATTCTTCTTTTTAAATAAGTCAAGTATATTAAACTTTCTGCCATTTCTGCTAAATCCTCTTTATCAAGATTACTAACGGCATCCATTAAAGGAACTATATAATTCTCTCTTTTTATTTGCTGGTTCAAACTATTAAATTCACCTACAATAGCATTAATATTGAGATTACTAATTTGTTCAGTAAGAAGAGGATTAGTATCACCTATAGCGGCCAATATAGTTTGGTTGTATTTTTTCAAAAGTTCTTCAAAATTATTCAAATAAATTTTGTTTAGCGAAGGATCTATCCCTGTTAGTATTGTATCTATAACATCAGTTTGAGCAAATGGTTTTATAGAACCTGAATTTTCATTAGATATTTTAGCAACTTGATTATCATCAATAAAATAATGTAATCTATTATCAACTACCATCGAAATAAATACAGGAATTAAACTTGGATAAATCTCATCTTCACCAAAACCAGTAAATATTAAACCTGTAAAACTGTTGAAATTTTCTTTTGCTCTTAATAGATAAAAAACTGTTTTCTTAATTTTTAAAAATAATTCATTTGAAACAATAATCTCATTTTGAATAAATCTATTTTCATTTATTTCATTAAAAATATCATTAGAATATACGTCAAAATTTTCAAAAGTATAATCTTCAAATTCTGGACAAAAATTAGTTGAAACACTCCAGATACTTATCAAATTATCAACTTTAATTTCAAGGTTTTGTAAAAAAATAATTCTGTTTTCAGGAGAAGGATTGGATGTAATACTATCATCTATTGCTACAGCATCATTAATAATTGAATTTATAATATCCAAAGTGAAATGCTTTAAAAAATCACTTTGTATAGTATCATCAGTATAATATTTTTTAGACTTTAAAAACGCAAGGAAATCAACTTGATATTCATTAAGGGTATTAAAGGATTTGTCTTTTAATTGCTTTCTATAAACTTTTATAATTGTTTCCCAAGGCGTACCCATAAAAGATGCCGCATTATAAATCATTATACCCACAGGATGGCATTTAGACAATGCAAATACCTTGTTTGCTTTATTAAATATTTTTTTACCATTAGAACCTCCAATAGTTACAGCACTATCGGCTGCCATTGCTACTGCTTGCTTATTTAAAATACCTACTATTGCTGTCATAATTATTTATATTTATTGGCTTTCATAATCATCCCTAACTAAACCTTGCAATCAACAAATCAAAATTGATTGTTCTTGATATCTCATTGTGCGGCACTAATAAATATTTCCAAGGTTTACCATTGTTTTGAGAAGTAAATTCTGTTGCATATTTACAATATTTAATAGCTGCTTCTTTTTTGGCTAAAACATCTGCATCATTCATATTTGCAGATGATTTTGGTTCAACCATATAGATTACGTCTTCGGTTTCAATAATAAAATCCGGCTCATATCTTTTGGAATTATTATCCCAATAAATACGGAATTGATTGGATGCTGGACGCAACCATTTTAAAACTTTCTTATCGTTTTCTAGTACAAAAGCCAAGTCTTGTTCTGTCTTACTATCAAATTTGTATTCGAAATGACAGGCTTTCTCAAAACCTCTAAAAACGTACTTAGGAACCATTACAGTTGGAGTAACTATATCTCTATAATCTTTATATCCTGCCTTTATTAAAGCGGAGAAATTCCATTGTTCTATTTTGGTAAATGGATATACTCGTGGCGCAACATAATCAGGAGTAGAAAGAGAGAAGTTTGCTTTCATTTGCAAATATATCTTATCTGCTATAGCCGATTTGAATTGGAATATTGCCTGTAAAACATTCTCTTTTTCATCAATGTTTTCTTCTATGTTATTGTAAGCTTGGGTTGCTAAATGATATAATAAATCGGCATTATCATCATAATCGATTTCTGGATAATCAATTAATTCAGCAATAATCATTTTTACTGGATTGCCATATGATCCACTTGATTTTGCTTTAAGTGTTTCTATTGATTTATCCATTAAACCCATCCTGATAATCTCTTGTTCCAGGGCTTGGTAATTAAAATTGGTTGTGTCTAAATCAAAGGAATTAAAAGTAGCCGTTACTTCTCCCAACACTAAATCCATTCGCGGGATTTCGATTATATTCTCTTTATAAGAAGCCACAATTTTCTCGTATGTTTCTTCTGCTTCTTTAAGAATATCGGCAGTAAATAGATTTCCTTGTCCTTCGTTTAATTTCTTTTCGATTTGGCGAATTACTTTTCTTTTTACTTCCTCTTTGTTTAAATCCTCTACTCTACGAACTTCGGGCAATGTATTGAAATCTGGCAAAGAATTTATAATTGCTTTTTTAGCATCAAGCGTATTTTGTGCTTTTTGTTGGTTTACTTTGTTCTCAATTTTGTTAACCTCAACTTGTTCGTTTTCTAGTTTTTGTTCTATAACGGGTTTTGATGTAACTACTTCGGTTTTTGTTCCTAAATCTTCTTCTGGAATTTCTATGAAACTCATTTTATTCAATACTGAATTTGGGTCTTTAGCCGCAGACAAAACAGCTTCAAAATTATCGTGAGCTATAACGGTAAGTTTATCTATACTATCCACTCCGGTTCTTTTACCATCGTAAGGCAAACGAAGTCCACGACCAATTGTTTGTTCAATTAAAATGGCGGCATTAGCTGCACGAAGCGGAACGATAGTATAAAGATTGGTAACATCCCAACCTTCTTTTAGCATATTTACGTGGATTACAATTTCTATATCGTTGTCTGGACTTTCTAAAGACAGAAATTGTTTTTCAATTTCTTCTTCTTTTTTTGTTGAGCTGTCGATTTGCAATACTTTACCTTTGTATTCTCCTTCATAAAAATCACTAGAACTGATTAAATCATAGACTTCTCTTGCGTGACTAATGTCTTTACAAACTACCAGAATAAAAGGTTTTACTAATTTTACTCCGTTATTTTTAGAATAGATTTCCAATTCTGTTTTAGTGTCTTGATGAACGCTAATTGCATCTTCAAGCTTAATTATTTCTATTTCCTTTTCAGATAAATCACCCCGTTTAAAATTCTTTCTTGTTGCTATTGCTGGATTTTTAACATATTTCCCTTCTGCTAAAGCTTGAGCTAATGAGTATTCATAAACAACGTTTTGAAAAGGCTTTTGTTTTTCGTCGAAAGGTGTTGCTGTCAATTCCAACCCTAAAATTGGTTTTAATTCATTGATAGCATTTTTAGAAGCATCTGCGTGATAACGGTGTGCTTCGTCCATAAGAATAACCAAATCTTGTATTCCTGATAGATATTCCCAATAGGATTGTCCTAAATATTCAGATAGTCTTTTGATTTTTGGTGCTAAAGCAATTCCATCTTTCTTTTGGCCTTTGTTATCAGAATTGAATTTAGAGATATTGAAAATGTTTATTCTTATTTCTCCTTCTTTGAAAAGGTTTCCTTGTTGGTTGTAATTATCTCCCGTAATGATTACTGGTCTGTTATGTACAAATTCTGAAATACCATTGAACACATATTTATGATAAGCAGGATTTCCGAAATCCTCTATTAACTTATCGTAAATGGTTAAGTTTGGAGCCAGAATAAAAAAGTTTTTAATGCCTTTCTGTAAATACAAATACGCAATACAAGCACCCATTAAACGTGTTTTACCAACTCCTGTAGCAATAGAAAACGCAATAGATGGAAAATCTCTTTGAAAGTTAGTACAAGTGGTAAAACTGTTTTTTACTTTATCTAATTCGCTTTTTAGAAACTCCAAAGCTTCCTCTTGATTATTCGGAACTTTATCTAAAGTTAAATCATTTGATAATTTGGCAACAATATCTAAAGCTTCCTTAAGCGGTTCGCGAAGCGAAAGGCGTAATTTTATGTTATTGGCTATTGTGTTCATAAACTATTCGAATAATGTACCTTGATTAACTGTTTCTTTGTTGTCTCTTATTTCCTGAACACTATCATTATCAATTACATTTTCTTCCTCACTGTCCAAATTAGCTGCTTCGTCTGTCGGTAGATTGACAATATTAAGACTATAATCGTCTTTGCCAAACTCGCAACGGTCTAGTAGCATTTGTGGTATTTTTTTAAGCGTAATATTAGGGTATTTGCTTTTGCACTCTTTTTGAAATGCTTTACAGCAAATCAAGATACTCTCTCCTTCTTGCATATCATCGTGAATGCTGTCTAAAGTTTCAACCGTTAGAAATTGTGTTGTTGTAAAAATAAAATCATTCTCGGAGGAATTGCCTTGTTTCCAGAACTTTGTGTCGTTTGGCAAATAAATAAATCCTTCTTGTTTTGCCATCGCAGCAGCTAACATATCGGCATTATATTCCTGACTGATTACCCAATTGCCAAATTTATCTTGTTTTAATAAACTTGGTGCTACTTTATAAAATTTGAAACCACCTCCGCCTTGCCATTTTAAAGATTTTGAAATACCTGTCTGATCTTGACCTGTAACAACTGATTTAAGTCTTTTAAAACAATGTGTAAAAGCTTGTTCACCTAGTTCAATACCAATATATCTTCGTTTCATTTTTTGTGCTACTGAAACAGTTGTCCCAGAACCAAGAAAACTATCTAAAATATAATCATTCTCATTTGTAGTCAATTCAAAACAACGCTGAATTAATTTTTCAGGTTTTTTTCCTTTCTTAAATGTAACACCTCCTTCATTAGCTATTCCTTCCCACGAAATATCATCCCAAATATTAGTAAGCAATTTTGTAGAAGTTAAAACACCGTCAACATTGTGAACGTTTTTTGAGTAAAATGACAATTGTTTTCCATTTAAAATATAAATATCATCCAAGCCATTAGTTCGGCTCTGCTTAAATATTTTATCAGGATTTTGGATAGAAATATACTTAAGCTCTACTGTTTCTTTACCAGCTCCAGTATCGCTAATTTCTGTATCTCTAAATACATTTCCTGAATTCTCAAAAACATATTTATCAATATCTGTATCTTTAAAATTATAACTTGTTTTTTCTAATAAGTATGGATAAACTTTATCAAAAAAATCATCAAAATTAGTTTCTGTCTTAATTTTTGTTTTTAAATAATTAGCTAATTTTTTTAAATCAACTAATTGATCATATGGGAATTTTTCTTTTAAGAACGTAAAAATATCTGTCGAATTATTTACTTCAATTGTTTCAAATAAAATTTTAATAAATCCCTTAATATTTTCAATTTTGTCCTTATTCAAGCTTTCAAGGAAAGATTTTTTCAATGAAGTTATTACCCATTCTTTCTCATCTTTATCTTTATTTTCAATGAATTTACTATAAGCTGCATCTCTATTCGAAGGTATTCGCATACTTCGACTTTCCCAACTAAATTTATCTTTTGCAAACCATAATATATATTCTGAAGATTTAAATACCCCAGGGTTTACCGTGCTAAATGCCGATGGAGACCTTGCATCAATCGTTATTCTGTTAATGAAGTTACTTCTGCCAAAAACATCATCTAATAATATCTTACAATAATCAAGTTCATTATCATCTAAATGAATAAAAATCGAGCCATCTTTTGATAGTAAATTATGTAAAATCGTTATTCTCCTATACATTAAATCCAACCATAATGAATGCTCAACACCATCATCATAATGGTCAAATGCAGCACCCGTATTAAATGGAGGGTCAATGTAAACACACTTTATTTTACCAGCAAAGTCTTGTTCTAGGGCTTTTAAGGCTAATAGGTTATCCCCGTGAATTAATATATTTTCGGTATTAGAATCTCCGTAACTGTATTCAGGGTTTTCAATCAGAATACGTGGTTCTAGCTTGGGTTCGTCGCCTTTGCCAATCCAAGTTAATTCTAGTTTTTGAAGTTTATTTTTGGACATATTGTAAAATATTGTTATTATCTATTTGATATTGAAAATTGTTTTATACATTTGCAACAGCTCAGCAACCATTCTTTAATTAGTCATAAGCGTTGAAGGAGTATAGAAACCGTTTAGTTCCGCTGAGCGGTTTTGGCTTTTATATAAGTTTCGTATTCTTTTAATAATTTGTTTTTTCTATGTTCTTGCTGTACCAAATAGGCAGTCCAAAACAAATAATATCCCTCTCTTTTTGTAAGGATTACGATATAACCTTCTACATAATTAAATAGTAAAACACGAGTATCTCTACCTCTTGTGTTTTCCCAAATCAGTATTTCGGAATGTTCATAATTTGTGATGAAAAATTTAGGAAATCGTATGCGTTCCATTCTCCTGTAATCCGGTGTTCGCTCGGCTTCGTCTTCTCCTTCGTGGGTAATATGATAAAAAGTACGATGAATACCATCGACTTCTGGATGTTTTTGAGCAGATACTTTTAAACCTTCGTATTTGGGTTGTGATTTTATAAAATCGTTTTCAAAAATAGCGTAAACTGCTTTGAAATAATTTTGAAAATTACCTCCAAATTCATTCGCTTCTATTAGTTCTGGGAAAATTAATTGTTGTGTATTTTCCATTATAATAAATTAGAATTTATGTCTGGATTCCAAATAAAAATATTAAATTTTTCTTCTTTTACCAAAGTTGATTTAACAAGCGAGTATCTCGTTTTTCGTTTAATAAGTTCAATTAATTCGTTTTTTGCTTTACTGGTTGTTAAACCGCGGTTTATGTAAGATACTGCACCAGTTAATAAATCGGCGAGTTCAATAAGTTCGACTTCGTGTGAGCGTACTTGTTGCACTTTCTTGATGATTTCTTTGGCATAATCATATTTATCGTTTCGCAACACCTTTTCGAGTTTATGTACTTTTTCGCTGCTTTTGGTGTCCTTTATATCAATGTATATAGTATGCGAAAAATCGGGATTTAGAATGACTTTCAGCATATTAAAATACATTTTATAATAAAAAGTATCGTGTGTGTGATTGTATTTTTTATAATCAAGTTTAGATTTATCAGGCACTACGAGAACTCTAAATTTTATATCATCATCATCAAAAAAATAGTTAATAACGTCTTTAAAATAATCAATTTTTGAATTAGAAACTTTATTCCATTTCAATTCATAATATGCCCTGTTTTCTTTGTCTGATTTCTTTTTTCTAGGAACAAGATTGTGTTTTATTTTTAATTCTCTTAATCTTTCGAATATTTCTTGCTTTTTAGAAAGAGAACAATAAACTGCGCCCAAAGCCATTGCGCTTTGCTCTTCGCTTACTAAATGGCAACTTTCGTCGCAATATATATTTATGTTTTGTCTCATCTTAAATCATCTTCCATTTAAGGGTAAATAGTTCTTTTTGCTCAATTTTTTGGTTTAAGCGTTTTTCAATATCGGTCAATAAAGTTTCCTTTTTATCGTCAATATCGTCTTGAGCTGCAAATAAGGTTTGTCGTTTTTCGCTTCGCTTTTTTTCTAATTCTTTGATTTGCCTTTGTGATTTTACTTTGGCTTCCAAATTTAGCATTTTTTTTGCTTCGGCTTTGCGAAGTTTAATTTCAGCATCAAGGTCTCTAATCTCCTTTTCAAGGCTAATTTTCATATCATCCGCCCATTGGTCTAATTTATCCATTTCAACATCAAAAAAATCTCTATTTCTATTGGCGTTTTCTGATATTATCTCTTGACGTTCTTTATCAATCAAATCTTTGAAAGTAGTTGTTGTTTCAGATGCTAATTCAATAACGCCATTTTCAACTGCATTTAAAGAGAAAAATCGTTGTGCAATTTCGCTGTGTATTGTTTCTCCATCGTCTGTATAACAAGCCATTAATAAATAATCTTCTTGCTCAAATGAATTTACTCCAAGATGCTGTAATTGAAACCAACCTGATTTACCTATATATTCATTAAGTGTTGATATTTTTCCTTGTGTTCCGTTATAATCAAAAACTATTTCTTTGACTGGAGTTGGATTTTCTTTGCAAGCGTTTAAAATTCGTTGTGCTAGTTTATGTCCAATCCTGTAAACATTTGTATCATCTGGAACAACTATATCTGATTTTTTTTGTCCTTCTTTAGGTTTCAAAATCATATATGGACCACTATGAATATTCTCTTTTGGAAATGGATTTTTTATTAATTTAAAAGAATAATCTTCTGAAAATTCAGCATAATCATTCAAAAAATATTGAGTTGTTTTCCAAAGTTTATCTTCAAAAGTGCTTAAATGTTGTTTTGTTTCAAGCAAATTACTTTTTAACTTTTCTCTTACTTCATCATCAAAATGTTCTAATAATGTAGTTCTAACAGTTTGGATTTTTTCTGATATTTCTGGGCGCAATTCATCTTGAAGACTATCAAACGCATTCTTGATTTCTTCTACTGTTCTACAATCATTATAGATTTGAGCAATTCTTTTTTCAAAATCTACACCGTTACCAATAGCTCCTAATACTTCATCGCTTGAACCGAAAACGCCATCAAATAATTGAAATTTTTGGTCTAATAATTCATAAACTCTTTGGTCGGCAGCATTTTTAATATTCAAAAAATTAACTACAACTACATCGTGTTTTTGTCCGTAACGATGACAACGACCAATTCTTTGTTCAATTCTTTGTGGATTCCAAGGCATATCAAAATTTACAATAAGAGAACAAAATTGTAAATTGATCCCTTCGGCAGCTGCTTCGGTTGCAATCATAATAGTAGCTTCTTCCTTAAAATAATCTACTAAAGCTGCTCTTTTATCAGCAGTTGGCGAACCCGTAATTTTATCAGTTCCTTTATGCTCTTCTAACCAGTCTTTGTATATTTCTTTAGATTTTGCATCGGTATTAGTACCATTGAATTGTACAATTTTATTTTTGTAACCTCTTGCTTCTAATAAATTATATATAAATTCTTGTGTTCTTCTGCTTTCTGTAAAGATTAATGCTTTTTGATTAGCTCCTAATTTTTCAATTTCAACGAATGCTTTTTCCAAAGCAATTACCAATCTTTCTGCTTTAGAATTAGTTCTAATTTTTTGAGCTAAATCTCTAAACTTTTTTAAATCTTCAATTTCAACGTTAATGGCTTCAATGTCTTCTGAAGTATAATCAATTTCGATAATTACATCAGCTTCATCTTCAGCCCATTCATCACTAATTTCTTCAAGTGTTTCAAAATCTTGTTCTAATTCAATTAATAGATCCGTATCGTTTTTACGAATTATTTTCTCCAATTTTTTTACTAAAGCATCTAATGTTCCATAAATAGCATACGTTGAAGATGCTAATAATTTTCTCAAAATCAATGTCATTAATTGACGTTGACTATTCGGCAAAGCAAAAAGCTTTGGACGCTGTAAATATTCGGAAACCCATTCATACAATTGGTGTTCTTCATCTGATGGAGAAAACTCTTCGCAAAATGCTCTTCTTTCAGTATAGTTGATATATTCTAAAACTTGTCTTCTTAAAGTTCTGTGGCAAATTGGTAATAAACGACTTTTTAATTCATCATAATTACCTTCGTCGAGTTGCCTGCTGTATTGACTTTTAAAGCTTTTTAAATCCCCGAAAATAAAATCATCAATAATACTCACTAAACCATATAATTCAAGAATTGAATTTTGTAATGGTGTTGCGGTTAATAAAACTTTCTTTCTTTTCTGAATTGCATCTTTTATTACATTTCCAATTTTATTAGATGCTTTATAAACGTTTCTTAATCGGTGTGCTTCATCAATAATAACAATATCCCATTGCGTTTGCTCAATATAAATTGCTTTGTTTTTAGCAAAGTGATACGAACAAATAACTATATTATCATTCTGATTAAATGGATTTAAATTACCTGCTTTTAAATGCACATTAAAGGATTTAGTTTCTAAAATTACTGAAGGTAAAAAGAATTTATCTGCTAATTCCTGGTTCCATTGTTTACGCAAATTTGAAGGTGCAATAATCAATAGTTTTCTTTTACGTTCTGCCCATTGTTGAGATAAAATTATTCCGGCTTCAATTGTTTTACCCAAACCAACTTCATCTGCTAAAATAGCCCCTTGTGATAACGGAGACTGGAAAGCAAACAAAGCCGCTTCAACTTGATGTGGATTCAAATCTACTTGAGCATCTTGTAATGAAGAGGTTAGTTTTCCAAGATCGTTGGAAGGTCGTTGTCTTGTTAATTCGTAAGCAAAATATTTAGCGTGGAAAGCAGTAAAACTCATTTGTCTTATTTCAATATTATAGAAATATAGATTCGATTTCTGCTAAATGCTTCAAAAAATCTATAAAGTGTAAATATAAAATAAGTTTACTTAACAATTAATCAAAGCGATGAAATATATACAATCTTTTCGATTTGTATATGGTATCAGTATCATTGGTATCAAAACCCTAGGCAAATGATACTTGTGATACTTGATACTAAAGTTAATTAACTTGTATGATTTAAGTCAATAATATCAATCAAAGTTCTAGTTGTTTGCTCTATTGATTTTGAAGTCTCAGGAACATATAGAGTGTGTATTTTAAAAATATATTCCTTTGAAATAAATGTAAATTCTTTTTCACTAATTTTTTGAACCAAATCGTTGTTAATCTTTCCTTTATATTTAAAATCTTCCAAAGATGCATTCATAATAAAAGTAGGATTTGCTTTGTCAAAACTTAATTCAAGTAAATATCCTTGAATTTCTTCAACATCTTCAATAACAGGTATTTTTTCATTAATAATTTGCTTTATTTTTTGCGCCTCTTTTTTAGAGATAAACATTTCAGAAAAATAATCGTTTGGAGCTGCAATTTTAGATTTTAAACAAGCATCGTTTTTAATAATTACATTTAATATTTTTAAATATTCTGATATTATTTTTTTATTGGAAAAATTATCAAAACTTTCGATAACCTCTTTTTCGTCTGTTGAATTAAAAACCCTAAATAAATGAATTAAGTTTTCTAAATCTTGGGAATTACCAAACAAGTCAGAATTAAAATTCATTTCTAATGTGGTAGAAAGTGAAGCAAGTTCAAGGTTATTGTATCCTAAATTTATGGTCCTATCTAAATTATGAGTTGTATATTGATTTGAATTATTTAATAAAGACGTTCTAACTAATTCAGAAAAAGGCATTAAAAAGTTTTTTAAAGCCCAATATTTAAGGCTTGACTTTAAACTATTAGCTTGAAGATATACATCTACCAAAATCTTTTCTCTTTGAACCGACTTAATTTTTAGATCAACTTCTTTATGCTTTTCTTCAATCTCAAAATCTAATTCATAATTTAATGGAATTGGATTGTATTCTTTGAAAATCAAAAAATCTAACATATTTAAGTTAAAAACTTCTCCTTTTGAATTAAAATTTGCTAAATAAACAATTTTATTTTCTGTGTTTTCAAAAGAATATTTTAAATCAATTTCACCACTTAATAGCAGGTCAAGTCTTTCAGAACTAATCTCTGTAATAATATGCGAAAAATCTTCTGTCTTACCTGATAAATAATAGTTAAGAAATAATGAACCACTGTTGCTAATATCAACCGTTAAATATGGATAATCATAAAATTCTAATAGTAAATATGACCTTAAACCCTTAATAAGAGCAGGGGGAACATTTACCATATTTTGTTTCATTTTTTCCATTTTAACTAACTAATTCATAAATAACTTCATTTGGGTTGAAATTATCAAACAACCACAAAGTATAATGTCCATTCTTACTTGGCTTTTTATCAATTACACCAAAATCTTTTTTAATTGTAACTTTAGCAATTGATTTGTCCTGATTATTTTCTTTCTCTAGCAATTTTTCAACTTGAGCTAGATTGTCAAAAAAAGACAAACCATAAGCCTTACATATAGTTTTAAAAGAATCATTTTCAGGAAATATTTCTATGTGATTTTTAAAGCTTTCAACTATATCACCAACTACTATAAGCCTATAAAGTATAATGTCGTTTTGTTCAACATTACTTGGCGGGCAACTACTTGGTAAATTACTTTTATACATCCTAAATACTTAATAAGTCGAGCAAATATACAATTATTATAATAGTATCAAGTATCATCAGTATCAAATCCCTTAGGTAAATAATACTCGTGATACCTGATACTAAAATGCAATATCATCTTTATCCTCGTCATTTTCAGCACAATCTAAATTATAGTTTGTTAATCGATATGCTCCGTTTACTTTTACTATCATATCTAGCTTTAAAAGATTTGTATGCGCTCTTTTTGCTGTTGGAATACTCTTAGTTGTAATTTCACAAAATCGCTTAACAAACTCACTATATGAAAGGATTTTACTTTCAAATATTTGAGTTGAAAGGCTTTCTAATTCATCCAATTTTTCTTCTCTCTTGATGTTATCTGGTTGTGTTCCTAATTCAGAAGTTGGTATCATAATTCCAGTATTTGTAAATAAAAAAGTTTCTTCTGAAAATGATAATTCTAATGTATTTTGTTTGTACTCTTTTGGGCAGTAATTCCCTTTAACTACAGTAAAATAGCGTTTGTTTCCATCAGCTTCCGAAAGTTGGATTGCTAAACGAACTTTTTGAACCAATCCAGCACCTCCTTGAATGTGCTCTTGTCCCGGAGCTTGTCTGTAAGCTGCTTTATTGATATGATGTACAAACAGGATTAAACAATTGTGTTCTTTTGCAATTTTATCAAATAGCTTTACCGTGTTTCTCATTGCCATATTATTGTTACTATCACCACCCTTAAAAATATCTCCAAAACTATCAACTACAACTAAATCCGCAGGGCAAAGTTTTAATTCCTCATCTAACTTTTTGAGAATTTCTTCTTGGTCCATTGTATCGGCAA
The DNA here is from genome assembly GCA_039805885.1 of Bacteroidota bacterium. Taxonomy (GTDB): domain Bacteria; phylum Bacteroidota; class Bacteroidia; order Flavobacteriales; family Flavobacteriaceae; genus Flavobacterium. The sequence goes on from JBDLTG010000071.1 coordinate 21,652, forward strand.
AAATGAAACGGAGATTTTCAACTGCTTCTTTCCCTAATCCTTTGAATTGTTTACTTACTAGAAAAGTTGTTGCTTCTTGGTTATCTTCAGTAGCTACATAAACAGAGCGATTATGCACGGGATTAAGCTCAAAATCAAGAAAGGTTTTCTCTCCTAGTGCGACTTGAATACATAATTGCCTTGCAAATTGACTTTTCCCAGTATCGGGTTTTCCTGCTAAAACTGCCGTTCCTTTTTGTGGAAATATGGGTTGCATTAGATATTTTGGTTCAATATTACCCATTGCCATTAGTTCGACCGCATTGAAAACTACTTTATCAGGATTTAGTTCTTCTGGTGCTGGAGTTTGAAGCGCAGCTGAAAGCAATACTTTTAAATTTTCTAGAGTTTCTCCATTGGCGAAAAAATCCGAAATATCTTTAGCATTATTTGTCATTGTTGGTAAAACCAATCGATTCAAGCCGTGAGTTACAGCCAAAATATTAGATTGTTTTAGTCCTGTATCGTCATTATCATACAATATAATAATTTGATTGAAACGAACTTTTAATTTATCTACAACACTTTTGTCCAAGTTTGCTGTTTCGCTGTTCAGCGTTATTGCATTGAATCCTTTTGCGGATAAAGCCATTACATCTTTTTCGCCTCCTGTGATAATAAGGATTTCGTCTTTTTCAGGAAGTTGTTTCCAACCAAAAATATAATCTGGCTCTTTTGTTCCTAGATATTGGAATTTATACTTTTTCTCATCTAATGGTTTGTATAATTTTATCCAGTTCTCATTTTCATAAGCAAAGATAAATTTATCTGAACCGCTCTTCGTTGTGTATGGATTTCCAATTTTACTCGTTGTGCTGAATTCATCTAAACTAGAAACATTGAACCTTTTTAATGTTTGTTCGTCAATACCAAACTTCAACCAAAATCCTTTTTCTGCTTCACTAAATTGTTTTCGTTTTACTTCATACTTTGGTGTTACTTGTGATAAATGTCTGTTAGATTGTATTGGCTTTTGTCCTGAATCAAGCATTAAAGTAAAATCAGAATTTATTTTTTCTAGTACTTCGGAAAATGAAAGGTTAAAAAGTTTCATTACTAAATCAAAACAACTTCCATCATCACCAGTTGAAAAATCTTTGTATCTCCATTCCCCCGAACCCATTGTTGGAAAAATATTGAATGATGGTGTTTCCTGCTTTTCTACTAAAAACGGATTACTTATGTTTCTGGCAGCTAACAAATTGCTTTCTTTGTGGTATGGTAACAAGTAGTGATTAAGAACATCATAACTGGTTATTTTAGCTAATATTTCCTCTTTAGTTATATTTACCATTATTGTTCTCTTTTAGGACTGTAGTTTTCTTCCAATAATTTTAGTATGTCTTTAAGCTTGTAATAAATCTTATTACCCACTTGAGAAAAACCAATAGTTTTACTATCTCGCCATTGTTGAGCCGTTCTTTTGCTAATGTTCATTAGCTGCATAAACTCTTGACTGTCGAAAAAAATATTATCCGGATCCAGTTTATAACCCAGTTTCATTTTTGCTGACATTTCAACAACATTCCTTTCTATTTTGGAAAGTGTTTTTTCAGTGTTTTCGTAGAATTCCATAGCTTACTTTTTTAATAAGGTTAGACATTCTAATAATTCGCTTCTTTTGTAGTAACGACGCGCACCAATGCCGTGAGCAAGAACTTTGCCTTTGTTTGTCCAAGCCCAAAGTGTGCTGCTGTCGATTTTTAAGAATTTGCAAGTTTCCTCTCTGGTGAGAAGTTCCTCATCTTCATTTTTGGAGTTTAACTCTTTTTGTAATTCAAGAATACCGTTTTTTACGGATGTACCAATAATCTGTTGAAGTTGTTCAACGGTTAAGGTTTCGAGTAGAATAGCATTTGTTTGCATTTTGAATAATGTTTAAGATTATTCTGCAAACATTCAAAGTGTATGTGGTGGTCGGTAGTGTATTTAAAAGTGTATTTGGTGTATTTAGTGTTCGCCTTATTTTGCAGGGTTTGTAGTGAAAACTTTATAAAATTTTGATTTGTTGAAATTTTCTGCAACTATAATTTCATCTTTAAAAATATTGATGTTTTCTTGTGCGAAACGGAAATATTCTATTTCTAAATTACTTGTTTTTTCCGATCTATATAACTGTTTTAAAGACCAACCAACTCGTTTTTTATTAATCCTTTTAAAATTGATTTTGGAAGTTAAAACAGGAAAAATCCCTTTTGAGAAATATTCAAACAAAGCATCGATTAAAATAGTGTAACCATCTCCATTAATTTCTGTTTTAAATTCCTCTAGGTAATCTTCAATAGTAGATTTTAATACATTGTTTTGCTCTTTATCAACGTTTTCTTGACAGTCAAAATGAAGGGTCGTTTCTTCAAAAATGGATTCTGCAATTGGCAAGTCTTTTGAAAATATTTTAGCTTTACGTTCATTAAGGAATTCTGTTTTTTTATTATGAGAAAATAAATATTGTTTATATCCTAGGCTTGTAACAATATCATAAGCTTTACTAAAATTAGAATGACCCGACACCGAATAACCGTCGTGAGCACCTTCTGAGTTTTGAATATCATATAAAATATTTTCTAAAAACTCTTCTTCAGATGTAATAAAATCAGCCTCTGTTGCATCATAATAATCTTCTAAAAAATATTCAAGACGACTTTCATAATTGTGTTTGTAATTATCGAATGAACAACCGAAAAAGAATGTCTTTTCTTTATTTAATTGTTTTACTAAATTCCTAAAAGACTCTCCTATTGCTAAATTTTGTTTTTCTTGCCAATTTTTAAAATCAGCATCAAAGTCATCAACATAAAAAATGTCATTTATGCGATTTTTGTCTAAACGGTCGTTGATTTTATTATTTAATTCTTTTTCTAAAACAATATGTTCATTATCTGAATGGAATAAAGGGTCGCTAATTAAATTTTCGTGAGAAACAATAAAATTATTCATAGTTTTTTTGGTAGTAGTAACAACCTGGGATTTATTTTCAACAGCTGGATTTAATGCAGGACTGTTTGCTTCTGCTACAATATCTATTATAGAAGGCATTTTGAATCGGTAATCTTCTAAATCGGAATCAATACCAAATTCAGCAGCTCTATAAAAATGAATGTAACAAATTTCATTGCAATCTCTTTCAAAATCCTCGTTTTGATAAGCATCTTCATTTTTAAATTCACTTTTGTCAAATGCATAATCAATATGATAAAGTAAATTGTGATAATCATCTCTCCATTTAAAGTTTCTAGCATTTACATTTTCTACTTTATTTAACTCATTAAAGAACAAAGTAAAAGCGTCATTAAACAAAAAACTTTGATAAATAGAAACACTACCATCCATAAATTTTTCAAGACGAAAAAAAGCATTATTTATCTCTGATTTAATCGTTTCGATATTTTTATTTGGCATTGGATATTGTTTTCTTAATTCGACAATATTATTTTCAAACTGTCTTTTATAATTTAAAATTATTTTATCCTTTAGTACTGTCTTTAAAATCGTATTACAAACTTCTATTTGATATTCGAAATAACGCTGTTCATAATTTTTATAAGTATCTGTTACGTAATCCGCTTTTTCTTCGATAATCATTGGAATGTGTAAATACTCAAAATTAGCCTCATAATTATTTAGCCATTTTTCAAGATTACTATCAAGCTGTCCATTAGTTTGGAATTTTAAACCTGTTTCTCCATCACCGATGTCATAAGTATATTTATTAACTTCTTTTGTTTCGGTGTTCTCTTCCGAAATGAATTTCAAAATCACAATCGAACTTTTAATGTGTTTTTCAAGTGAAGTTTCATCAATTTTAATTCTGTCTTTTTTTGCTGCCGAAAGCGATAATATAGTTTCGTCTTGTATTGGATTGAGTTCTGTAATAATTGAATTGTAAATATTTGTATCAAGCTTCTTTAAATCGGATGCAATATTTCTATGTACAAGATTTTGATTCAGTTCTTCGCGTGTAAAGAACTTCATTTGGTCAGCGATTTTAGTTAACGCTTTTTGGTAAGCTTGATATTTTGTTTTTTCGTTTTGAAGAAAGAAAGATTTAGTATTATCCTCGTATTCATTCAAAAATGCCAATAAATTAGTTTTAAAACTTTCTTTGTATTGATTTAAAGTGCAGCTTATCATATCGTATTTTGTGCTTTGAAAAAAACGTGAAAATATAAAATAAATCCTTATAAATTAAAAGTAGTTCGTTAATTCCATTGCAATATCTTTATTGCTTTTTCCTATGTAGGTTAAAAACATCGCTTCTGTGGTATGACCAGTGATGTACATTAAAAAGGATGTTGGTATAATTCCGTAATTATTTGATGCAAAAGAGCGTCTTCCGATATGAGAAGAAACCAATTTCCATTTTGGATAATCTTTTTCAACTTTTTCTTTTATTTCCGGGTCAAACAAAGTACCGTGAATAGGTTCATTTATCTTTGCTTTTTCACAAACTTTTTTGATATGTTCATTGTATTTTTGGTCTGAAATCTTTCTTGGAAAGTCACCATTGTATTTTTTGAGTATTTCCATTATTTTTGAATGTAATGGAATTGTCATTATTTTTTCGGTTTTAACCTGAGTAAATTCGATTAAAGGTTTTAGTTCTCCAGCTTTGTTTTTCTCGTATCTAATCATCGATTTATCAAAACGTAAAAAGTCAGAAACTCTTTGGCCACAATAACAGCTTATCAATAACCAATCACGAGCATTTTCTAAACCTTCAGTTAAATCCTTACTTTTAATTTTTTCAATACTTTCAATTTCTTTAAGTGATAAATAAATACTTTCTACTTTGTAATACTTTGCTTTGATACTATCTAATTGATGATGGGTTTCTACTCCGTTTGATTTGGCGTGTCTACAAAAGGTTTTAACAAAACGGATGTTTCTAGCAGTTGTATTTGGTGCATAACCAACACTAATGCAATATTTTTCGAAATCCATTTTGAATTTAGTATCAATATCACGAATGTATAAAATTGACTTTGTATGTTTCTGGTAACGCTGCAATAAGTGTTTAATGACATTGCATTTTGTTATGGTGCTACTTTTTACATCGTTCTTTTTAAACTCAATGAAAGTATCAATATAATCTACTAATTTATCGGTATGCTTTTCTTCTTGTTGTGGTGGATTTACAAAATCTTTTAACCATAAAGCATCAACAACCTTAACGCCTTTACTATTGTTGTATTCTTTAAGAAGGTCATTTTTTAATGTTGCTAAATCTGTGTCCAGGTTCGCAAAGTCAATCAATTTCATAGCTTTTTTTGTAGGTCGTTGCTCAGCATCATCCCAGTTAACTGGATCAATATGATAATTTGTTTTAGCTTTGATGTCAAGAGTTCTGCCATCACGTAACCGAACATAAATCACTGCTGGACTTTTTTTACTTTGAAGAAGTAGATAAATAGAAGCCATAATTTTCCCTTTTTATGTTCCATAAAGATACAAAATCTAGTCCACATTTAGCCCACATTTACTAAAAACTATCCAATATAATCCCAATCTATCCAAACATAATATTTTAAAAAACCTTGTAAAGTATTGATTTTATTGACACTTTGTATATTAACAGGGTTTTTAGGTTTTTGGGAGTTTGGTAAATTGTAGTCCCTCTTTCTCCGCCAGTTGAAGTTTCAAAAGAAACTTTAAAAGTCAAAAGCCTTTAAATACTAGTATTTAAAGGCTTTTTCGTTTTTTACTATGTGTCAAAAAACACATATATTATCAAAGAACAGTGACCCTATTTTATTTTTGCGGTTTTTTGTTGCTCCACAGGTTTTAGCATTGATCCGTTTTTCGCGAAAATAGGGTCACTAAATTAGAAGAATTCCCTGTAAACACTAAATACTTTCAAAGTTTTTAAATCAATTTGAATATTAATTTAAAAACAAGAAGTTATGTTAAAAATCATCTTCTATCTCAAATCTGGTAAAGCGAACAAAAAAGGAGAATCTCCAATTTTCGCACGTATTTCTTATAATCAGAAAAGGTCAATGCTGGTGAACGCTCCAAAGCTTCATTTCAAAAATACGAACGCTCCAAAGAATTACTTATCACTTTTATGAAAAAACAATATGGTATTAAAGACCTTCCATCAAATGAGATTTCCAGTGCTTTTATTTATAATCTCGAATCTTTTCTTAAATACGAAAGCGATTTAAAGGTAGAGTTGGTAATAAACTACCTCGGGGCAGAGCCCCAGAGGTAGTTTATTCCGTTGATAACAAAAATAGAATAGGAAAGAGTTCTGTAGGAACGATTCATTTATATCAACCAATTCATAACAAAAGGCATATTTTAAAAAAAAATGAATCGTTCCTACGGAACTTCTTCTTCTTCATACATTATCATATGTTTTCAACGGATTAAAATCCGTTGCTACAATATATTACGAACCTAAGGCTCTTATTAAGTTTAATAAGTCCTTAATCTTAATGGTAAAAAAAACATCTGACTTATACATAAAAAAACTCCAGATTGCTCTGGAGTTTATATAATCGAAAATAGAAAAATCTATTTTATCATTTCAATTTTTTGTACTTCTTCTTCGTTAATACTATCGAAGAAACCTTGTTCATTCATCCAGTCATCGCTGAAAACTTTACTCATATAACGAGAACCGTGATCAGGGAATATGGCAATTACATTACTATTAGCGTCAAACTCTCCTTCTTCGGCATATTGTCTAATGGCTTGCAAAACAGCTCCAGAAGTATAACCTACAAACAATCCTTCTTTTCTGGTTATTTCTCTTGCTGCATGAGCGCTTTCTTCATCTGTTACCTTCATGAACTTGTCGATAACATCAAAATCAGTTGCTGAAGGAATTAAATTTTTCCCTAAACCTTCAATACGATAAGGATAAATTTCGTCATTATCAAATTCTCTTGTTTCGTGGTATTTTTTCAACACAGAACCAAAAGCATCTACTCCAAGAACTTTAATATTTGGATTTTGCTCTTTTAAGAATTTAGCTGTTCCTGAAATTGTCCCTCCTGTTCCGCTACAAGCAATTAGGTGAGTAATTTTACCATTTGTTTGTTTCCAAATTTCTGGCCCGGTAGTATTGTAATGGGCATCTATATTCAATTGGTTAAAATACTGATTGATATAAACTGAGCCTTTTGTTTCTTCGTGCAATCTCTTAGCTACGCTGTAGTAAGAACGCTCATCATCTGCAGAAACGTGTGCAGGACAAACATAAACCTTCGCGCCTAAACTGCGAAGCATGTCTATTTTATCTCTTGATGACTTAGAGCTTACCGCTAATATGCAATTATATCCTTTTATGATACTTACCATAGCCAAACTAAAACCGGTATTTCCAGATGTAGTTTCGATTATGGTGTCTCCAGGAGTTAATATACCTTTTTTTTCTGCTTCTTCAATAATGTATAAAGCTATCCTATCTTTTGAGGAATGTCCCGGATTAAAAGCTTCTACCTTAGCATAGAAATTACCTTCTAAATTTTCGGTTACTTTGTTTATCTTGATAAGAGGTGTATTTCCTATCAGTTCTAAAACATTATTATAAGCATTTATTTCTTCTTTCATAAAAAAATAGTTAATCAAGATTAAGTTTTATTTAACCTGGATACGCAGCAAATTTAACAAAAAAAAACTAATTAGATTTTAATTTTTTCCAAATCTAGTAAAAAACTGAATTCTTTTGCTAATTCTTTTAGTGCTTCAAACCTTCCTGAAGCCCCTCCATGTCCTGCATCCATGTTCGTATCTAAATACAAAACATTTTCATCTGTTTTATATTCCCTTAGTTTAGCCACCCATTTCGCTGGTTCCCAGTACTGTACTTGAGAATCGTGCAAACCTGTAGAAACATACATATTAGGATAATTTTGTTTTTTCAAATTATCGTAAGGAGAATAAGATCTCATGTACTGATAGTATTTTTTAACATTTGGATTTCCCCATTCGTCGTACTCTCCAGTCGTTAATGGGATGGTATCGTCTAACATTGTAGTCATCACATCCACAAAAGGGACCTGAGCAATGACTCCGTTATACAATTCTGGTGCCTCATTGATTATCACTCCCATCAACAATCCTCCTGCCGAACCTCCCTCAGCATACAAATGCGCTGCAGAAGTGTATTTTTGCTCAATCAGGTGTTTTGAACAATCAATAAAATCAGTGAATGTGTTTTTCTTTTGAAGCAATTTTCCATCTTCATACCATTGTCTTCCTAAGTCTTCTCCACCGCGAATATGAGCAATAGCATAAACAAATCCTCTATCTAACAATGACAAACGTGTCGATGAAAAATGAGCGTCCATAGAATGCCCATAAGATCCGTAAGCATAAAGCAATAACGGATTTTTGCCATCTTTTTTCAACTCTTTGCGATACACCATCGAAATAGGAATCTTAGTCCCGTCTTTGGCGGTAGCCCAAACTCGTTCTTCGGTATAATTATTTTTATCGAATTTTCCTCCTAAGACCTCTTGTTCTTTCTTGACTTCCTTTTCTTTAGTACGCATATTAAAATCAATCACCGATGATGGTGTTGCCATCGACTGATAACTGTAGCGCAAAATTTCGGTTTCAAAATCAACATTTATCGACGTGTAAGCGGTGTAAGTTTCACTACCAAAAGGCAGGTAATACTCTTCACTTCCATCCCAAGACATGATTCTGATTTTGTTCAATCCTCCTTCACGTTCATCGAGCACTAAATAATTGGCAAAAATTTCAATATCTTCTAATAAAACATCTTCGCGATGTCCAATGATTTCGACCCAATTCTCTACTGAAGTTGCATCCTCATGGGTTTTCATCAGTTTAAAATTATCAGCATCATCTTTATTGGTCAGAATATAAAAACTGTCTTTATAATGATTAATACTGTATTCTAAGCCTCTTTTTCTCTTTTGAAAAATCTTGAATTTCCCATCTGGAGTGTCAGCATTCAAAATACGATATTCGGAGGTTAACGTACTTCCCGACTCTATCGCTAAATATTTTCTGGATTTCGATTTGGCTATTTCAACATTAAAAGTATCGTCTTTTTCAAAATAAACCAGTACATCATCTTCTTGTTTTGTGCCTAGTTTATGCTTAAAAATCTTATCCGAACGCAAGGTAACTTCGTCCTGACTCGAATAAAAAATAGTTTTATTATCGTTTGCCCAAACTGCCGAACCCGTTACTTTTTCGATTTTGTCTTCCAAAATCTCATTAGTTTCTAAATTCTTAATCTGGATGTTGTAAATTCTTCTACCAATAACGTCAGTACTAAAAATAGCCAACTTATTATCAGGACTAATGCTCATACCACCCAACTTAAAATAAGCCTGACCTTCGGCTAATACATTACAGTCAAAAAGAATTTCTTCATTTGCCGTAAGACTGCCTTTTTTTCGAGAATAAATAGGATAATCTTTGGCTGTTTCATATCGGGTAATATAGTAGTAGCCATTGTATAAATACGGAACCGACTCGTCTTGCTCTTTGATTCTCGCCTTCATTTCCTCAAATAATGCTTTCTGGAAATCCTGCGTAGGAGCGGTCATTTGTTGGTAATACTCATTTTCCTTGTTCAGATAATCAATAACTTCCGGATTTTCCCGGTCTTTTAACCAGAAATAATTATCGATTCGTACATCTCCAAACTTTTCAAATTCTGTAGGTATAATTTTAGCAACAGGTGGTAGTATTTTTTCTATCATGTAGTAAATCTTCACATTTATGTAAAAGCTCGCACAAAAATAGTTGAAACAACTTCTAATACGAGCACCTTTTTCATCAATTTTAACATTGTAATCAGCGTAAAAATACTAATTTCGTGAACTAATTATTAAAAAAAGTAAAAATGGATTTAATGGGAATGATGGGTAAATTAAAAGAGACCCAAAATAAAATTGAAGAAACTAAAAAACGTCTGGATACTGTTCTTGTTGACGAACAAAGTACTGATGGTTTATTAAAAGTAACGATTACTGCCAATAGAAAAATAAAATCCATCACTATTGCTGATGAATTATTAGAAGACAAAGAACAACTGGAAGATTACATGATTTTAGTAATCAATAAAGCTATCGAAAAAGCAACTAAGGTAAACGAAGCCGAACTGGATGCGGTTGCCAAAATGGATATGCCAATGATTCCTGGAATGGATAATTTGTTTAAGTAAAAAAGTGGGGAGCTGGAAGCTGGGAGTGGGAAGTTTTTGCTAGTACTATTTAGTTCAGTCTTTTTTAAACTATCAGTTTGATGA
>JBDLTG010000072.1:0-3229 GCA_039805885.1 Bacteroidota bacterium
ACGCTTTTTCCTTCTTTGATCTCTTCAAAACGGATTTTCATATGGTAGTTCTTATTGATTTCGTCACATGCAGGAACGATAGTTCTTGCTTTTAAATTAGCGTACTTAGGATATTGATTTCCAACTGCAAAAGCATGGCGCAATTCATCTAACGACTTTATCATCCAGCCAGTTTCTTTGAACTCTTGTAACAATTCAAATAAGCGCGTTGTATAGATGCTTTTAAAATTAGAAATGTCGGCAAGGTTGTAGATCATAAAACGTTCTTTTACCTGTTTAAGGTAAGGCATGATACTGTCTGTGAACTGTACTTCGATCTTACCCTCATCTTTAACATATTTAGCCTGAGAGCAAACGTTTATTCTCCAGTATGACGTTGTACCTTCTTCTGGAACTGTAACATCTGTTTTCAGGAGTTTGTTGACGGCTTTCTTTAATGCGACATAACTATGGGGTTGCGCCATTTTAAACATATGGCTGAACTCTTTTGCAGAAAGAGTATACTCTCTTTTTAACTCTTCGGGTTGTAGGTACTTGCCATTTTTATCAACGCCGCCTATTTTACTTAATAACATTAAATAAACTTGATAGTCAGTATGTGAAAAGTCCCCGAAATTAGAAGAGTTTAACTTAGGAGATTTATATACTTTTTGTGTCTTAGATGCATATAATTCTTTTCTACTCATTTGATGCGATCCTTCTTAAAATAACAAAGTTGTACCTTTTTATATAACGCTTTTTTTTATATTACAACAAATTTGAGGTGTTTTAAGGTTAAAATAACAAAATTGTAGTATGAAAACCATGTACAATTTTGTTATTTTAACCCCTGTGGAAAGTACTACAATTTTGTTGCCTTTGAACTACAGATTTGTTACCTGTATTACTACAAAAATGTTATATCAACACGCATTTAAGCCGCTAGATATGATGGTTTCAAGAAACTACTAAAGAAAAATATATAAATATATTTTATAACTAAAGATGTAGTAAAGGGATAACCCTGTGGAAAACCCGACCGAAATTTTAGATTTTCGATTCTTGGCAGAGGGGAGTTTGAGATGAGTCTCAGAATACAAAACGACCATCGACCGAAATTTTAGATTTTCGATTCTTGGCAGAGGGGAGTTTAAAAAACCATAGCGCTATTTCAATTTTAAGAGGCACTATTGGCACCTAAGTGATTTTTACACCCCGATGTAGCCAAAAAATAAAAAAGCCCCGTGTGTTGAAAATATGGGGCTTAAAATCGATTTATAAAAATGCTAAAATTTTAGATTTTCGATCGGTACATTTGTATCATGATAGCTAGACATGATCTTCTGCTTTCTTTTGGATATTCTTTAATAACACTAACATTAGCATTTAGATATTCTCTCTCTTCGTCTGATGTTGAAAGTTCTTTTATTGTTTCTTTGATATCATCAATATCGGACTGATTTGCTTTTTTACGTTCAGAAAACCATTTATCTAGGTAGTTCTTCATGTGATCAGTATGATGAACACCTCTGTTTAAATCCCATCTACCAGTTGTGTGAACCCCTATAGATATAGGTAGGTCTCTAATCAAAACAGGTCCACCGCTCATACCCTGGTCTGTATAACAGCTATAATTAAGGAATCTATTACAGTCAGAAATGCTTTTCAGTTCGCCGCTATGGGCGTATGAACTTAATGGCTTATTAGATACTCTTAACCCAGCTTTTCCAATAATTTCTTTAGGATAGCCAGCTACACGTGTTTCTATTGGGAGGCTCATCCATTTTTCTATAGAAGCTAGTCCAATCTTCGGTTGTATCTCAGATTTTTCAAGAAATAAAACAGCAAAGTCATAAGATGCATCTCTTCCAAACAACCACTCGTTTGGTAATTTGTAGTCAGATATTTTCAAAGTTTTTAAGCTGGTTCCCGAATCATATTTTAAGAGGAATTCAACTTCTTTTGCATTTTTAGAGCTTTTTACTTTTGGGCTATCTTTTGGATCAATTGTTAGATTGTGCGCAGCAGTAAGTATTGCGTCTGGTCGTATCATAATTCCAGTTCCTAAAGCTGTTAGATGACCCGATTCTAGATCGAACAAACTTTCAACGAGCCCCATAGATTCTATCAGATCTGATAACAAGGGGTGATCAGAACATCGATCAAAGGCTTCTACTTTTGTTTTAAAAAGTGGAAACTTTTCTTCTTTTTCTTCCTCAAGTTCTTTCCAGCTTTGGAAGCGATAAAGAAGACCTCTTTCGTGGTCAGCACAAAATTTTGTTACATCAATTGGCTTACTTTCTTCACTATGTGAGGTTTGTTTTTTATCTGACCAAGGGGCTAAACCTTCCTGGCTTATTTCGATTAACTTAAAGCCTTTTGGAAGAGTGCTGCAAAATCTGACAGGGCTAAGTAGAGCAGTCTGAGCAATGTATGTTGTAGCTGGAGGTGATGTTCTCCTAAGCAAAGAGGATGAGAGTATTCCAGAGCCAAAGCTTGAGTATAAAGTTAGTGTTAAACCTAATGAGGTTAAAAATACTTTTCTGATAAGGTGATGTAATTTCATTGCGATATCTCCTCCTATGAAGATAGCTTTATTTTAATTCTTTTTTACAAAATATCAACTGAAGTTTGTCAGGGTTTTCCAAAATGGCATTTCAATGCCTAAGTGCGCTTGTGGGAAAAAACCACAAGACGATGACATTATGGTGAAAGGAAAATGAACGCGTATTTTTTTCCTTAACCACCTTTTCTGACAGCAATCGTAAAAACTAAAAAACGAAATTAGAACGTTAGATTGAACATGAAGCGAAGCGAAATGGAAAGATACGCAAACTGCAAACGTAGGTTTGCAAGTTTTCATAAGTCTCAACTACTACCTTTTTACGGTTAAAGAACAGCGCTTATTTTTTGCGAAAAAAGTTTATTACTGATGAAAAGAACCCGTCCCTTTTTTTGCCTTTTTTAGGTGCTGGCTTTGATTTTTGATTAGTACCTTTTTGTTTACTAGTTTGTGTAATATCGATGTTTATTTTCTCATGCTTTATAAATCGTTTTTTTGTTTCTCCAGTAGTCTCGTTTGTAGATTTTAAAACGATGACCGGCTTGAAAAAAAACTTAATCGCAGTAACGCTTTTTCCTTCTTTGATCTCTTCAAAACGGATTTTCATATGGTAGTTCTTATTGATTTCGTCACATGCAGGAACGATAGTTCTTGCTTTTAAATTAGCGTACTTAGGATATTGATTTC
>JBDLTG010000073.1:0-4698 GCA_039805885.1 Bacteroidota bacterium
AAGATTTTAGGAAGAGGAGAATTGAAAGCTAAATTAAAAGTAACTGCTCACAAATTTACTGCTACTGCAAAAGCTGCTATTGAAGCTGCTGGTGGAGAGGCTGTAACAATATAATTTTTCAATTAATATGAAGAAATTTATTGAATCAATAAGTAATGTTTGGAAAATCGAGGAACTAAAAAACAGAATCCTAATGACTTTAGGACTGCTTTTAGTTTATCGTTTTGGAGCTCACGTTACTCTTCCAGGAATTGACGCTACACAATTAAACAGTTTAGCTGGCCAAACCGAAAAGGGTATTGGGTCTATCTTAGACATGTTTACTGGAGGAGCTTTTTCTAAAGCGTCAGTTTTTGCTTTAGGAATTATGCCTTATATTTCTGCATCTATCGTTGTACAGCTTATGGGAATTGCTATTCCTTATTTGCAAAAGTTACAAAGTGATGGAGAAAGTGGTAGAAAAAAGATTAATCAAATCACGCGCTGGTTGACTATTGTTATTACTTTAGTACAAGGGCCTACGTATATTTACAATCTTTACAGAACTTTACCAAGTAGTGCATTTTTATTAGGTTTTAATTCTTTTGAATTCTTATTTTCTTCAGTAATTATCTTAGTTACAGGTACAATTTTTGCCATGTGGTTGGGAGAAAAGATAACTGATAAAGGAATTGGTAATGGTATATCACTATTAATTATGGTTGGTATCCTTGCAAGATTCCCACAAGCATTTATTCAAGAATTTACAACTAGAGTTACTAATAACAATGGTGGTCCAATGTTGTTAGTGATTGAAATAATTATTTGGCTTTTAGTTATCATTGCATGTGTTTTGTTAACTATGGCTATTCGAAAAATACCAGTTCAGTATGCTCGACGTACTGCTTCTGGTGATTTTGAACAAGATATGTTAGGTGGAAATAGACAATGGATTCCTTTGAAGCTTAATGCTGCTGGGGTTATGCCTATCATTTTTGCGCAAGCAATTATGTTTATTCCTGCTGCTGTAGCAGGGTTGTCAAAATCCGATGCTTCACAATCTATTGTAGGTGCTTTTAGTAATATGTTCGGTTTTTGGTATAATTTTGTTTTTGCAACTTTAATCGTTGTGTTTACATTCTTTTATACTGCAATTACAGTTCCTACTAATAAAATGTCAGATGATCTTAAAAGAAGTGGTGGTTTTATTCCAGGTGTTAGACCAGGAGCTGAAACTTCTGATTTTCTTGACAAAGTGATGTCTTTAATAACTTTTCCAGGTTCTTTATTTCTTGCTCTAATAGCTGTGTTCCCAGCGATAGTTGTAAGTCTTATGGATGTTCAACAATCTTGGGCAATGTTTTTTGGAGGTACCTCATTAATAATTATGGTAGGTGTTGCAATCGACACCATTCAACAAATCAATTCGTACTTGTTGAATAAGCATTATGATGGTTTAATGAAAAGCGGAAAAAACAGAAAGGCAGTAGCTTAATTTTATGGCAAAACAATCAGCAATAGAACAAGACGGATCAATTATCGAAGCATTATCTAATGCAATGTTCCGTGTAGAATTAGAGAATGGACATGTTGTGATTGCTCATATTTCGGGAAAGATGCGTATGCATTATATCAAATTATTACCTGGTGATAAAGTGAAACTGGAAATGAGTCCTTACGATTTGTCTAAAGCAAGAATTACTTATAGATATTAAAGATATTCACAATGAAAGTAAGAGCATCAGTAAAAAAGAGAAGTGCCGAGTGCATTATCGTACGTAGAAAAGGAAGATTATACGTAATAAACAAAAAGAATCCTAGATTTAAACAAAGACAAGGATAATTATGGCAAGAATAGCAGGGGTAGATATCCCAAAAAACAAGAGAGGTGTTATTGCACTTACCTATATCTTCGGATTAGGAAAAAGTAGAGCTATAGAGATTTTAGAAAAAGCTCAAGTTAGCCAAGACAAAAAAGTTCAAGATTGGAATGATGACGAAATAGGAGCAATTCGTGAGGCAGTTTCAACTTTCAAAATTGAAGGTGAATTGCGTTCAGAAGTTTCTTTGAACATCAAACGTTTAATGGATATTGGATGTTATAGAGGTATTCGTCATAGAACTGGTCTTCCATTAAGAGGACAAAGAACTAAGAATAACTCTAGAACAAGAAAAGGTAAAAGAAAAACTGTTGCTAACAAGAAAAAAGCAACTAAATAATAAGTAATATGGCTAAAGCAACTACAAAAAAACGTAAAGTTATCGTTGAATCAACGGGAGAAGCTCATATTTCTGCTACCTTCAATAACATCATTATTTCTTTGACTAACAAAAAAGGTGAAGTTATTTCTTGGTCTTCAGCTGGTAAAATGGGTTTTAGAGGTTATAAAAAGAACACTCCATACGCAGCTCAAATGGCCGCAGAAGATTGTAGTAAAGTAGCTCTTGAAGCTGGATTGAAAAAAGTTAAGGTTTATGTTAAAGGACCAGGAAACGGACGTGAGTCTGCTATTCGTTCTTTGCATAACGGTGGAATCGAAGTAACTGAAATTATCGATGTTACTCCAATGCCACACAACGGTTGTCGTCCTCCAAAGAGACGTAGAGTTTAATAATAAATTTAAGTATAACTAGGTAGAATCACGATTATCGAAGGATATGACCTGAATTCATAATCTCTACCTTAATTAATTCATTGAAATGGCAAGATATACTGGTCCTAAAACTAGAATTGCTCGTAAATTTGGCGAAGCAATCTTCGGAGATGACAAATCTTTCGAAAAAAGAAACTACCCTCCTGGACAACACGGGATGGCTAAAAAAAGAGGTAAAAAATCTGAATATGCTATCCAGTTAATGGAAAAGCAAAAAGCTAAATATTCTTACGGAATTTTAGAAAAACAATTCAGAGGTTTATTCAAAAAAGCATCAGCTACTAAAGGTGTTACTGGTGAAGTTCTTTTACAATTATGTGAGGCAAGATTGGATAACGTAGTTTTTAGAATGGGCGTTGCTCCTTCTAGAAGAGGTGCTAGACAATTAGTTTCTCACAGACACATCACTGTTAACGGTGAAGTTGTAAACATTCCTTCTTACCACCTTAAACCTGGTGATAAAGTTGCTGTTCGTGAAAAATCTAAATCTTTAGATGCTATCGAACGTTCTTTATCTAATTCAAGTCAAGTTTATGAATGGATTACTTGGAACAATGACGTTAAAGAAGGTACTTTCGTAGCTGTACCTGCTAGACTTCAAATTCCAGAAAACATTAAAGAACAATTAATCGTAGAGTTGTACAACAAATAATAATTGACTTAGTCGAAATTTATGGCAATATTTAATTTTCAAAAGCCCGATAAAGTTATCATGATCGATTCAACCGATTTTGAAGGTAAATTCGAATTTAGACCTTTAGAACCTGGTTACGGATTGACTGTTGGTAATGCACTTAGAAGAGTTTTGCTTTCAGCATTGGAAGGTTATGCAATTACATCTGTTCGCATAGAAGGTGTAGATCATGAGTTTTCTACTATTTCAGGAGTTGTTGAAGATGTTACCGAAATTATCCTTAATCTAAAACAAGTACGTTTCAAACGTCAAATTGAAGATATCGATAATGAATCAGTTTCTATTTCTGTTTCAGGTAAAGATCAGTTAACAGCTGGTGATTTTCAAAAATTTATTTCAGGTTTCCAAGTTTTGAATCCAGAACTAGTGATCTGTAATTTAGATAGTAAAATCAAATTAAACCTTGATTTAACAATTGAAAAAGGTAGAGGATATGTTCCTGCTGAAGAGAACAAAAAACAGAATGCTGCAATTGGAACCATATTTACAGATTCAATTTTTACTCCGGTAAAAAATGTAAAATATGCTATTGAAAACTTCCGTGTAGAGCAAAAAACAGATTATGAAAAATTAGTTTTTGAAATTAAAACTGATGGTTCTATTAATCCAAAAGATGCATTGACAGAAGCTGCTAAAGTTCTAATTCACCATTTCATGTTGTTCTCTGACGAAAGAATTACACTTGAGGCTGATGAAATTGCACAAACAGAATCTTATGATGAGGAATCATTACATATGAGACAATTGCTTAAAACTAAGCTTGTTGATATGGATTTGTCTGTGAGAGCCTTAAATTGTTTGAAAGCGGCTGAAGTTGATACACTTGGTGATTTAGTATCGTTCAATAAAAATGACCTAATGAAATTCCGTAATTTCGGTAAAAAATCTTTAACAGAGCTAGATGAACTTGTAGCAGTTAAGAATTTGACTTTCGGAATGGATTTAGCGAAATACAAACTAGATAAAGAATAATTTACTTCATATTTTGCTCTCCATAGTGGATTGTAGCAAGATGAAGTTAAAATAAATTGGTCATGAGACACGGAAAAAAATTCAATCACTTAAGCAGACAGACTGCGCATAGAAAATCTATGTTAGCTAATATGGCTTGTTCTCTTATCGAGCACAAACGTATTAATACTACTGTTGCTAAAGCTAAAGCACTTAAACAATTTGTTGAGCCGCTTATAACAAAATCTAAAAATGATACGACTCACAACCGTCGTATTGTTTTTGCTAACTTACGTAGCAAATATGCGGTAACTGATTTATTCAGAGACGTAGCTGTTAAAGTTGGTGACCGTCCAGGTGGATACACTCGTATCATTAAAGTTGGAAATCGTTTAGGAGATAATGCTGATATGGCAATGA
>JBDLTG010000074.1:0-54669 GCA_039805885.1 Bacteroidota bacterium
AATTGAACGATTGCTTTTTAAAACTTCATTTACACACCGAAGTTTAAAATCGTAATTATACTTGACTTTTCTTTCCATAAAAATACCCCCAAATAGTGTCTAACTTTTTGGGGGCATTGCAAAATTTAGAGTCGGCTTTTTACTTTATCAAATAACCCTGAGCTAATTTTTTAAAAGTAGCAACTTGCTCTTGCTGCCATTCAGAATTCTTCTCTAACAAAGAAGCCATTATACCAGCTACAATTGGCGCAGCATCTATTGCTGCTCTGGCATCCAGAAAAAGCAAACGAATTCTTCTTGCCAGAACATCTTCAACAGTTAAGGCCATTTCTTTTTTTACTGCCCAGACTACTTCTGCTTTTGTATAAGAATATGACGGATGGATTTTTTCAGATAAAGAAACATCTGCAGCAATCATTTCTTGAATCAAATGAGCATCCGAACCATAAATAGCTAAATCAAAAATATTTTTTTCCTTTGTATAACCATGAATCTTTAAATGCCTTGTTTTACAACGAACAAATTTCAATCCAGAAGACTGTATTGCCTTATTGATAGTCTGTTCAGCCATACTTCTATATGTAGTCCACTTGCCTCCTACTACATTAATCAATCCCGAAGGAAGCACTTTAATACTATGCTCTCTTGACAACAAAGCTGTTTTTTTCTCAGCACCTACTTTTACCAATGGACGCAAACCCACAAAAACACTATTAACATCAGCATAATCAATTTTATGTTTTGAGTATTTATTAAAATGATTAATAATAAAATGAATTTCTTCTTCTAATGGTTTTGGTTCCAATGCTACTTCTTTAACGGGAGTATCGGTAGTACCTAACACTAATTTATCATGCCAGGGAATTACAAACAAAACCCTGCCATCAGACGTTTTAGGAATCAACATAGCTGATAAACCCTCAAAATAAGACTTATTCAACACCAAATGAATTCCTTGCGAAGGAGCTATAGTCTCTTCAGAATGACCTTCGGATTTTTGCAAAATTGCATCCGCAAAAACCCCTGTAGCATTAACAACTACTTTCGCTTTGATACTATATTCCTGATTTGATAATTCGTCTTTTGCTTTTAAACCAATTATCTTATTGTCCTTTTTAATAAAATCAGTAACCGCACAATAATTCAAAACTAATGCTCCAAGTTCAATTGCAGTTTGAGCCAAATTTATTGCCAATCGACTATCATCAAATTGCCCGTCATAATACAAAACTCCCCCTTTTAAATCGGTCGAATCCAAATCGGGCAAATGATTTAAAGTCTCATTTTTAGAAAGGATTCTTGTTTTACCCAAACTAAATTTAGTCGATAAAAACTCGTAAATCCACAGACCAAAACCATAATAGCATTTGTCCCACCATTTATATACAGGCACTACAAAACCTAATTTATGACAAATATGAGGTGCATTTCTTAGCATTCGGCCTCGCTCCAACAAAGCCTCACGAACCAAATGAATATTGCCTTGTGCCAAATACCTCACTCCACCGTGAACTAATTTTGTAGATCTACTGGAGGTTCCTTTGGCAAAATCGTATTTTTCTAAAAGTAAAGTTTTATATCCACGACTGGCTGCATCAACGGCACAACCAAGACCAGTAGCACCTCCTCCAATTATTACAATATCAAATTCGTTATTTTCACGAAGTTGTTTTAATTTTTCTTCTCTATTCATCAAAAAAATAACTTTAGACTTGCAGCTGTATTTTACGACTACAAATCTAAAGTTAATTTATTTATTGCTGCTGCTATAAATTCTAAAGAAATACTTTCACAACAATTCAAAAGCTAATCCAAGGAATCTATTAGATACTTCATTAAAAAGATTAATGACCTCCACTAATTTTTTTGTCAAAATCGATACCTTGATTTCTTAATATCTTGGCGACTTTCCAAGCATAAAAGGCCAAATAAGCAAAACATAAAACGCCAACAATATAGCTGCCCTGAATTCCGATACTTTCTGAAACAAATCCTTGCAACCAACTAATTATTCCACCACCACAAATCATCATAATCAAGAAACTACTGCCTTGACTGGTGTGTTTTCCCAATCCGCTTACTGCCAAAGTAAAAATACAAGGCCAAAGTGTACTACAAAACAAACCAACACTTGTAAAAGCATACACACTTACAATTCCAGTGGTTCCCATTCCGGTTAATAGAGCGACAATTCCCAATCCTGAAAAAATAAACAACATTCGGGCAGGATTTCCTTTGCTGGCCATATCGGCAGCAATTAAAACCAGAATAATTAATCCATAAATGTAGAATGGAGTTAAATCATGATTGGCAATTGCATTTACAACCAAGAAAACACCAAACGCCAAATAAGGGGCAATAAACCGCAGCATCTTTTGAATACTAACAACATCAGTAAAAGCTTCAACAGCTCCAGTCCAACGGCCTATCATTAAACTCGCCCAATACAATGAAATGTATGGAGCAATGGCTCCTATTTCAAATCCTAATTTGGTCTCCATATATGAGGGTAAATTGCTGGCTGTAGAAACTTCAACACCAACATATAAAAATATGGCAAGCATCCCTAAGAGTAGTTGGGGGTAATATAAAGCCGAACTTTTTGAAGAAGCGGCATCTTCCATTGTTTCTTCGATAATTTCAGGATGTTCCGGCAAGGATGAAAATTTCAACAAAACTGCCACAATCAAGAAAGCTAATCCCAATATTAAGTAAGGAATTCTAATACTTTCTACACTCAATTCAGTATTTCCAGAGGCAGTAGAGCCAAAAATAGCAAAACTTACTATTAAGGGGCCAATGGTGGTTCCAAAATTATTAATTCCTCCTGCCAAAGTCAATCGCTGTGAACCCGTTTTTATTGGTCCCAAAGCAATTGCCAATGGATTGGCAACGGTTTGTTGCAAAGAAAATCCCAAACCAACAATAAATAAACCGGCAAGCATTAAAGGATAAGAACCAATATTGGCAGCCGGATAAAATAACAATGTTCCAAGAGCAGAAATTGCCAATCCCAACGCCAGTCCATTTTTATAGCCAATTTTATTGACTAAATCTTGTTTCATCAATAAAGAAATTCCCATATAGATTAAGGAACCCACGGTATAAGAAATATAAAAAGCAATAGATACAAACTGGCTTTGACCCTGGGTCAAATCAAAGGCTTTTTTAAATACGGGAATTAATATGTCGTTGCTGGCTGCAACAAATCCCCAAAAGAAGAACACGGTTGCCAAAGGGATAAATTGTCCCCATTGGGTTTTTGAATTTTCTGAAGTCATTAGTTTTTAGATCATTATAAGTTAATAATAGAGAGTATTTGAGAGAAAACTTTTTTTGATTTGGTTATAAATATTAATGTTACACCAGGGATGCTTTATGTGCTGTAATTATGCCCTGATGCTTGTTTTTAGATTATTTAAGAATTGTTTTTCCCACATTAATATCTTTAACAAATTTCCCTCCCGACCATTTTACAATTAATTTAAGTGGCACATTTGAAGTAATTATCATAGATGGTTTCTCCAGTGTATTTTTTCGTTTTTTGCATTGTATGTCAATGTTTCCATTTTCACCATAAGGATAATGCTTAACCCCATATTCATCAGTTAAGTTCACATCAATTATTAATTCATTATTTGGTACATTAGAACGTATACCAAATACGTATTCAAATAATACATTGATTGGGACTAAACCTGTCCAGCCAACAAAATTCGAGTGGTCATTCCCTTGCACTTTGTCTGGGGCATAGTTTTCCCAAAGAGTATTTGTTTTGTTAAATACTTCCACAACATTATTCAGGTGATTAATGGCTATCTGGTAGGCCAACGAATCGAAGCCGTATTTAGTGAGACCACGTAATACCATGTAATTGGTAGGAGCCCAAACAGCTCCATTCCAATAACCCCCATCGGGATTAAAATTTGCGTCATCGGCCGATAGGGTTGGAATCATATGCTTACGTGCGAACATTGAAGTATCCTGAAGATGTTCAACAAAATCATCAATTCTATTTTCTGGAATTGCACCCGCTAATAATCCCCAATAGGATGCTATACTTTTAGTTTTACTTAGCTCTCCATTTTTAAATCGGTCAAAATAATACTTCTCTTTTTCATCCCACATATAATTGTTTATTTGACTGGAGAGTTTGTCAGTTTGATTTTTAATCTCAATAACATCGTTCTCACGTCCCAGTACTTTGGCCATTTCGATAAGTATTTTTGCCGAATAAACTTCTTGAAATGAAGTGTCAATCCATGACAAAAATCCGTGACTCCATGCTGCGTTATAGTTTTTGTCCATTCGGTGTTGGTTATCCATTCCACAACCCCATCCACTTGAATAATAGGTTCCATCAGGCCAGGAACGATAGGTATGAAACCATTCATAATACGCCAGAAGCACTGGAAAAACATTTTTCAACCTATCGGTATCATTATAATTTAAAAAATACTCCCATTCCGACCATGGCATAATATTAGGACCGGTGCTGGAAGGATCAAAACGTTCGAAACAATCGCTACCGTCACTCTCTCTTATTTCACGACATATAAATCCATCACTATGTTGCTTTGCATAAAAGTTATTTAATGTATTTTGGAAATTAAATACAGGCTTGGCGTATTTGCCATACATAGTCATAAAACTACAGTCCCACATAAAAATATTCCCATTAAAAGCTGGGTCAATAAATGGTGAAACAAAACCACTATTTTTATTGACTTGCTTAAGATTTGAAAAAGCTATTTTCCATGTTTTCCAATAGCATTTTATTATATCAGGTCTGACGCTCCAAAAAGGCTCCGGTAATCGTTCTTTTGCTTCAACAAAACTGGGAGGCAGGGATGTGTCAATAGTCTTCCCTATATAAAGATTTTGCTCAACTAACTTATTTTTTACGTGTGTATCGGCATAAGGTTGTCCAAAACCTGTAAAAGCCCAAAGATTAATGATTAAACTAAAAGCTATCAATTTAGCAGCTCTTAGATTATTAGATTTTCTCATATTAATTTTAATCATATTGGAATAATTTATAAAGTGATTTTGTTTTAACATTGACCATAGCGGTTTAAATATATTGTGCGTGACTTTTCCCAAAAGGACTATTATTATTTTTCATCTAAAACTGGTGGCTGACCATGGAAACCTCAAAATTGATTAATAAACTAATGTTTGAATAGCATGTGCAGGAATTACTGCCACTGTCTTCTCTGAAGCAATGATCAAATTATACGTAATCTCTTTATCAGATTGATTCATGACCACCGTAACCATTTTCCCGTCTGTATTCAGGAATGAAGTACTTAACAAACTGCTTCTGCTCACAGCTGTACTGACTCTTTTAGCATCAGGACGAATAAATTTCGAGAAATGACCAATATAATAATAACTTGGGGTGTAAATTAATTCCCCTGAATTGATGTCGGCATGAACTGGCGCAAAGCAAAAATTCCCCACATGGTTAGGCCCGCCGTTTTGATCCAAAAGGATGTTCCAATCGGTCCAGCCTACCGTTCCATTATTGAAATCATTAATAATGGAAGTTCCATATCGTTCTCCGTTTGCCCAAAATTGATATTTCTTGGCATCAAAACTTTCAACACAACCTTCAGTGAACAATAAATTTTTAGTTGGATAAGCCTCCTTAACTTTACGAACATTATCAAACATTGGTGCTCCACCTGCCCAAGATTCATACCAGTGGAATCCCATTCCCCAGGCATATTTTGAAGCTTCCGGATCTGAAAAAATAACATTTGCCCGCTGATTCATTAAATCGCGATTGTGATCCCAAACCACAATTTTCTTGTCTCCCAAACCTTCTTTTTTCATTGTGGGACCAAGAAAGTTTTTTAGAAAATCTCTTTCAGCTTCAGCGGTATACACACAAGATTCCCAAGTTTGAACTGCCATAGGTTCATTTTGAACCGTAAGTCCCCAAATTGGGATTCCTTCTTTTTCATACGCTTTGATAAATTTTGTGTAATAATTTGCCCAAGATTGGTAATACTCCGGTAGTAATGTTCCCCCTTTTAGCATATGTTTATTGCTTTTCATAAAAGCAGGCGGACTCCATGGAGATGCATAAATTGTTAATTTTTCTTTAGCCGTTTTCATGGCTTCTTTAATCAATGGAATACGATATTGTCTGTCGTGGTCAATACTGAAAGTCTTCAAATCGGCATCACCCTCTTTGATATAAGTATAGCTCCCGCTGCCAAAATCAGAACTGTGAATAGTTGTTCTTAACAATGAATAACCAATTCCTTTTTCTTTATCATAATAGGCATTCAAAAGTTCTTGTTGCTTGTCTTTGGGCAATTTTGCAAAAACCTCGGCACTGGCATCCGTGATTGCACCTCCAATACCCAAAAAGGTTTGGAACGTTTTTTTAGGCTCAACAAAAACGGAAATTTCAGTTTCTAAAGGTTGTTTAGATACTGTGAGAGCTAACTTATCTGTAAGCGTCAATCTTAATTTTGTGTTATCTGCTGTAGTATAAACGCTAACTGTTTTGCCTTTTGTTGAAAAGGACTTCGATTGTATTTTGTCTTTTTGCTGAGAATATATACTAAATGAAACTAGTAAAATCAGCACGGAAATTGTTGCTTTCATATTATATTTTTATTTTAATGTGCCGTCACATAATGCTTTGTATTTTGCCTGTGATTCATGCTACACTTTTTTAAAAATTCATAAGGAATAAATAAGTATTCAATATGCTATCTTTAAATTATTTAATTGTTATTTTTATTTTTTTCGAAATAGTATTTGATGAATTCCCTATATAAATTAAATAATCCCCTTTTTCCAGATTCCAATCTGAAATAGATTCATCATAAAAACTCAAACTGTTTACATCAATCGAAATTGAAACAGTAGCAGTTGAACCTTTTTTAACTGCAATCTTTTGGAAACCTTTCAACTCTTTTTCAGCTCTTTTAACTTTAGAATTGAGTTTTCCAATATACACCTGTACTACTTCTGCACCGTCAACATTTCCTGTATTGGAAACATTCCCTGAAATTAGAATGGAATCGTTTTTTGCATATTCTTTCTTGTCTGTATTCCATTTAGAAAGTTCAAACGTTGTATAAGACTGTCCTTCCCCAAAAGCAAATAAGGGCTTGATTTTCTTGGTATCAAACCATCTGTAACCAACCAAAATATCTTCTTTGTAGTATTGATTGACACCATCGCCAGGATAGCTCAATTCTCCAAAAGAATGTGCTGCATTGTCGCTTAATTTTTTAGGAAATGAAAAAGGTAGCTTTCCTGAAGGATTTACATCTCCACTTATCACATCGGCAATTGCATCACCGGCAACACTACCCAAATACCAAGCCTGCATCAAGCCTTTAACCTTAGAGATCCAGGGCATTTCAACAGCATTTCCACTTACTAATACAACTCCTGTATTTGGATTAACTTTTAAAATTTCATTTAACAATTCGTCTTGTCCAAATGGTAATTTATACTCTTTTCTATCCGCTCCTTCGCAATCTTGAAGGTGATTTTTATTTAACCCTCCAAAAAACAGCACAATATCTGCTTTTGAAGCCGCTTCAACTGCTTCTTGTTTTAGCTTATTTTCATCCAATCCTGAAGGAATAACGCTATCATAGGCCGAAGGACCAGAGGCATAACCCATGGCATGAATTATAGTGGCATTTTTATACCTATTTTTCAACCCATCTAACGGAGCTATTTCCATTTTGGCTTTCAATTCAGAGGAACCACCGCCTACTGTCAATGCTTTTGTAGCATTCTCGCCAATAACTGCAATTGTTATCTTTTTTGAGGCATCAATTGGGAAAAATGAAGCCTCATTTTTTAATAACACAATGCCTTCACCTGCAATTTTTCTGGCAACATCTATATGTTCCTGATTGTTCATTCTTCCCAAAGGACGATTCGGATTCATATTGGTACGAAACATTAAGCGCAAAATTCTCCTCACCTTATCATTTAAAACTTCTTCGGCAATTTCGCCGCTTTTAAGTAATTTCAAAAAAGGATCAGCCAAATAATAGGAATCATACGCATTTTTTGTAGATGTTGTCAAACCATCCGTACCTGTTCCCATTTCCATGTCCAACCCATAAAGAGCCGCTTGTTTGGTATCATGTACACCACCCCAATCGGATATGACTACGCCGTCAAAATTCCAATCTTTCTTTAGTATATCATTCAATAATATTTTATTATAACCACAAAATTGACCTTTATACTGGTTATAAGCTCCCATAATTGACCAGACCTTTCCTTCTTCAACAGCGGCTTTAAATGCAGGCAAATAAATTTCGTGTAAGGCCCTGTCACTTACTTCAACATTGATATGACCTCTCCATAATTCCTGATTATTGAGTGCATAATGTTTTACACAAGCGGCAACCCCATTTTGTTGCACGCCTTGAATGTATGGAACCACCAATTTAGAAGCTAAAAACGGATCTTCTCCCATATATTCAAAATTTCGACCATTTAAAGGGGATCGATACATATTTACACCTGGTCCTAACAGCACTTCTTTTTTTCTGTAACGAGCTTCCTCACCAATACTTATTCCATAATCTTTAGATAAATTAGGATTAAATGTTGATGCTAAACAAGTCAATGCAGGAAATGCAGTTATAGAGTCGTTTGTCCATCCGGCATAGCCCCAATTATCCCAATTAATTTCTCCACGAACCCCATGAGGACCGTCAGACATCCATAATTCGGGAATACCGAGTCTTTCGACTCCCGGGGTACTAAATTTAGATTGCGCATGGCACATTGCCACTTTTTCCTCCATAGTTAATGAGGAAATTATTTTTTCTATTTTAGCTTCAACGGATTTTGAGTTATTACTATCCTGAGCATTAGCAGTTACCACTGTCATTGTACAATAAATTATTATTAATAATTTATTTTTTAAAATATTCCTAAACATGAATTTAAGTTTTATAGTTAATTATTTAAAATGAATGAAAAAGCTATGCTACAAAACACTGTTTTCTCTTTAAATTAAGATTAAAGAATGAATGTTCAATTACTAATTAGCCTTTTTATTTGATATTGTTATTCTGATTAAAATAATAATTTTATAAAAATGACCCATAATCAAAAGAGAATGGGCCATTCCACCTACACAAACTTAACCAAACTATCAACCAAAGTTTTGTGTGAGCATTATCATTGTTAATTTTTGTGGCTCGTATTAAGTATAATTTATGTTTTTAAGATGCAGGTATTAATTTAAAATACCAAGCTCTTCCCGCTTCTGTTGCTCCTACTCTGATATACATATAGGTTGGTGTTAAAACCAGAATTTCATACTCTTTCTGGGAAGATCCCATTCCTATATACGTATTAACACCCGCTAATAGGATACTTACCTGAGTAGATGGGAAATTTTCAGGTTTAGACGGAACAACAGGCGCTCCTGATGATGCAGGTATAAAACTAAAATCAGAAGTAGCTCCTGCATAAGTATAACATCCTTCACCACCTGATGGAATTCCCGGAAGAGTTGTCGAAGAGCCTCCTTGTGTAAATGCACCCAGTGGTGTAGCTACTTGTAATGAATAAGTTCCTGTAGCTGCTACTTTAGAAAAAGTAAAAGTAGTTGCATATAAACAATCAGCTTCACCTACTTTTTGATTTACTCCGGCAGACCACCAATTTGGATAAAACGTTTCTGCATCGAATGCCCCTGTTGCAAAATGCCCCGGTACACTTTTATCAACAATCCAGGTTTTTGATGCATTGTTCGTTAATTTTGTAACAATTGCAGGATCAACAGTAAAATCACTTCTTACCGTAACCTCCTTAGTAACATTTGTAGAAGAACCTCCTTTACCATAAGCTACTACAGTGATTCTATAGGTATTTACCCCAAGAGTTGAATATTTCTTGGTTGTGGTACCATTAGGTAAATTCACTAAATCTACAGCTGTACTAGCATCATAATCTATTTTATACCAAAGAACATCTTCACCCGTTATAGCAATTTTTACGTTGCCAGAACCGTCTCCATTTGGGTGCGTTGCATCCTGTCCTATAACTTCTGTGTTGACAACAATGTTAGATGGAGCTGTTAAATCTCCTAACGAATAGTCATCCTTACTACAACCACTTAATGTTAGAAGTAACACAAGGAAAACTCCAAAATTGAATTTTATATTTGTTTTCATAGTTTTATTTTAATTTGTTAATCTAATATTATCCAGGTAAATAACTTCACCAACTCCTGAATCCGAATCATTGTAGCGCAAAACAAGTTGAGTAAATTTTGCCCCTGCAGGTATTCCTGAAATAGTGCCATAATCAAATACAATTTCTTCCCAAGCACCAGAAGTGGCGAATGGCACTTTTAGTACTGCAACCCCATTTCCTGGAGCTCCATCTACAGCCCATTCAAATTCAATATTTAATTTTTTACCAATATTTGCCGGATTCGGATTGTAAGCTAAAACTTTGATTTTTTTTCCATAAGCAAAATTGACAGGGATATTCAATGGACTATAGGTACCGCTCCAAGTAGCAGCCCCAACAGGCTTAGTATATTTAGCGACAGTAGCACTTGTATTTAAACCTGTAGGGTATGGATTTGCCACTTTAGAAAAAGTCACATCCCCAAAAGTTCCAAAAAAGTAATCTACGGCTCCGCTTTCAAAATCTATAGGCAATCCAAATAATGTTTTTGTCCATTGGGTAGTTGCGGCACCACCACTTTGAGCTATTACTTTCAAGATGAATGGCCCTCCAGTTGCCGGGTAAGTATGAGGTGGCAATTCTTGGTCTATAGCCATTGGTGTACCAACTTCATTCGCTACATCTCCATAATATACTAAAAATGATTTAGCATATAATGCTTTAGCTTTTACCCTCACTTCCCAAGATGTAGTAACATCTAAGTTTTCAGGTGCTCTATAGACAACCTTTAATGGAAATGTTTGTTCCGTTTTAGCGCCAGTAAGAGAATTGGCAATAATTTTTACCGTATAGTTCCCCTCTGGATAAGCATGGGTAGTACTTGATCCGGGAGCTACTGTAACCGGCAATCCAGAACCCTCTCCATAAAATACTTGAAACGAAGTCGCTCCCTCAGCTGTTGGAGTTATCTTTACATTTCCAGAATTATCATTACTGATATCAAATATTTTACTGAGATTCGCTGATGAATCAGCACCCAAAAGAGCGGTATCTTTATTAATTCCTTCAACAGTACAGCTTATAGTAACAGCCAGTAGCAGTACAAAGCTGAAAATAGATTTTATTTTTTTCATGGTTTTATCTTTTACTAATTATATCCAGGATTTTGTTTCAATTTAGTTCCTTGAAGCTCACTGGTTGGTATTGGCCAAATTTCATCTTTACCAGCAACAAATCCCCTGTCTGCTAATTTAGTTGCTGCATCTCCCCATCTTACTAAATCAAAGAATCGATGTCCTTCACCTGCAAGTTCCATTCTTCTTTCGTTTTTAATAGCCGCAAGTGTAACGGGAACAGAGGGCAAACCAACTCTTGTTCTAACTGCATCTAGCAACGCTTGCGCTCTTGTACCAGAGCCTAATGCTTCAGCTTCCATTAAATAAGTATCTGCAAGTCTAATTATATATGAATTCTGTTGGTAATTTATCTCTACCGCTCCACCACCAGTAGTTTTATCCGAATTTCTCGGCATAAATTTATTTAAGAAATACCCTGTATCCTGATAGCCTGCAACATAATCTGCCTGACCTGCTGCTTTTATTGCTTTCATGTCAAATACTGTTGCTCCAAATCTTGGGTCTGTTTTAATGGCATCGTACAAATCTTGTGTGATAACATCAAAACTCCATCCTGGTGCCAAATCTGCAGCTGTAGAACCTGAAGTTCTGGAGTAATTTCTAACCCCTACCATAACGTTCAAGGTATTTCCTTCATCCATTCCAGAACCCCAAAACCACCAATCAGCATTACTGGCATTTGTATGGGATACTTCTAAAAGTGACTCCGCATTAAATTTGTTTGAAAATACCCATAAATCATTGTAATTGGGCAACAATTTATTACCGTATTGATTTGTTTGTCCTGGTGTACCATTTACTTGAGCCAAAACTGCGGCAGCTTCAGCCTTTTTGCCATCATACAAATACACTTTCCCTAGCATTGCCTGAGCAGCACATTTCGTAAAACGTCCACCATCTGTTGCAACGGGAACACTTGTTGGTAAAACAGCTATTGCTTCTAATAAATCTTTTTCTATTTGAGCATAAACTGCTTCAGGAGTAGCCTGCTCTACGTTATACATGTTAGTTGCAGTCAAAGGATCCAATAGCAATGGAACATTTTTGAAGATTCGTACCAAATTAAAATAATAGATAGCGCGTAATGCTTTTGCTTCAGCAGCAAATCTGGCTTTCAGATTATCAGACATAGCAACTTTCGGCAACTTTACAAGCAAAGTGTTAGCTCTGAAAATCCCTTGATAATGGTCAGTCCAAAAAGGTCTTAGTACATTTATTGAAGTTAGTGTGTGTTTAGAGAATGCTTGAATCCCCTCTCCGTCAGTAGCACTACCACCACCTGCGTAATGATCATCTGAACCTGCGTTCATTACGGCAATCATATTTTCAAAACTGCCTGAATTTTTTCTGATTATATCATAAACTCCAACAAGAGCGGCTGTTGCCTGTGCTTCGTCAGCATAATAATTATCGGAAAGAAAAGATCCCTTTGGTGTAATATCCACAAAGTCCTCAGAACAAGACCCTAAGGAAATCATTGCTATTACAATAAATAAATATTTAAATTTTATCGTTTTCATAATTCTTGATTTAGTATTAAAATTGTAAATTAACTCCAAGCATAAAGGTTCTTGCTTGCGGATAGACTCCTTTGTCTATTCCAAATACCCCTCCACCAATTTCAGGATCATATCCAGTATATTTAGTTAAAGTAAATAGGTTCTCAGCAGTTAAATACATACGCAGTTTACTAGCTCCAATTTTGCTAATCACATCACTTGGCAATGAATATCCTAACTGAACTAATTTTAATCTCAAATAATCTCCTTTTTCAAGATAAAAGTCTGACATTTTGCCAAAGTTGCCATTGGTGTCATTATTTGTAAGTCTTGGGTAATCATTTGATGTTCCTTCTCCAGTCCATCTGCTTAATGCAATAGTTTGATAGTTGGCATCACCTACATCTAATCTACGCAATCCTTGAAAAATTTTATTCCCGGCAGCGCCTTGGGTAAAAACCATAAAGTCGAAATTTTTATAATCTAAATTCAAGGTAAAACCGAAAGTATACTTTGGAATATTGCTTCCTAAAAATTGTTTGTCTGCATCATCTATAGAACCATTACCATCAGTGTCAACCCAACGAAAATCTCCTGGGCGTGCATTTGGCTGAATTAAACCGCCTGTAGTATTTGTATAGGTATTAATTTCAGCTTGATTTTGAAAAATACCTGCTGTTTTAAATCCGTAGAATGAATTGTAGGATTGCCCTACTTGTGTTCTTGTAACCTGTCCTATTGTTGGATATCCTGCGTCTCCTGTGATATAATTCGAATCAGAAGCTATATAAACAACTTTATTTTCTAAATAAGAAACATTACCATTAACAGATAAATTCACTCCTCCTAATTTCTTTTTATATCCTAATTCAACCTCAATACCTTTATTATCCATATTAGCAACATTTCCAGCAGGATTTGATGCAACCCCAACATAACCTGGTATATTGATATAACGTAAAATTCCAGAAGTTTTTTTCTTAAATAAATCTACCGTAAGATTAAGCGAATTGAAAAAAGTAGATTCAAAACCAATATTCGCTTGAGAAGTTTCCTCCCATCTCAAGTCAGGATTATCAAGTGTAAGGTTAGCATAACCACTGGAAATTGCCCCTTGATTTCCAAAAGAATAATTGTATCCTCCATTAACTAAAGAAAGATATCTGAATTCACCAATATTATCATTTCCAACAACACCATAACCTCCTCTGATTTTTAGAGTATTAAGCACATCATTTTGTTTCCAAAAATCTTCTTTGGTTACTACCCATCCTAAATTGAACGAAGGAAATACTCCAAATTTATTATTGGTTCCAAAACGGCTTGAACCATCTCGACGAATAATTCCAGTGAATAAGTATTTTTCTTTATAATCGTAATTAATACGTGAGAATAAAGAAGTTAATTTATGTTCTGTCAAATCGTATGTACTACTTTCTCTATTAGATTGTGGAATATCAAAGTTGAAAGAGGCATCACGATAATTTGTAATAGGCAACCCATATATTTTAGATGTAGATCCTCCTCCGATATTATCTACATAAGAACCTTGTCCTAATAAAACAGTTAAGTTGTGATTCCCAAATTGATTGGTATAGGTTACTATGTTTTCAATATTCCATGCAAAACTTTTGTTTTGACTTTTACTGAAACTGTTTTTAGACACACTATAAGTAGCTCCTAAATAATAAACAGGTGTGAAAATTTGTGAATCCCAATAGCCTAATTTACCTCCAAGAGTTGATCTCACTTTGATATGCTTAGATATTGCAGCCTCTAAATAGGTATTCCCAACAAAATCATCTGACTCTCCAAATGCACCTAATCTAATTTTGGTATAGGCTAAAGGGTTAACCATACCTTGACCAACTAAACTTGAAATTCCATAAGGATTTCCATTAGCATCTCGAATGACATTTGGATTTGAATAGGCATTTGTGGGATTCATCTCAACCAAAGGAGTAATTGGATCCAGGTTGATTGCAGAAATTAATGGACCATTGGATTCATTATTTGCATCAATACCTGATGATTTAACATGTGCAAACCCAAATGTTTGTCCAAAAGTGAAAATCTTAGATAATTTATGAGTCGAATTTAAACGAAAATTCTTTTTGTTATATTTCGAATTTTCAGAAGTAACGATTCCTTCTTGATCCTGAATTCCAAAAGAAGTATAAAAAGTGGAAACATCATTTCCCCCACTAATACTTAATTCGTGTGAATAACGTGTTGCATTATTATTAAAAATAGCTTTTTGCCAATCCGTACCAACACCTAAAGCAGCTAAATTAGGAAACACAACAGCACCTCCGGCGGCAACTGATTTTTCATTTATTAAAGCACCATACTGAGTTGCGTTTAGTAAATCCAACGTCTTTTCCGGTGCTGAAGTCCCTATAAATCCGTTGTAGTTTACAGTCATTTTTCCGGATTTCCCTTTTTTGGTGGTAACCAAAATAACTCCAGATGCAGCACGTGTTCCATAAATTGCAGCTGAAGCGGCATCTTTAAGTACTTCAATAGATTCAATATCCGATTGATTCAAAAATCCAATTCCTCCCGCATCTACAACAACACCATCAACAACCCAAAGCGGATCGTTACCGGCAAAAGTAGTTACCCCTCTAACGCGAACAGTTGAATTTGAACCTGGTTGACCAGAACTGGCTGCAATGGTAACCCCCGAAACTCTACCCTGCAATGATTGTTCGATACGTCCATTGGGTACATTATCAAGATCTTTTGCTTTTACACTGGATATTGCACCAGTAACAACACTCTTCTTTTGAGAACCATAACCGACAACTATAACTTCATTTAAGGATTGTGATTCCGATTTAAGTTTAACCTCAATATGAGTTCTTCCTTTTATAGATTCCTCAACTATGCCATATCCTATAAAGCTAAATACTAAAGTTTCTTTTGAAGCGGCCTTTATTTGATAATTCCCATCAAAATCCGAAACAGTAGTTTTGGAAGTTCCTTTTATTAAAATGGATACTCCTGGAATGGGCAGTCCGTTTTCATCATATACTTTTCCGCCTATAGAAAGGTCTTGAGCCTGCCCGTAAATGGAGAATAGAATTGATAAAACGCAAAAAATAAACGATTTTGTTAATTTCATTTTTCTAAGTTTTTGGTTAATTAATTAGTAATTTCAAGTAAAATTAAAGGTATTTTTTTGCTATTCGTAATTTTACATCCAAACAAAACCTTATCAAAGTTAATTATATACCAAAACAAAACCTTAACAAATAAATTTTTAAAATATTGATTTTCAATTATTTAATTAAAATTTACATTACAAAAAAAATGTTTTTAAAAAATAAAAAATTACATTCCTAAAAAAAGATAAATTCAACTTTTGAAATAAATTTCCCCTCAAAAAAAGAAAGAAATGGACTGGCTACAACTCAAAAAGAACCTGTTTTTTCAAACAAATCAATTAATATTTAAAATTAAACACCCTTTTTTTCTATTATTTGTGATGCCCTTTTTGCTCAAATCAAAAATATTAGAGTCCCTGACGAAATTAAAAAAGCCCACCTGAAGTATTCCAATAATTTAAAAACAGCTATTGTACGCACACAATAATCTGATCTTAAGTCAATTGAAGGAAATAACAATAAAAGTACTGGATAAAAATGGTTATTCTGGATTTCAAACAATTCCCAGTCGGTAAAATTTGTTATAAGATTAAATTACAATGTATTTGCGGTATTTAAAAAGAAAAATTAGACGAATTAATGAAACAGTAATGATTGTTATATAATCAATACCCACATTTTTTCGCAAAAAAGAAGTCAAAACTTTCCAATACTTAAATTGAAAAGTTTTGACTTCATGAATAGGTAATTTTAGTTCCCTCGAAAATCTATTTTGCTTGCAATTTGGTCTATTATATTACAATTTTTTAAATACAATAGTCATTTTCGATTGATTAAGGGTAATTTTATAATTTCCAGCAGTTTTAATTACCCATTTATCATCTGGCCAACCAGTTGGTGAAAGTTTGAATGTTGTAACATCCGTTCCATCTCCATTGATTTCTGTGCCTCCTACCAAAGGCATTATAAATCTACCACCCCAGTTGCCCAGATCTAAAGGAAGTTTCATCTCACCAGGCGTAAGTGGACCTGTATAAGTGAATTCTTCAGGATTCGTTTGACTCCATATCATTTTTATTGGAGTATCAATATTCCAGCCTACTGCTGTTGCACTTCCAAGCATATACACATTTTCATAAGGAGTATAGGCAAAAATATAAGTCAATTTAGTTCGGTTCATATACAAGGAATAGCGACCCGATGTGACTACTTTAAAAACATTACTGGCTGTTCTCGGTTCAGTTTGGTTATAAACGAGAGTATTTGCACCATTAGGATCGTAAGAAGGTAATTCGTTACCTGACTTTTCGATGATTTTAAATGCTCCTACTGAAAAATTTCCTGTATAAGCGTATTGTGATCTTTCGATTATTTCGGTAATATTCATGCCGGTACTGTAGTTCCACCCCCCACTTATAGCATCGCCAACCAAAAATAACGGTAATGGTCCCGGACTAAAAGTTTTGGCAGAAAAAGAAGTAAATGCCAATTCTGGCTTTTGGAATTGAAGACTGTTATCTACTTGTGCTATTATTTTAACTTCGAGTTTCGCCTTAGTACCTCCCGGATAACCCCATTTTTCAATTAATAAAGCATTTAATTCTCCTACCGTATAAGATTTTGTAAAAATACCTGATGGAATTTCTTCCTTAAGTACAGTGTTAGCCCCGAAATTGTTTCCTACAATATCCATAAGAAAGAAGTATGTCAAAGTAGTTCCTGCACCTCGATCATTTCCTTTTGTCCAAGTAAAGGTTATTGCAGTTGCATTATCATTACCACTACTCATTTCAACATTTTCACTAGAAGGAGTTAAAGTCATTGGCTTTACAAAATTTGGTTTTTGAAGCCAATCCAAATTCTCAAGTCCTTTGTCCTCACAAGCAACTAAAACTATACTCATTATTATGAATAAGATGATATTTTTTATATTTTTCATTTTCATTTTGTTTTTGGTTATATACTACCAGAAAGGATTTTGTACTAAGTTTGGATTCTTTTCGATTTCTGTCAAGTTTATCGGAAACCAATAAAAAGATTTTCTATACACTCTTGTTTGATAGGCTGTTCTTTTATAAAAATCAGTCGCATTTTGACCAAAAAAATTCATTCCGTAAAAAGGACTATTTAAGGCAGTTTCTGCCAGTTTCCATCTTCTTAAATCATCATAACGAATGCCCTCTGTACAAAGTTCAACTCTTCGTTCCGCTCTAATTAGATCTCTTACTTTTGCCTGGTTATTATCTATATGTATATTTTGAGCGTCTGTGGCTCCTGCTGTGTAGCTTCTTACACCAGCTCTCTCTCTGATTTTATTGAGATAAATTAAGATGTCAGGATTACCCGGATCTGATTCATTAAGTGCTTCTGCATAGTTTAGATATACCTCTCCTAATCTATATACAATTCCAGGACGTGGCGTAAAATAGTTATTAATAGGATCACGTGAAGGATCTGTCCTTTTTCTTGCTAAATAACCATTCTGTGGAGCATCATGTGTATTGTTATTATCTTTTGCACCGTTAAAAAATTCAAGCTTTCTAGAATCTTTACTATACCATTGCCCGTTAAAATTAACCGCCAGATAAAATCTTGGTTCACGATTGCAATACATATTATAAGTACCAGTCAAAGTGACTTGTCCTTCATTTTTTACTTCTTTCCATTTTGTCGATCCATTTGTCCAATATCCATCTGCTGTTGAGAAACCTGTTTCTACATATCCGGAAGCAGGGTCGGTTATAGGCAACCCATTGGCTGTAAAAAACGCATCTACCAGAGATTGTGTTACACCATATCCTCCATTTCCTCCACTTCCACGAGGTGCTGTATGTCTGTCATATTCTACATAATTAGAATTTGGACGAGCAAATAGTACTTCGGTATTTCCTTTACTGGCTTCTTTTAAGAATAAATTTTGACAAGACAAAAAAGGATCAATTCCTCCAGTAGCATTAAATTCTACATACAATTTATGACCGGCTGCTGTTGCGCTTTGAATTAAATCTTTACTGGCATCTGCCGCTATTTTCCATTTATTGGCATCATAGGTAGTACTAAATAATGGTTTGCCGTCTTTGGTAACATGACCAATATATTCTGTATTACCATTAACAAGTGGACTTGCCGAAAAAAGCAACATTCTAGCCCTAACAGCCTTACACATAATCGATGTGGCACGGCCATATTTTCTGCCTTCTGAATAGGATGCAGGTAAAATTTTAGCTACATCTTGCAATTCTGTATCAATCCAGCTTACTATTTCATCATACGGCGTTTGCCCCACTAATAAATCTGAAAGGTTATAATTTACAGGGGCAATTTCTTCTGGTTTAAAAGGAACCGGTCCATAAGTATTTATTAATAATGAGTAATAATATGCTCTTAAGAAACGACACTCCGCAATCATATTTTGAACTTCATCTTCTGAAAACTGTTGTTCAGGAATTGCCTTAATATTTTGCATAAGTATGTTGCATTCTCTTATTTTTTGAGGAAGCACATTCCAATAGCTAGGAGACCAATTTGAATCTGTTGACCAATCACCAAGAGCAAATGGTATTATCCCCCAGCCATAATTACGCCATCGCTCTGATGGGGTCATATCATCCCCTAAAACTTCCCATCCCAATTCACGCGTAAATCCCCAAGTAGGATCAGGAATCATGGAGTAGCACCCGGCTAGCCATTGTTCTGTTTTGGTTTTACTCTGAAAAACGCCTTCCAAAGTAAGTTCGGTATCATCCTCCTTATCTAAATAATCGGAACAGGAATACGTTAACATTAATCCTAAAAAAAGGAATATTGACCTAATATATAAATTTTTCATTTTCGTATTTTTTTTATTATAAACTTATTTCTAAACCAAAAAGAATTGATTTTGTAGATGGGTATCTCAAACCTGTTTTTGTATCCAATTCAGGATCCCAAAGTTTAAATTTTGAGAGGTAAAACAAATTATTTCCACTGGCATAAAATCTTAATCCTTGCAACTTAATCTTCTCAGCCGTAGCTTTTTTCAATGAGTAACCTAATTCAACTGACTTCAAACGAACAAAACTCATGTCTTTTTTCCACCAAGTAGATGGAGCTGCATTATTGAAATTGGTACCATAACTTAATCTTGGCCAAAAAACATCTTGACTTGGATTTTCCGGAGTCCAACGATCTTCATAGTTCGCGTAAATATTTCCTAAAGTCCCTGTCCCGCTTCCTGGTATAAAACGTGCGGCGTCAGCTCCTCCTTGTCCTATTATTTCGTATGTTTTAGCTACTCCTTGCATAAAAAAGCTTAAATCGAATTGTTTGTATTTTAAAGTACTTCCAAAACCAAAAATAATTTGAGGATCTCTCGTACCACCTATAAAACCTTGATCCAATGAGTTTACAATTCCGTCAGCATTTTTATCCTCATATTTAATATCCCCCGGACGTACTGTTGATCCTAATTGCGGCATTGGTAAACCTGATTTTAATGCTCCAGCACCATCAAAATCATTGACAGAATATAATCCTGTTGCTGTATAACCCCATAATGTATTATTGGGAATAGATGTTGCAGAACGGTAGGTTCCTTTTACAGTTTCTGGCTCATCTCTTTCAATTACTTTATTTTCTACATACGTAAAATTGGCACGCCAGTTCATAAAGAAATCAGGAGTTATTTGCTTATTTATACCCAATGCAATTTCAATTCCTTTGTTCTTCATTTTTCCATAATTTGCATAAGGCGTAGAGAGAAATCCTGCTTGAGTTGGAACAGTAGAACGTTGGATAAAGATGTCCTTTCTGTTTTCTTTGAATAAATCTACCGTCAAATCAATCATATTCAATATCCCTAATTCTATCCCTAAATCTGTTTTTGCCACTTTTTCCCAAGTCAAATTATTTACTCCTACTTCCCCTTCCTGAATACCCACTACACCAGTACCTGTTCCGCTACCCCAGCTATAGCCTTGTCCATTAGTATTAATTGTTGTTAAATAGGCAAACCTTCTATTTCCGCCAATGTTATCATTTCCTACTAAACCATAAGAACCACGAAGTTTAATTTTATTAAATAGGTCTTTATAGGGTTCCATAAATTTTTCTTCGGATACAATCCAACCCAATGCTACAGATGGGAAAAAACCAAAACGTTGTCCTTTTGCAAAATTTTCTGAGCCGTTGTACCCAAAATTAAATTCACCTACATATTTTCGATCAAAACTATAAGAAGCCCGTCCCGCCAATCCTTGATGTCTAAATGGCTGAATACCTCCATTGTCATAACTACTTTGATTGTATAATAACAGACCATTTAAGTCATGTTTTCCAAAGATGCGACTGTATGTTGTGTTTGCTTCAAGATAAACACGTCTGTCTCCAAACCCTGCTTCTGTAGCGTACCCAAGAAATTCCTGGCCATACGATTGAATAGAGTGAATTAAATTTCCTTCAAGGTCTCTGCCTTGGGCCACATCATAGAAGTCAGGTGATTTACCGCGACGAACCTTATTTGTAGAAAAGGAATCAAAGGAATATGTAAATTTTGCTTTTAACCCAGGAGTAATGGAACTAAAGTCTTGTTCCAGAGCGACTAAACTTTCTATCTTACTGTCACCTTGTCTAAAATACCCTGATTGAGTTGCAATAGCCCATGGATTTTCTCTATTAAGAACTCTAGGAATAGTTCCATCCGAATAGATGGCTGAGTGGGCAAAAGGAGTTGTTTCGAAAGCAGAATTAAATAAATAATCCGTACTAAAGTCGCCTTTCTGAAGTCGTTGTAAATAACCTCCAATATTGACTCTTAACAAGGTTGATTTGGATAAATTAATATCCACATTTGTACGAATATTGGTTCTATTTAAACGTGTTTCAGAGTCATAACTTTGATTAGGATCTGTCACAAGCATACCTCTTTCACTAAAATAGGATGCGGTTAATGCATATCTCAAAATTTCTGATCCTCCGGCAACATTCAAATTAGTTCTTGACGTAGAAGCATAATCTTTGGTTATTGCATCCAACCAATTTACATCAGGATATAAATCCGGGTCATATTTACTAGCTGTTTTTGAAATGCGATCTTGTGAATATAGTTCTGTTCCAGATAATTCATTTAACAAATTCATATAAGGTACAGCACTAATAAATTTAGGTAATTTAGTAGGTTGTTGAAATGATTTTTCAGTCCTTAATTGTATTCTTGGGGCACCAACAAAACCTCTTTTGGTATTTATTAAGATAACACCATTTGCGCCTCTAACTCCATAAACAGCACTGGCTGCCGCATCTTTTAAAACAGAGAAAGACTCAATTTCTGAAGGGTCAAGGTCGTTTAAATTTCTTTCGATTCCGTCTACCAGTACAAGTGGATTAGTTGATCCCGCAAAAGTAGAGATTCCACGAATCTTTATATCCGATTGATCATAACCTGGCTCTCCAGATCGTTGTACTGCAATTACTCCAGCAATTTGACCTCCCAGATTGTTCCCTAACGTACGAGAAGTTCCTACCTGTAACAAAGAAGGCTTTATAGTACTGATTGCACCTACAACAGAAGCTTTTTTCTGAGTTCCATAACCAACAACTACAACATCTTTTAAGATTTCTGTTGAAGGATGAAGTTTAACATCAATTCGATTTCTTCCATTAATAGGTTCCTGAGCGGTATTGTAACCTGAAAAACTAAACACTAAAGTGCCTTTTGATGCGGCCTTTATTTGATAATTCCCATCAAAATCCGAAACAGTAGCTTTGGAAGTTCCTTTAATTAAAATGGTTGCTCCCGGAATGGGAAGTCCGTTTTCATCATATACTTTTCCGTTTACGGTAACGTCCTGCGCCTGCCCGTAAACTGAGAATAGAATAGATAAAAAACAAAAAATAAGTAATTTTGTGAATTTCATTTTTCTAATTTTTTTGGTTAATTAATTGGTAATTTTCCGCAAAAATGAAAAACATTTTTTACTATTCGGAATTACACTTCCAAACAAAACCTTATCAATGTTAATTTTAAACTAAAACAAAACCTTAACAAATAAATTACAAGATACTGATTAACAGATTTTTAGATTTAATTTGTATTACGAAATAAAACTAGATTCCTAAAAAAACAATAACTTTAGCTTTTGAAATGTATATTTCCTCAAAAAAAAGATGAAAATTGACTGGCTACAACTCAAAAAAGAAACTGTTTTTTCAAACAAATCGATTAATGTTTATAATTAAATTATGAATCAAATAAAATTAAATACACTTTTTTTTCTGTTATTTTTAATCCCTCTTTTCGGTCAAATCAAAAACATTGGAGTCCCTGACATCCGAAATTATAAAAGAACCGATTATAAAGGAGGGCCTCAAAATTGGAATATTGATCAGGATAAAAACGGGAATATTTACTTTGCCAACAATAACGGTCTATTTCAATTTGACGGTGTATCATGGCGAAAATATATCTTACCAAATTCTCCGCTTATTAGATCAGTAAAAATTGATGATTCGGGCAAAATATTTGTTGGAGGCTCCGATGATTTTGGCTATTTCAAGCCTAATTCTAAAGGAAAACTGGAATATTTTTCTTTATCTAAAATGGTAAATACAACTAAAGTTAAATTAACTGGTTTCATTTGGAAGATACATATTCATAAGGGAGAAGTTATTTTTCAATCTTTTGAAAGGGCTTATATCTATAAAAACAACAAACTTAGATTATTGGAAGCCCCCACTAAGTTCCAATTTTCATTCCAAGTAAATAACCACTTGTATTTTCAAGATAAGACAGCAGGGATAGTAGAATACAAAAACGGAAAACTATTCCAGCTGAAAAATACTGTCATTTTAAATAATACAGAAATCTGGGGTATCTTTCCTATGCCTGATAATAAGTTGCTCGTTGCAACTTTAAACAAGGGGCTTTTTATTTACAACAATGATAAAATGATACCTTGGGATACCGAAGCAAATGCTTTCATTAAAAAGAATGGTTCACTTGGAGGTGTAACTATAAAAGATAAATTCATTGTTCTCAATTCAGTTTTAGACGGAATAATTATCTGTGATTTGGACGGGAAAATTATTCAACATATTAATCGCACCAAAGGACTCCAGAATAATACTGTGCTAACCTCTTTTATTGACAACAAAAATAATCTTTGGCTTGGTTTAGATAGCGGAATTGCATTTATTAACGAAAACTCTCCCTTTAGCTATTTTGGCATAAGCTATAATCTAGGCACTGTTTATGCATCTGTCGTTTATAAAGGAAATCTGTATGTGGCAACAAACCAAGGCGTTTTTTATCATCCTTGGAACAAAAACTTCAAAGAAAGTAGTTTTACTCTTGTAGCAGGAACAACTGGTCAAGCCTGGAATATTAAAGTAATTGAAAACCAATTATTATGTGCACACAACAATGGTGCTTTAGTAATTGAAGGGGGGAAGACGATAAAAGTACTAGATAAAAATGGTTATTTTCGATTTCAAACAATCCCTAGTCAGCCAAAATTTGTTATAGGATCAAATAATAGCAATGGGTTTGCGATATTCGAAAAGACAGCTAATGGTTTAGAATTCAGAAATCAAATTGGAGGCCTTTATAAATCTTCTATATCCTTTGAAATGGACAATAACTATTTATGGCTAAAAAATGATGGATTATTATATCAAATGGAACTGTCTTCTGATTTGAAAAAATTTAAATCGATAAAAACCATTCATCATTTGTCCGCTAATGATAAAGATATTGGAAGCATTCAGAAAATAGACAACAATATTTACTTTCAAACAAACAATCATTTTTACAAATATTCAAAAAGACAAGACTTGTTTTATAAAGATAAAAAAATGAGTTTGATATTTAAAAACATTCCCAAAATTAAAACATTAACTGAGGATACCAATGGAAATCTCTGGTATGTATACAATGAATCATTAGGCGAATTATTGAAAAACACCAAAGGTAGCTATACAAATATTGTCGCTCCATTTTCAAATTTGACGGGAAATTTAGTTACTGATTATCTTTCTGTAAATACCATCAATCCACAAAACATATTTATAGGACTTATCGACGGATTAGCCCATTATGATTCTCAATTATTAAACAATACTGTAACTAAACCCACTGTTTTTATTCGAAGTTTTACCTTTCCCAGCGATACACTAATCTTTGGAAACGAGAAAAAAGTATCTGACAAATATTTAATTCCTTATGCTTCAAATCATATAAAATTTACCTTTTCATCCCCAACTTATGAAAATCTTGAAAATGTTGAATTCTCTTATAAATTGGAAGGTTTTGATGACAAATGGAGTAATTGGTCAACAATTTCATTTAAAGAATATACTTATTTAAGAGAAGGTAATTATGAAATGAAATTAAAAGTGAGAAACAGCTATGGAATTCAGTCAAAAGAAGCATTTGTTTTATTTACAGTTTCACCACCATGGTATAGGCATTTTTTAGCTTATTTAGTTTACATTTTACTTACTGTTGTGTCAATATTTTATATGAGAGAAAGAACAAAAATGAAAATAAGAAGAAATAAATATTACGAAACCATTGAGCAAAGAAAACTTTATCTGGAAAAAGAATCAAAAATCAGACAGGAACAATACGAGCTGGAAAAAGAAATTGAAAAACTAAAAAAGGACAAGCTTAAAACTAAGATTTTAGCAAAAGACAAGGAGCTCGTTAATAATTCATTACAAGTTGTAAAGAAAAACAAAATCCTAAACGGAATCATCCATAAATTAAAAGATATTAATGCCGAATCATTTGATGAATCAACTAAATCTCAATTTACTAAATTAAACAAAAGCATTGTAAAAGAGGTTAATGCAGACAAAAGCTGGCAAGATTTAGAAAAACACATCAAGAATGTTCATTTTGATTTTTTGAAAAGATTAAAAGAAAAACACCCAACAATTTCACCAAGAGAATTAGATTTGGCTACTTATTTACTAATGAATATGTCTACAAAAGAAATTATAGAAATCATGAATATTTCGAGTGGAGGAGTTGAAGTTGCCCGACACCGTTTAAGAAAAAAAATGGGGCTGGATACAAAAGAAAATCT
The DNA here is from genome assembly GCA_039805885.1 of Bacteroidota bacterium. GTDB lineage: Bacteria > Bacteroidota > Bacteroidia > Flavobacteriales > Flavobacteriaceae > Flavobacterium. The sequence goes on from JBDLTG010000074.1 coordinate 25,956, forward strand.
TATTAGTTACCTGATGAGTATATAAAGAAAAGAGGCTGCCCAAAGGTAGCCTCTTTTCCTAAACTGCATACTTTTAAGATAACATCCAAAAAACAATCATCTGCCCACTTTTAAATATAACCTAATAATCAATACTCTAGTGTTTCAAATCAGTAAACGAAGCATCAAGTGCAAATGCAGCATGGGTTTTCTCTACTACTTTTTCTTTTTCTAAGGTGAATTCAGCTGTTTTTTTAATATTCAAAGATGATGCACCAACAGCTACTTTGTATTTTCCTGCTTCTGCAATCCAGGCGTTTTTATTTAGAACAAAAGAAGCTAAGTTTTTAGCATTTAATGTCAAAGTGATCGTTTGACTTTCACCCGGTTGTAGCAATTTTGTTTTTCCAAAAGCTTTTAATTCTTCTTTTGGTTTATCAATTGATTTTTCGGGAGCAGAAAGATACAATTCAACTACTTCTTTACCTGCCGTTTTACCCGTATTAGTTATGGTAACCGAAACCGTCATTTTATCATTAAATGTTTTTGAACTCAATACAAGATTCGAATAATCAAATGCGGTGTATGACAAACCGTATCCAAATTCATAAGATGGCTTAACATTGAATGTATTAAAATAACGGTACCCAACATAAATACCTTCTCCATAATTAACACTCGTAGGATTTTCGGCCGGTGTTCCAATCCAATTTTTAGTAGCTGCCGCATCTTCATAATTCACAGGGAAAGTCATGGTTAATTTTCCTGAAGGAGTCACTTTTCCTGAAAACACATCAGCAACAGAATTTCCGCCTTCCTGACCCGGTTGCCATGGTAATAAAATAGCATCTACTTTGTCTCTCCAACTTGCTGTTTCAATTACACCACCAATATTTAAGACAACAACCACTTTTTTACCTTGAGCATGAAAAACTTCAGAAACACTATTAATTAAGTTAACTTCGTCTTGGGCTAAATTAAAATCATCAGCCACTTTACGATCATCACCTTCTCCGGCATTTCTTCCAATTGTGATTAAAGCCAGTTCAGAAATTTTTGCTTTATTTTCAATGGTTTCTTTATTTACCTCTAATTCAACAATTCTTTTTGGCGTTGCCAATAAACCACCCTCTTTTTCGCGACGAGCCATTTCTTTTACTTTTTGGTCAGCCACATAAGGCTTATACAAGCCTTCTAAATCTTTATCAATTGAAAATCCAGAATTAGTAAGTCCGTCAATCAATGAAACGGAATACGCTTCATTGACATCACCACTTCCGGTTCCACCAGCGATAAAATCATAAGAGGTATTTCCAAAAACCGCCAAAGGAGCTGATTTTGCAGTAAAAGGCAAAACAGCATTATCATTTTTTAATAAAATGGTTCCTTCTGCAGCAGCTTGTCTGGTAACTACTGCATTTTCTTTTAAGTTGGGCTTATTAGAATACTGGTAGTTATTCATTACCGGTGATCTCATAACCAGTTCCAAAATCTTTCTCAAATCAGTATTAATTACTTCTTTAGTTAATTTACCATTTTTTATATTTTCTAAAATAGCTTTTTGCTGGCTAGGCAATCCCGGCATCAATAAGTCATTTCCTGCCGAAAGTTGTTTAACAACATCACTGACAGCATTTTTAGAAGAAATAGATCCAAATCCATTATAACCACCAAACCAGTCTGACATTACCAATCCTTTAAATCCCCACTCCTCACGCAGCACTGTAGTCAATAAATCTTTTCGAGCCGATGTGTATTCTCCATTAACTAAATTATAAGAAGACATTATTGTCCATGGTTGGGCTGTTTTGACCGCGATTTCAAAACCTCTTAAATAAATTTCACGCAGGGCTCTTTCACTGATGTGGGCATTAATCCCCATACGATTTCTCTCCTGATTATTGGCAGCAAAATGTTTGATTGAAGTTCCAACACCGTTTGATTGTATACCATTTACCATCGCAGCAGCAATGGTTCCTGACAATAATGGGTCTTCTGAATAATATTCAAAATTTCTTCCACACAATGGATTTCTGTGGATATTCATACCTGGCCCAAGCAATACATCAACACCATATTCTTTTACTTCATTCCCCATGGCTTTCCCAACATTGTTAATCAGCTCTTCATTCCAAGTGGAAGCCAAAGCAGTTCCAACAGGAAATGCCGTTGCATAATAGGTATTGGTATCATTATCTCTTGTTGGATTAATTCTTAAGCCGGCTGGCCCATCAGACACAATGACTGCAGGAATTCCCAAACGTTTTATTTCATAAGTTCCTCCAGCTTCTCCAGGGACTTTTCCTTTATCAGCTCCCGGAATGAATGTAAAAGTGTTCACATCAAAACCAGGCATTCCAATCCCAATGAGCATACTCGCTTTTTCCTCATCGGTCATTTTATTGATTAAGTCCTGAATTCGGTCTTCTACAGCAAGACGATAATCTTCATAAATATCCAATTTTCCGTTTCTGTTTAAATCCGTAAAAGTGAATCCGTTTATCGTAATAATTGGATTTTTCTCCATCTTGTTATTTTCAGTTTTTTTATTCCATGAAATTCCTGAAACTACTAACGTAGAGACTAGCGATACTTTTGCTATTTTCTTGATATTGCTAAAATTCATATTTAATATTGTTTGATGTTTATTATTACCTGTCGTTTTTGCTTAACTGACTATCCGGAATTAGTTTTCTTCAATAATTAGCATTCCCCATGGAGCAAGATTGATTTCTGAATTTTTCACCACTTTTTCTGAACTAAGTAAATCCGTTCCGTTTTTGCCTTGGGTGTAAGTAAAAATTTTGGCTTGTGCCGAATAATTAAAAAAGTATCGGATTGTTTTTCCCTGGTTATTAATCCCTGATTTTGTAATCAACGGAAAATGTAATTTTTGATCTTCTTTCCACAAACCGGCTTCTTTCAAACTGCCTTCCAGAATTTTCTCCATAAGATTATCGCCTGGCATAAAGCCAATATAGGTCACCGTTCCTTTGCCGTAATTATTTTGGGTAACAGCTGCATAATTATTCCATTGTGGATGATCGTATTTTGCCAATACTTTTGCAGTTGTAGGAGTTAGCAATTCCATCCAATATTTTATTTCATTTTTATCTTTCCCTAGCTGAAATGGATCGCCTTTTAGTGATACATTTTCCGGAATCACAAACTGGCTATAACTCACACCCGCAGCCTCATTTATAATTCCGGGCTGAATGGTATTGCGTACCGTAACGTTCTCATCACTAAAACCACTTTTGAAAGTATAAATAATACGTCCTCCATTTTTTGCATAAGCATTCAGTTTTTGCAACAATGCATCTGGTGCTGCATACAAAGCAGGCACAATAATCAACTTATATTTTTCAATATTTAATGACGACGGATCTATAAAATCAACCCCAACATTCATTTTATACAAAGCATCATACATGGGACGCAAAACATCATTGTATTGTTCTTTAGCACCCCATCCAAAACTAAAAGCGTTAAAAGCAGTTTGAGCTTCATTACTAAAAAGTACCGCTACCTCATTCGTTTTTTTAAGACTGGCTATTTTTGAACCTATTTTTTTAAAATCACGACCAATGGTCATCGCTTCGTTATAGGTAGGATTGGGCTGAAAATCATGACTCAATAATCCTTTCCAATACGTCTCGGCCGAATTATGAATCGAATGCCAATGCCAATATTCTAACATATTAGCTCCAGAAGCAATATGACTAAATGCCTGTAAACGTAACTGTCCCGCATAAGGTACCCATTGCGGAAATCCTTGTGCTTCAGTTTCAATAACCAAATAGTTTTGACCATTTTTCATCGAACGAGCCATGTCTCCTCCAAAAGAAATTTCAGTACCCGTTAAATGATCTTGCGTAGGATGATAAATATCTACACCTGCTATATCCATGGCTTTTGCTGCAGCAAAATGATCTACATCGCCCTGTATTCCATACGAATAACCCCTCCAGTCAAAGTCGAAATTTTGAGTAACAAACTGCTCCGGTTTTTTATATTCACGAACAATAGCCGCCTGCCATGAAAGGAAATCAGTAACTAAACCTCTTTGAAACTTAGAAAATTCAGCTTTCAATCCGGCGTTAATTGTCCCTACCATAGAAGGAAATTCTTCCCATGAATTAATGCGATTGCTCCAATAATCCAAACCAAAAATTTTATTGATTGCTTCTGTAGTTTTAAATTTATTCTTCATATACTGAACAAACTGCGCCTGAACATTTGCACCTGCAGTACCGTAATGTTTGGTTTCATTGTCAACCTGATAGCCAATAATAGCAGGATGATCTTTTACATGTTCCATGATTTTACGGATAATCCTTTCGGCATGAAACAAGTAATCCTTGTTCGTAATATCCATATTTTGCCTGCCTCCATATTGATTTTTCCCCATTTGGGTGGTAGCCAATATCTCTGGATACTTTTTAACTAACCAGGCAGGAACAGCATAAGTGGGAGTTCCAATAATTACTTTAATCCCTCCTTTATGCATGGCATCAAGAACCCTGTCGATATGACTAAAATCGAATACATTATCCTGCGGTTCTTCGGTACTCCATGTGCTTTCGGCAATACGAACTACGTTTATACCCGCATCCTTCATCATTTTTATGTCCTTGTCTAACCTGTCATACGGCATATACTCATCATAATAAGCAACGCCATAAAGCAATTCATTTTTTGGAACTTGAGCATTTATAGAAGATACCGTAAGTACCAAAGCCATAAATCCTGTAATTTTTTTATATAAATTCATCAATTTTTAATTTAAGGATTGAAATTAAATGGAATCTTATTTCAACAAAAAGGTATTGTACGAATCAGCTTCTAATGTTGGGGTAAGTACTTTTTTTCCAACTTTTATTTTAAACTTTTTTTCTTTGGCACTATCATTTTGAACCACTACAACTACACTATTATCCGGATTAACAAATGCTAATAAATTATCATAATCACCAGACGTTTCCAGACGTTTTGCTCCCGGTTTCACAAAATGACTAAGATGCTTCATCAAATAATATTCATAATTGTATTTGAAAGTTTTATTAGTGGTATCAACACTTACCAATGAATTTTGTCTCCAGCCCCAGGTACTTATTCCTCCTTCTTTTAGTGAAGCATTCCAGTACATATAGGCATTAGCTCCATTAGTTAAATAATGTTTCATTAAGCCCCAAGTATATCCACAATATTTCCAATCATTTTTTCCATTCCCACATTCCTGTTCTGACTGGTATAATTTAAGATTAGGATAATTTTTATGAATTGTTGGGATGGCATCTTTTCCCGCCCATTGAAAACCAACTCCTTTAATGGATTTATTAATAGTAGAATCACTTAAAATAGAATCAACTAATTTATAATTTGGACGTTCCATGGTACCAAAGAAAACATCTACCTTTTCATCGTTCATTGCTGGAACCAAATAATTTAAAAATCGGGATAAGCCTTTTGACGTCCAGGTACAGCTAGGAAAAACCTGTGCCGAATTGAATTCATTTTGCGGCATTACCATACTGATATTAATATTTTGAGCACGATATTCCTGAATGAATTTTGAGAAATACAAGCTGTACGCTTTAAAATATTTATCTTCCTGAATAAACATATCTTTCCCTTCAAAACCTTCTTGTTCTGGCTTTAGTCCATTGTCAAAACCTTTAAAATCCATTCCCCATTTTTCTCTTGCTTCGTCTGCAACATCCTGAGGCATATCTTTAGGAAATGGTTTTGAAGCATAATGTTTATTATACTTCATCCAGATAGGCGGAGACCATGGCGAAGCCCATAGTTTTATATTTGGATTGTATCTCAATGCACTTTTAATGAATGGAATTAGCGTTTGAGAATCATTTGTAATACTGAAATTTTTCATTTCAAAGTCACCAGCTGTTTCATTATAAGAATACCAATTATTAGAAAAATCATTGGCTCCAACGGGCATACGGCAAATTGTAAAATTGGCTCCTACATTTGGCGAAAAGAATTCTTTTAATATCTTTTCTCTGTCGTTAGCATTTAAACTACTCAACGAAGTCCAGCCCAATTCATTGAAGCAAGTACCAAAACCGTCAATTTGTTGCAAAGGTTTATTTAAGAGCACCTCTACATCCGTTTTTCCAGTTGTTAAACTCGCTTTTATATTCTTATGACTTTGCCATTGTTTGGCTTCTGTACTCGATATCCAGGTTATTTTGCTTTGCGAAAAAGAACAAAAAGTTGTCAGCAACAACATTATAAATAGTTGTATATTTTTCATTGATTTATGATTGTTTATGCCGTTACAAAACCATATTTAATATTCACTTTCCACTAATTAAATTGAGAATAGCTTTTCTTATAGAAAAACATGCTCAATTTATATTGTGTCCTTATGAATTTAAACAGGGAAATTTGAAACTGCTTTTGATGAAATTTGAATTTGAAAACAATTTTAGAGCGTAATAAACGACAAGCTTATTATTCCAAAACATTAATCTATAAGACATTATATTCCCTTACGGACTTGTTTTGTAGTACAACAAGTCCGCTCAGAAATAACAAAGCCAATTAGGCTTCTAGTAAAAAACACTGAACTTAATCTATTAACCAACCCAACAAATTAATCTTTTCAGTAATCTAAATACTTATTTAATATCCCGTATTATTAGGTAAAAGATTCTTGTTTATTTGAATGTCTCCTAAAGGAACCGGTAACAACTTATGAAACCCTTGCATTCCATAATTAAGTGGTTGAAGACTTGAATTTACCTGACTGTTCATTAAATTCACCATGTTAATAGTTCCATTTGCATCAGCTCGTTTCAAATCATTCCATCTGGTACGTTCGTAAACTAATTCTAATCGTCTTTCTTTTAATACAGCTAAAGCTAATTCGCTCTTTGTAGTGGCAGTAGTATTTGCTAATCCTGCTCTTGTTCTTATTCTGTTTAACTGAATTTTAGCTGCATCCAGATTCCCTTGAGTTCCAATTTGCACATTTGCTTCAGCTGCTAACAAAATAATATCAGCAAGTCTTATCATGATTAAATTATCGCCATTTGTCCAAGTATCACTATATGAAAACTTACCACAGAACGGAATTGCCTGAGTTGGGTTCCATGCATTGAAAGGCATATTGAAAGAAGCTCCTGTAACCTGCCAGTTAAAAGTAGATTGATATCTTTTACCGTTATCTCCAGCATCATTAAATGCTTTCACTAAATCATAAGAACCTATTTGACGTTTTGGCCAGTTATCAAATGGGCCATAAGAAAGCACATTTATCTTCCAAACATTATAGGGAGAACCTGTTGTAGGAACTTGTAATTCAAAAATTGACTCAGAAGTATTCTTGTTTGAAAGCCCCCACAGTTTAGAATAATCAGTCACTAAAGTATAAGGTCCTTCCTGAATAACCTTATTACAATAAATTAGACAATTTGGATAATCCCCCGTTTGAGCATAAGTTTTAGCTAATAATGCTCTTGCCGCTCCTTTTGTCGCTCTACCATAATCTCCATGATATGGATTATTATCTAACACTGCTTCTGCTTCTTTCAAATCCTTAATAATTTGTGCATATACTAAATCAGCACTAGTTCTTGAAGGATAGTAATTCCCTGCGTTATTAGATGAAAGAACAAGCGGTACATTTCCCCATTGGGTAACTAACCAATAATAAGCAAAAGCTCTCAAGAAAGTAGCTTTAGCAATTATCTGCGCTTTTCTATTGGTTCCATCCCATTTAGGATCATTAATAAGAGTTACATTATCAATAGCCGTATTTGCCGCCGTTATATGTTTGTATAATTCCTGCCAACTTAATTGTATTTCACCGTTAGAAGATGTAAAAGTGAAATTTTCCATTGGTTGTTCAACATTATTATCACCATTGATATAGGTATTATCAGACATACCTTCAGTAGTGAAAAAGTTACTGTATGAATAATAATCGGGCATTGCATTATAAGCACCATTCAATATACTTTCAGCATCAGAAGCTGTAGTTAAAGAACCTGCTGCCAGTTGAGACTCAGGAGATTTATCTAAAAAATCCTGAGAACATGACGTAAGTATTATTGCTAACACAAAGAAATGAGCGTATTTTAATATATTTATTTTCATAATATTTTTTTTTTAAAGTTGAATATTAACACCAGCTGTAAAAATCTTTGCTGCTGGATAAGTTCCTCTATCAATTCCAAGTGACATCAGCGATGAACCAGAACCCGCGTTTTCAGCCTGATTATTTGTTCCTTGTCCAAATCCATTAACCTCAGGATAATATCCTTTGTAATTATGAATGGTAAATAAGTTTTGAGCAGTTCCATAAATTTTTAGTCCTGACAAACCTAATTTTTCAACAAACTTTTTCTCAATTTGATAGCTTAAAGTAATATTTCGTAATCTAAAGAAAGAGCCATCTTCGATGTAATGTGAAGACACTTTGTTTTGCAACATTGCCGCTGCACCAGTATTAGTTGTACCATTTCCTAATGCTCTAGGAACGCTTGTAATATCACCTGCTTGTTTCCATCTGTTTAGTACTTCTGTACTCTCATTGGCATATCCTGACAAAGCCTCAATTTCCATTCTTGTTGCATTGTACACTTTATTACCCTGAACTGCATCCATTAAAAAGGATAACGTAAGTCCTTTGTATGTAAATTCATTTGAAAAACCAACCGTATATTTAGGTAAAGCCGAACCTAAATTAACCAGTTCATTACCATAAACTAAATTACCTGTTTGTGGATCTACACCTTCTGATTTGTATCCCCAGAATGTTCCAAGAGGATAACCATTTTTAATAATTTGAGTGTAAAGAGGCACTTGACTTCCTCCTATCAAAATAGGTCCTGTTTGAAAAGATGTGCTGTCATCAATACCTTCGATACGATTTGTATTTTTAGAAAAATTCACATTAGATGACCAGGTAAAATTGTCGCCTTTAATAATATCAGCATCTAATGATAACTCTATACCTTTATTAACATCATATCCAGGTAAATTCATTGCAGTAACAGAACTTCCTGTGGTTAAAGGCAGTTGTAGTGTAAAAATCATATCTTCCACTTTCTTATGGTAATAGTCAGCGGTGAAATTTAAACGACTATCAAAAAATCCTACCTCTAGACCAATGTTTGTTTGCGTTGCCGATTCCCATTTTAAATCTGGATTTCCTAATTGAGAAGCTGGTTTAATACCCGGAGCAATATCTGTAGAATTGTAGGCATAAGGAGCACCTACATTTAGTAAACTATACGTTGGATACAACATAGTATAAGGAGGTAAATTACCTGTTTTTCCCCATCCTACACGTACCTTAAGATTTTGCATCCATTTTACGTTTTCCATGAATTTTTCATTAGAAATCTTCCAACCAGCAGATAAAGCCGGGAAGTTTCCATAAACTACATTTGTACCTACTCTGGATGATCCATCACGGCGGAAAGTAGCTGTAAAAAGATACTTATTATCATATCCATAATTAAATCTTCCAAAATAAGAATTTGTAGACCACTCATATTCTCCTGTTCCTATTTGAAAATCAGAACTAGCAGCATTCAAAGTTTGTACAGCGCTTGTTGCAAAACCAGCTCCATGCTGAGTTGAGTTTGAAATTGATTCATTCATTGCTGATGTTCCTACTATCACATCAAAAGAATGTTCTCCAATTTTTTGTTTATAATTCAAAGTGTTATCCCATTGCCATCTAAAAACTTCATAGTAATTGCTATCAGCACCACCTTGAGAACTACGTCCATTCAAACTGCTATATGGATCTAAGAAATAATCATATTTTGAATTTTGAACCACTCCATTTAACTGAGTTTTAAAAGTTAAATTCAGAGGCAATTTAGCTTCAACATAAGTGCTACCTAATAAATTATTAGCAATAGTTTTATTTTCATTGTTATAAATTAATGCCAATGGATTTTCGCCAGAATAAAAATTACTCACCCCATAAACACCCGGAATAGGAGCATTTGATGGCATATAAACTGGAATATACTCCGGAGTAACAAGAGCACTAAGTACAACTCCTCCAAAATTAGCAGAAGCATTATCTGTAATTGATCTTTGATTGGTTCTGTTGTAATTAATAGAACCTCCAAATTTTATCTTCTCAGTAACATCCTGATTAACATTTAAATTAAGTGAATAACGTTTGTAATTTGAACCTACAATAATACCTTCTTGGTTTAAATACCCAATACCTAAGTAATAATTACCAGTATCCGAACCACCTGAAGTACTTACATTAACACTCGATTGAGCTGCAGTACGGTAAATTAAATCTTGCCAGTTATTGTTTGTCCCTGCCAAATCATAATAACTTGGAACATTAGGTGCAGTACCTAAAATCTCTGTTTGTAAATCAACCCATTGTGAATTATTTAATACTGGTAATTTTTTAACAATTTGTTGCACACCACCGTAAAAATTAATTTCTGTTCTAGGTTTTCCTTTCTTACCTTTCTTAGTTGTAATAAGAACAACTCCATTTGTTGAACCTGCAGCACCATAAATACCTGCAGCTGATGCATCTTTCAAAATGTTAATTGATTCAATATTATTAGGATCAATAGCCTTAACATTACTTGTAAGCACCCCGTCAACAACATACAATGGTTCGCCACCATTAGGTGATCCAATTCCACGTACACGAACAGATAATGCTCCACCAGGTGATCCTGATGATGATGAAACCTGTACTCCTGAAGATTTACCAGTTATTGCTTCAACAGCATTAACAATAGGTCTGGCTGAAACATCTCCAACTTTAACGGTAGAAATTGCCGAAGTAACATCTGTTTTCTTTTGACTTCCATAACCTATAACAACAACTTCTTCTAGTTTTTGAGATTCTGTTTTAAGTTTTATAGTGATATCCTTTCTACCATTAATTGGTTCTTCAATTGTAGCATAACCTACAAAGCTAATAGCAAAGACTCCATTTGAAGGAGCTTTAATTTCAAAATGACCATCTAAATCTGTAGTGGTAGACTTAGAGGTACCTTTAATTAAAATTGATGCTCCTGGAACTGACATTCCAGTTTCGTCAAGTACTTTTCCTTTTATTACAGCATCTTGTGCTTGTGCGTAAACTGAGAATAAGATAGACAAAAAGCAAAAAATAAACATTTTTGTTAATTTCATTTTTCTAAATTTTTTGGTTAGTAAATTAGTTATTTGATACAAACTTATCTATTAATTTATGTTATCAATAATTTTTACATATTACAAAAACACATCAAACAACAAAAAAAGACTAGACAAAAACACATCAAAATTTAAACAAATAACTGATTTACAATTAATTAATTTTTTATTTAGCACTGTTATTAAAACGTTAAATAAATAAAAAACACTACATTTATATAAACATTAGAAATAATAAGATATAAAAGAGAATTTAACACAAACACCCAGTTTTAAATAACAATAACTAAAACACTAATAACAGCTATAAACTATTAAGATAACATTATTTTCAATTCTATTATGAGTCTAATAAAATCATACCTAATTATCATTATAGTGCTACTTTCAAGCAATCTATTTAGTCAGGAAAAAAAGATCGGTTTACCCGAAATCAAAAACTACAACCGAATAGATTACAAAGGAGATACTCAAAATTGGGAAATTAATCAGGATAAAAGAGGGAACTTATATTTTGCAAACAACAAAGGTCTTTTTCAATTTGATGGTTCCTCATGGCGTAAATATTCCTTACCTAATTCAGGATTAATCAGATCATTCAAAATAGATGAATCTGGGAAAATTTATGTTGGCGGAAACGCCGAATTTGGCTACTTCGAACCTGATTCAAAAGGAAAACTGAAATATTATTCTCTTTCGAAATTAATTAATAAAAATGCCAGCAAACTAATTGATATTATTTGGAAGACACATCTTTATAATGATGAGGTTATTTTTCAATCCTTTACAAATGCTTATATCCTAAAAAAGGGTAAATTAAAAATATTAGAAGCACCCAGTCGTTTTCAATTTTCATTTAAGGTTGGCTCAAAACTTTATATTCAAGACCATAAAAAAGGATTACTTGAATATAAAAACGGCAAGCTAATTCCTCTAGAAGGCACTACAGCTTTAAACAATAGAGAAATATGGGCAATTTTCACTCTAGCTGATAACAACCTATTAATTGAAACCATAAACAATGGTCTTTTTATATATGATTTTAAAAAATTAACTCCTTGGAACACTGAAGCCAATGAGTTTATGAAAAAAAATGGTTCCTTGGGAGGTACAACTTTGCGAAATAATTTTATTGTTCTCAATTCAGCCACCAATGGAATTATTATTTGTGACAAAAAAGGAAAAATTGTTCAACATTTCAATAAAAACAAGGGACTACAAAACAATACCGTTTTAACATCATTTGTAGACAATAAAAACAATATATGGCTAGGTCTTGACAGTGGAATAGATTTTATTAATGAAAATTCGCCTATTACTTATTTTGGCTCAAGCTATGGCATAAGCACTGTTTATGCTTCGGTAGTTTATAAAAACGATCTTTATATAGCAACAAACCAAGGGCTTTTATACCACTCTATGAAAGATATATTTAATGACAATAATTTTAATTTAGTCACTGGAACTTCTGGTCAGGCATGGAATGTTCAAATATTAGATGACCAATTATTATGTGCTAGTAATAAAGGTGCGTTAGTAATTGAAAAAGGAAATACAGTCAACACAATTGACAGTAAAGGATATATTAGTTTTAAATTAATCCCAAACAAGCCCAATTACATGATAGGTTGTAATTATACTGGCTTTGCTGTATTTGAAAAAGTTTCAAATAGATGGCAATATAAAAACCAACTCGAAGGTTTTTATGGATACCCTTATTCCTTTCAGGTAGAAAATTCAAATTTATGGTTCCAATTAGATAATTTAATCTATAAAGCTACATTAACGGATGATCTGACAAGAATAAAATATATTAAAACTTACAAGAATTTATCTAATAAAGACAAAGGCATTGGAAGTATCCAACTAATTAAAAAAACAATCTATTTCCAAAATAACAATCATTTTTATAAATATAGTGGTGACCAAGATTTATTTTATGAAGACAAAAAAATCAGTAATTTATTCAAAAACCTTCCAAAAATAACCGAAATAAAAGAAGACAGCAGTGGTAATATTTGGTATGTTTTCAAAGAATCTTTAGGAGCATTAATGAAAAACAAAAATGGAACTTATAAAAATATCATCACTCCATTTTCAAATTTAACGGGCAATCTAGTGTCCAATTACTTATCGGTAAACACAATTGATTCTGAAAACATATTCATTGGACTAACAAACGGGATAGCACATTATAATCCAAAACAAAAAAACAACCTTGTCATCAAACCAAAAGCCTATATAAGAAGTTTTTCATACCCTGGCGATACTTTAATTTTAGGAAATGGTCAAAAAGAACTAGAGAATTACAAAATCCCTTATAAATACAATCAGGTTAAGTTTTCCTTTTCTTCTCCCACTTTTGAAAATCTTGAAAATGTAGAATTTTCATATCAACTAGAAGGATTTGACAAGAAATGGAGTTCCTGGTCAAACAATAATTCCATAAAGGAATATACTAATCTAAGAGAGGGTAATTATAAAATGAAAATCAAAGTACGTAATAGTTACGGCATTCAATCGGATGAAACCTATTTATTATTCACCATTTCACCACCTTGGTATAGACATCCTTTAGCCTATTTAATCTATACAATACTTATCATTTCGACTATTTATCTTATTCGAAAAAGAATCAAAATGAAAATTCGAAAAAACAAATACTATGAAACCCTGGAACAACGAAGATTGTACTTAGAAAAAGAAACTAAAATCAGGCAAGAACAATACGAACTTGAAAAAGAAATCGAAAAACTTAAAAACGACAAACTTAAGATAAAAATTTTAGCTAAAGACAAGGAACTCGTTAACAACTCCTTACAAGTAGCAAAAAAGAACAAAGTTTTAAACACCATTATCAATAAGATAAAAGACATCAATGTAGATACTTTTGACGAAACCACTAAAACACAATTTACCAAACTAAACAGAAGTATTGTAAAAGAAGTAAATGCGGATAAAAGTTGGCAAGATTTAGAAAAACATATAAAAAATGTACACTATGATTTTCTAAAAAGATTAAAAGAAAAATATCCTACTATTTCTCCTAGGGAACTCGACTTAGCAACCTATTTATTGATGAATATGTCAACTAAAGAAATTGCCGAAGTAATGAATATTTCTAATGGAGGTGTGGAACTAGCGCGTTACCGATTAAGAAAGAAATTAGATCTTAATAAAAAAGAAAACTTAATTGGTTTTCTGATGAGTATTTAAACGACAAACGCCATCGAATAGGATGGCGTTTGTTATTTATATGATGTCTGAATATTACAAATAATCCAACGTTCGTTCCAGAGCCATACCTCTGGAACCTTTTATTAATATGGTATTATTTTCGAAACTTACTCCTTCTAAACCAGCTGAAAAAGAATCGAAACTTTCATAGAAATGAAAATTACCTATTGCAACTTGGCATTCATAAAAAGCTTTTCCAACAAAATAACATTGAACATTGGATTCATCCTTCAACGAATTTACCAAAGCACTATGCTCCTCATGGCTTTCATTACCCAATTCAAACATATCTCCCAAAATCATTATTTTATTTGATTTTTCAAGCTGTAAAAAATTAGTAATTGCAACCGCCATACTACTCGGATTTGCATTATAAGCATCTAAAATAATTTCATTACTTCCCTTAGTCAACAATTGTGATCTATTGTTTTCAGGAATATAACTTTCTAATGCCGCTTTTATAGCTTCATCCTCAACCTCTAAAAACTTCCCAATAGTCAGAGCCGCATTTACATTATTGGCATTATACAAACCTATTAAATGCGTTTTAATTTGAATCGAATCAAAACCAACTTCTACAAAAGGATTGGCCTTAATTTCAGAAATCACAACATTTGCATTTTCCCTGGCCACACCAAAGGAATAATGTTTTAAAACTGTTGATTTTTCAACCTGAATAGGATCTTCGAGATTTATAAAAGCTAATTTATCATGCTGTAAAAGATATTGATACATTTCGCTCTTTCCTTCAATAACACCTTCAACACCTCCAAAGCCTTCCAGATGTGCTTTACCAAAATTAGTTATATATCCATAATCAGGTTGGGCAATTTCACATAGAAATTCAATTTCCTTTTTATGATTCGCCCCCATCTCTACAATTCCAATTTCAGTATTTACATCAAAAGACAACAATGTCAATGGAACTCCAATATGATTATTCAAATTCCCAACAGTAGCTTTAGTTTTGAACTTTTTAGCCAAAACCACATTGATTAACTCCTTAGTAGTCGTTTTTCCATTACTTCCTGTAAGAGCAATAATAGGCAATTTCAAATAATTCCTGTGAAACTTTGCCAATTCCTGCAAAGCAACCAAACTGTCCTCTACTAAAACTGTTCTCTCATCAATGTAGTACGATTCATTGTCAATTATTACATAAGAAGCACCTTTCTGCAATGCTTCGCTAGCAAAGGTATTCGCATCAAATCGCTCTCCTTTTATTGCTACAAATAATGATTTTTCTTGAATTTTTCGAGTATCTGTCGAAACTCCTGTAGATTTTAAAAACAAACTATGAATGTAATTGATATCCATATAAAAATGATTTAAAAAATAAAAGCCCTAATCAAAGGGCTTTTATCTATTATGTTTTAGAAATTAATTTCTTGGTGTCTTTCTTTTATCAGCTTTAGGACCTACTCTAGACATTGCACATCTGAATCCGATATAATCGGTTGCCATATCTTGAGGGAAGTACCTTCTTTGCGCCGGATCTAACCAATAAGCCCTGTCTCTCCAAGAACCACCTTTGTATACTCTGATTTTATCATCTATCAAAGTTGTTCTCTTACTAGACCTGTCATATTTTCTCACCATATTACCTAAACTATCAGTAGTTACATTGTGAACAGGTGAGTTATACATTTTTTCTACATTCTTAGTTTTATCATTATCTGATTCAGAAGAACCAAAATTATAATACTTAGAAGATTGTTTATCACCATCTCGGTAATTGATATTGTTACTCTTATCGAAATTTTGTCTCAAATAAGTTTCTTGTTCATCAACAGGAACCTGAGCAATTTGACCAGGGAAATTTCTAGCTAAAATTTTACCATTACTCAAAGTATCATATTTCATATTCTCTTTGGTAACTATTTCCATCTTCCCATCGGCACCAATTTTATTCTTGGTATATAAATTCCCTCTGAAATAGTTGAAATCGTTTGCTTCATTATCAATAATAGGTCTGTAAACATCGGCTACCCATTCAGCAACGTTACCAGCCATATCATATAATCCAAAATCATTAGCCGGATACGATTTTACAGCATTTGTAATATCAGCTCCGTCATCTGACCAACCTGCAATTCCACCATAATCACCATTTCCTTGCTTGAAATTAGCCAATTGATCTCCTCTACTTTGTCTTTTTCCTGAACGAGTATATTCACCAGACCAAGGATATTTCTTTTGTCCTTTGTAAATATTATATTCTCTTTGTCCTACATCAGCAGCAGCAGCATATTCCCATTCAGCTTCTGTTGGTAATCTATATTCTGGCATGATGATTCCTGAAGAACGTTGTGCGTAAACATTTTTTTGTTCAGATGTAGTTCCATCTTTTGCTTTTATAGCTCTACCTTTTCCTCTTTTTAAAACTATTTCTTCACTTCCACCACGAGCAGTAGATGGAGACATTAAATAAGCATCTGTACTAAAAACATTTTCAGCAGTTACATCATCTGTTTTAGCATTCTTTTTCAAATAACCATTTTTTTCTAAAACAGCTTCGTTAACACGATCTGTTCTCCATTTTGCAAAGTCAACAGCTTGAATCCAATTTACTCCAACAACAGGATAATTTGCATAAGCAGGATGTCTTAAATAGTTATTTGTCATAGTCTCGTTATACCCCAATCGGTTTCTCCAAACTAAAGTATCAGGAACCACACCATCATAAACACCTTTATATTCATCAGGAGTAAAAACCCGTTTTGTATAATCCAAATATTCTAAGTACATGAAATTAGTCACCTCCGTTTCATCCATATAAAAAGACTGAACGTGCTGCTGAGTTGGTGTATTATTCCAATCATGCATTACATCATCCTCAACTTTTCCCATTGTAAATGTACCTCCTTCAACAAAAACCAAACCTGGGCCTGCTTCTTGTTTTTTTGCTGCTTTCTTACTATCTACATTCCAACCTGTTGCTCTTGAAGATCCTTTAGAACTAGATTTCTTACTACAACTAGCAAAACCTAAAGTCACAATCACTGACAACACCAATCGAAAAACTGTAATTTTATTTACTTTCATACTCTTTACTAAGGTAATATTTATGCGTTGCAATATAATAATTAACGATTAACCTGCAATATCAATTTAAATAATTATATACTGTCTCTTTACTTAAAACAAACGCAAATTTATACTATTTATTATTTATTCACATACTTAATGCTTTTTTTTTACTCTTTTGGTTTGTTTACTAATGATAGCTGCTTAATCAAGTATTCTAACTACGAAATAATTCTTTTTTATTGCAAATAAATTCCTTTATAAAAACAGAAAGTCCAACAAGAAAACCACAGCGTTTTAAAGCACAATATTTATTAAAAAATATAGTTATAATTAATTATGAACCTAAACTAAAATCCAAAAACAATGTGTTTGAGACAAAAAAAGTAAAAAACAGAAAAACTTGCAACTTTTTAATAAAACACTATATTTGTTCAACCAATTTTCTATTCATCAATGAAAAAAACAATACTTTTAACCATTTCTTTGTTTTCAATTTCGCTGATTCAAGCTCAACAAAGAACCATTACAACAGCAGTTCCTTTCTTGACTGTTTCGGCTGATGCTAGAGCAGCAGGTATGGCTGACCTTGGAGTTGCAACATCTGCAGATGCTTTTTCTCAACAATGGAATCCAGCCAAATATGCTTTCGCCAAAGACAAACAAGGAATTAGTGCGAGTTACACTCCTTACCTAACAGGCCTTGCTAACGATATTTCTTTAGGACAATTCACCTATTATAACAAAATTTCAGACCGAAGTGCTTTTGCAGGAAGCCTTCGTTATTTTGGTTTTGGAGACATCGAATTAAGAAAAACCGGAGATCCTGATGAACAATTCGCCACGGTTGCCCCTAATGAATTTGCAATAGACGGTTCTTATTCGCTAAAATTAAGCGAAAAATTCTCTATGGCTGTTGGCGCCAGATACATTCATTCGAATTTAAAAGTAGCAACCGATAATGGAGATGCAACAGCCGCCAGCTCCTTTGCAATTGATGTAGCGGGTTTTTATCAATCAGAAGAAATAGCCTACAGTAAATTTAACGGAAGATGGAGAGCAGGTTTTAATATTCAAAATCTAGGACCCAAAATAAGTTATGACAATGATGAAATTAGCTCTAACTTTTTACCAGCCAATTTAAAATTAGGAACTGGGTTTGATTTTATTTTAGACGATTATAACAAATTAGGACTAACCGTTGAACTTAATAAACTGCTTGTTCCTACTCCTAAAGTATCATATGACAGCAATAGCAGCTCTTTCAGTGGAGATGACATGAACGGAGATGGAGTTGTAGACTCTAACGATTACACATTAGCTAATAACGAATACCGAAAAACAGGTTGGGTTTCTGGCGTTTTTAAATCATTAGGAGATGCTCCTGACGGTTTTAGCGAAGAGCTAAAAGAAGTTATGTATTCTATTGGTGCTGAATATTCTTACCAAGATTCATTTGCCATGCGCGCAGGATACCATCATGAAAACATGGACAAAAGTGGCTTGAGATACTTTTCATTAGGAGCAGGATTCAAATACACCAGTCTAAAAATAGATGTTTCTTATCTGTTTTCAGCTTCTAAAATCCCAAATCCTTTAGAAAACACACTTCGATTTTCACTTACTTTAAACTTTGGAGACAAATACGAAGAATATTAATTTTCGATAAAAGACAATACCAGAATCCAAATTTCACCCCAATGAAATTTGGATTTTTTTTACTCTAATAAAATGAAAGAAATCACCATTACTAGCCAATTTGTAATCTACGACACCATAGAAGAATTGCCAACTGACACTCAAACCCTTTTCGAACAGGCGCTAAAAGCTCAAAATAACGCCTATGCTCCTTATTCGAAATTCAGAGTTGGAGTGGCAATTTCTCTAGACAATGGAGAAATAGTTTTAGGAAGCAATCAAGAAAATGCTGCATATCCATCGGGACTTTGCGCCGAAAGAGTTGCTTTATACCAAGCAGCTTCTAATTTCCCAGAATCTAAAATTTTAAAAATAGTAATTACTGCTGCGCCAGAAGCAACAGGAATTCCTGCTCCAATTCCTCCATGTGGTTCTTGCAGACAATCTATAGCCGAATACGAAATCAAACAAGAGGCTCCAATTGAAATCTATTTCATGGGAGAAATAGGCAAGATTTACAAATCGGAATCTTTAAAAAACCTGCTCCCTTTAATATTTAACAAAAAACTGCTCTAATAAAACTAAAAATTAGCTTTATAATTTTAGTTGTTAGACGGAATGTTCTATTTTTGCATTTCGCAAATTTGACCATATAAATGAATTTGCGAAAAAAGTACTAATTGACAACACAATAAAAACTTTAGTAAAAGAACACTTGAAATGAAAGAAGTTACAAAAGAAGTATATTTAAAGTGGTATGAAGACATGCTGCTTTGGAGAAAGTTTGAGGATAAACTAGCTGCATTATACATACAACAAAAAGTTAGAGGTTTTCTACATTTATATAATGGTCAAGAAGCCGTACTTGCTGGAGCATTGCATGCAATGGATTTAACCAAAGACAAAATGATTACTGCTTATAGAAACCACGTTCAGCCAATTGGTATGGGTGTTGATCCTAGACGTGTAATGGCTGAGTTACTTGGAAAAGCAACAGGAACTTCTAAAGGAATGGGTGGTTCAATGCACATTTTCTCAAAAGAGCACCGTTTTTATGGTGGTCACGGTATTGTTGGAGGTCAAATTCCAATTGGTGCCGGATTGGCTTTTGGAGACAAATACTTCAATACAGGAGGAGTTACAATGACCTATTTTGGTGATGGTGCTGCTCGTCAAGGTTCTTTACACGAAGCTTTCAACATGGCTATGTTATGGAAACTTCCAGTAGTTTTTATTGTTGAAAACAATGGGTACGCTATGGGAACTTCAGTAGAAAGAACAGCAAATCATACTGACATCTGGAAATTAGGTTTAGGGTACGAAATGCCTTGTGGGCCAGTTGACGGAATGAACCCGGTAAAAGTGGCTGAAGCAATGACTGAAGCTATCGAAAGAGCTCGTCGTGGTGACGGACCAACTTTCTTAGAAATGAAAACATACCGTTACAGAGGACACTCAATGTCTGATGCTCAATTATACCGTTCGAAAGAAGAAGTAGAAGAGTACAAAAAAATTGACCCTATTACTCAAGTATTAGACATCATTAAAGATAAAAAATATGCTAGCGATGCAGAAATCGAAGCAATTGATCAAAGAGTAAAAGATTTAGTTCAAGAATGTGTTGATTTTGCTGAATCTTCTCCATACCCAGAACTTGAGCAATTGTATGACGTAGTATACGCACAAGAAGATTATCCATTTACACCTCATAAACTATAAAAATATTATGGCGATAAAAGTAACAATGCCTCGTTTGAGTGATACTATGACGGAAGGAACGGTAGCAACTTGGCTTAAAAAAGTAGGAGACAAAATTAGCGAAGGAGATATCCTTGCTGAAATTGAAACTGACAAAGCAACGATGGAATTCGAATCCTTCAACGAAGGAACACTTTTACATATTGGAATTCCAGAAGGAGAAACTGCTCCAGTAGATTCATTATTAGCAATTATCGGAGACGAAGGTGAAGACATTTCTGCTTTACTTTCTGGAGGTGCTGCACCAGTTGCCGCTCCTGCTGCAACCGAAGCTAAAAAAGAAGAAACTGCTGCTCCTGCTGCTGCTAAACCAGCCGCTTCTTTACCAGCTGGTGTTATCGTTGTGACTATGCCTCGTTTGAGTGATACAATGACTGAAGGAACAGTAGCTACTTGGTTGAAAAAAGTAGGTGATGCTGTTGCTGAAGGTGATATTCTTGCTGAAATCGAAACTGACAAAGCAACAATGGAATTTGAATCTTTCAACGAAGGAACATTATTATATATCGGAATTCAAGAAGGAAATACAGCTCCTGTTGATAGTCTTTTAGCTATCATTGGACCTGCAGGAACTGACATCAGCGGAATTGCTGACAACTATGTTTCTGGTGGTGCATCTCAAGCTGCTCCTGCTGCTGAAGAAACTAAAGCTGCTCCTGCCGCTACTTCGGCTCCAGTTGCTCAAGAAGCTGCTGCTGACGGAGGAAGAATCATAGCTTCACCATTAGCTAAAAAAATTGCTAGCGACAAAGGAATTCAATTAACTCAAGTAAAAGGTTCTGGAGAAAACGGACGTATCGTAAAAAGCGATATTGAAAACTTCTCACCTGCTGCCGCTCCACAAGCTGCCGCTGCGCCTGCTAAAACAGAAGCTGCTGCTGCACCAAAAGTATTTGTTCCTGCTGGAGAAGTATTCACTGAAGAAATTAAAAATTCGCAAATGCGTAAAATCATTGCGAAACGTTTGGCTGAATCTTTATTCACAGCACCTCATTACAACCTAGTAATCGAAGTGACTATGGATGACGCTATGAAATCAAGAGCAACTATCAATAGCGTTCCTGACACAAAAGTATCTTTCAACGATATGGTTATTAAAGCTTGTGCTTTAGCATTGAAAAAACACCCAAAAATCAACTCTCAGTGGAAAGAGGATTCAATCATCATCAACCACCACGTAAACATTGGTGTTGCTGTAGCTGTTGAAGACGGATTAGTAGTTCCTGTATTGAAATTCACTGACGCTATGAGTTTATCTCAAATTGGTGCTAGTGTAAGAGACCTGGCTGGAAGAGCTAAAAACAAAAAGTTAGGACCTGCAGAAATGGAAGGAAGTACTTTTACGGTTTCTAACCTTGGAATGTTTGGTATCACTGAATTCAACTCTATCATCAACCAACCTAACTCTGCAATCCTTTCAGTAGGTGCTATCGTTGAAAAACCAGTGGTTAAAAACGGTCAGATTGTTGTTGGAAACACAATGATGTTATCTCTTGCTTGTGACCACCGTACTATCGATGGAGCAACTGGAGCACAGTTCTTACAAACATTAAAACAATACATTGAAAACCCAGTAACAATGCTTGCATAATTACTGATTCTGTATAAAACCAAAAACCCGTCTTGTATAAAACTTGACGGGTTTTTTATTGGTTCAAATTATCAAAACAAACCAAATTTCAAATTCTATAAAGTTGGTGTTTGAAGGCTTTAATTTGATTCTAAAATAGACTTAACTGTTGTGCGTCGTCGCTCTTAACTATTCTATTTTTATGAGACAATATTTAAAGGTTGTTTTCTCAATTATTGAAAAATCTTTCCAAGTTATTTCATAATCTTTTAATAAATCCAATTTATAAAAATATTCTTTTTTACATGACCAATGTTCTTGTGACCTAATGTTGATCCAAATATTATTTTCGTTTAATATGAATTTGGTTTTATCCATTTTACTATAATTCCAACTTAAATCAAAACGATTAAGTAGCGCACCATCATGGAATGAAAAATGTTTGTCAATATTCTCTTTTTCAGAAACATTTTTTTCAAAATATTCTTTATCATTTGTTAGAATTAAAACATATCCATATTTATAATTCAAATTCTTTGATTTATAGTTTTCAATTCTATAAATATCTTTTCTAAAACTATATCTTCCTACATCTTGAGCTCCATGCCCCGCTAAAATGTAATTTTCATCATTAAAGACAATGTTTGCTTTTCTTGTTTTGTATTTTAATTCAATAGGATAAGAATCTCCATTAGTATCGATAACTATTATATCTATTGGAGCTCGAACAATTATTATTTTCCCATTTCGATTAATCATTTCTAATTGTACAGGTCTTTCGAGACGAATTTCGAATTCGGGATTATTTTTTTTGATATTAAAAGCTAAAGCTAACTTTAAATCATCTTCAGAATGAAATATTGGTCTTTGATTTTGAAGTTCAGTAATTGATTTTTCAAAAAAATCCATATTTATATTTTATGTTAGTTTCGTTTTTTTTGCGAAGATGTACAACTAATAATATTGGGTTATATCTATCGTGCAGAGATTAAACATTAATTTTTATTCTTCTCCTCAATCCATTTCGACATATACTTGGTGCTTTTTAAAGTATGATGTTGCAACAATTCTCCCATAAAATTATTCAAACGATGGTGCTTTAAATTCGAAACTAAAAACTTGATTTGAATAGCAAAATCATCCTCAAACGACTTTCTCAAATAACGCTGATTCATTATTTCAACTCCATTCTTCTGAGCTTGAATCCAGGTAGTTGCATCCTGATACAATTGCATTGCTTTATCAGCAAAATGTTCAGGATTATCTTCAACAAAACCATTCCACGGTAAATTACCACGCATCGATTCAGCACCAATAGAAGTGGTAACACTTGGTGTACCACATTGCATCGCTTCTAATAATTTTCCTTTGATTCCGGCACCAAAACGTAAAGGAGCCAAAACTAGACGTGCTTTTTGAACTACTTCTTGAGCATTTTCTGCACGACCACGTATCAAAAAACCTTCTTTTACGTTATTTAATTGTAATACTTTTTGAGAAGGATAAGCTCCATAAATATTTAAAACCGTTTCTGGTAGTTGTTTTTTAATTAGAGGCCAAATCGTTTCTTTTAAATATTGCACGGCATTCCAATTAGGTACGTGATAAAAATTACCTATGAAAACAAAATCTTTTCGTTCTTCAAAAAAAGGCAATTGCATTAAATCAGGAATTGCATTCGACTCTAATAAAAGTGGCAAATAACACAATAAACTTTCATCAATTTTAAAAACAGTCTTCAATAATTCGATTTCATATTCGGAAATCATTAAGGACAAATCGCAACGCAAAATACTGGCAATTTCTCTTTTAGCAACTTCTTCAACTAATAAATCTGAAATTTTAAATTCTCGTTTTTCTTTAAATGCTTTTTGTCTCGCCAATCGCAAACAATGCAAATCCTCTGTATCTAAAATTCGTAAAGCATCTGGACAATTTTCGGCAACGCGCCAACCAAATTGCTCCTCCATCATAAAACGATCAAATAAAACCACTGACGGATTCAGCTCCTTTATAAAATCATCAAAACTGGAAGAATTCAGCACAATCGATTTTTTTTCCACATTATAGGATTTCAAATCAATCATAAAATCACTATCCTGAGCCGGACTGGCAAAAGTAATTTTAAATCCCTGTTTTTGGAACAAAGAAATCAACTGCATCATTCTTCCACCTGCCGCAGAAGAATTTGGCTCTGGCCATACAAAACCAATTATTAAGAGTGATTGCATCTGATTCATATCAACATAAAATTTTGTCACAAAATAATACTAAAATTATCGTTAATCCTCTCGTTTAGACAAAAATCACTAAAATAAACATTAATTTTGCATAAAATTATAATGATATGTTAGGATTAAAATTAGCCACAGATCCAAAATGGGTCAACATTGTAGAATCTAATATCGAAGAAATTTTAACCGACCACGCCTGGTGCGAACAAAAAGCAGCTTCTAATGCGATAAGTCTTATTACCCAAAACTCTGAAAAAGAAGAATTAGTTACTGAATTAGTACTTATTGCTCAAGAGGAAATAGAACATTTTAAAATGGTTCATGACCTTATCAAAGAAAGAGGACTCACTTTTGGACGTGAACGCAAAGACAGCTATGTAAACGAGCTGTTTAAATTCATGAAAAAAGACGGAAGTCGTAACGATGCTTTGTGTGAGCGTTTACTATTTTCAGCGATGATTGAAGCCAGAAGTTGTGAGCGTTTCAAAGTATTATCAGAAAACATAAAAGATCCTGAATTAGCTCAATTTTACCGTGATTTAATGATTAGCGAAGCCGGACATTACACTACTTTTTTAGGTTTTGCCAAAAAATATGCTGACAATGTTGACGTCGACAAACGTTGGAAAGAATGGGTTGAATTCGAAACTTCAATCATTACCAACTACGGTAAAAACGAAACCGTTCACGGATAATAATTTCAGCCAAAATTCGTTCCTAATTTTATTTCATAAATAACCATATTACCATGTCTCAAACAAAAACTATATTTTTTAAAATATTGAAATATATAGGAATTACTCTAGCCAGTTTATTGGCCTTTATGTTTATTGCTCCTTATGTTTTTGCAGACAAAATCAATGCTGAAATAAAAAAAGTAGCCAATCAAAAACTAAATGCTAAACTGGATTACTCCCAATCTAATGTATCTTTTTTCAATCATTTTCCATCGCTGACCGTAAGTTTAGACAATTTTAAACTCAATGGCTCGGCTCCCTATCAAAATCAAAATCTAATTACTGCTAAAGAAATTGCTTTTGGTATCGATGTACCAAGTCTAATTTTTGGAAAATCGGTCAATATCGACAAAATCTTCCTTTCTAATGCTGACATTAATATAAAAGTCAATAAAGAAGGATTTGCAAATTACAACGTCTATAAAGCTGATAAAACCAAAACAACCAAAAAAGAAGAAGACAGTTCATTAAAACTGGAGAAAATCGAAATAACCAACAGTAAAATTGTTTATGACGATTTATCGACCAAACTTCACTTTGACATTTTTGGATTTAATTATTTAGGAAAAGGCGATTTAAGCAAAGCTGTTTTCGATTTATCTTCTAAAGCACAAATTGAAAAGCTCAATCTTTTATATGATAACGAGCCTTATTTGATGAATAAAAAAGTAAATGCCGATTTAATTACCAAAGTAAACGTAAACTCGCTTTCGTTTATTTTTGAGCAAAATGACCTTAAAATAAACAACCTGATTGTTGACTTCAAAGGAAAATTCGACTTCCTCAAAGAAGGTTATAATATGGATTTTATCCTAAAAACAACCAATAGTAACCTGAATGATTTCTTTACGGCCTTTCCTCCAAAATTCATCACCTGGCTTGACAAAACCAAATTAACTGGAAAAACAGACTTTAATTTAGCTTTAAAAGGAAATTACATTGCGTCCAAAAACATTGCTCCTAATCTTGAATTGGATTTCAAAATAAGAGAAGGAAGTGTCAATTACAATCAAAGCCCTACGACAGTTAGCAATCTTAATGTTGACTTTTCAACACAATTACCTTCATTAAATCCTGATTTACTAATAGTAGATTTAAAAAATCTTTCGCTTAATATTGACAAGGACTATTTAAAGACCAAATTATATAGCACCGGAACAACTATTCTGGATATAAATGCTGCTCTGGAAGCCAAAATAGATTTGGAAAAACTGAATCGTGCTATTGGAATTCCAGATATTGAACTCAAAGGAATGCTTACAGCTAATGGAACGACCAAAGGAAAATTTGATAAAAAAAATGGAAGCTTACCTGTAACAAATGCGGTAATTAACCTAAAAAATGGTTTTCTTAAAACAAAATACTATCCAAATCCGATAACCAATATCGGTATTGTTTCGACAATTTCGAATCCAAAAGGCACTTTTGACGAATTAAAAGTAGTCTTACAACCAGCTCAATTTACTTTCGAAGGAAATCCTGTTTTTGTAAAAGCTAATCTAAGTCATTTTGACAATCTTGTGTATGATATTAATGCCAAAGGAATTTTGGATATCGGTAAAATTTACAAAGTTTTTTCTCGAAAAGGACTCGATGTAAATGGCTACATCAAAGCTGATTTAGCCTTAAAAGGAAAACAAAGCGATGCCGAAAAAGGAAACTATTCGAAACTTAAAAATAGCGGCACACTTGAAATTAGGAATATCGAATTCACTTCAGAGTATTTGCCAAAGAAATTCTTAGTCAAACAAGGTATATTTAAATTCAATAATGACAAGATGCGCTTCAATACTTTTCTGGCATCTTATGGTCAATCTGATTTTAAAATGAATGGTTATTTACAAAATGTATTTAATTTCATCGCGTCAAAAAATGGTGTTTTACGAGGCGCATTTTCCTTAGACTCTCAATACATCAATGCCGATGAATTTATGTCAAAAACCACTACAAATACATCGGAAACAACTACAACTAATACTCCAAATACAGCTGCTAAAACAGAAACAGGAGTAATTATTGTTCCGCCAAATTTAGACTTACATTTTAAAGCAAATGCACAAAAAGTTAACTTTAACGGATTAGACCTTAAAAACGCAAAAGGAAGCTTAAAAATGAAAAATGGCTTGCTAAGCATGCAAAATACCGGTTTTGACTTAATAGGTTGTACCGTTGCTATGGATGCCACTTACAAAAGTGTCAATTCAAAAAACGCAAAATTTGACTATCATATAAAAGCAAACGAATTTGATATCAAACGCGCTTATAAAGAAGTAAAACTATTTAGAGAAATGGCCAGTGCTGCCGAAAAAGCGCAAGGAATTATATCGTTAGATTACAATTTAAAAGGACGCTTAAATGCAAATATGGAACCTGTTTTTCCTTCATTATTAGGGAATGGAGTTATCTCTGTAAAAAATGTTAAAATGTATGGCATGAAAATGTTTAATAACGTTGCTAAAAAAACAGCGAAGAAAAGCATTAAAAATCCTGAATTAAATCAGGTAGACATCAAAAGTTCGATTAAAAACAACATCATTACCATAGAACGATTTAAGTTTAAATTTGCCGGATTCAGACCACGAATTGAAGGAACTACAAGTTTAGATGGAAGACTTAATCTTAAAATGCGATTGGGATTACCTCCTCTTGGAATCTTTGGAATCCCATTAACAATCACAGGAAACAAAGACAATCCAAAGATTAAAATAGGTAGACAAACAGAAGATTTAGAAGAAACAAAAGATAGTATTCAATAGCCTCCTATTCATTTTAGTATTACAAGGTATGTTTTGATAACATGCCTTTTTTTATGTAATAACAAGAAGAACATCCATACAACTGAATCCTGCTCAAGTTGCCGATGTTGAAAAACTTATAGAAAAAATTGAAGAAGATGATGACGTAATGAACGTTTATCACACCATGGAAGAACAAGAAGAAGCATAATCTTCAACAAAATATCCTATTAAAGAGTTTAACGCGCTAGTTAAGCTCTTTTTTTATGGGCGTTACCTCGTTGCGGAACTTTTGGTAAGATATTGTATTTTTTCAGCAACGAGGTCGGGCTGTACGCTGTATCTTTTGTTCGGGTGCGTTTATTCTAGTCTAGACAGTCTTTACACTCACAAAAGGATGCCGCTTCCATCCCTAACACAAACAAAAGAATTATAAATTATAAATCTAGTTTTCGTTAATTTTATTTATTCCCTCTCCTTTGGAGAGGGCTAGGGTGAGGTAAAAAAAAGCTTCAATCAGCATAGCCAATTGAAGCTTTTAGTACTCAGAGCGGGACTTGAACCCGCACGAACATTGCTGTTCACTGGATTTTAAGTCCAGCGTGTCTACCAATTTCACCATCCGAGCATTAT
>JBDLTG010000075.1:0-41511 GCA_039805885.1 Bacteroidota bacterium
CTAACTCTATTTTTCTGTCACACTGAGCTTGTCGAAGTGCTTATTTATTCACTAAACGAGGTCTTCGACAGGCTCAGACTGACAAAAGTAATATTCTCAATTAAATTTAAACAGACTCTTAGATTTTTATCTTTTTCAAAAAATCAATTCGATAGGTTTCACTCAAGCTAAGGCTGGTATTTTTATTATTTTCATCTAAATGATGTAACACAATTTCGTTATGATTAAAAAACTTTATCGCCTTTACCGATACAATTTCTTTCTTGTTGACACGACAGAAATCAGCTTCCGGCAACTCATTCAAAAGGGTATCGAATTTAACATTTTTCAAATTCAACAAACTGCCATCAACTAAAAGTACGGTTTTATCACGGCTGTCACCCAAAGCAGTTTTGATGTATAGAATTTGATTAAAATACAATAAACTCTTCCCTTTATCGGTATTTAAATGAATAAATTTTTTAGCATTAGCGGCATTGTCGAAGCGTTCAAAAGCTTTAGAAATGGCTTTTTGCAAACGTTCTAATTTTACCGGTTTTGTGATATAATCGACTGCATCAATAGTAAAAGCATCAGCAGCATAATCTTTATATGCCGTGCAAAAAACAACTAGTTTGTCTTTTAACAAACCAGCCAAATGCAAGCCGTCAATTCCGGGCATTTCGATATCTGAGATTAATAAATCAAAGTCGAGATTTGGAATTTCAGACAGTAGTTTTTCAGGATTATTAAACGTTTTTACGATTTCTACTTCAGGAATTTGTTCGCAAAGCATTTTCAAATACGTTAATCCGGGCAACTCATCATCTAGAAGTAAACATTTCAGTTTTGTATTCAAGTAAATCAATCTTTAAATGGGCTATATAAATATCATTTTCTACAAACTTTTCGAGTTTGAAGTTATTCTTATAGATAATCCGTAATCGGTGTTCTAAAGTAGCGTTTCCAATACCGCTTCGTTCTTTTTTTAATACTTTTTTATCCGAAATTTTATTCGAAACCGTCATAGCAAAAGCATTGTCTTTAAACTCAAAAATAACCGAGATAAAAGCATCCGGACTTTGCAAATCGGCGTGTTTGAATGCGTTTTCAATCAAATCGATAGAAATCAACGGAGCGAGCAAAGGCTCTTCGTACAATTTATCTTCGACATTAATGTTTGTCTTGATCTTTAATTCGAAAAGCGGACTGATTTTGATTTTGTTGATTTCGATTAAATTCAGCGCAAAATCAATTTCTTCCTTGGCTGTGACAAATTTCTTCTTGCTCTCGTACAAAATGTAATCCAAAACATTCGCTAATTTATCTAAAGCAAAATAAGTTTGATAAGCATGTGATTGTATCGAATTTAAAATGTTCTTAAAAAGATGCGGATTTAATTTGGACTCTAAAGTTTCTAACTGCAAATCATTGACTTTCATTTCCAGCGCATAAAAATTCTTATCGGCCTCATTCTTCGCTTTTCTGACTTGCATTAACTGGTATACCATAAAGCCAATAATTACCACCAAAAGTAAAATGATAATTAAAAAGATGTATGTAATGTTATTGCTTTCTTGCATAATACTAAGCTTGTAAATTCATTAATGGCTCGACACAAACTTCAATCCGATGATAGAGGCGATTAATGTCACTATAAAAAACAGTCTCCAGAAACTAGCGGGTTCTTTAAAGATAAAAATCCCAACTAAAACAGTACCTACAGCACCTATTCCCGTCCAAACGGCATAAGCAGTTCCAATGGGTAATTCCTGAGTGGCTTTGTACAACAAAAACATACTTGCCGTTAAACTTAATAAAAAACCAAGCATCCAATAGGCTGATTCCATTCCTGTAGTCTCTTTGGCTTTGCCAAGACAAGACGCAAAAGCTACTTCAAACAAACCTCCTATTATCAACAAAATCCAACTCATATTTATGACTTAATTATTAAAACTGATGAAACATCCACCAGCCAATTTGTATTTGCATCAATAATACATTTCCAACTTTCTAAGCTAATTAACATTAAATCCTGTTGTTTGAAAAAAGCAGGATTCAATTGCTTATCTGAAATTACACTTATGTTGTTTGGGAATTTTTGCAACAAAACCGCCACGGCACTTTGAATCACAAAATTGTTTTTCAAAAAACCATTCATGTCTAAAATATTGATTTTAGAATTGTTGTTGTAAATCATTTTCTGAACGTAATCAATCAAAGCCGCATCATCCGATTTTAAAATTGGCACAAAAACCTGATTCAATGCTTCAAAATCATTGTCTATTAAAATCCCTAAAGGCGTTTTAGTCTTGGCTACAATTTGTCTGGTTCTTTCATCAAAAGGCGAATTTTCGAACAAGCCTTCTTTTCCTTTAAATTTATCTATCAAACGGTCAGGATTGATAATTCGGGTAGTAAAACCAATCACTTTCCCCAGCAAACTTCCTTCAAAAATAGATTTCCCTACACCTACTAAAAGCAAATCATAATCTCCATTATTAGCTTCCTCAGCAATTTCCGTTTCGATATCATTCGTCACTTTAAAAACAGTAAGCAACTTCACTCCCAAATGGTCGGACTCATCAAAAATAGGTTCAAAAGTCTCTTTTTCGATTTCTTCCATATTAAACGAATGCAATTCGTCACTTTGTGACAAGTGCATTGCTGTAATTACCGAAGCCGTTTTTTGCTTTTTAGTCAAACTATTGGCCAAACGCAACAAGGATTTTCCTTTTTCATTGCTGCCAAACGAAATTAGAATTCGATATTTATCTTCCTCTATGGTCTCTACAGACTCTACGTGACTCTTATTTTTAAAAATAAAACCAAGTAAATCTAAAGCTGGGCCAGTCATAAAAGTAGTTACTAAAGCCATAATAACCATCATGGTAAAAACTTCGGGAGTCAATACTTTTAGTTCTAAACCAATATTCAACACAATCAATTCCATCAAACCACGGGTATTCATCAAAGCACCAATAGTTAAACTATCATGCCAACTTTGCCCCACAAATCTAGCCGCTAAAGCACTTCCAATGAACTTACCTATAACTGCTACCGCAATAATTGCCCCAGTAACTTTCCACAAATAAACATCATTAATCAAACCTACTTGTGTATTCAAACCTGTGAAAACAAAAAACAACGGCAGTAATAATATCACCGAAACATCTTCTACTTTTTCAATAAATATCATTCGGAATTTAGTGATATCCGGCATAATAGCTCCCATCATAAAACCACCAAATAGCGCATGAATCCCAATAACTTCGGTAGCATAAGAGGAAATAATTAACAATAAAAAGAAAATAGCCATGACTGGTTTTCCTATATTTTCCTTTTCGGAATACAAATCGCCTATTCGTTTCAGGAATGGTTTTACAATAAAAATCATGGCTAAAACATACAGCAAAGCCAAAGAAATCACATAAAAAGAGCCTACAAAATCACCCGCTTTTACAATAGCAATTACCACAGCAAGCAAACACCAGGCAGTAATATCGTCGGCAGCTGCACAAGTAATCACAATAGAACCTAATCGGGTTTTATGAATTCCTCTTTCTTGTACAATTCGAGCCAAAACAGGAAAAGCCGTAATACTCATGGCAATACCCATAAACAAACTAAAAGAAAGAAATTCTACACCCTCAGGAGCAAATTGACTGTATACAAAATAAGACAAGCCAATTCCCATTGCAAAAGGAATAATAATACTTGCATGACTAATTACAATAGCCTCGCTAGCCTTATTTTTCAAGACTTTTATATCGAGTTCCATGCCTATAACAAACATAAAGAGAATCAAACCTATTTGGCTCAAAAACTTTAAATTTCCTAAAGATGCCGCTGGAAATAATGCCGCTGAAAATTCCGGAAAATACATTCCTACTAATGAAGGTCCAAGAACAATTCCTGCGATGATTTCTCCAATTACTGTGGGCTGACCAATTTTTTTGAAAAACCAACCAAAAACTCGAGCCGTTAAAATAATCATAACTATTTGTGCCAATAAAATAGCCAAAGGATCTTGAAAATTATGCAACATCGAATTTACAAAATCAACAAACGAATCATTGCTTGCATTAACAACCAAATTTGGTTTTCTTAATTCAAGCAACTTTCCTTGTCCAATAATCCAATAAATCAAGGCCGAGAAACCTCCCGTAACCCCCAAATAAAACAAGGTATTTTTATATTTTTTCAAAACCATAGTTCAAAATCAATTGATTTAAATTTTACACAAAGATGCTAAATTCTTTAATAGTATCCACATTCCTAAAATTAACTTTCACACTACAAAAAACAGAGCTAAAAAACCTAAATTTAATTTAAAATTTACAAATAAACCGCTCCTTTACTGCGGTTTTTAATACATTTGCAGCCGTTAAATATCAATTATGATCAAGTGGTTTAGTTTGGGATTTTGGGAGTTAATTGCTCGTGTTGTCCTTCGAAATAGAATTCTAATGTTATCGATTATTGTTGCGATAACTGTTTTTTTAGGAATGCAATGGAAAAACATCCATTTCACTTTTACGGAAGCCAATATGTTACCTGATGACAATATTGCCAATGTAGAATACAATGCGTTCTTAAATAAGTTTGGCGAAGAAGGAAATCTAATTATCATTGGGGTAAAAGACAAGACTTTTTTCACTCCAAAAGCTTTTAAAGCCTGGAATACTTTAATGAACGGTCTTAAAAAAGACAAAGCCATCGATTTAGTAGTTTCCATAAACGATTTAAAGAAACTTCAAAAAAACGATTCGCTTCAAAAATTTGAATTGGTTCCTTTTGTTGACCAAAGCAAAACCGTTGACAAAGCCTATTTAGAAAACATCAAAAAACAGCTTTTTAACGAAATGCCTTTCTACGAAGGATTGTTGTTTAATAAACGTTCTGGAAGTATTCGTTCTGCGGTTTACATGGACAAGAAAATTGTAAACACTAAAGCCCGTAAAGATTACATTCTGGAGAAATTAGTTCCTGCTATAGAAAAATTCGAAAAAGAAACCAATATCGATTTGCGCGTTTCGGGTATGCCTTACATCCGAACCCTGAATGCCAAAACCATTACAGACGAAATAAGTCTTTTTATTGGAGCTTCATTATTAGTAACCTCACTATTATTTTTCTTCTTTTTCAGAAGTTTCAGAGCCACTTTAATTTCGATTATTATCGTAATTATTGGTGTCATGTGGTCGTTTGGTGTTTTAGGATTATTAAATTACGAAATCACCGTTTTAACTGCTTTAGTACCTTCGTTGATTATTGTTATTGGGATACCCAATTGTATTTTCCTTACTAATAAATACCATCAGGAATACAAAATACACCGAAATAAAGTCAAAGCTTTACAAAGAGTAACTACCAAAATTGGAATGGCTACCTTGATGACTAATATCACCACAGCCATAGGTTTTTTTACCTTCATTTCCTCAAATAACAAATTACTGATAGAATTTGGAAATGTGACTTCCATTAACATCATGTTATTGTTCTTTTTGTGCATCATAGTAATTCCTATTTTCCACAGTTATATTCCAGCACCAATAGACCGTCATATTGAACATCTGGACAGAGGTTCGGTAAAGAATTTCATGGATTGGATTCTGCGTAATGTAAAAACCAACCGTTTTTCTATCTATGTGGTCGCTATTTCACTACTTGTTATCAGTATCATCGGAATTTATAAAATGCGTATTTCAGGCAGTTTAATTGAAGACATGCCTAAAAAAGAAGCTTTTTTCCAGGATATTGTTTTCTTCGAAAATGAATTTGACGGCGTAATGCCATTGGAAATAATGATTGACACCAAACACAAAAAAGGAGTCATGAAATTATCGACGTTAAAACGAATGGACGAATTAGAACAGGCTATCGATGAGATTCCAGCATTATCAAAACCTATCTCCATTGTCAATTTGGTTAAATATTCCAAACAAGCTTACTACAACGGAAATCCCGAATATTACGATTTACCCACTTCTCAGGAACAAGGATTCATTTTGTCGTATGCTAAAAATGCTACCAAGAATTCCAAAGAGAATCTGATGAAAAGTTATGTAGATTCGACAGGACAATTTGCCCGAATTACTACTTTTATGCGAGATGATAACGGAGGAGCAATCCCTAAAATTGAAGCTGAAATTCGCAAAGAAGCCGACAAAATATTTCCTCCAGACCGATACAAGGTAACTATTACCGGAAAAGCATTGGTTTTCCAAAAAGGAACTGGTTATTTACTGGACAACTTGCTTTCATCACTGGTTTTTGCCTTTTTCTTAACGGCACTTTTAATCGGATTTATGTTCCGTTCTTTCAAAATGATTTTGGTTTCTATCATTCCAAATTTATTACCCTTATTGTTAACTGCAGGAATTATGGGCTTTTTAGACATACCATTAAAACCATCAACCATATTGGTTTTCGGAATCGCATTTGGCCTTTCAGTGGATGATACCGTTCGATTCCTGGCACAATACCGCGAAGAATTGAAGAAAAACAACTGGAAAATTCGCAAATCGGTTTACGCTACTTTTAACGATGCCGGTTTGAGTATGTTTTATACTTCTATCGTATTGTTCTTTGGATTTTCGGTATTCATGCTCTCTAGTTTTGGCGGAACCATTGCTCTTGGCGGATTAATTTCTGTCACTTTATTATTTGGAATGTTATCCAATTTAATGTTATTGCCTGCTTTGGTATTAACCCTGAACAA
The DNA here is from genome assembly GCA_039805885.1 of Bacteroidota bacterium. GTDB lineage: Bacteria > Bacteroidota > Bacteroidia > Flavobacteriales > Flavobacteriaceae > Flavobacterium. The sequence goes on from JBDLTG010000075.1 coordinate 6,704, forward strand.
AACATTGGCAAACGAACAGGAATTTATCGAACCAAAAATTGACATCATCGAACACAGTGATGAAGAAATCGATGCTTTGAAAAAAACTAAATTATTATAAAGGAAAAACAATTAAAATGTTAATAGACCAACAAGTTACACTTGTAAACAAGTACATAGAAAAATCAATTGATTTTGGTTTTGAATACGCACCAAAATTAGTAGGCGGAATTATAGTTCTGGTAATTGGTTTATGGTTTACTAAATTAGTTACCAAAGGAGTTGGCAAATCATTAGAAAAATCAAAGATTGATCAATCCCTGATTCCCTTTTTAAGAAGCTTAACAAACATCACTTTAAAGATTTTAGTTGCCATCACCGTAATGGGAATGATTGGTATCCAAATGACTTCGTTTGTGGCTATCCTTGGAGCCGCTGGTTTGGCCGTGGGTATGGCATTGTCAGGAACACTTCAAAACTTTGCTGGAGGTGTAATTATCCTGATTCTAAAACCTTTTAAAATAGGCGATACTATCGAAGCACAAGGTTTTTCAGGAACCGTAAAGGAGATTACTATTTTTTCAACATTACTCAACACCGCCGATAAAAAATTAGTCATCATTCCAAACGGACCACTTTCTACAGGTGCGCTGACTAATTTCTCTGCTGAAGCGACACGAAGAGTAGACTGGACATTCGGAATTTCTTATGGCGATGATGTTGAAAATTTCAAAAAAGCGCTGAATAATTTTATTGCCGAAGACAGTCGAATTTTAAAAGACCCTGCTCCTTTTATAGGACTTTCGGCTCTTGCAGCAACTTCTGTTAATTTCACCGTAAGAGTATGGGTTAAAAGCAGCGATTATTGGGGCGTATTCTTTGACATGAATGAAAAAGTATACACTAAATTTTCAGACTATAACCTCAACATCCCTTTTCCTCAAACGGATGCTCAAGTTAATAAGAAATAAAAATATCTTTCAAAATCATACCAACTTCCCTCTTTCGAGACGGGAAGTTTTTTTATATAAAATAGCTTTTTCTTACAAACAAAGCTTAAAATTAATATATTTGAAATTGCCTAAAACCATAAAACCAATTCCAAATGACCAAAAACTTAACCTTCCTTTTTTTATTAGTTAGTATTATTTGCAATGCACAAAACACGACAAATGAAAAACCAGTACTTACTACGACTGGAAAAGACTCCATCTTAATTTGTCCTTTTCCAAAAAATTGTGGCTACTATAAAGGTGAAATCGCATATGATGGGATAATCAGAAAAGCAAATGGAAATGGTAGAGCAAATTTTGGAGGAAATATTGCTGAAGGCAAATGGAAAGACAATAGACTAGAAGGTTATGGAACTTATGAAGTTAAAAATGGATATAAATATATTGGCAATTTTAAAGATGGCCAGTTTTTCGGGCAAGGCTCAATAATTTATAATATTGGTTCTAAATATGTTGGCGAATGGAAAGACAGCAAATTCTACGGACAAGGTGTTTTTTACACATCAGATGGCACTAAATATGCTGGCAAATGGAATTCTGGCATAGGTAATGACTTAGGATTTGTTATTTTTATTAAAAACTCAATCTATACGGGTAAAAAATATAACGGTAAAGGAATTAGAATAAACCAAAATGGAGATGTTTATACAGGCGATTTTAAAGATGGAAAACCAAATGGTCAAGGAACTAGAAAATACCCAAATGGAGCTGTTTATACAGGTAAATTTAAAGATGGAAAACCAAATGGTCAAGGAATAGAAACTTATACAGATGGTTGGAAATATACTGGTCAATGGAAAGAAGGTAAATTTGATGGCAAAGGTACAGCTACAAATAGCATTACAGGAGAAAGTTATATTGGCGATTGGAAAGACAACAAAATGAATGGACAAGGAACCATGACTTATGGCAATAAAGAAAAATATTCTGGTGAATGGAAAAACGGTAGCCGAACAGGACAAGGAACTTATACTTGGCCTAATGGTAATAAATATATTGGTACGTTTTTAAACTTCAAACAAAATGGACAGGGAACCATGATTTATGCCAATGGAGAAAAATTTGTTGGCGAATGGAAAGAACACAAAGAATTCAACGGAATCCTTTATAAAAGCAACGGAGAAAAAAAATCCAGCTATCGCGATGGTGTTGTAATAGAATAAATCAGCTACTACTTCGTCAAAAAAACCACTCCTTTTTTTTCGAAAAACAAAAAGATTCTCAACAATACAAACAATTAGACAATACTTCTTCATCGAATGGGCTGTTGTGGAAAAAAATCTTATTTTTACTAAAGACCGTCTGGAAAACTCTATTGAAATGAGTTTTTTAAAACAGGTCTTGACATTAATAATACCACTAACTAGCACAAAAACAATATGGGGCATACCAATTCGGAAACAGAAAGATTAGCCGTTGCTAATAACTATAAAAATTGGAAAAAATGGGGGCCTTATTTAGCCGAAAGACAATGGGGAACCGTTCGAGAAGATTACAGCGAACACGGAGAAGCTTGGGAATTTATTGATCACGAAAAAGCACGCAGCAACGCCTACCGATGGGGAGAAGAAGGAATAGGTGGTTTTTGCGATTCTAGAGAGATTTTATGCCTGGCTCCTGCCTTTTGGAATGGTAAAGATCCTATTTTAAAAGAACGTTTGTTTGGTCTTACCAACAATCAGGGGAATCATGGCGAAGACGTGAAAGAACTCTATTTCCATCAGCTATCTACGCCTACGCACACTTACAACAAATACCTTTATAAGTATCCCCAAAATGAATTTCCTTATAGCGATTTAGTCAACAACAATAGACGAAGCCGGGAAGAAAACGAATTTGAACTACTAGACAGCAACGCCTTTAAAGACAATGCTTATTTTGATTGTTATATCGAATATGCCAAAGCCGGTATTGATGATATCCTAATGAAAGTTACCGTTGTCAATAGAGCAGCGAATGATGCCAGCATCCACGTATTACCTCATCTTTGGTTTCGCAATTTCTGGAAACACAACACCAGACATCCACGTCCTAATATGGAGTCGGTTGCTAATAATACGATACTTTCTAAAAGTAGCCGAAATGGAGACTATTATTTCTATCATGAACATGGCGAACAGCTATTTTGTGAAAACGAAACCAATAACGAGCGTATTTATAAGTTTGCTAACGAATATGACTATGTCAAAGACGGAATTAACAATCATGTTGTAAACGGAGCATCTACTGTAAATCCTAACAAAATTGGGACTAAAGCAGCTATTTGGTATAAACTAGACTTAAAAGCTGGCGAAGAAAAAAGCATTAACCTTCGCCTAAGTAATGTTGCCTTAGAAAATCCCTGGGGAGATTTTGAAACGCTATTTAACCAAAGAAAACAGGAATGTGAAGCTTTTTATAACGAAACTATAAACGAAAAAATACCCGAAGCACATCGAGCGATTGCAAAAAGTGCTTTTTCGGGCTTGTTGTGGACAAAGCAATTTTATTATTTCAATATCCACAAATGGCTATTTGGTGGCACCGAAGAAACGCCAGCAAACAGAAGCAATCCGCGTAATTTTAGTTGGCAACATCTTAATAACCGCCACGTTATTTCCATGCCTGACAAATGGGAATATCCTTGGTATGCGGCTTGGGATTTGGCTTTTCACATGGCCTCTTTTGTCGAAATCGATCCTTTTTTTGCTAAACAGCAACTACTGTTAGTTTTGCAAGAAAGTTATATGCACCCTAATGGTCAAATTCCTGCTTACGAATGGAATTTTAGCGATGTGAACCCCCCTGTTCATTCTTGGGCAGTTTGGCATGTTTACGAAAAAGACAAAGTTCGTACTGGCAAAGCCGATACTCCATTTCTGGAAAAAGCATTCCAAAAACTACTTATCAATTTCACTTGGTGGGTAAACCAAAAAGATACCAGTGGTACCGATTTATTTGAAGGTGGATTTTTAGGTTTGGATAACATTGGGGTTTTCGATAGAAATCACATGCCGGAAGGAATTAAGAAAATGCAACAGGCTGATGCCACGAGTTGGATGGCTATGTTTTCGTTAAATATGCTTCGAATGTCACTCGAACTAGCAAAAACCAACAAAATCTACGAAGAAGTTTCTGCTAAGTTTTTCAGACACTTTTTAAACATTGCCTGGGCCATGCACCATATTGGTAAAAAAGACATTTCGCTTTGGGACGACGAAGACAATTTTTATTATGATGTTGTCGAAATGTCAAATGGAAAAACGGATCGTTTAAGAGTTCGCTCTTTAGTGGGCGTGATTCCAATGTTTGCTGTCGAAATCATGCATAAAGATTTATTTGAAGAATTAAAAGATTTTAGAAGACGAGCCAACGAAATTATAAGAACACGTCCTGACTTAGCATCGTTAATTTCTAATTTAGAAAATGCTAATGAAGACGGGAATTTTCTATTCTCTATTATGCGTGGTTTTAGGTTAGAAAATCTATTAAAACGCTTGTTAGACGAAAATGAGTTTTTATCCGAGTTTGGAATTCGTTCACTTTCTAAGTTCCACAAAGACCATCCATTTGTGTTTAATAATTCGCACCAAATTCAGTATGAACCTGGCGAAAGTCGTTCAGCTATGTTTGGCGGAAATTCGAATTGGCGAGGTCCTATCTGGATGCCATTGAATTATATGATTATCCAATCGTTGCGAAAGTATTATACTTTTTATGGTTCGACTTATGTGTATGAATTCCCAACAGGTTCGGGCAATAAACTAAACCTAAAAGAAATTGCAAACGAACTAAGCAAACGACTAATCAAACTTTTTGAAAGAAACGAAGAAGGTAAATTTCAATATCATGCTGACGACCATGAAAAGCATTTCGCCCAAGATGAGCATTTTAGAAGCGAGCACTTCTTCTATGAATTTTTTGACGGTGATACTGGTAAAGGACTCGGTGCTTCTCATCAAACTGGATGGACAGCGCTTATCGCTAATTTAATTCTGGAATTAGAGAAGAATAGTTAAATTATTATTTAAGAAATACAGACATTATCTAATCCAAAGAAGGCAATCAAATCATTAATTAATATTTGATTGCCTTTTTAATTTACCAATAAAGCTAATAAATACATGATTAATTCCCAGCTTCCAAGACACTTAAAGCTCCCATAATCCACAAAATAGGTTTCCATAATAGAATGAAACCTATTATAGATAAAATAGAAAATGCCGACCAGAACCAAAAATCTAAATCTTGGCTAAATACAGGAAACATATCATTTAATAACATAAAAACTCCAAATGGCACTGCTGCCAATGCGAATACAACCCTGACAACATATTTAATAAAAAAAACGATGATATCTAATAATATTTGAAATAACATAATCTTGATGTTTGCGACTTTCGTCTGATTAAAAATGATTTGTAATTTAGCCTTTAGAATTTGAGGAAGACGTTTCATCTTCTAAAGCAGTCATTAAACCTGTCACCAATAATGAAAGTCCAACACCAATGATACCTCCTGTTTGCGGGTTTTTGCCCAAATGATTTGCAATTGCCATTCCAGCGGCAGCTCCTGAAGTAAGAATGGTACTTAAACTACTAAAGTCCAGTTCTGTATTTTGTTTTTTAAATGGATTTTTCATAATAATTTGTTTTATAATTTATACTGCAATACTAAGTCAGCAGACTGTCAAATTGTGTCAGCGATAAATTGTTTTTTGAAACTAAAGCAACTGACGCATTTTGTCAGTATAAAGCAATACGTTTGTAATGTAAATTAAAACGCATGAAAAATAATCAAAATTTAAACCTGACCCAATTAAGAAAAATTAGTCTATTACTGGCTTATTTAAAACGAAATCCATACAAAACCAAGCAAGATATTTTGGATTATTTTGAAGACAATGACAAAGGTTTCAATGAACGTACTTTGTACAGACTTAACGAAACATTAGCCAGAGATTTTGGAATTGAAATTGTATTTGACTATAACAATGGTGGTTATTTCTTTGACGAAGAAAACAGCAGCAACCCAGAATCCTTCTTGAGTTTATTAGAAATTTTAACTACAGCCGAACTTTTCTCAACGAATTTCAAAGAGAAAAATAGCGCTTTATCTTTTGTGGAATTCGAAAATAAAGCCGCAATAGAACACCTTCCTAATTTCAAAATTGTTTTGGATGCCATACAACAACAATTGCCCATAACTTTCAGGCACAATAGTTTTTACCATTTAAAAGAGGAAGAATACACACTAAAACCTTATTTTCTGAAACAATACCAAAACCGTTGGTATGTAATTGGAGAAACTGAAAAAGGATACCGTACTTTTGGGATTGATCGATTAAAGGATATAACAATTGGCTCTAAAAAGTTCAAAGCCAAAGCCAAAACCGAAGAAGCCAAAGACAAATTCAGCAACGTTATAGGTCTAAACTATATAGATCATAAAATGGAAAAGATACAACTGTCTTTTCATATTTCACAAAAACCCTATATTCTCTCGCTTCCTTTACATCGTTCTCAAAAGGAAATCAATCTTAATAACTGTGAAACCTTTGATATAGAACTACTGATTCATCCTAATTTTGAATTCCGCCAACAAGTTTTAAAATATGGTAGTTTGGTAAAAGTTGTCGAGCCGAAATGGCTAGCCGAGGAGATTAAAGAGGAATTAAAAAAAGCATTTGAAAACTATTATAAATAAGACAAAAAATCTTACATTTGAATTATAGACTTTGGAAACGATATTCAAATAATTAATAAAATTAAAATATGAATTTTGAAAAAATTAAAATAGAATTAAACAATGAAGATCATATATTATTAAATGAAATTGAAGATCTCAGAAAAAAAATGGATGATATTGATCCAGAAAAATTAAATGGACAACTTTTTGATTCTATTAAAAACAAAGCCATTGATTCCATAGCAATCTCTTTAGGTGTTTCAGACTTAATGGAAGGTCTTTCTCCTAAAAATGGACTAGATTTAGAAAATGAGTATAAAAGCTATTTAGAATGGGAAAAAAAACCAGCAAATGAAAAATCTAAAGAGTATAAATCTACCATTATACACCCTGACGAATTCAAAAAATTTAGAGATAAAACTGATAATTTAGTTTACAATCGAAACGATCTTACAGGGGATGTTTATAAAAAAGCAATCAAAAATAAAAGAGTTGAAAATCCTGATGGATTTATTTGTGCTTACTCAGGAAAGCATTACAAACATGGTGAAAAATACGATTATGAGCACGTTATTTCAGCTCATGAGATCAGCCAAGATAGAGTATTAAATTACACTACAACCATTGAAGAAAGAAGAGAAATTACTAACTCTTCTGACAACATAGTTGTAATTGGTCGCGAATTAAACCAATCTTTAGGCAAAACCAAAGTAGATGACAAGCATCAATGGGTCGAAAAAACATCAAGTAAAGACCCTAGCAAAACAAATAAAGAATATCATGAAACTGATGAAAAATTAATTAAGGAAACTGTAGATAAATCAGTTAAGAATATAAATAATTTAAAACAAAACAAAGAAGTTCAATATAGTATAAGAACCAAAAGCAAAATCGTTGTTGGCAATGTTGCAAAAGGGGCTGCAAAAGCTGCCGTAGGTAAACTTTTAACTATCACTGTTGTTGAAATAATTAACGAGTACCAAATAGAAGAGAAAAGAGATATAAAAGAGAGTATAAAAAACATCACAAACAATATAATAACAAAAGCTAAAGATGTCTTGGATACCTTTAAGAATCATTCAATCAATGGTTTTATTTCCTCATTGGTAGATGCTTTGTTAAATAGTCTTTTTAAAATTGCTAAAAATATTTTCAAGTTTATTAAAACAGCATTTAATTCAATTTTAAACTCCATTAAAATTCTTTTTAATTCAAATCTTTCATGGGAAAAAAGAATTGATGAAGCATTAAAAATTCTTGGAGTAGCAGTTTTAGGGTTAATAGGAATTGCTTTAGAAGAAACAATAGAAACAGCCTTAAAAACAGCCTTACCTTTTACAATTTCATTTGCTGGATTTATTTCAACTATATTAAGTGGTTTGATTGTCGGAATTGGTTCAGTTTTGGTACTTCAAGCATTTCAAAAATATAAAAACAACATTGAACTTAGAAAACTACAAGGAGATGAAAATTCATTATTAGCAAAAAAAGCGAAAGTAAATTTAGCTCAACTAGGAATTAGTGATGTAACAACTACAGAAACTGTAATTAAATCTATCGTCATTTTTGAGAACACCTTACCATTAATTCAGTCATTTAGGAATACTATTGATGAAAACCTAAATAATATTAAAAAATCAAATCTGACGATATCTGATAATATCATGAGATTAAATGATAAAAATAACGATCTATTAAACCAATTAGAACTTTTATAAACAAAAAAATTATATGCCCGAAAATGCAACAAGCATCATTGATGCTAAAAACATTGTTAATTCTATTTCGATAATAAATAACAAATTAGACGAATCTAAAAAGAATGCAGAAAATTTAATTAATAACATTAACAAATCTTCAGAATCATTAGTCAGAGCAAAAAATGACAATAGTCTTAAAAGGAAAATTTTCAAATGGTCCACTGAAACATTATTAGACTTAATTGTCGAGAGTAACAATGCAACGCATTCTTCAGTTTCTTCAATTTCAACTCTTATTCAAAACAGCAATGATAATTCTAAGTTACTTGCAGAAATGATTGGAAAAATTGCAATGCTGTCTGGCTTGTCTTTTGAGAAACTTAGCGAGACAACCACTCAGTTGGAGGAAATGGTAATAAAATTAGAACAAAATTCTTCAGGTAATACTGAGCAAGCAGATCAAATTAAACGTATTATTTTAGCTCATATTAATAAAATCAAAGAAGAGAAAACTAAAACAGAAAGAATTGAATCAAAATTTGAAGGAATTGATAATTGTTTGACTCAAATAAATGCTAAAAGCATTGAAAATGAAAAAGGAATAATACTTATTCAAGAATTGATAAATTCAAAATCGGAAAGGCACTTTATTAAAGTTCAAAATAAACAGAAAAAAATCATTATATTTTTGTTTATTTTTTCTATCATCACATTTTTAACTCTAATTTTATTTATTGCCTATTATTTTAATCTAACTTATTAAACTTATCTATTCTTAAATATTCCAAAGTCCGTTTTATTTTCAATATCAGAAAATAAAACCAAAAGCTGACTTTGGAATAATTAAAAATACTTATTTCCTGAAAAACAAGATTAAGGTTACTTTTACTAAAATCTCTGCGAATCTTTGTGTTTCCTTTGAGTTTCTTTGCGAAACAACTCATCCCAATGATTCTTTGATGAAAAACCATAATTCCACTACACCCTAGCCCCGATAGAAATGTAAATCCTTATTGTTTTTTCTTTAAAAACAATAAGATTGAAATGGATAGCGGGAAATTACTTCAAAAAACGACAATAACAGCTCTGGATTGCTTGGTTAGCGGCAATGGCATTTCCAAACAAATCCTTTATATTTGCAATTAAGAACAAGAGGAATTTTAAAATTAACTCTATACATAAAATGAGGCATACCAAAGTTAAAGACCTACTAAATAGCACCACGACGCTTCAGGAAGTAAATGCAAAAGGTTGGGTGAGAACTTTTAGAAACAACCAATTTATTGCTTTGAATGATGGTTCCACCATTAACAACATTCAATGTGTTGTCGATTTTGAGAATACTCCCGATGAAACTTTAAAAAGAATCACTACTGGAGCTGCGGTTTCGGTAACTGGAACTTTAGTTGAAAGTAAAGGATCAGGACAAAAATATGAGATTCAGGTAGTGAAATTGGAAATTCTTGGCGATTCCGATCCCGAGAAATTCCCAATGCAACCCAAAAAACACTCGCTGGAATTCTTGCGTGAAAATGCACATTTGCGTGTACGAACGAATGCTTTTGGTGCGATTATGCGTATTCGATCGGTATTGTCATTTGCAGTGCACAGCTATTTTCAGCAAAAAGGTTTTGTGTATGTTAATACGCCAATTATTACTGGAGCTGATGCCGAAGGAGCTGGTGAAATGTTTCAGGTAACTTCGTTGCCATTGGACAATTTACCAAAAACAGAAGAAGGAACTATAGATTATAAAAAAGATTTCTTTGGGAAACATACTAATTTAACGGTTTCGGGACAACTGGAAGGCGAAACTTTTGCGATGGCTTTGGGACAAATTTATACTTTTGGACCTACGTTTAGAGCCGAAAATTCGAATACTTCCCGCCATTTGGCTGAATTTTGGATGATTGAGCCAGAAGTTGCTTTCAATGATTTGGATGACAATATGGATTTGGCTGAAGATTTTATTCAGTACGTAATCAAATATGCTTTGGATCATTGTGGAGAGGATTTGAAATTTTTAGAAGGAAGACTTTTAGAAGAAGAAAAATCAAAACCACAAGCCGAAAGAAGCGAAATGACTTTGTTAGAGAAATTGAATTTTGTTTTAGAAAACAATTTCAAACGTGTTTCTTATACTGAAGCAATTGACATCTTGAGAGAATCGACTCCAAATAAAAAGAAAAAATTCAGCTATATCATCAACGAATGGGGTGCCGATTTACAGTCGGAACACGAGCGTTATTTGGTAGAAAAACACTTTAAATGTCCCGTAATTTTGTTTGATTATCCAGCAAATATCAAAGCATTTTACATGCGTTTGAACGAAGACGGAAAAACCGTTCGTGCAATGGATATTCTTTTCCCGGGAATTGGAGAAATTGTAGGAGGTTCTCAACGAGAAGAACGTTTTGATGTTTTAGTCGAAAAAATGAAAACCTTGGGAATTGACGAAGAAGAATTATGGTGGTATCTTGATACCCGAAGATTTGGTTCGGCGGTTCACTCTGGTTTTGGACTAGGTTTTGAAAGATTGGTATTATTTGTTACGGGTATGACTAATATTCGCGACGTAATTCCGTTTCATATAACACCGGGAAGTGCAGAGTTTTAAGACGCGGGAGATTTGCCACGAAGACGCTAAGACACAAAGTTTTTTTAGTGAAATAAAAAATAAAATTTGATATTAAAATTGAATTCTATTAAAAACAAATAGACAACTTGGATTCATAATGTCTTCGTGGCTAGAAAACTAAAAAACGGTATTAAATGACAGACGAAAGAACAGAAGAAATAGCTAAGATAATTGTAAATTCAGCATTTAAAGTTCATAAAAATCTTGGGCCTGGTTTACTGGAAAGAGTTTATGAAGTTTGTTTAGCGTATGAAATAAGCAAAGCGGGATTAAAAGTTCAAAGTCAAATTGATGTACCAATTATTTATGATGGAGTCACACTTAAAGAAAAATTAAGACTCGATTTGATAGTTGAAAACACAGTAATTATTGAAGTAAAAGCTGTCGAAATTGTAAATCCAGTTTGGCATGCACAAATAATTAGCCATTTAAAATTAACCGAAAATCAATTGGGATTTTTAATCAACTTTAATGTCCCGTTAATAAAAAATGGAATAAAAAGGTTCATAAATACGACGTCAAATTATTAATCATAGAATTTTAGAGCCTTTTTCTCTTTAATAAAATAAAACCTTTGCGACTTAGTGCCTTTGTGGCAAATTTTAGTGGCAATAAAAAACATAGTGCCTTATTATGCTAAAGCAATTCTTAAATTTAAAATTATCACAGAAATTATCTCCACAGCAAATTCAGCTGATGAAGTTAATTCAATTGCCTACGCAAGCCTTTGAACAACGTCTTTTAGAAGAAATGAATGAAAACCCAGCATTAGAAACTGGAAATGACGAAGAAGACTACGACAAAGACGAGTTTGAAAATGACGACTACGATGATTATGATGACAACGATTCGGAAAGAATTGAAGCGGAAGACATCAACATCGACGAATATTTAAGTGACGATGACACACCTGATTACAAAACACAGGCTAATAATTACAGTGATGACGATGAAGCTCGCGAATCGCCACTTGCTGCGCCTATTAGTTTTCACCAGGATCTAATCAACCAACTCAATACCTTTATCTTAGACGATCACGAAAGAGAAATTGCCGAATTTTTAGTGGGCAGTATCGATGACATGGGTTATATCCGCAGAAGTATTCCTGATATTGTGGATGATATGGCATTTACTCAGGCCATTTATACTGATGAGTACATGGTAGAACGAATGTTACAAGTCATTCATCAACTAGAACCTTCAGGTGTAGGAGCCAGAGATTTACAAGAGTGTTTATTATTACAACTAAAGCACAAAACTCCGACAGATTCGGTGGAACTAGCTGCAGATATTATCGAAAATCAGTTTGATGCTTTTACCAAAAAACATTACGACAAACTTATTCAGAAACATAATGTTTCTAATGATCAACTTAAAAAAGCCATTCACGAAATAGAAAAACTAAATCCTAAACCAGGAGGTGGTTTTACAGGAAACAATAAAGTGACCGAAAATGTAGTCCCTGATTTTGCTATTAGAATTATTGATAATGAATTAGAATTAACCTTAAACGGAAGAAATGCTCCTTCGTTACACGTTTCTAAAGATTATCAGGAAATGTTACGAACCTACAAAGATTCTCGAGACAAATCGAATGATCAAAAAGATGCAGTTCAGTTTATCAAACAAAAACTAGATTCGGCGAAATGGTTTATCGATGCTATCAAGCAACGCCAAGAAACCCTTTTTGTAACCATGAATGCTATTATGCATTATCAAGAAGAATATTTCTTAGATGGCGACGAAACTAAGTTAAAGCCAATGATTTTAAAAGATATTGCTGATATTGTAGGCCTTGATATCTCTACAATTTCTCGTGTTGCTAACAGCAAATATGTAGAAACTCCTTATGGTACAAAACTGATTAAGGAATTTTTCTCAGAAGCAATGAAAAACGATCAGGGTGAAGATGTTTCTACATTGGAAATTAAAAAAATACTTCAAAATATTATCGAAGAAGAAGACAAGAAAAAACCACTTCCTGATGATCAACTAGCCGAATTATTAAAAGAAAAAGGCTATCCTATCGCCCGAAGAACCATTGCAAAATACCGGGAACAACTTGATATTCCGGTAGCAAGAATGCGAAAAAAGATATAAACTTTACTATGTGTCAGTCTGAGCCTGTCGAAGACTTTGTTTTTAATTGCATACTAACACTTCGACAAGCTTAGTGTGACAAAAAATTAAATAAATAATCAATTATCTAAATATTTTATTTATTTCAAAAACAACAAAGGCTGTTTCAAACTCATGAAACAGCCTTCTTTATTTATTTTAAAAGCGAATTATTATTTCTTACTATCTATAATAGCACCTGTCCCAGCACCAACACCTGCACCAGCCAAACCACCAATAATAGCACCTTCGCCTTTTTTCTTACTGATTACAGCACCTGTTACCGCACCTACTCCAGCACCAATAACGGCACCTTTAGCTGTACTACTCCATTTTTTTCTTGCTACTGGAGCTGGAGCCGCTTGAGTTGTTGTATGATTAACCACCACTACCTCTTTCTCTTTAGCTGCTTTTTCAGCTTCTTGATTTGCCATTTCTATTTTCATGGAATCAATAGCTTTTTGTTTCACCATTTCCATTTTCATAGAATCAATCCTAACTTGACTATCATCTATAACTCCTGCTGTTTCTGCTTTTTTACAAGAAACAGTCATTATTAAAGAAGCTAACATTACATAAATATATTTCATGACTTACAATTTTTAAATATTAATACGCTACAAAGATACGACGAATACCATTGAACCTTTTTTATATAATTCCTTTAATTTTTTATAAAATTTAAAGAATAAGATTTTTGTTTGTACAGAAACCCTTATTCTTCCTGATTTCTTTGTATCGCATCAAAATATGCAGCACGACTTAAAGGTTCATATTCTTCGGTTTCACCTAATAGTACTAATTTATCATTAGCTGTTTTCCTAAAACTATAATGCGCTAAATTTCCCGTTCTGGTACACACCGCATGAACCTTAGTTACATACTCCGCTGTAGCCATTAAAGCAGGCATAGGACCAAACGGGTTTCCTTTAAAATCCATGTCCAATCCAGCCACAATTACACGAATGCCTTGATTAGCCAAATCATTACAAACCCTCACAATTTCGTCGTCAAAAAATTGTGCTTCATCAATCCCAACCACATCACAACCTTGAGCCAAAATGGCAATATTAGCTGCAGCAGGAACGGGTGTCGAACGAATTTCATTCGCATCATGAGAAACCACCCTATCTTGATGGTAGCGTGTATCAACTTCTGGCTTAAAAATCTCTATTTTTTGCTTGGCAAATTGTGCTCTTTTTAATCGACGAATCAATTCTTCCGTTTTACCCGAAAACATCGAACCGCAAATAACTTCAATCCAACCAAATTGCTCTTTATGATTTACTGTATTTTCGAGAAACATTTTGTATTTTTCTAACTTAAAAAATGAATAGTTTTTATTACTTTGTAAACATATAAATCGGCTTAAGATTTTATACTTTTACACTTTCTCAAAAGTAGAAAAATTTTAGCAATTCGAAGGTTTATGAGTACTTATTTAAAAGCAATCTCAAAACCCTTCTCCGTTCAATAAACAAAAGACATTCGCCCAAATACATACTATAATTTAACTATTATGAAAAAAAGATTAGAAGCCGATTTAATTAGCATTGCACACCGAATATTACAACTCAAGGATAAATCTGATATTAATCAATTGTATTTGGAAACCCAAAAACTATACGAAAAACTGTCTGTTTTAAAATTCATAGACGAGAATTATGGCGATGTAAAACCTACAATTGGCAGCTATAGCGAAATTGAAAAAGAGATTGAAAACATCTATGACAAAGAAGCTCCTTTAGCAGTTGAAACAGAAATAACAGAAAGTAACTTACCTCAAGAAACTGAAATTGTTGAAACAAAAGAAGAAACACCAGAAATAGTTGTTCCTGAAGCAACAGCAGCAATAATCGAAACAGAAAATCCTGATGACGAAATAATTTCTATTGAAGAAGCTGAAATAGAAAACAACGACGCTGAATTTAATGAACAAGAACCAGAAATTGAGGAAGAAACAGAGCAAGAAATCGAAAACGAAGTAGAAGAAACTGAAGAAGAAACTGAAGAAATTCCAGAATTCAAAACGGCATTTGAATTGACTGAAACACCTGAAATTGAACCAGCTAAAAAGCCCGAAACAGTTCAAATTTCTTTTGAAGATTTATTAGGTTTAAACTATAACGAACCTGATTTTGTAAAAGTTGACGATGTACCAACACCAACTAAAGAGATCGTTTTTGAAACTGTTGAAACGGAAGAAATTCCAGTACAAAAAGCAGTAGAAACTACTGAAAAAGCAACCTCAAAAAAAGTTTCTTTAAATGATAGTTTCTCAAAGGGAATTGATATCGATTTAAACGATCGCATTGCATTTGTAAAACATCTTTTTGGCAACAGCAACGAAGATTACAACCGTGTGATGAATCAATTAATTACCTATGATAATTTTTATGAAACCAAAAGTTTTATAGACGAAATGGTGAAACCAGATTACAACGACTGGAAAGGAAAAGAAGAATACGAAGATCGTTTCATGGAAATAATTGAAAAAAAATTCCTTTAAAAAACACCCGAAGCAACCTGTTTTCAACTAATTTATGTCAAAACTATATATCGTTCCCACTCCCATAGGCAACCTCGAAGACATGACTTTTAGAGCCATTCGGATCCTAAAAGAAGCCGATTTGATCCTTGCCGAAGATACGCGTACCAGCGGAAAACTCTTAAAGCATTTTGAGATTAGCACGCATATGCACAGTCATCACATGCACAACGAGCACAAAACCATCGAAAATGTAATTTCCCGACTCAAAGCTGGCGAAAACATTGCACTTATTTCCGATGCTGGAACCCCCGCCATTTCAGATCCTGGTTTTTTATTAACGCGTGCTTGTGTCGAAAACGGAATTGCCGTAGAATGTCTTCCAGGCGCAACGGCTTTTGTTCCTGCTCTAGTCAATAGTGGTTTACCCAACGATAAATTTATTTTCGAAGGTTTCTTGCCTGAAAAAAAAGGACGCCAAACCCGATATTTAGAATTAGCCGAAGAAACCAGAACTATGATTCTATATGTTTCTCCGCACAAACTAGTAAAAACACTGGCTGAATTTGTGACTTATTTTGGCGAAGACCGACAAATATGTGTTTCCAGAGAACTCTCTAAATTACACGAAGAGAACCGCAGAGGAACGGCAAAGGAAGTTTTAGCCCACTTTGAAAAAACAGCTCCTCGCGGCGAAATTGTTGTGGTTGTAGCTGGAAAAACAATCATCAAAGAACCTAAGAAAAGTAAATTTTCTAAGGATGAAGAAAAAGAAGAATAAAAATTCAGCCACAGATAAAAATCCTTAAAATCTTTTTAATCTGTGGCAAAAAAATAAAATTTAAAATCATGAGCATTCAAGCCTTTTTAGAAAAATTAAAAGAAACGCCAGAATTAATCACTTTTCCTGAAACTATAGCTGTAATCGAAGAAAATTTCAACTTTACTCCAACTGCTTTTCAAAACGGAAACACACATAATGCCACAGGAACAAATTCAGGTTCTTGTAAATTATTTGCTTTTGCCCAATTGCAAAACTTATCTCAAGCCGAAACCTTAGCTTGTTTTGGCGCTTTTTATCGTGATGAAGTATTGGGAGATCCTGAAGGAACCAATCACCAAAATATTCGAAACTTTATGATTCACGGTTGGGACGGAATCCAATTTGAAGGAGAAGCTTTGGATTTAGAATAAAAGCAAAAAAATAAAAATGTTGTCTTAACTCAACATTTTTACCTATCAATTGTTAATAACAAACAACAAAAAATAACAAATTATGTTGTTTATGATTAACAATTTGTACATTTGTTACAAATAATTATCAAAAATGGAAGATTTACTGTTTGAATTTAATCAAAAACTTTCCTTTACTTCGTTAACGTTTCAACGGTATTTGATAAATAAAATTGATTTAAACAATCGCTTAATAGCTATAAAAGGAGCAAGAGGTTCGGGAAAAACAACATTGATTTTGCAGATTGCAAAGAAAATGCTCAACGCAAAAAACACCTTATATGTAAGTTTAGATCACATTTATTTTTTTGAAAATAAACTGTATGATTTAGCTAAACAGTTCTCCAATTTTGGAGGTAAGCATTTATTGCTTGATGAAGTACATAAATATCCCAATTGGTCTAGAGAAATAAAATTGATTTACGATAATTTCCCTTCATTAAACGTAATTTTCACTTCCTCTTCCATGTTGGAAATTTACAAAGCCGAATCGGATTTAAGCAGAAGAGCAGTTTCTTACAATTTGAAAGAATTATCTTTTAGAGAATTTATTTGGCTCGAAACGGCTAAAGAATTTCCAATTTTGCCTTTAGAAGACATTCTAAAAAATCACAATGAGATAACTCTCAAAATTCTTGAAGAAATAAAACCATTGCCATTGTTTTCAAAATATTTGCAAATGGGAGCTTATCCTTACTTTAAAGAAAGTGAAGCTGATTACCCCCAAAAATTACTTAATACTATAAATCTTATTATTGAAATTGACATCAATGCAGTGGAAGATTTAAATTATGAAACTTTGGTAAAACTGAAAAAACTTTTGATAACAGTAGCAACCAGTGCCCCCTTTACCCCAAACATTAGCAAACTGAGTGAAAAAATTGGAGTTTCAAGAAACACACTCATCCAGTCCATCAAAATTTTAGACCGCGCAGGATTAGTAAGCGAATTATATAAAGATACAACTGGAATTGGCGTTTTAACAAAACCCGAGAAATTGTTTTTGAATAATACGAATTTAATGTATGTCTTAGCAAAAGAAAACATTAATATTGGAAATGTGAGGGAAACTTTTTTTTTAAATCAATTCAAAGGATTAAGAGAAATCAATTTATCCGAAAAATCAGATTTTATTGTAGATAAAAAATATACATTTGAAATTGGGGGCAAAAACAAGACTAAAAAACAAATTGCTAACATCGATGAATCCTTTATAGCCAAAGACAACATAGAAATAGGATTTGGAAATATAATTCCCGTTTGGCTATTCGGTTTTATGTATTAATCCTAGAGTAACTTTAAAAAATAATCCCGAAACTATCGGAATCAAAACTATAATAAATGCGCTGGACTCTTAAAACCAAACCTTCGGAAGACAAAATCAAACAATTGGCGCAAGCCTTAAATGTAGAAAATTTTGTTGCCCAATTGTTAGTGCAACGCGGAATTGAAACTTTTGAAGAGGCAAAACATTTTTTCCGACCTTCTTTAGAGCATTTGCATGATCCTTATCTGATGAAAGATATGGAAAAGGCAATTGACCGGATTGAAAACGCCATCGAAAATCAGGAACGAATTCTTGTTTTTGGCGATTATGATGTGGATGGAACTACTGCAGTTTCGCTTGTTTCATCCTATTTAAAAAGTTTTTATCCTAATGTAGCCACTTATATTCCGGATCGTTATGACGAAGGTTATGGCGTATCTTTTAAAGGAATTGACTTTGCCGATGACAATGGTTTTTCGTTAATTATTGCTCTGGATTGTGGTATTAAATCGATTGATCATGTGGCTTACGCCAAAGAACGAAAAATCGATTTCATTATTTGCGATCACCATAGACCAGGAACAACATTACCTGAAGCCGTTGCGGTTCTCGACCCAAAAAGAAACGATTGCAACTATCCTTATGATGAATTATGCGGTTGCGGAATTGGTTTTAAATTAATTCAGGCTTTGGGATTGAATCGAAATCAAACCATCGAAGATTTAGCACCTTATCTAGACTTAGTTGCCACCGCCATTGCTGCCGATATTGTACCAATGACAGGTGAAAACCGAGTATTGGCTTATTTTGGTTTACAAGTTATCAACAATAATCCAAGACCGGGAATCAAAGCTTTGATTCACCAAATAAAGAAACAAACATTAGACATTACTGATGTTGTTTTTATTATTGCGCCCAGAATCAACGCAGCTGGACGCATCAAACATGGTAATCATGCAGTGGAACTGTTAAGCGAATTTGATTTTGAACAAGCACAACAATTTGCTTCCGAAATAGAACAATACAACTCCGATCGAAAGGATTTAGACAAACACATTACCAAAGAAGCTTTTCAACAAATTGAACAAAATCAGGAGCAAGAACGTTTTACAACCGTGGTATTTCAGGAAGATTGGCACAAAGGCGTCATCGGAATTGTAGCTTCCCGATTAATTGAAACCTATTATCGTCCTACCTTAGTTTTTACCAAAAGTGGCGATAAATATGCTGCTTCAGCACGTTCCGTAAAAGGATTTGATGTTTATAATGCATTGGAAGCCTGTTCCGAACATTTGGAGCAATTTGGAGGACACATGTATGCAGCAGGAATGACCCTGAAAGCCGAAAATTATCCCATTTTTAAAGAAGCTTTTGAAAAACAAGTACAAGAAACCATTCATCCTGACCAACTTATTCCCGAAATAGAGATTGATGCCGAAATCAATTTTTCGGACATTACACCCAAACTCACCCGAATCCTGAAACAATTCGAACCTTTTGGCCCAATGAACATGACGCCTATTTTTTTAACCAAAAATGTTATCGATACGGGTTATGCTAAAAAATTGGGTTCAGAAGACGAGCATTTGAAACTATTTGTAAAACAAAATAACTCCGAAGGCATTGCCGCAATAGGTTTTGGATTAGGGAACAAAATCGATTTAACTACAAATCAAAAAACATTTCAAGCCGCTTATTGCATTGATGAAAATGAATGGAATGGCAAAGTTTCAACACAATTGCGATTAAAAAGTATAAAATAATGACTTCAAAAAAAACACATAAAAAAGACCCCTACGCAGCCTTGCGTTACAAAGAATTTAATACTTTTTTATTCCTTCGATTTGCCATGGTTTTTGCCTGGTCTATGCAATTTATTGTTATCGAATGGGAAGTGTACAGCATTACTAAAGACGCACTTTCGCTAGGAATTATAGGCTTAATGGAAGTAATTCCAGCGGTTTCTCTAGCCTTATTTGCCGGACATATTGTGGATCAAAAAGAAAAGAAAGGATTATTGATGAAATGTATTTTTGCCTTTTCAGTAATTAGTTTTGGTCTTTTTTTACTGACTTGGCCAACAGTAGTTGAAGGATTTTCAAAACAAATCATATTATATTCCATATACTTTCTAGTATTTTTAGGTGGATTAGTAAGGGCATTTCTTGGGCCAACAATTTTTTCGCTTTTATCTTTAATTGTACCTAAAAAAGTCTATCCCAATGCAGCTACTTGGAGCAGTACTGTTTGGCAAATTGGTTCCGTTGTAGGCCCTGCTGTAGCAGGATTTTCGATTACCTTAATGGGAGTTCATTGGTCTTTATGCTTGGTTTTTGCTTGTTCGATAATGGCTTTACTAGCCTTGTCGCAAATAAGTGAAAAACCTATTTTAAATCCAAAAATTGGTGAACCCGTAATGCAAAGTCTAGCCGAGGGAATCAAATTTGTTTTTAATAATAAAACGGTTTTGGGAGCAATCACGCTTGACATGGTTGCAGTTCTCTTTGGAGGTGCCGTAGCCTTATTACCTATTTTTGCTCAAGATATTCTAAAAGTAGGGCCTGAAGGTTTTGGATTCTTAAGAGCAGCACCAGCCGTAGGAGCTTTCATGACCATGCTGATTACTGCTTATGTTCCTTTGAGCAAAAATGCAGGAATGAAATTATTGGGAGCCATTTTTGGTTTCGGAATTTGTATTATTGTTTTTGGACTCTCAACCTTCTTCTGGGTTTCTCTTTTTGCCTTATTTTTCAGCGGAGTTTTCGATGGTATTTCGGTAGTCATTCGTCAAACCATTTTACAAATTAAAACTCCTGATAATATGCGAGGAAGGGTTTCGGCTGTAAATTCTATGTTTGTTGGTTCTTCAAATGAGCTAGGTGCTTTTGAAAGTGGATTGACTGCCCGACTAATGGGAACGGTAACAGCCGTTGTTTTTGGCGGAAGCATGACCCTTTTAGTGGTTTTAACTACTGGAATTATTTCTCCATCTTTTAGAAAATTAGATTTAACTAAAGATATTGAGGAACATGAAAAAGGAGAATAACATCCACTTACTCCCAATAAAAAAAACATTCGCTACAAAATAACTGATGTAGTTTTCTTAAATCACTAACTATTAACCGACAAAAAACAATCCTTTAACAGCAATTTAATCTAATTGTATTTCTTTAGCTCTACATTTACCCCTTTTATAAAACAATAATATGAGCTTCAAATCGGAAATTAATGTTGTAAGAAGGAAAATTACACATGGCCTGACCAAAAACATTGGAAGTAATAAATTAGACAAAAACTATAATTCCAATTTAAAAATAGACTTTAAAAATGTTTTAATCAGCCGTCCAAACCATCGTTTGGGTAATTTGTTATTGATAACTCCACTCGTTCAGGAAATCAATAGTATTTTTCCTGATTGCAAGATTGATTTATTTGTAAAAGGTAATTTAGCTCCTATCATTTTCAAAAATTATCCTTCGATAGAAAAGTATATCATTTTACCTCGAAAACCTTTTGAAAACCTCATTAAATATTTTCGAGTTTGGTTTAAAATAAAAGAAAAGAAATACGACTTAGTCATTAATATTGACAAAGGCTCTTCTTCTGGACGTTTATCTACTCAGTTTGCAAATGCTAAATCCAAATTTTTTGGAGAAGAAAACGAAGAAATAATTCAAGAGCATGCTGATTATGAACACATGGCTAAGTACCCAGTTTATGAATTTCGTCATTATTTAAATCAACTTGGACATCCAAAACAACAAAAAGCTGTTCCCTCAATTAACATCAAATTGAGCGATAAAGAACTTCAAGATGCAAAATTAGTTTTAGACCAAATTGTCCCTAATGACAAAAAAACTATTGCCATTTTCACATTTGCAACTGGTGACAAATGTTATAGCCCTTTATGGTGGAATCCTTTTTACGAGAAATTAATAGCCACTTTTCCCGACTACAACATTGTCGAAGTTTTACCTGTAGAAAATGTATCTCAAATCAATTTCAAAGCTCCTTCATTTTACAGTAAAGACATTCGCGAAATAGCTGCTTTTATTGCCAATACTTCCCTTTTTATTGGTGCCGATAGTGGAATTATGCATTTAGCTTGTGCATCACAAACCCCTGTTTTAGGTCTGTTTGCTGTAACCAATCCTGAAAAATATGAACCTTATGCTAATGGCAGTATTGCCATTGATACCAAAGTTAGCAGTTTAGAATCAATGATTGACATTATAAAAAATCATCTAAATTAACAACAAAGTCTTTATTGTTTTTTTTATTATTTTTATTTATAATTAATATAAATAATAATTATATTTGTTTCATACATTAAAAATTATGGAGCAAATACAACAAATCTATCTCAATAGTCTTGGCATTGCTTTTTATTGGGAAAAGCAAGAAGGAATTATTCCAAACCGAATCCAATTAATATTTAAGGAAATTGGATTATTTTTTACCGTTGCCGAACTCAACGAATTTGAATATTTAATTGACGAAAGTATTGCCAAAAATAGTTATTGTGATGACTGTGCTTTAAAAAACAGTAACTGCAAGTTTTTATTAAAAACACCTTTGTATCCACTCGATTTATCGGTTTCTACAAGCGAATTAAAGTACCTAAAAGATTTAGTTAACGGTACTTTGTTTAGAATAAAAATGGAAAGTTATCTGAATGGAGAAGGGAAAAATTAATTTTCGAATGTTTTAATTTCGAAATTTTCTCCGTCAAAAACACCATAAGTAAAATACGAAATCCAGTCGCCTAGATTCACATAATCGGAGTTTTCGCCTACAGCATGAATCATTGGTAAATGGCGGTGACCAAAAACCAAATAATTATAATGTTTGGTTTCTAATTTTCGTTTAGCATATAAAATTAACCATTCGTTCTCTT
Organism: Bacteroidota bacterium; assembly: GCA_039805885.1. Taxonomy (GTDB): domain Bacteria; phylum Bacteroidota; class Bacteroidia; order Flavobacteriales; family Flavobacteriaceae; genus Flavobacterium. The sequence continues at coordinate 29,704 of JBDLTG010000075.1, forward strand.
CACCTAAAAACTTCACATCCGATTCTCCTGAAATCAATTTATTTTTCACCGAAAGATATTGTGCTAAACGCACTCCAATATCAGGATGAAGCCATCTAAAAAGCCATTTAGAAAAAGGGTTAGTAAACACTTTTTTCATGCGTTTGTAACCCATATCGCCAGGGCCTTTTCCGTCTCCGTGCCCAATAAGAAAGGTTTTTCCGTTAAAAGTAAATTCCTGATTGTCATGATAGACTGGAATATTAAATTCTTTTTCTAAATAATCATCCATCCACAAATCGTGATTCCCAACGAAGAAATAAATTGGGATTCCGCTGTCTCGAATTTCAGCTAACTTTCCTAAAACACGAACAAAACCTTTAGGAACAACAGTTTTGTATTCGAACCAAAAATCGAATAAATCACCTAAAAGAAAAATAGCTTCGGCATCTTTTTTCACTTCGTCAAGCCAGGCAACAAATTTCTGTTCTCTTGGAAAACTCAATTCAGCTGTTGGCGCTCCAAAATGTTGGTCGGAAGCAAAATATACTTTTTTCATTCGATGTGTTAAGGGTTAGAAGTTAAGGGTTAAAAGTTATGCGCTCACTTAACACTTAACTTTTAACGTACAACTTTTTTAAAGATTATCGCTTGCAAACCATTCTGCAAACGAAGATTCTGTTTCTTGCAATTTTAAAGAGAAAAGGGTGATTCCATCAGGTAATCTTCTGATTATTCTTTCGGCAAAATCAACCACCATATTTTCGCTTGTAGGCTGATAATCTACTAAAATTACGTGATGCCCGCGGTTTTTTAATTCTTGAGCCAACTCAACGTGTGGAGTAGTTTCGTTAAAAACAGTCGCATGATCAAACTGATCTACAATTTCTTCTTTGACGATTTTTTTCAAATCCGAGAAATCGATTACCATTCCAAATTTAACATCATTACGGTTTGTAATTGGTTTTCCAATAACCGTTACAGACAATTTATAACTGTGACCATGTACGTTTTTACACTTTCCGTCGTAACCGTATAAGGCATGACCTGTTTCGAAACTAAATTGTTTTGTAATTCTGATATTACTCATCGATTTGAATTTTAGGTTGCAAATTTACGAATTAATAACCGTTTAAATAATAAATTCCAAATAAAGAAAAAATTCCAAATTCCAATAGTTTTGAGTTTTTTATTGGAATTTGGAATTTAAAGATATTGGAATTTCCTTTTTTTATTTCTTAAACTGCTCCAAAGCATTTCTAGTAAAATCAGATAAAACTAATTGTCCCGTTATTGCTGCTCTTTCTAATAATAGCGATTCCCAATTTTCAGTTCCTTCCCAAATCACTTTCTTCATTTCGAATAAAGCATCGGGATTATACGACGCTAATTTGGAGCTGAAATCGGCAATAGCATTATCTAATAATTCAGCAGTTTCAAAAACTTCAGCATACAAACCTTTTTGTTGTGCCCATGCCGCCGATTTCCATTCGTGAGCGGCTAAAGTCATTTCGGTCATCGCTGTTTTGCCTATTTTTCTACTCACGGCTGGTTCAATCACAAAAGGACCTATTCCGATGGCTAATTCGGATAATTTTATAGAAGCATTTGCCGTTGCAAAAACATAATCGCAAACCGCTGCAATGCCCACTCCTCCTCCAACTGCCTTTCCATGAATACGTCCAACAATCAGTTTAGAACAACGGCGCATGGCGTTAATTAAATGAGAAAAACCAGAGAAAAACTCCAATCCTTCTTCCTGATTTGATACTGCCAAAAGTTCATCAAAAAAAGCACCCGCACAAAAAGCTGCCGTTCCTTTACTCTTTAAGACAATCACATTAACTCCATCATTAGCGCTCAAATTATTGATTTCGGAAGTCAACAAATCCAACAAAGAACGAGGGAAAGAATTACTTGCCGGATGTCCAAATTCGACTGTAGCCATTTTATTTTCTATTGTAGTGTGTAATGAGCCTTGAGAACTTTCCATATTCATTGAGTTGTTTGGGTAAAGTTAAAAATATTCGACAGAAAGAATAGTTTTTTCGAAAGTTGTTTTTTTAATCCCATAAAATACTATATTTGCGACACTATTGGGGGATTAGCTCATTTGGCTAGAGTACTTGCCTGGCAGGCAAGGGGTGACCGGTTCGAATCCGGTATTCTCCACAAACAAAAACCGTCTCGTTTTTTTAGAACGAGACGGTTTTTTTTACTTTCCAGAAAGATTAAAAAATCTCTATTTCATTATTTACAATTTCACCGATTTTTCTTTTCCATCGTAGCTAATTGTTTTATCAAAATTAGTCGTACCAGTCATTCCTGTTCCTTTTTCCTTACTTACAAGTACAATATTAAACGTTCTGTTTTTTATCATTCCTTTGAAGTCTCCTTTTCTTTTTCCAACAGTTAATGTTTTGGTTTGTTCATTCCATTTAAAAGTTATTGTAGAATAGGCTCCTTTTTCATAATTGTAATTGTCGTTTTCATCTTCGTACAAAGTGAATTCGCCATTAGCTCCTGGATAAACACGAATTTCTAAGTTATCCCATTTTTTCTCCGTAGCATATTGCACTTTTGGACCAAAAGGAATAATACTTCCTGCTTTAATGTACAAAGGAATTTCATCGATGGTTGTTGCTTTTTCAATTTCCTGACCGCCATTAATTTTCTCATTTGTCCAGAAATCATACCACGCTATTCCTTCTGGCAAATACACTTTTGTCGATTTGGCTTGAGTAAAAGTTACAGCTTGGGTTTTAGCGCCGTTAGCATCATTATCTTTATTCCAACCAGTTTCTTCGTTTGATTTTACAATAGTTTCCAGAGTATATTGAGCATTAACGACTGGTGCAACCAATATTGATTTACCAAATAGATACTCATTATTCATATCAACGACTTTCTTATCATTAAAATCCATCACCAAAGCACGCATCATAGTCGATTGACTATTGGTAATATCCCAAGAAGCAGAGTAAATGTATGGCAACAATGAATAACGCAAATCAATTGTTTTGACTATCGCATCATAAATTGTTTCGCCTTTTTTTCCAAAATTATAAATCTCTCTAGGAATATCTGTACCATGCGAACGCATCATAGGAGTAAATGCACCAAACTGAAGCCAGCGAACATACAATTCCTGAAACGATGGATTCTTAGTTCCGTCGCCCCATCCTCTTTTATAAGCACCGGCAAAAAAACCTCCAATATCCGTATTCCAATACGGAATGGCACTCATAGAAAAGTTTAGACCAGCCGGTATCTGATTGCGTAACGATTGCCAGGATGAATTGACATCGCCCGACCAGGTATTCGCTCCGTAACGTTGTTGTCCAGCAAAAGCAGAACGGGTAAGGATAAAAATACGCTTGTCAGCACTTGCTGCACGTTGGTGTTCTGAAACTCCTCCTACTGTCATCAATGGGAAAGCATTACGAACTTTTCTAAACGAACCAAGATAAGTTTTTAAATCAAAATCAGAAGGTTTGAAGTCCAAGTGATCTGGTTCTGATGAATCCATCCACCATCCGTCAATTCCCAATGAGAAAAGACCTTTGTTCAAATACTTCCAATAGATCTCACGAGCTTCTGGATTGTATGGATCATAAGGCTGAACACCTGATGGATAATCACGGTTTGGCGGCCATGTTTCTAATCCGGATTGTGGCCAGGTACCAAAATTTAAAAGCATACCCTTTGGTTGCATTTCTCGAAATTGCTTGGTTTGTGGTCCAAATGAATTCCAAATAGAGATAATTACATGCGCATTCATGTTGTGAATATCATCCACCATTTTCTTTGGTTGAGGGAATTCAGGGTTGAGAAAGTCCATCGCATTCCACAAATAATTATTTCCCCAATATTGCCAATCCTGAATAATTCCATCTAGCGGAACACCCAGTTCACGGTATTTGCTCACTACTCCTACCAACTCATTTTGGCTTTTATAGCGTTCTTTACTTTGCCAATAACCAAATGTCCACAATGGAAACATAGGAGCTTGTCCAGTAAGTTCACGCATACCCGCAATGGATCCGTCAATGTTTCCACCAACCATGAAATAATAATCAATACAATCACCAACCTCCGATTTGAATGAAGCACTCTCTGGCTTATCTTCAAAAGTAGTAGGCGAATAATTATCCCAGAACAAGCCATAGCCTTTTGTAGAAACCAGGAAAGGTACATAATCATCAACATTGCCTTGTACCATGTTGATTTTTGCATTACGAAGGGATAATTTCCCTCGCTGTTGTTGACCGAGACCATAAATAGCCTCGTCTTTATCTAATGCAAACAATTGATTGATGCTATAGGTTTTAGATCCTGCATCATCAAAATCAGTAAATTTCGATCCTGATGCTGACTCACTTAAAAGTGCTGCTCCAGCAAGTGTGTAATACGATATTTTACCTGATTTCAAATCAACATCAACTTTCAGTTTTTCGCTTTTTAACGAAACAACGTCTCCTTTTTGTTGAATTGTAAATTTTGTTTGCTGTGGTTTTTTGGTAACGGATAGACTTTCTTTTTTGAAAGCGACTCCTTCGGGTGATTTTAAAATACGAACAATACCTGGGCTGTAAAACTGGACCTCAACATCCATGGACTGCAATTTGGTTTTTAGACCTAAAGCCGTCTTTTGATAATTTTGAGCTGCTAATGATGAAAAAGAAAACAGCGCAAGCAACAATATGTACTGGCGATTCCTACTCAGAAATGCATTTTTCATTTGGTTTATTTTTAGTTAATCAATACCAACCAAAACTATTTATATTCACTTAAACAAATGGGTACGATATGTTGTTTTCAGTGGTACATTTCGTTGTTTATTTCTCTATAACAACTCATTATCAGCTTTTTTATCGTTTTGTGCATACTTTGACGGAGGGACCCCAAAAGCTTCTTTAAAATATCTACTGAAATATTTCTGGGTATTGAAACCCACTTTTTCGGCTACTTCGGCTACGGGATATTGCCCCTTAATTAAAAGTTGTGCCGCGCGTTTTAATCGAATGGAACGAATAAATTCTGAAGGAGCAAGTCCGGTTATGGACTGCATTTTTTTGTACAAAACTGTTCGATCCATTCCCAAATCCTGACTAAACTGCTGAACGGAATAATCGGGATTATCCATGTTTTTTTCCATGCAGTCAAGCGCTTTTTCGATCAACTGTTCGTCAATTGAAGTAATCGTAATCTCTTTTGGATTCACCTCTAATTTTTTCGAAAATGCCGATTGCCTTTGATTTTTTTGTGCAATCAACTTCTCAATTCGAAGTAACAATATTTCCAAATTAAACGGCTTTGCCAAATATTCATCGGCTCCCGATTGATAGCCTGTCTTTTTGAGTTCTTCGGATGTACGGGCGGTCAATAAAATCACAGGAATATGCGAAGTTTGCACGTTCGATTTTATGCGTTTGCATAGTTCAAAACCATCAACTTTAGGCATCATCACATCACTTATTATTAAATCGGGAGATTTTGACAAAGCCAAATTTTCTCCTGCTTCGCCATCAGCAGCTTCAAAAACTTCATATTTATGAGACAATTCGGTTAGCAAAAAACGTCTTAAATCATCATTGTCTTCTACTACTAAAAGGGTCTCTTTTTTTGATATTGTTTCAATATTTTGATTATCGATTTTGTCTTCAGGAATTGCAACAAGAGTTTCAGAATCTGTTTTTTGAGGCACAAGATTTGTTGGAATTCTAACCGAAAATACCGTTTTTACATTAGGCTCACTTTCCACCATTATATCTCCCGAATGCAATTCGACATACTCTTTCACCAGATGCAATCCAATACCACTTCCTCCCTGAGTTGTAGAAGCCTGATAAAAACGGTTGAATACATTAGGCAAATCGTTGCTCGAAATTCCCGAACCTGAATCGATAACCTCCAATTGCACAAAATCCGAATTTTGATTCTCTATTGGTTGCGAAAGTAGCACTGTAATTGTTCCTCCTGCTGGGGTAAACTTAAAAGCATTCGACAGCAGGTTATTGATTACCTTGTATAATTTATCATTATCAAAATACATAAATAGCTCTGGATTATCCGATTGTATCGAAAAATCAATCTGTTTTTCTTGAGCTAATTTGCCAAATAAATCTTCGAATTGTTTTACAAAATCCACAAAATTGCCAAAGGTCAGATTCAGTTTCTCTCCACTTATTTCCAAGCGTCTAAAATCCAATAATTGATTTACCAAATGCTGCAAGTTTAACGCATGACGGTGAACTAATTTAATTCTTGATTCAATAGCTGTCTCTTTTACTTCTTTTAAAATGGATTCCAGCGGAGTAATAATCAACGTAAGCGGTGTGCGGAATTCGTGACTGACATTGGTAAAAAAACTAAACTTCATTTGGTTCAGTTTTTCTTCATTCTTGCGCATTAATTGCTGATTTGCCCATTTTTTATAATAGGACAATGAAAAATAAAGCAACAACGAGATGAATACCAAATACAAAACATAAGCAACTGGCGTTTTCCAAAAAGGTGGATTTACAACAATTTTGATTTCGGCATACTCCTTCGACCATTCTCTACTGTTACTCGCTGCTTTTACTTTCAGCACATAAGTTCCTGGAGCTAAATTGGTATACGAAGCATTTCCAGTTCCATTTTGTGCTACTATTTCACGCCAATTATCATCAACCCCTTCCAAACGATAACGGTAATACGTTTGTGTGGGATTGACATAATTCAATGCTGAAAAATCAACACTTATAAAATTCTGATTGTAATTTAACGCTATACTTTTAGTAGTAGCAATTGCATTTTTCAATATGATATTCCCATCATAGGATTCTCCCGATTTAACTTTTGTTCCAAAAAGTATCAAACCAGTAAACAATGGCTTTTGCAATTGTTTAAACGACCAAGGTTTTTGCAAATCGAGGGTATTAAAACCATTAACACCACCCATTAACAGCTGTTGTCCATTATTCGATGCAAAAGTAGCGGAAGCTGTAAATTCATTTTCAATCACTCCATCGTAATGATTGAAATTGGCAATCGAGAAGCGAAGCTTTTTTTCCTTAGTATCTAACGCAATACGGGAAACACCTCCAGCGGTGGTAATCCATATTAATCCCTGCTTGTCTTCTACAATTCCTTTAATGCTATTGTTTACCAAGCCATCATCGGTGAAAAGCGTATGCAATTCGGCTTTTGATGTTTGCCAAACACTTAATCCATCTTGAGTTCCAATCCATACAATCCCACGACTGTCCTTAAAAACAGCTGTGTAATTTTGGTTTTCGTTCTTCAAGAATGTTTTCAGTGGTTGACTGATGCTGTTTTTTTTATAATTATAAACAAACAATCCGGTGCTATTTATTCCTAAAAAAGATTGGGTATCAAAAGCAATCAATTGAGAAACGGAACGTAATGGTTCTCCATTGAGTGTCAATTTCAAAGGATTAAATTTCCCCGTTGAAGCATTAAAATTAGCTAATCCATCAGATGTTGCAACTAAAAATTGCCCATCTGGTTTTTCGACAATGGAACGACAATTTCCACCGAGAGGATCAATATGTTTAATCTGATTGTTTTGCAAACAATACACTCCTTTATTTTGCGTACATATCCAAATCCGATTTTGAGAATCTTTTGTCATCGAAAGACAATCAACATCGGCTGGTAATCCTTTAAAAATGGAAAGTTTCGAAGTTTCGGGCGAATAGCTGTACAGTCCATTTTTTGTTCCAACCAGAATTGTATTTTGTGCAGCTTGTTCAAAACAACTTACATCAATATCTTTTGGCTGTGTTCCAAAAAACATTTTTCCAACATTCTTAAATTTGAATCGGTCGGGATGATAATACAACAATCCGTGATTGAATGTCCCAATCCAGAGTCCGCCTTGTGAATCGTTATAAAGTGTACTGGCTTCGGTATTCACTTCAGTTCCATCAACTAACTTGAACGATGGAATCAATTTTTTCTCTTTCAGATTTTTGTCAATAAACCACAATCCGATAGCACAACTCACCCATAAATTGCCTTTGCTATCAACAGAAATCGTATTGAGCCAATAATCGGTTTGAAGTATTTTTGTATGTGTTCGCTTTTTAATATCATAAGCCAACATAACACCTGCCGATCCATTTCGAATTTGATACACTGAATTGTTCGACTGAACCACCATCAGCGTATTATTGTATTTTGCTTGCTCTTGATTCGATAAAGAATTGGTTTTATACAACTCTTTGGCTGTTTTCAAATCATAACAAACTATCAATCCATTTCTGTAAAAAAGAAAAAGTTGTTGCTGGACAACAGCTATATCATACAATTGGTCTTTTGTTCCATTGGGAATCGAAACATTTTTAAGGAAAATTGTAGTCTTTCCATTTTTGGCATTTCGAAATAACAACTTGTCTGAAGAAGTAAGCACCCAATAATTTTGAGAAGCATCCACAAAAAAATCGGCAACGGGTTCCCGAATTCCCATTTTAAATAAAACACTATCCGGTTTCGATACAAAACGTTCCTGTTTTATAGCAATACCCATCAACTTTCCTTTGTCTTTTATCCAGACATATTCCTTATCCACATAGCCGTGATGAAATCCAGAATAGCTAGTTAATCGAGAAATGTTATTGCCTTTTAAATGCAAATATTTAAAGGAAGTTCCATCATAAATATTGGTGACACCTTCGGTAGTAACTATCATTCGCCCATCCTGAAGTTGCAAAATGGTACGTACTCTATTTTCCGAAAGTCCGTTTTTAGAATCGATAGATGTAAATACAAATGACTGCTGTGCATTTAGAGATACACAAAAACACAACAAACCTAATAAAATATATCGACGAAAATTATTATTCATAATTTCTATTAATGTCTCTAAATCCAAAACGGAAATAGTCAATGACGAAACTACAAAAAAACCGTATTATAATTTAGATTACTTTCGTTGAAGCATTTTTAAATCGACTACTGTTCTGAAGCCAACATGATTGGAACTCGAACCTTCGGCTAATGCCATTCGGGCAGAAATTCTAAAACTAGAACAATAGGATTCATTACATAAAAAAGAACCTCCTTTTATTATTCTTTCTTTTTCAAATTGATTATTCGAATTAAAGGCTTCGGCAGCGCCTTGCGGATTGCGTGTTGTTTCTCCTTTCGAAAACAATTCCTGATAATAATTTGCATTGTAATAATCCTGCGTAAATTCCCAAACATTTCCAGATAAATCATAAATTCCTAATGAATTTGGAGCGAATGATTTCACCGCAGCCAAAGCAGTATAACCATCTTGATTGCTATTATAATTCGGAAAATTACCTTGCCAGGTATTGGCTTCTTTACTTATTTTTGATTGATCATCGCCCCAAGTGTAAATGCTGTTTTTTAAATTTCCCATAGCGGCTAATTCCCATTCGGCTTCCGTTGGCAATCTGCGTTTCGCCCATTTGCAATAAGCCTGAGCATCTTCAAAAGAAATATGTACCACTGGGTAATTGTCTTTCCCTATAATATTGGATTTTTTCCCTTCAGGATGACGCCAGTTAGCTCCTGTAACCCATTTCCACCATTGACGAAAATCAGTATAATCAGTCACATTTTTTACTTTATCATTAAAAACCAAAGAACCCGGTTGCAATAAAGAATCGGCTGGTTTAGCCGTTCCTTCGGGCAAAGTTTTTTTAAATTCGTCCCAAATAATAGGTCTTTCGGCAGTGGTTACATAATGAGTTTCGTCTACAAATTTTTTGAAACTGGCATTGGTCACTTCGGTGATATCCATAAAAAAACCATCTACAGCAACACTATGTGCTGGTTTTTCGTGTTCGAGTGCTAATCTATCGTTTGTTTTTGCTCCTTGAGTATACGTGTTTCCAGATACCCAAACCATATTTTTGGGCGTGGCTACATCTTTTGGTTGTTCTTTTATAATTTCCTGTTTATTATTACAGGCACAAAAACTAACCAACAAAAAAACAATAATCAATTTATTTATTTTCATGATTTAATATTTCAGTTATCTAAAAATATATGAAATCCCTATAGAACCATAAAAAAAGCCCATATTCCTGTCTGATTTTAATTCTTTTCCTCTGTAAACAAATGCGTAAGAAAGATTCAGATTGTTTGTTCGATATTTCAAACCTGCTTCGCCATTGAAACGAAATGGTCTGATATCAAAAGTGACAGGACTGTTGTCATTAAAAAGACTTCCTTGGATGGTGGCATCATAAATTTGGTAATTAAAAGACGGTGCCATATAAAAATAAAACTCACTCGCTACTGGTCTCGTAGCTGTGCTTAATGAAGCACCGTAAAAATTGGAATCGGAAAGAGAAACTAATTTATTTATCCCAATTCTAGTAACAAAACCCGTGGACAAAGAGGTAAATACCGTTCCTAGTTTAGCTTCCGATTGCCATTGAAAATCGATTCTATTACTCTTGATTCCGCCAAAAAGAGGTTTAGCAAATAGGGCATAAATTTGTATTGCTAAGGTATTTTTAATTTGGTAATCCCATTCTTCAAAAGCCGTATAATGAAATAAACGATGCGTACCCGATTGTACTTCGTCCGCAAAAGAATTAGGGCCGACATAACCTATTTGGACATACTTTTTTAAAACAGCTTGATTAGTATAAAAATTAGCATTCCCAAATTCGCCAAAAAGATAACCCGCAAATGGCCGGTCGAACATTTCTTCTTGATTCTTATAAATACTGCGAGGACTATACATGTATTGCCCTAATCGGATCTGATTTATTTTTTTTACCAGATGTGATTTATTCTTTTTAGATAAATAGCGGTAAAAAATTTCTAAACCGTTAGTGTAATATTGATCATTTTTAGAAGAAGTGTACAAATCGTTTTCAGTAACAACACCTATTTCAACACTGGAATTCTGGCTCGATAAAGTGCCCGAAAACAGCAACAAGAAATAGATAAAAAGGACTGTTTTTGACTGCATCTAATACTCAATTTTCCCTATTGTACGCATTATACGCATAATTTTATCTTTTCTTCTATTAACATAAGAAGACGAACTGGTTGCTGTATATTTTCTAGGATTAGGCAAAATAGCGGCAATTCCGGCAGCTTGTTTTTTAGTTAAATTGGCAGCATCTTTTCGGTACCAATGTTCGGCTGCGGCTTGCGCTCCATAGACACCGTCTCCCATTTCGATACTATTGAGATAGACTTCCATAATGCGTTCTTTTCCCCAAATCAATTCAATCAAAACGGTAAAATAAGCTTCTAATCCTTTCCTGATATAACTTCTACCCTGCCACAAAAAAACATTTTTGGCCGTTTGCTGCGAGATTGTACTCCCTCCTTTTATTCTTCGGCCTCTTTCGTTGTTTTTATAGGCTTTTTGCATGGCTCTAAAGTCAAAACCATTATGCGTTAAAAACAAACCGTCTTCACTGGCGATAACTGCTTTTTGTAAATTAACCGAAATATTCTCTAAAGGTTCCCAATCATGGCTGAAATAAACCGCCTTACCAGAAGTTTTATTTTCTATAGCACGCATAAGCATCAAAGGAGTAAATGGAATTGGAACGAATTTAAAAAAGACTACTGAAAACAAAGAAAGCCCAATAAACCACAAAATCAATTTAAATAGCATTATCCTCAATTGAGCCATAAAGCCATGAGATTGCTTTTTTACGGGTCTTTTATTTGCTGAATTTGAAGTGATTTTTGTTGCCATTCCTTGTATGCTCTTTATGCTATTTTTAAAACGTTTTAAAAACTCTAACGCTTAGAATTTTATATGAAGTAAAAATACTTTTTTTAATTATTCATCCAATGAATTTATTCTTATTTCTAAAT
>JBDLTG010000076.1:0-2638 GCA_039805885.1 Bacteroidota bacterium
ATATAAGAACATGGTCTGCATTTTTTTTACCAAATGTCTCAGAGATGTATTCCTGCTCAGCGATTAATTCCATTAACCATTCGATATTTAAATTACGTATGAATTCAACTGGAGCTGGATCTTCATCAATTTCGTTCAAGTTAGTGTCGTTAGGGTTACTTACAAGTCGCTGCTGAAATCTTTTAGTCTTTTTTAATAGTTTAATTAAAGGTTTATTGGCAATAGTTATAGTGGTATTTCTTAAAATGTCGAATTTTTCATCAAGTGCACTCGTCGGAGAAATTAAGTAAACTTGATGAAACTTGTTTTTATAAATTTGAGGGTTGGTAAGCATATTTAATAGTAAAGTACTCTTACCGCCACCTTTTTGACTTACAATATAACTTGTAAATGGAGGAGCTGCTATTGCAGAAGATTTTTTAGGTCGTTGTGAATCGAGAGGTTTAATAGAAAGACTCACTTTGTTAGTTAATAGTAAACTCATAAATTAAAAATCTATATAAGGGAAATTTTATTTTCATAGTTAACTTTAAATGTCTAATATAAGTGGTACAATATGGGATCTTGTCGAGCCAAGAGGAAATTCGAATACGGGTAAATTAACAGACAAAATAATTGGAAAAAGTAGTCATCAAAAGTTTGGGGCAGTTCCAAGTAAAAGAATTTCGAAAGAGACACCTGTTAATATGGATTTTCGTCCTAATCAAGTCGCCAATAATTACATGTGGTCTACTCTACCTGGGGATACTGAATATACGAAATACGCAAAGGCTATTTGGGACGTTCAAGATCAACGAATGTATGACCAACAACGTATGGCAAATATTAGTGAGAGTTTAAGTTTAACGCAAAAGTTGAACAATATTGATTTTGTTCAAACTGGATCTAATATTCCAAATCTAATGGAACAAGGAACACAAACTGCGATGGGTTTTGAACAAGGAACACAAACGAGCCCGCTTCCTGATGAAAATGAAAACGATGTATTTTATTCACCAATAGACGATAATAGAAGTGTTGCCTCAAGCAGTAGAGGAGGTTATATTTCAGACGATTCTGGATATTATACTGATGCTACGGTTAGAAGTCGGCCTGAATTGCCCTATATTCCACCTCCAAGAAGACCAGCAGTTCAAGGTGGAGGTTGGTCTGAATCAATTATGGGTACAGTACCAGAAGACACTGCTTTACCTGACGTTGTTATACCTGACCTTACAACTCCGGTTAAAGGAAAGGGAAAAGAAAAGGCAAAAGACGACATAGATGAAATAATTGCCAAGTTACCCCCTCCCGGCGAACCTTCGAGATTTGGTCCAAGCCCACTACGAGGACCGCCTAAAGCAGAAACTCCATGGAAGCCAAAGAAACCAGTGAGGTCTAATTCTAATAAAGTAGATGTTACAGGAAGCAAAAAGTATAATAGAGGTCAAGGCAATAGGTAATTTTTTTTTGTTAAGGAATTACAAATGGAAACTTCATCAAAGTTTGGAAAGTTTGGTCAGGCAATAAGCGATCTCAAAAATAAGTTTAAAGGTTACAACAAAGGCGCAGACAAGGTTTACGCTGTATCAAAATTGTTTGGAAGTAATGAAGCTGTTGATAATGCATTTGCCCAAAAAAATGCATATGTGAAAAAAGTAGATGCGGTTGAAAGTATACTAAAAAAATAAATTTAGGTTAACTTTTTTTAATGATACATTAGAAATGCCAAAGAAGACTCAAACAAACAACAAAATTAAGGTAAAAAAATAAAAGATCCTGAATACAATTTCCCATCAAAGAAGTTTCTTTCCATGCCAAATAATAGTGCTGGTTCAAATTCACCAATGTTTTGGAGTGAAAGCTTTATTTCAACCAAAAATAAATCGATTTAGTTAGTTTTATTTTATTGAGAATAAACAAAGATGAGTGAACACGAAAAGATAACAAGTATAGTATTGAATTCAATGTTTAGGAATTCAGGTTCTATTTCAGATGCCCAATACGTTCTTCAACCAGCAATGAATGATGTTGACTCATTTAAACTAAAAAGTGTTACGATACCATTATCAATACCAGTCATTGATTCGAGAAATAATAAATTATACATTAGAGAAGGCACCAATGGAAGTTTACTAACGGCAACTTTGCCTTCATCAAACTACACAGGTATTGCCTTAGCGCCAGCTTTAACGTCAGCTGTTAATAGTGTATTATCAAACACAACAGGATCATTTGTATATAACACGGGAAGTAATACATTAAGCTATTCAGGGCCTTCAATAAACTTTTCAACAAATGGGAACTTACAAAATATGTGTTATTACGAATGTGGATTACTAAGTAGAGTCAATTCGTGGAATACTTCATTTACAACGAGTAATATAGATGTTTCAGGAGTAAGCATTTTGAATATAATTTCAAATTTCGGAACGCAACTTTTGAATAATAAAAACATTAATGTGTTGGGGTCTATTGCCTTGGAAGAAAGCAATTTATCAGTTTCAAGTTTTATTGATGACTCAGCAGATTATATAAAACCTAATACGAATTCGTTGAGTGAAATTAGTATTAAATTTACAGATAATAGATTTAGACCTATCAGTGTGGATCAGGATTATCAGATAACACTTAATTTAAAGAGTGACTAACGATTATT
>JBDLTG010000077.1:0-144682 GCA_039805885.1 Bacteroidota bacterium
ATAACCGCCGTCGATTTTTCTATCACCATTGGCGAATAGGCTGTTTCTGGTAAAACGGCATTATAAATTTCGTGCGACAAATTATGATTTGATTGTTTTTCGACTTCTAATTGCGTGATAAATCGGCTTTTTTCACCAGCATCTAGTCCTTCGCTTTCAGTATTATACAACAAGTAAATATTCTTAGCCCGTTGCAGTAAATGATAAAAATGATAGGTATAAATAGCATCTTTTTCTTTGAATGTAGGTAAACCCAATTCTCGTTTCACATCATAAGGAATAAAGGAATTTTGAGATTTCCCCGCTGGAAATTTTCCTTCGTTCATAGAAGTGACAATTACCGTATCAAAATCCAAAACACGGCTTTCCAACACTCCCATAATCTGCAAACCATTCAACGGTTCCCCTTCAAAAGAAACCTCAGCCAAATCGATTACTTGCTTGTAAATAGCATGTAAAGTTTCAATTTTATCAATATGCGTGTGCTGCGAATAATAGTTGATTAGTTTATTAATGACTTTAAAAATAGCAAAAACAAAGGCTTTCGTAATCTTCTCCTCTTCATTATCATTGCTTAAATTTTCTTTTATAGTCAATAATAATTTTGAAACCGCTTGCAAGACCGCTATCGAACCGTTTTCCCATTTTTGAAACAACAACAAAAATAAATCAGTCGAATAAGCATTCAATTCCATCAATTTATGATGGCTAATAAAAGTATAATTATTCTTATTGATTATATCAACCAAAGCGGTGGTTTTAGCATAAGGTTCCACCAAAGGATGCGTTAAAATATCCAAAACATCTTTATAATAAAACACATAACTTTTTGCATTTCTAGACAAGGCATTAGTATGCATTTTGAACAATTTGGCAATCAAAATTTGGGCAGGATTATTTTTACTCGAATAACCCATAGTAATATTCAAAACACCTACTGTTGATGGCAAAGAATATAAAAGCGGTACTAATAGATTTTCTTCCCCAAGAACTACAGCCACTTTATCGAGTGTTGTAGTTGGATTTTCTTCTATGATTTTCTCAATAATACTTCCTGAAATTTTAGCTTGTCCAATGCTTTTTGGCGTCCCAATAATCTGAATGTTTTTAGACTGCGAAAAATCATCCACAATCCATTCAAAAGGATTGGATTTATAGTGTTTCCAATTTTCTTTAAATCTCCTTACAAACAAACCTGCATCATGATAAGGGTCATTTAAAAAAGTTTGGTCGGCATCCCAATAAATTTTAGCCTGATCATTCGAAATCAAATGTTGAATAATTTTTTCTTCGGAAGCATTCAACGCATTAAATCCTGCAAAAACAAATTGTTTATTGGTAATTGAATTCGAAAAATGATTTAGATTCTCTACCGCTTCACGATAAATTAATCCTTGATATCCGATTCCTTTTTGAAGTAAATGCGCATATAATGATTGGTAATAAAGAGGAAGTAATTTCCAAAAATCAATATATTTTTCAAGCAATTGAGTTTTGTTCTCTACTTCAATTCCCCATTTTTTTATGTCTTCAATGTCTTTTAAGTAAGACAAAACATGCGTGGGATCTAATAAATAACGGTCAATTTCATTGAAGTCTTGCAGCAATGTTTTCGCCCAATTAGCAAACAACTCAAAAGATTGCTGATTGGCTTTATCAGTTATAGATAAATAAACTTCATAGAATTCGAATAACAATTCGATTGGGTCAACAGTACGAATAGCTGAAATATCCTGGATAAAATCTTCTATACTAATAATCTCCGGAGCAAGAATATTATTTGAAACTTGCTTTTTTAGCGCTTCAATCAAAAAAATCTTGGCCCTTTTATTGGGAAGAACTACTATTGTATTAGCTAATTTAGCTGAATATTTTTCAATTAAAACTTGGGCAATCTTATCTAAAAAAGTACTATTTATCATTTTATAAAAATAAAAAAACGCCCCGATAAATCGGGGCGTTCCTTATATTTATTTAGAAAAATTATTTGATTAATTTCACTTCAGTTCTTCTGTTTAATGCTTTACCAGCAGCAGTTTTATTATCAGCAACTGGCATAGTTTCACCATATCCTACTGATTTTAATTTGCTTGAAGAAATTCCTCTTTCAAGTAATGCATTTTTAACTGCATCAGCTCTGTTTTCAGAAAGTTTTTGGTTGAATGCATCAGAACCATCGCTATCTGTATGACCTTCGATCAAGAATTCAGAGTTAGCATAGTTTTTAAGAAGTGCAGCCATTGCATCTAATCTCTTAGGAACGTCACTAGATTTGAATGTAGCTTTTCCAGAGTTAAAGTAGATAAATCTAGCTTGAGATTTCAATTCATCCATAGCTTCTTGAGTTACTTCTGGACAACCTTTGTTACTAGCTGGACCAGCAACTTCTGGACAAGCATCATCTTTATCAGCTACACCGTCTTTATCAGTATCTGGCCAAGGACAACCTGCGTTTTCTTTTGGACCTGCAACATTAGGACATTTATCATCTTTATCAGCTATTCCGTCTTTATCGGCATCTGGACAACCTTTTAAAGAAGCTAAACCAGCAACTTCAGGACAAGCATCATCTTTATCAGCTACTCCATCTCCGTCAGTATCAGGACAACCATTGAATGCAGCTAAACCAGCAACTTCAGGACAAGCATCATTTGAGTCAATAATTCCGTCTCCGTCAGTATCAGGACAACCATTGAATTGTTTCAAACCAGCAACTTCTGGACAAGCATCTTCTTTGTCGTAGATTCCATCACCATCAGTATCTTTTCCACCAAATTTGAAAACAATACCTGCTGTGTGTTGAAAGTGAGAACGAACTAAAGGATCTCCATTATCAAATGCTTTTTTGTAAGAAGTACTAAGTGCTAAACCAACATTTTCTGTAAACCAGAAAGTCAAACCAGCACCAGCATTTACGGTACCAAAGCTACTATCTCCTAAAAAAGTATAACCTCCACCTAAATGTAAGCTTGGATCAATCACTTTAGATTTAATTAATTCCATGAAACTGTATTTCACATTTCCATCAATTCCATAATACATTAAATCACCTGGATTAGTCACAACATACCCTCGGGAATCATGTTTTGGATTTGTTGGATCAAAAGTCACTAATTTATCAATTTTATTAACCGAACCTTGAAGCCCAACAGTAAAACCACTTCCAACATAACGAGATACACTTAAATAAGATACCGAAGGAAGGATATTCCAGTTATTTTTCACGTCAAATGGTTGAGAAAAATGACGATCTACCCAGTTCTTACCACCACCAGCGCTAGTTCTAGTATCTACGGCATTTACTCCAAATTCAATTGCCCATGGATTATTACTGTCTTGTGCGTGAGAACTTATACCCATCACCATCATTACAGCAACAAAAAGTTTGTTAAGATGTTTCATACTTAAAAATTTTAATTACAATTTAGTTAATTATCAACAAAAGTAACGCGTAATTTTTTAACTACAAAATAGAATGTTAAAAAAAAAGTTGTATTGCATTCATTTCAATATTGTTAAACAAATAAAAACTAAACATTAACATTAAAAAAAAAACTACGAACTCAACACTGCAAAAGGCTACCGACATTAAAGAATACTTTTATCTAAATTTTTAAAACCTAAAAAAATATTAATTTCAAGCAATAAAAACGATATAAAAAAACTACAAAAGCTTAATTTACACTACAATTATTATGACAAATTAAAGATTAACAACCTCAATTTTCTGCCCAATATACACTAATGTTTTTCTTTCTACATTAAAACCCATTAGTTCAATTGCATCTTGATAATCCTTTAACTGTTTCTGATATTTTGCATTATGAACACCCGTTTTATAGTCTAACAAAAACACTTTATTCTCTTTTGTAACTACCATTCTGTCGGGTTTTATCAACCTTCCCTCTTTCTGAATAATAGTTTGTTCATTTAAAACTTCATTTCCTTCAGCAAAAAACAATGCTAATTCTTGATGATTCACTATTTCTTGAATCGTTTTATAAACTAAATCTTTTTGTATAAAATTAATCAAGCCGTTTTCAATTGCCTTTTCTACCGCCAAATCTACATCCTTTTTTGTTTTCACAAAAGACAAAATCTCATGTACTACATTACCATACTCTATCGATTCCTGCTGATGTGTCCCCCACATTAAAGCTTCTCGTTGAGCAATTTTAATATTTTTAGGATTTAATGCCTCAGCAACATTTTCTATTGGTTTAGAAGTATCAACATGTTTACTTTCTGAAGAAATTTTCATTTTATCTCCAAATTCGTATTCCAATGTATTTTGATCAAAAACTCCTTTATTCGTCAAATAATTAATAAAAAAAGCACACATATTATTTTTAGGAACCTCCCCATTTCTGGACAAATTCATATTAGAAATAACATACAATTGTTCTTCTGCACGTGTCAAAGCTACATAAAGCACATTTACATTATCCAATAACTCCTCTTGCTTTTTTTGATCATATACTAATTTAGCTTCCTCTCCAAAACCTTCCACAGCACTGCTATTATCAATCAAAGCCTTAGGCAAACCTAAATCCATTTCTTCGGCATCGAGCCACAATTTATCTTTTGGTTTTTTATTATAATCTTCTTCGGCAAAAGGCATAATTACAACAGGAAATTCTAATCCTTTCGATTTATGAATCGTCATAATTCGAACTGCGTTATTCCCTTCCGGTGACGGAATACTGAACTTCTCCCCGTTTTTATCCCAGAAAATCAAAAAATCAGCTATTCCTACCTGATTGCGCACATCACGTTCTAAAACAATATCTAAGAAATATTGAACATAGGCATTCCCCTCCCCAACCCTCCCCGAGGGGGAGGGAGACTCTATGGTAACTTTGCCTAATAAAAACAAATCTTGTTTTTTTAATTCTTGTTCTATTGTTATTAAAACTTTTGAAATATTCTTTATTACTAACTCATTAGTAAAACGAACTACTTTAAATCCTAACTCATTTAAAGCAATTGTTCTATCACTATCTAATCGAATCTGTTCTTCAGTAAAATGATAATCGCCATCCACCTCAATAATCAGTTTTTTTGACAAACAAACAAAATCAACAATATAATTACCAATTAAATGTTGTTGTCTAAATTTACTTCCCAGAGATTGCGCCTTGAGTTCAGACCAAAGTATTTTTTCAGCAATTGTTGGCTCTTTTCTCTTCTCTATTGCTTTTTCAATTAACAAATGAGAATGATTTCCTCCAGTCATATAACCAAATTCATCTGTGTTTTTAAACACCTTGTCTCCCTCTCCTTTGGAGAGGGTTGGGGAGAGGAATTTTGAAACAATAATCTCAACAGCTTCATAGAGAGACTTTTTTCGAATATTTTGAAATGAAAGCGAAATATCAAAACCCATCAACCATTTTTCAAAATCAGCTTCTTGTTTTTGTTCCATTCCTTTGGCTATGAAATCATGGACCGGCATTTGATCCTGAATATTTTTTGCGATATAATGCAAGAAATAAGCTTTCGATTCTAAGTCGGCATTGTTTTTAAGGTATTTTAAAAGATGAATTATCAAACGAACTTCGGTTGCATTTTGAATCATCAAAGTTTCTGATGACAGTAATGGAATGTTTTGCTCCGTTAAATAATTAGCAATTGCAATTCCCTGGTCGCGTTTACGGGTCAAAATCACAACATCCTTATATTCAAAACCTTCTTTTAGTACTTTCTGAATTGTATCTAAAGTCGCCAAAACGAATAATTCAGCCTTATCTAATGCTTCCTCATCTTCTTCTCTCGCTTCTATTTTTGGAATAAAAGAAATATTGACGTAACCGCCCGTTTTATCATTGC
This sequence comes from Bacteroidota bacterium, assembly GCA_039805885.1. GTDB lineage: Bacteria > Bacteroidota > Bacteroidia > Flavobacteriales > Flavobacteriaceae > Flavobacterium. The sequence continues at coordinate 5,830 of JBDLTG010000077.1, forward strand.
TTTTTTGATGACTGTGATTTTCGTATAAATCTTTATAATCAGGCTGTTCAAATTCGGCCGACAACAGCTTGAAAAAATCATTATTAAAATCAATTATCTGAGAATACGAACGATAATTTTTATCCAGATGTTCTAATTTTTTATCTGGATTATTAAAAGGATTATTGTCTTTACTTAATTCAATAAATTGTTCTGCTTTTCCACCACGCCAGCGATAAATAGATTGTTTTGGATCGCCCACAATCATCAAGGTTCCTTTTTCTCCATAATCATCCTGACCCGAAAGTGCATTATCTATAAGTGGAATCAAATTTTGCCATTGCATCTCAGAAGTATCCTGAAATTCATCAATAAAAAAGTGACGGTATCGCTCGCCTAATCGCTCATATATAAAAGGAGCTGGCTGATTTTGAATTTCGCGATGAATAATGGCATTAAATTCAGATATCGAAAGTACATTTTGCTCTTCTTGAATTTTAGCCAATTCATTACTCACCGTATTCAATAATGAAAGCGGTGTTATATTTTTCAGGAATGCTTTATAAAAATCACGTTTTTCGAAATTTTTATAAATCGTTACTAAAATTTGTAATAATTCCGGAATTATATTTTCAATTAAAGCGCGGTCTTTGGCGATTTTATTAATCGAAATATCATCAAATTCATGAAAAGTTTTATTTTTAGAATTGAATTTTCCGTCGCGAATACTGGCCAAATGATTAGGAAAAGTTCCTCTCGAAAATGATTTCAAATCAATTCCGTTGTTCTCAATTAACAGCAAAGCAGCTTCAGCAAAAACTACATTTTCTTTCTCTAAATCTTTACACGCTACAACTAACTTCTTTTTTATTTCGACAAATTCAGCAATGGATTTATCATGGAATTGCGTAATTTCATTTCGATTGTTTTCATTCAGAACCAACTTACCCGTTTCCATTATCTCTCTGGAAATATCCCAGGATTTATCGTCATCGGTTTTTTCCATCGTAAAATCGATGAGCAACTTGGTTAAAGTTTCGTCTTCACCAGCCTGAGCAATAATCGCATCTATGGCTTCTGTCAATAAATTTTCGGTATCCAAAGTAACTTCAAAAGTCATTGGTAAATTCAAATCGTGGGCAAAAGCACGAATCACTTTATGTGTGAATTTATCAATTGTCGAAATATCAAAAGCGGCATAATTATGAATAATATGCTTAATAATTTGCTTTGATTTGGTTTTAATTTGAATATTAGAAAGTCCAATTGGCTCTTCCTCCCATTCATCCGGATTATTTTCTTTTCTCCTACCATTTACCAAATCCCGCATTAAATCCTGCGCTTTTTTCGAAGGCTCCTCTTTAGCAAATTCAGACAAACTGCCTACAATTCGGCTTTTCATTTCGTGAACCGCTTTATTGGTAAAAGTGATAGCCAAAATATTGCGATAGGCATCATTTTTTGGAGCAACCAAAATGATTTTCAGATACTCTTTTACAAGAGCATAAGTTTTACCGGAACCTGCTGAAGCGTCGTATATAGAAAAGGAATGTCTTTGCATTTGGATTTTTGATTGCTGATTAACGATTTTTGATTTTAGAACTAAACGACTTGCTTTGAATTTGCCCTAGCCCTGATGGAAACGACATCCTTTTATTCCAGGGTTTGGAATAAAAGATAAAGTGTACAGCAGGAAATAGCTCTTAAAAAATCAGAAACTATAAAATTGCATATTTAATGCTTAAAAGTAGTATTTTTGCAGTATGGAAACAAACAGACAGAAAAAAATAGGCGGAGTTATCCAAAAAGATTTGGTGGATATTCTGCAAGGTGAAGTGAGAAAAAATGGAGTTAGTAATTTGGTTATTTCGGTATCCAAAGTATCGGTGACTTCTGATTTATCTGTGGCTACAGTGTATTTAAGTGTTTTTCCTCAAGAAAAAGCACAGGAAACGTTGGACGGAATTAAATCAAATACACAATTGATTAAGCATGATTTAGCGCAAAGAGTGAGCAAACAATTGCGAAGAGTTCCTAATTTAGTTTTCTTTATTGACGACTCTTTAGATTATATTGAGAAAATTGACAACGCTTTGAAAAATCAAGAAAATCCAATTGAAAATCGTGATTTATTAGAGAAACGTAAATTTCAATAAAATTTGAATTTTCCGCTATACATAGCCAAACGCTACATTCGTAGCAATAGCAAAAACAACGCCATCAACATTATTAATCGCATTGCGAGCATGGGAATCATTGTTGGCGCAATGGCTTTGTTTGTGGTATTATCGGTTTTTAGCGGACTAAAAGTTTTTAGCCTTTCGTTTAGCAATGATATTGACCCTGATTTAAAAATAACGAGCACCTTAGGTAAATCCTTTTTTATAACTCCAGAACAAGAGGAACAAATCAAGAAAATTGATGGCGTAGTTTCTTATTCTAAAATTATCGAAGAACGTGTTTTATTTACTTTTGACAACAAACAAGAAGTAACTTACCTCAAAGGTGTTGATACCAATTACAGCAAAGTCAATAATGTCAATAAAATTATTTACAATGGACAATGGCTTGAAGACAACACATACCAAGTAGTTGTTGGTTTTGGCTTTGTTCAAAAACTTTCTTTAGGATTACTTGATTTCAACAAACATTTAGAAGTTCTAGTTCCAAAAGCGGGCAAAGGAAACATAGAAAATGCCGAAGAGGCTTTTAATAAATCGGAGATTTTCCCAATAGGCATTTACGCCATCAACGAAGATTTAGATTCTAAATATGTTTTTGCTAATTTGAGTTTGGCTCAGGAATTACTGGAATACAAAAGCAATCAAATTTCGGGAATTGAACTTAAGGAAAAGCCCAATGTTGATGAAAACATCATCATAGAAAAGTTAAACACTATTTTTAAAGGAAAAGCCAACATAAAAAACAGAGCGCAACTCAACGAATCCTTGTACAAAATGTTGAATACCGAAAATATTGCCGTGTATTTGATTTTTACTCTCGTAATCATTGTAGCCCTTTTTAACTTGATTGGTGCATTGATTATGATGATTCTTGACAAAAAAGGAAATCTAAAAACACTTTACAATTTAGGAACTGAGATCAAAAATTTGCGTAAAATATTTTTATTGCAAGGTACTTTATTGAGCTTTTTTGGAGGACTTATTGGACTCGTACTAGGAATCATAATCGTACTTTTACAACAACATTTTGAGTGGATTATGATTACTCCAACCCTAGCTTACCCAGTTGTTTTCTCAATTGAAAATGCTTTAATCGTAATGGCTACTATTGTTTCGCTTGGATTTATTGCTTCGTTGATTGCGAGTAGTCGTGTGAGTAAAAAATTGTTGGATTAAAAATTATACCCAATTCTTGCTTGAATATCAATCACAGTATCATCATGATCACAATTACAACCATCTTTTTCACTAAAAACATTATATTGATAGCCCAAACCTGCTGAAAATTCATAATTAAAATTTTTAGCAAAAGCTCTTCTAATACCATATTTTGGAATTATGTAAAGAGCCGAAACAATATCAAAATTACCAGAATGAATTATTGGTGTTTTATTAGAAACATAAGAAGTAGAAAGCGCAACGTAATTAGAACTATTGTGTTTGGTATTTCTACCTAATTTTCTTCGTCTATCTAAACCATAATACCATCTCGGTTCAAGTGTTACAAAAGGCGCAACAACATACACTTTTTCATCTTCGATGTTAGGATCAATATAATCTCTTTTTGATGTTCCGAATATCATTCCTACTTCCGAAAGAAGTGTGATTTTTCTATCTAATTTGGCTTCATACTGAAAGCTTGTATTAAAAAGTCCTAATTGTATTCCTAATAATTTTTTCTCAACCGATACTTCTTCTTGAGCCTTTGCTATAAAACTTATTAAAACGAAAGCTAGAATTGTAAAATTTTTCATTTGCATTTTTTTTACAAAAGTAGTTTTTATTTTACAAAATAAAAACTCAAATTAGCTAGTTTATAAAATCTTAGATAGCTTATTAGGAATATCTTCTTTAGAATGCCAAAATGCTAAAATAAACACTTCGCCATTTTCCCAAATATAATATAAACCATAAGGGAATTTATTCAACCAAAATATTCTAATTTCAGAATAACGACACTGGAAACTTTCGGGATTTTCAGTAATAGTCTTAAAAGCTAATCGTATTTCTTTTTCTATTCGTTTTGCTAGAATACTATTTTTCGAAGCATAAAAAGAAATCACATCTTCAATTTCAACTGCTGCATTTGTTTTTAAAATGAGTTTATTACAACTCATATTTAGATTTTAAAGAATCTAGAAATTCAAATGCATCTACTCCAGATTTTGGATTTTCTTGATGTTCTGTTATCCTTTTATCTAGTTCTTTTTTTTGATTTTCCGTTAACGATACAGGTTCAATTTCGCGCAAAACAAAATTCTTCACTTTCTGAATAATAGAAGCGTCATTGATATCTTGAAGTAAATCAATTAAAAGAGATTTTTCTGTTTGAACACTCATAATGAATACCATTTATAACAAATATAACGAAAATTTAGAAAACACTAATTTGAATTCTATAATTCTTACACCACCTCATAACCCGAATACGCATCTTCAATCTCATTCAAGACTGCAAATAACTCTTCAGGACGATCTAAAGTGACCAATTTTTGTTTGTAGGTTTTAAAAGAATGAATTCCTTTAAAATAATTGGTATAATGTGGTCTGGTTTCAACAATTCCTAAGCGTTCTCCTTTCCAATCCATAGCCCAAGTTAGATGATTGCGAACAGCTTCCACTCTATCAGCCACAGTAGGTTTTGCCAAATGCTCCCCTGTTTTAAAGAAATGTTTGATTTCGTCAAAAATCCATGGATAACCAATGGCAGCACGACCAATCATGATTCCGTCGATACCGTATTCATTTTTATAATACAATGCTTTTTCTGGCGAATCAATATCTCCGTTCCCAAAAATAGGCATCGTAATTCTAGGATTATTTTTTACTCTTGCAATGTGTGACCAATCCGAATGACCTTTATACATTTGAGCACGAGTTCTAGCATGAATACTCAACGCTTGTACACCAATGTCTTGCAAACGTTCGGCAACTTCATCAATATTAATCGAATTGTCATCCCAACCCAAACGGGTTTTTACCGTTACAGGAAGATTAGTACTATCAATTACGGCTTTTGTTAAACGCACCATCAAATCAACATCTTTCAAGACTCCAGCTCCAGCACCTTTACAAACCACTTTTTTAACAGGACAACCAAAGTTGATATCAATTAAATCTGGATTTACTGTAGTTACAATTTTGGACGAAAGTGCCATAGCCTCTTCATCACCTCCAAAAATTTGGATACCAACAGGGCGTTCGTAATCAAAAATATCGAGTTTCATTCGGCTTTTGATGGCATCACGAATCAAACCTTCGGAAGAAATAAATTCAGAGTACATCATATCGGCTCCATGCTGTTTGCACAATCTACGAAATGGTGGATCGCTCACGTCCTCCATAGGTGCAAGTAATAATGGGAAATCCGGTAATTCTATGTTGCCAATCTTAATCATCTTCTGAATTTTGCTGCAAAATTACACTTTTTAGATGAAACGATAAAACGAAGAATTAGGAAACACTTCGTTTTAAAGCTTTTAGTTTATAAATTATAAGCTTTGAAGCTATTGAATTTAGCGTATATTTGCAGATTAATTGCCTTGTTTTTTGAGGTTGCGTTAGGGCTTCTGCTTCGAAAACGCCCATACTTGGCATGACATAAAATATTGATATAAACTGAAGATGAAACAGATAAGAAATTTTTGCATTATTGCTCATATTGACCACGGAAAAAGCACCTTAGCTGACCGATTGCTAGGAGCTACTCAAACCGTTACGGCTCGTGAGGAAAAAGCACAATTACTGGACAACATGGACTTGGAGCGCGAACGTGGGATTACAATTAAGAGTCACGCGATACAAATGGAATACACCTACAAGGGCGAGGAATATATCCTGAACTTGATTGACACTCCTGGACACGTAGATTTTTCATATGAAGTTTCTCGTTCAATTGCTGCTTGTGAAGGCGCTTTATTGATTGTAGATGCAGCACAAAGTATTCAAGCACAAACTATTTCAAACTTATATTTGGCTTTAGAAAACGATTTGGAAATTATTCCAGTTCTAAACAAAGTAGATTTACCATCTGCCAATCCTGAAGAAGTAAGCGATGATATTATTGATTTATTAGGTTGCAAACTGGAGGATATTATTCACGCTTCGGGAAAAACAGGTTTTGGTGTCGAAAATATTTTGGCTGCTATTATTGAAAGAATTCCTCCTCCAAAAGGAAATAAAGATGAACCGCTGCAGGCTTTGATCTTTGACTCTCATTACAATCCATTTCGTGGAATTGAGGTTATTTTCCGTGTAAAAAATGGTGAAATTAAAAAAGGTCAGAAAATTAAATTTATGGCTACCGGAAATGAATATTTTGCGGACGAAATTGGTACTTTGAAACTGAACCAAGTTCCTAAACAAGTGATTTCTGCTGGTGATGTTGGTTATTTGATTTCAGGAATTAAGGAGGCGAAAGAAGTAAAAGTGGGCGACACGCTGACGGATGCTAAAACGCCAACAACTAATATTATTACTGGTTTTGAAGATGTGAAACCAATGGTTTTTGCTGGGATTTATCCTGTGGATACGGAAGATTATGAAGAATTGAGAAACTCGATGGAAAAACTACAACTGAACGATGCTTCGTTAGTATTTTTACCTGAAAGTTCTGCAGCATTAGGTTTTGGTTTCCGTTGTGGATTCCTAGGAATGTTGCACATGGAAATTATCCAGGAACGTCTGGAACGTGAATTCAACATGACGGTAATTACTACGGTTCCTAACGTATCTTACCATGCTTTTACTAAAAAAGAACCAGACACTATTTTGATTGTTAATAATCCATCCGATTTGCCAGAACCTTCTCGTTTGGATCATGTTGAAGAGCCTTTTATTAAAGCCACAATTATTACCAAGTCTGATTACGTAGGAAACGTAATGAGTTTGTGCATCGAAAAACGTGGACAAATAACAAATCAGACTTATTTGACTACTGAACGTGTAGAGTTGAATTTTGATATGCCACTAGCCGAGATTGTATTTGATTTTTATGACCGATTGAAAACGGTTTCTAAAGGATATGCTTCGTTTGATTATACGCCTATCGGAATGCGAACTTCCAACTTGGTAAAAGTAGATATTTTATTAAATGCCACTATTGTGGATGCTTTGTCGTCATTGATGCACGTTGATAACGCCTATTCTATTGGTAAAAAGATGTGTGAGAAGTTGAAAGAATTGATTCCCCGTCAGCAATTTGATATTCCTGTTCAAGCGGCAATTGGTGTAAAAGTAATTTCACGTGAAACCATTAAAGCTTTACGTAAAGACGTTACCGCCAAATGTTATGGTGGAGATATTTCCCGTAAACGTAAATTATTGGAAAAACAGAAAAAAGGTAAAAAACGTATGAGACTGGTTGGAAATGTTGAAATTCCGCAAGAGGCGTTTATGGCTGTTTTGAAATTGAATGATTAGTTTTTTTAGAAAAAAGAATATAGAGAAAACCTGATGATGAAAATTGTCAGGTTTTTTTTGTTTGAATTTGTCATTGCGAGGAACGAAGCAATCACATAACGAGAGCAGCAAATGAGATTGCTTCGTTCCTCGCAATGAACAAATAGAATCATTTATTCTGCAACCATTCAAATAATCGTTTGGCATCTTCCAATTTGAACAATTGCGTTCCTTCATTCATTGTAGCTGCCGAACCACAGGCTACGCCCCAACGAATCACTTCTTTTAAACTTTTGTTTTGAGACAAAGCCCAAACCATTCCACCTACCATACTATCTCCTGCCCCTACTGTACTTTTCTTAACCACATTGGGCGCTGGAACATACTCATAACTGTCTTTTGTAACCAATGCAGCTCCTTGTGGCCCTAGCGAAACAACCACAATTTCGGCTCCGCCATCAACAATAATTTGTTTTGCAGCTTCATTTATTTCGTTTAATTCTAATCTTTCTTTACCAACTAATTTAGCTAGTTCACCCACATTGGGCTTGATTAGAAAAGCACCTGTTTTTAAAACTTTTTTCAAAGCTTCACCCGAAGTATCAACAATTAATTTTGCCTTTATACTTTTTGCAATTTGTTGGTAAAAATCATCAGATAATCCTTCGTTCAAACTTCCGCTAACCACTAAAAATTGGGTATCTAAATTTGAAATCAAATTCAATATATTTTGCGCTTCCTCTGACGAAATTTTACCACCCGGAAAACCAAAACGATATTGTGAATTCGTATTATCATCTACTGCAATAAAATTCTCTCTAGTCCAGGCTTCAACCTCAATAGTTTTAGATGAAATCCCTTCTTTATTAATCAGTTCTTCGAGCAATTTACCTGTAAAACCTCCCGCTGTAAATAGTGCTAATGAAGTTCCGCCAAGTCTTGAAATAGCTTTTGAAACATTAATACCGCCACCACCAGCATCATATCTTGGCACTTCACATCTTATTTTCTGTTCTGGAACCAAGCCTTTCAAATGAGTGCTTTTATCAATTGCGGGGTTGACTGTCAGGGTAACTATATCGAATGATTTCATTTCTTTCTTTTAATTTGACTTAAAGATGCAAAAAAACCGAATAGCAATCACTTTTAAAACAATTCATTTTCTGTTTTTTTTTAATTAGTCAAAACCTTTCCATCTTTGTATCTTTGTGCCCTTGAATACTATTAATAAATTAAATCAAAGTGAACGAAAATTGCTTCGTTCCTCACAATAACCATGATTGAAGATAAAAACCCACAACGTACAAGCATTGCTCAATTGGGCGAATTTGGATTGATAGACCATTTGACGAAAAATTTTGAAATCAACCAAGCTTCTACCTTAAAAGGAATTGGCGATGATGCTGCTGTTTTGGATTTCAAAGACAAAAAAGTAATCGTTTCTACTGACATTATGGTCGAAGGTGTTCATTTTGATTTGGCTTACATGCCTTTGAAACATTTGGGGTACAAAGCTGTTGTTTCGAATGTTTCAGACATTTGCGCGATGAATGCCAAAGCAACTCAAATTACCGTTTCTATTGCGGTTTCTAACCGTTTTCCATTGGAAGCACTGGAAGAATTGTTCCAAGGAATTACACTTGCTGCCAATGAATACAAAGTAGATGTTATTGGTGGCGACACTACTTCGTCTCAAAAAGGATTAATTATCAGCATTACTGTTTTAGGCGAAGCGGATGAAGAAGAAATCGTGTATAGAAATGGAGCAAAAGCTACCGATTTATTAGTGGTTACTGGTGATATCGGCGCGGCTTATATGGGATTACAAGTTCTAGAAAGAGAAAAACAAGTATTTCAAGTCAATCCAAATTCGCAACCTGATTTAGATGCTTATACGTATCTTATCGAACGACAATTGAGACCAGAAGCACGTAAAGACGTTCGCACTTTATTACACGCTTTAGAAATAAAACCAACATCAATGATTGATATCTCTGATGGATTGTCGTCTGAAATTATTCATTTGTGCACGCAATCTAAAGTGGGTTGTAATTTGTACGAAGACAAACTACCATTAGATCCTCAATTCATTAATGTATGCGAAGAATTCGATATTGACAGCACAACAGTTGCTATCAATGGCGGTGAAGATTATGAATTATTATTCACCATTCCAATTGACGATTTTGACAAAATAAAAGGAAACCCTAATTTCTCAATCATTGGACACATGACTGAAGAAAATGAAGGCATTCATCTTGTAACGAGGGCTAATACTAAAATCGCATTGAAAGCCAGAGGTTGGAATGCTTTAAGCGAATAATTAAAAAAATAAAACCGGCAAACTCAAGATTATTTATCATTGAATTTGCCGGTTTTTTCATGTCTTTTTTATCTAATATTTAAAAAATCAAACCTTTATTTTTAGCTGCTTTTACAAGCTCTAAATCCTCTTCTCCTACTACATTAAGCAACTCCTTAAGACTTGACTTTCTTGATTCTATTGCATTTAAAGATATTGGTATAAATTGTGGCATGTCCTGAATTTCTGTCCCTTTAGACAAATGAAACAATATTTGCTTATCAAATAAATCTATTTCAATTGAATTATCATGTGACTCTAACATTTCCAAAATAGATTTACTATAGTACAATTGACCTTTAATCACCTTATCAAAAGCATTTAACAACTCATCAAAGGTTAAATCATTTTTTATAACCAATCCTTTTGGATTTACCTTGTTAATCAATGTTTTTAACTTTAAAAACTCTGTAAACATAGTCAACATAATGATTTTACAATCAGGCATGTACTCTAAAATCAATTTAGCTAGATCTTCTCCTGAATAAAGTTCTTTTTCTTCATAAGAAGGCATACTAATATCTAAAAAAGCAATATCAAAAGTAACTTCAGGATTTGTAATAACATGATAAGCCGACTCACAGTCTTTTGCTTCTAAAATAGAAAACTCGTATTGATTAGGCTCATATCGAGTTATAGCATTTTTATACCCTTGAATAATAAAAGGATGATCATCAACAATTAAGATGTTTTTTTTAAGCCTTGCTTCAGCTGTTTCAATTGTCATTTATTATGTGGTATTTGTTTCTTATTGTAACGGAATAGTAACTGTAATTGTTGTTCCTTCTCCTTTTTTTGATTTCACATTAAATTCGCCATTACACTCCTTAGCACGAGAAATCATATTTTGCAAACCTATTCCTTTCTTTTTCAAATTAACATTAAAACCTACCCCATCATCAGTGATTGTCAATACAATATTATTCTCTTGTTTCTTCAACTCAACTTTAACATTTGTTGCATTGGCATATTTATTAATATTCTGTAAGGATTCTTGAATAATACGATACAGATTTATCTTCACCGAGTTGATAGCCAAATCCCATTTTATATTTGAATCGATGCTGGAAAACAATTTACATGAAAAAGTTTTTCTTTGCTCTTCAAAAAGATTATCTACAATCGCAACGAAGTTATTAATTAATTCTGATTTTTCTCTATTCAAGTCATGAGAAATTTCACGAATATCTTGTTCAATATTTTTTAACTCCAACAAATAATCATTTCGTTGGTTAACCGCTAAATCATCGTTAAATCGATTCAAGCCTTCTAGATTCATACGCACACCAAACATCCTCCCCAAAACTCCATCATGTAGCTCTTGAGCCACTCGTTTTTTCTCTTGAACTCTATTTGCCTCAATTGTATTTTGTTGCGATATCATCAAGTTATAAATATCCTCATTAGCTTTCTGTTGTTGTTGCTTGTACAACAACTCTCTATTTTTAGCTTTTTGCGATTTGATAATATATAAAAAGAGTCCTAAGATAGTAAACCCACTAAAAAAGTAAACCAGATTTCGATTTTTAGTTTCTAAATTTGAATATTCTCCTTTTATTTGATCCGTTTCATATTGAATTCGAGAGAATTTTTCTCCAATTTTTCGCTCATTTTTTTGTGACTCTTCATTAATTCGAATGTATTCTTTAGTATAACTAGATGCATTTTGAGGGTCAACGACTGTAATTTGTTTCAAAGTCAACAAAATTTCTCGAGACCCATTCATCTTTCTCGCTAAAGTAAGTGCCTCTTTTGCAAATTGTAAAGATTTTTCTTTATCTTTTTTAGAATAATAATATTCAGAAAGATGAATCTTATTTATAGAAATTTCTGAATTGAGTTTTAAACTATCTCTTATTTTCAATGATTTATAGAGTAACTCAGGTAATCCATCATTATCCTGCAATTTAAATTTTGAATACCCTAAATTATCTAACAATAAAGCATAAATACTAGGATCCTGATTGTCTATATTTTGTTGCTCTATCCCTTTCAAAAAATAATTATTGGCTACTTTATATTTTTTTAAATTAACATATACCAACCCTAAATTCAAATAAGAAATAGCCATGGTTTGATTTTTTCCAATTATCTGCATTTTATCAAGAGTATTCAATGCATTTTTATGATAAAAAATAGCTTTATCATACTCATTCATACTATTATAAACCATGCCTAAAATATTATTGGCATCATAATTTATTTCATTAGCAGTATCATTTTTATCATCCTTAATTATTCGCAATACTCTGAAAATTTCTTTCTCACTTCCTATCAAATCTCCAACCCTGAATAACAAATCGGCTTTATTAACAAGCGTCTTGGCTAATTGATATTTATCATTAAGCTTGTCATACATTTTCTCTGCCTTATAATAGAATAAAAAAGAAGAGTCAGAAATAGATTTCACTCTATAATAGTCTCCTAAATACCCATAGCCTTTTGCCATACTTACAGTATCACTTGCTTTTTCAGAATTTTCTAAAACTAAATTGACCGACTTTTTATATCCTTTCCAATGATTAATATTAAAATATCTATTTGCTATTTTAAAAAGATTCACTCGATTCAAAGAATCATTTTCCTGATGAATTACAATTTCATTAGCTTTAATGATATACCCTAATCTTTTCTGCCTTGAAAGATTAAAATCATTAGCTAACGAAAAATAAACAGAAAGACTATCTTTCGATATTCCAGTCGATTTGTTATTTACTTTTTTTTGGTTACATCCAAAAAAAGTGAATAACAACATCCAAAAGATTAATTTAACAGCAATTGTTTTCAATAGTAATTTCGAATTTTACCAAAAATACTAATTTTAAATTAGTCGTATAAAAAAAGGCTACCAAAATGGTAGCCTTTCTTATATAATTTTATGAAAAATATTAATCAGTTTTAATATTTCTACTTCCTCCTTCATTTGAAGTATAATCAGTTTTAATATTTCTACTTCCTCCTTCGTTTGAAGTGTAATCAGTTTTGATATTTCTACTTCCTCCTTCATTTGAAGTGTAATCAGTTTTAATATTTCTGCTTCCTCCTTCATTTGAAGTATAATCAGTTTTGATATTTCTACTTCCTCCTTCATTATTAGTTGAAGTTGTGAAAGATGTTAAGATCATCATTAAAGAGAATAGTCCGATTGTTGCGATAGATTTTTTCATGATTTGGGGTTTTTTATGTTTTTATACTTTTTTACTTGTTTGTAGAAATCGCTTTGTTGCTTTTTCTTGTAGTAAAATTATACAGCTTACCCTTATTTCTATCGTGTTTTCAGGCGTTTATGGTAGAATGACATTGTTTGATAGTGAATGGATGCCAAATTATGGTAGATGGCTATTTTTTAGATTTCTAAATAATTTCCGTTTGAGATTTCAGAAATAATAAGATCAATATTAGCCTTATAAGATTTAGAGAATGGTATTTTGTTTGCAGAATTCTTGATATAGCAAACAGCATTTCCAGTATGAATTCTAGAAATAGACTGACTATTTACAATATAACTATTATGAATACGAACAAAAGGAAATGACAAAACACTTTCAAAGTGTTTTAAAGTTTTAAATGCAGTTACCGTTTCTCCTGTATTTAAATGTATATCAGTCGAATTATTATCAGCTTGTAAATAGCAAATATCTCTTGCATCAATATACCTGTAATCACCGTAAGACTTAATACATAATATAAGAGGCTCATTTACGGAAGAGACTTCGTGTTGTACAACATAAGTTGGTTTTTCATCAACTTCAGCTTTAGAAGCTTCTACAACGGGTAATTCTTGTACAACAGCCGTTTTATTTAATTTCAAAACTAACTTTACAAAATCAATGCGAGCCAAGGGTTTCAAGAAATAATCGGTAACCTGATATTGAATCGCCTCAAAAGCCAAATCCTTCTTAGAAGTTGTAATAACAATTTTAGGAATAACATTTAAATAACGATACAACTCATTAATTAAAGCTAAGGACAAATTACTCTTCTTGTTTTCGGGATCAATTTCAAGAAAAACGAGCTGTGGATTATGCTCTAAGATCAGATTTAAACCTTCCTGATAATTATTTGCTGAAGCCAAAAAATCCAGCTCTGAAAAACTATCAGCCATAGCTTTAGTTTTCAAGACACTTTCCTGATTGTCATCAATAATAACGTACGAATAATTCATCTGGGCACTTTCTAATTGAATTAGAGCGCACAATGTTAGTTTTAGCTGAAAATCACTTCAACTATCTAGGTTTATAAATGTTAGGTAGTTTTGGGAAACTAGATTAAAAAAAGTGATTTTTTAACAAAAAAAGCACCATTTCAATAGGTTAAAAATAAACATTTAACTTATTCATTTATTTGACTAACAATAGAAATCGATAAAGTGTAAATACTAATTGATAAAGGGTAAATAAATCCGACCAAGAACACAAAGCCCTCTTTTCCAGCCCCTAAATTTTAAAGTCATTACTTACATAAGACAGTGCAAAAACAAAAAAAGGCTCTCCGTTTTGGAGAGCCTTTGACTTTTATTTCAAAAACAATTACATTTTCATTAACCAGTTTTTCATTGAAACTTCATTTTCAATAATTGATTTCAAATCGGTAATTTTAACACGATCTTGTTTCATGGTATCTCTGTGGCGGATAGTCACAGTTTGATCTTCGACAGTTTGATGATCTACTGTAATACAAAATGGCGTACCTAACGCATCTTGTCTTCTATAACGACGACCAACAGCATCTTTCTCATCATAAGCCACATTAAAATCCCATCTTAAATCGGCAATAATTTGATGTGCAATTTCCGGCAAACCATCTTTTTTAACCAATGGTAAAACAGCTGCTTTTGTTGGAGCTAAAACTGTAGGCAATTTCAAAACTGTTCTTGTAGAACCATCTTCTAAAGTTTCTTCTTTTAAAGAAGTAGCAAAAACTGCCAAGAACATTCTGTCTAATCCCACAGAAGTTTCCACCACATAAGGAACGTAATTTTGATTTAATTCGGCATCAAAATATTGCAGTTTTCTACCTGAATATTGTTCGTGTGCTTTTAAGTCAAAATCAGTACGGGAGTGAATTCCTTCTAATTCTTTAAATCCAAAAGGGAAATTAAATTCAATATCAGCAGCAGCATTAGCATAATGAGCTAATTTCTCATGGTCATGGAAACGATAATTTTCTCTTCCTAAACCTAAAGACAAATGCCATTTTAAACGGGCTTCTTTCCAGAATTCATAATGTTTCATTTCTTCTCCCGGACGTACAAAAAACTGCATTTCCATTTGTTCAAACTCACGCATACGGAAAATAAATTGTCTTGCTACAATCTCATTTCTAAATGCTTTTCCAGTTTGTGCAATTCCAAAAGGAATTTTCATTCTTCCTGATTTTTGAACATTCAAGAAGTTTACAAAAATCCCCTGAGCCGTTTCCGGTCGCAAATACAAATCCATAGCTGAATCGGCAGAAGCACCTAATTTTGTACCAAACATCAAGTTAAATTGACGCACTTCAGTCCAATTTTTAGAACCTGAATCTGGACAAGCTATTTCTAATTCTTCTATTAACGCTTTTACATCAGCTAAATCTTCATTTCCTAGAGAACGAGCCATTCTTTCTAAAATAGCTCTTTCTTTGGTTTTATACTCAACCACTCTAGCATTTGTAGCAACAAATTCAGCTTCATTGAAAGCATCTCCAAAACGAACTTTTGCTTTTTCGATTTCTTTAATTGCTTTTTGATTTAGCTTTTCGGCATAATCTTCAATTAAAACATCGGCTCTATATCGTCTTTTCGAATCTTTATTATCAATTAATGGATCGTTAAAAGCATCTACGTGTCCTGAAGCCTTCCAGGTAGTTGGATGCATCAATATTGCTGCGTCAAGTCCCACAATGTTATCGTTCATCTGAACCATTGCTTTCCACCAATATTCGCGGATGTTCTTTTTTAACTCTACTCCATTTTGTGCATAATCATACACTGCACTTAAACCATCGTATACTTCGCTTGACGGAAAAATAAATCCGTACTCCTTTGCGTGCGAAACTACATTCTTAAATATATCTTCTTGTTTTGCCATAGTGGTGCAAAAATATAAAAAGTGAATTTAAAAAAAAGAAAAAAATTAAAGTTTGAAGCCTTGATTTTTATATTTTTAGGAATAAAAACCACTTCGCATGTTTAAAAGCATCCTAAATCTATTTTTTCCAAAAAGCTGCTCTGGTTGCGATGCGATTTTATTAACCAACGAAAACGTAATTTGCACCGTTTGCCGACACCATATTCCGCTTACCAATCATCATTTATTAGCAGAAAACGAAGCCTTTAAAAAGTTTTATGGCCGAATTCCTGTCGAATATGCCTCAGCATTTCTATATTTCCACAAAAAAGGAATTGTCCAAAAATTGATTCACAACTTAAAATACAAAGGCCACGAGGAAATAGGCAATCTTTTAGGCGAATGGTACACCGAAGATTTAAAAGAAACAATACCCTCTTTAAAAGCCGATGAAATAATCCCTGTCCCTTTACATCCCAAAAAATTCAGAGAAAGAGGTTACAATCAGGTGACTACTTTTGGTCAATCTCTTGCTAAAAAATTAAATCTGAATTATAATGAAACTCTTTTATTTCGAAAAGTATATTCGAAAACACAATCTAAAAAGAATCTTTTAGGCAGAAGTGAAGGCATAGAATCCATTTTTGATGTTCACTTCACTGAGAAAGACCACAACAAACACTTTGTTATTATTGACGATGTAATCACAACAGGCGCCACTCTTGAAGCCTGCGGACATGCCTTATTAAAAATCCCCGGAGCTAGAATCAGTATTATTTGCATGGCAATGGCACAATCCTAAGTAAACACTTATATATATTACCATCAAAAACAATTGAGATTTACACATTAAAAATAACAAAAAACCGCATTATTTAATTTATTTAACGAACAAGTATTTCGAATTCCAAACTTAAATGTTTAATTTTGGATAAATTATTTTATAAATCTTTAAATAAAAAATATCATGGCTTTTGAATTACCTCAATTACCTTATGCGTATGACGCACTAGAACCACATATCGATGCACGTACAATGGAAATTCACCATTCAAAACATCACAATGCTTACACAACTAACCTTAACGCTGCTATTGCTGGTACCGATATGGAAGGTAAAACTATTGAAAACATCTTGATTAATCTTGATTTAACAAATGGTGCAGTTCGTAACAATGGTGGAGGTTTCTACAATCACAATCTTTTTTGGACTGTTATGACTCCTAACGGAGGTGGACAACCAACAGGAGATTTATTAGCTGCTATCGAAGCTGCTTTTGGATCGTTTGAAGAATTCAAAGCTAAATTCAGCAAAGCTGGAGCAACACAATTTGGTTCAGGATGGGCTTGGTTATGTGTTCAAAAAGGAGGAAAATTAGACGTTTGTGGAACTCCAAATCAAGACAATCCATTAATGCCAGGTGTTGGATGCGGTGGAACTCCAATTTTAGGAATGGACGTTTGGGAACACGCTTACTACTTAAACTACCAAAACAGAAGACCTGACTACATTGAAGCTTTTTTCAGTGTAATTAACTGGACTGAAGTAGCTAGAAGATATGCTTTAGAAAAATAGTTAGAAGAAAATAGAGTACAGATTATAGAAAATAGACGAATAGCTGAAAAGTTATTTGTCTATTTTTTTTGTCCTCACCCCAGCCCTCTCCAAAGGAGAGGGAGCCGAAACGAAATAACACTACTATTTTAGCAAAAAAAAGATAAGCAAAGTATATATTTTGCTCGTCTTTATTCTATTTTCTTTACCTCATTTTAACCCAATAAAAAAGGTGGAATTGCTTCCACCTTTTTTGCCCCAAATCTACCATAAACTTAACCTACTAATATTATGGTATAGCAAATTTATGTTAGTTATAAGTTGTGCACAAATATTCAAGACAAACAACCTAAAAAACCGATAAATAACTTAAATTATCAATTAATAAGCTCTCGCATCTTTACCTTCGTAAAAATTCATAAAAGCACGGTTTACTACCCTATTACCCCCTGGTGTAGGATAATCACCTGTAAAATACCAATCTCCAAGATTTTTAGGACAAGCAATATGCAAATCTTCCACAGTTTGGAAAATAATTTTTACTTCGGCCTTAATTTCTGGTGAACTTAACATTTCAGCAATTTTATCTGAAACTTCTTGTGGTTCAAACGGCTCATAAATTGCAGTTACATAATTTACCACATCCTTATCGTTATAATTTTCCTGAGCCTTACATTTTGCATACACTTCATCAACAATATGATATAAGTTTCTTTCTTTCAAAAGTTCCAATGCTGCTCTAAAAGCAACTAAACCTTCTAATTTTGCCATATCAATTCCGTAACAATCAGGGAAACGTATCTGTGGCGCCGAAGAAACAATAACAATTCGTTTTGGATTTAAACGATCCATCATTTTTATGATACTCTTTTTAAGAGTTGTACCCCTAACAATACTATCATCAATAATAACCAAATTGTCAGTAGGCTTAATTACTCCATAAGTCACATCATAAACGTGAGCAACTAAATCATCACGACTATCATCGGCAGTAATAAAAGTTCTAAGTTTAGCATCTTTAATAGCTACTTTTTCAGTTCTGATTTTTACAGCTAATAATTCCTGTAAAGTTTCAGCAGTTAAAGTATTCCTATTTGCTAAAATATAATTATTCTTTCTTTGATTTAAGAAATCCTGTGCCGCTTCAACTAATCCGTAAAAAGAAGTTTCAGCAGTATTAGGAATATAAGAGAATACTGTGTTATCAGTATCTTGATCAATAGATTCAAGAACTGCTGGCAATATCAATTTCCCTAATTTCTTTCTTTCTTGATAAATTTCAGCATCACTTCCTCTTGAGAAATAAATTCGCTCAAAAGAACAAGCTTTTTTAACTGTTGGAGCTAAAATTTCTTTCATAGAAACCAATCCGCTTTTCTTAATAATCAAAGCATTTCCTGGATCAATTTCTTTTACTTGATCAAACGGAACATTGAAAACCGTTTGAATAACTGGTCTTTCTGAAGCTACAACTACAATTTCATCATCTTGATAATAATAAGCTGGACGAATTCCTGCCGGATCTCTAAAAACAAAAGCATCTCCATGCCCTAAAAGACCTGCCATTGCATAACCTCCATCTAAATTCTTAGATGCTCTGGTTAAAATTCTGGCAATATCTAATCTTTCGGCAATTACTGGGGAAGCTTCACGCTTATTATATCCTTCATTCTTACATTCTTGGTACAAATCAGTTACAGCATTATCTAGAAAATGTCCAATTTTCTCCATCACCGTAACGGTATCTGCCATTTCTTTTGGATGCTGACCTAAATCAATAAGATTTTGAAAAAGCTCTTTAACATTGGTCATGTTAAAATTCCCTGCCAAAATCAAATTTCGATGCATCCAGTTATTTTGACGCAAGAAAGGATGCACACTCTCGATACTATTTTTACCAAAAGTACCATATCTAACATGCCCTAAAAACAACTCCCCTATATAAGGAATATTTGCTTTTTGTGCCGCAACATCATCTGCATATTCAGGATGATTCTCCATTTCCTCATTAATTCGCTCATTGATTTGAGCAAAAACATCTTGAATAGGTTGCGCCTGATTAGAACGCACACGGCTAATATATCGTTCACCTGGTTCAACATCTAGCTTTATACTTGCAAGCCCAGCACCATCTTGACCTCTGTTGTGCTGTTTCTCCATAAGAAGATACATCTTTTGGATTCCGTAAAAAGCAGAACCATACTTCTCTTTGTAAAATTCAAGCGGTTTAAGTAGTCTAACTAAAGCTATTCCACATTCATGTTTTAAAGCGTCGCTCATTGTAGTTATATTTGTTGTGTTTGTGTTATTCTATAATTATTAAACTCTATTATAATAGATTTTAATATTTCTTATTTTAAGTTTCAAAGTTCTAACTTTTTTATTTTGTATCAATTAACCTAGATTAAGAAATCCAGTTAGATTTAGACATTGAACGAAAAAAGCCTCGTTTCCGAGGCTTCAAAGCATTATAATTCTATATCAAATTGTGTCAATGACTTAAACTGCTTTAATCGAGACACAACCTCTTGTTTATCTAAACTAACCATTCGTTCAGTTCCAAACTTCTCCACACAAAAGGAAGCTAAATTAGAACCATATATAATCGCATTTTTCATGTTTTCGAAAGAGACATTCTCACTTTGAGTAATAAATCCTGCAAAACCTCCTGCAAAAGTATCTCCAGCTCCTGTTGGATCAAAAACTTCTTCTAATGGCAAAGCCGGTGCAAAGAAAACCTGACTATCATGGAACAATAACGCTCCATGTTCTCCTTTTTTAATCACTACAAATTCAGGCCCCATAGCATGAATTTTTGCTGCAGCTTTCACTAAAGAATATTCTCCCGAAAGTTGTCTCGCTTCTTCATCGTTAATTGTAATAACATCAACACGTTTAATTACATCTAACAATTCAGGTAATGCACAATCCATCCAAAAATTCATAGTATCTAAAACTACTAATTTTGGCTTGCTTTCCAATTGATCTAAAACACCACTTTGTACTAATGGATGTAAGTTTCCTAACATCACTACATCGGCATTTTTATAATTTTCAGGAACTTTTGGCTGAAAATCTGCCAAAACATTTAATTGAGTATCTAATGTATCTCTTGAATTCAAATCGTTATGATAACGACCGCTCCAAAAGAAAGTCTTACCTCCTTTTACCACTTCAAGACCAGAAATATCAATATTTCTATCAGTCAATAAATCTAAATATTCTTGAGGAAAATCATCACCTACTACAGATACAATAGCTGATTGTAAATTAAAAAAAGCTGCTGAAAGCCCTATATAAGTACCCGCTCCACCTAAAATCTTATCGGTTTTACCGAAAGGGGTTTCAATTGCGTCGAAAGCGACTGTTCCAACAATCAATAATTTATTCATTTTATGAATTTCAAATTAAAGATGCAAAGATAGTTCATAAGTTCCATAGTTGCAAAAGTTAGAAGTGGCAAAATTATCATAAAATTTTACCCTCTTCTTTCTCATAAAAAACATCTACAGACAAGGATTTTTGATTAGATGCAAACACTGCTAACTCATCGCAACGTTCATTTTGAGGATGATTATTATGCCCTTTTATCCATTTAAAATCAACCTGATGTTTCCTATAAATTAATAAAAATCGTTTCCACAAATCGGCATTTTTTCTCGCTGCAAAAGCTTTCTTTTCCCAACCTAAAACCCATTTCTTAACCACTGAATCAACCACATATTTAGAATCTGAAACTACTAAAACCTTCATATTTGGATTTTTTAGCTTCTCCAATCCTACAATAACAGCCAATAATTCCATTCTATTATTAGTAGTATAACGAAAACCCTCGTAGAATTCTTTTTTATGCGTAGTTCCCACTAACTCCATAACCACCCCATAACCACCTGGACCAGGATTTCCCTTTGCAGCTCCATCGGTATAAATATGTACTTGATAATCCAAATTTATGATTTAGCTTTTAACAAATCTTCAACAACTCCCGGGAAATACTTTTGTTCTAATTCATGAATCTTTTCAGCAACCACCTCTGGCGTATCTGTTCCTAAAACGGTCACTTGCTTTTGAAAAATAATAGCTCCCTCATCATAATTCTCATTCACATAATGAATCGTTATTCCTGTTTCTTTTTCTTTATTTTCAACAACAGCTCTATGCACATGCATACCATACATTCCTTTTCCTCCATATTTTGGCAATAAAGCAGGGTGAATATTTATTATTTTGTCAGGGTAAGCAGCAACAATAGCATCGGGGAATTTTAATAAAAATCCTGCCAAAACTATCAAATCTGGCTGAATGGCATTTATTTTTTGTAATAAATCACTTTCATATAATTCTGACTTTGTAAAAACCTCAACAGGAACAGCATGATTTTTAGCCCTGTCAATTACTTTTGCTTTTGCATTATTTGTAAAAACCCCCACTACATTACCAATAGATCCTCCTTTGAAATGCTGTATGATATTCTCAGCATTTGTACCAGATCCAGAAGCAAAAACAACAATTTTTTTCATAGTTCATCTCGTTTAAGTCACACAAAAAAAAGAATAAAAAACGAAATTAAATAGTATTAGGAAGTCTTTGTTCAAAATTATTTTCTATTTTAGATGTCACATTTATCAACATATTGGTTATTTTAAAATAAAGTTTTTTATTTTTGCCACCAATTAAATTCTAAAATTAAAGATTATGTCAGACATTGCATCAAGAGTAAAAGCGATTATCGTAGACAAATTAGGCGTTGACGAAAACGAAGTTGTAACAGAAGCAAGCTTCACTAATGATTTAGGAGCTGACTCATTAGACACTGTTGAGCTTATTATGGAATTCGAAAAAGAATTTGACATTCAAATTCCAGACGATCAAGCTGAAAACATTGCTACTGTTGGTCAAGCTATCTCTTACATCGAAGAAGCTAAAAAATAATAAACTCACACCCGATTTTTAAAAATCTCAAATTTAGAAATTCCAAATTCCAAAATTGGAATTTGTTTTTTGAAAGTTGGAATTTATTAAACATCGGGTGTTATTATTTTTCAAATTTAAAGTACGATTGAATTTCAATCCATTATACATAATACAACACCCATGGCTCTTAGGTACTAAAACACAAAAGAAAGCGTGGGGTTTGTTTGTTTAAAGATAACAAAATACAGAATATATGGTATTAAGACGAGTTGTTGTAACAGGTCTAGGTGCTCTTACTCCTATTGGAAACAATATTGAGGAGTATTGGAACGGGCTTATTAACGGAGTTAGCGGAGCTGCTCCAATAACATATTATGACCCTTCAAAGTTTAGAACCCATTTTGCCTGCGAAGTAAAAAACTTCAATGTTGAAGACTTTATAGACCGAAAAGAAGCTCGAAAAATGGACCGTTATGCACAATATGCATTGGTTGCAGCCGAGGAAGCCGTACAAGACGCCGGTTTCGATTTTGAAAAATTAGACAAAGACAGAGTAGGTGTAATCTGGGGTTCAGGAATTGGCGGTTTAGAAACTTTTCAAATAGAAGTTCTTAATTATGCAGCTGGCGATGGTACACCAAAATTCAATCCTTTCTTTATACCAAAAATGATTGCCGATATAGCTGGTGGTCATATCTCTATTAAATACGGTTTTAGAGGGCCAAATTTCACAACTGTCTCAGCTTGTGCTTCATCAACAAATGCCATTATTGATGCTTTCAATTACATTCGATTGGGTCATGCAGATGCAATGGTAACTGGTGGTTCAGAAGCTGCGGTAACAATTGCTGGAATGGGAGGATTTAATGCCATGCACGCCCTTTCTACACGAAATGACGATCCAAAAACCGCTTCCAGACCTATGGACAAAGACCGTGACGGTTTTGTTTTAGGCGAAGGCGCAGGTGCTTTAATACTTGAAGAATACGAACATGCCATAGCCCGTGGAGCAACTATTTATTGCGAAGTTGGTGGTGGTGGAATGTCGGCAGATGCGCATCATATTACAGCTCCACATCCAGAAGGATTGGGTGCAAAAAACGTGATGTTAAACTGTTTGAGAGATGCTGGTTTAAAACCAACTGATGTTGACGGAGTTAATATGCACGGAACATCAACACCTCTTGGAGACATGGCCGAAAGTAAAGCTATCGAACAAGTTTTTGGAGAACATGCTTATACCATGAACTTGAATTCAACAAAATCTATGACAGGTCACTTATTAGGAGCTGCTGGAGCAATTGAAACAATTTCTGCTATTCTATCTATAAAACACGGAATAGTTCCTCCAACAATCAATCATTTTACAGATGATGAAAAAATCGATCCAAAGTTAAACTTCACTTTCAACGTAGCTCAAAAAAGAGAAATGAACGTTGTTATGAGTAACACTTTTGGTTTTGGAGGTCACAATGCTTGTGTATTAGTAAAAAAATTAGGATTCTAATTTTATACTATGAGTATATTCAAAAAAATATTTACAAAATCCCGTTCTCAAGAAGACGGGATTTTTTTTGATGCTATCCAAAAAATCCTTGGCTTCCCTCCTGGTAAATTAATTCATTACCAAAAAGCCTTTACCCATCGCTCTTCTGGAAAAGTAGATTCTACTGGCAATCCTATTAGTTATGAGCGCTTGGAATTTTTAGGAGATGCTATGTTGAGCTCTGTTATTGCTGCGCACTTATTTAACGAAGCACCATACGGAGACGAAGGCTACCTTACTAAAATGCGTTCTAAAATTGTAAGTAGAGAACATTTGAATGAATTAGGAAAAGACCTAGACCTAATTCGCTTTGTAGAAAGCAAAGTTCCCGTACAGCATTTTGGCGAAAACATACATGGAAATATTTTCGAATCTCTTATTGGAGCAATCTACCTGGACAAAGGCTATGCTTTTTGTGAAAGATTCATTCAGCAAAAAGTAATCATTCCTTATGTTGATATTTCAAGACTTGAAGGAAAAGTAATAAGCTACAAAAGTTTGATTATCGAATGGTGTCAAAAAGAAAAAAAACAATTTCATTATGACATTTTTGAGGACAACGGCATAGACGGACAACGTCTGTTTGGAGTTAAATTGAGCATTGACGAAAAAGTAATTGCAAAAGCAAGAGCAACTTCTAAAAAGAAAGCTGAAGAAAAAGCATCTCAACGTGCCTATTTTGTATTTCAAGAAAAAATGAGCAAGAAATAACACTAAATTCCTCAAAACTACAACGTTTTCGTTTTAAATTTAACGAAATCATTATATTTTCGACACTTAAACTTCGATAGAAATAGTATATTTACATCTTTATTTTTAATGAAGATGGCTATTCATAAATTAAGTCTTGACGAATTTGATGAAATTGATTACAATCTTATCGCAATTCATACTTCTTTAGAAGATTACCGATTGGCATATTTTATCAATCAAAAACTTCCTATAAATCTAGCAAAGAGTGCTGATGAAGTTCAAATAAATATCAAAGAAGGTGAAACAAAATTTTCGAGATTTTATTTTTATGACGAAGAAAATACGGTAGCTTGGAATTTAGTTCAAAATAAAAACGAAGTCGTTCAAGAAAAAAACGACCAAGTTCAAGACCTATTTTCAAATTCGACTGAAGGCATTTCGACAAAAGTGTATCTATTGCCTGAATTTAAAAAAGCGGATTATTTTTTAAAAATAGACAATACCGATGAAAGCATAGATGTCAATCAAATAAAAACGATATTAAATACTATAGACAACATAACAACAGTCTATACTGTTGAAACAAAACAAATAAAATCTAAAAACAATCTAATTTTTTAATGCAAATGATTACTACAAACAAGAAAACTAAAATTGTGGCTACCCTTGGGCCTGCATGCAGCACAAGAGAAATCATAAAGGACATGGTTGAAGCAGGTGTAAACGTATTTAGAATTAATTTCTCTCATGCTGATTATGCCGATGTAGAAAACAGAATCCAAATTATTCGTGATCTAAACGAAGAATTTGGTTATACTACAGCGATACTTGCCGACTTACAAGGACCAAAACTTCGTGTTGGAATGATGAATGACGGTGTTGTTGTTAATGACGGCGATATTATCACTTTCACTACTGCTGAAGACATTGTAGGTACTGCCGAAAGAGTTTTCATGAAATACCAAAACTTTCCTAACGATGTAAATCCAGGCGAAAGAATCTTATTAGATGACGGAAAATTAATTTTCGAAATTGTATCTACTGACAAGAAAACTGAAGTTGTTGCTAAAGTAATCCAAGGTGGTGAATTAAAATCTAAAAAAGGAGTTAACCTTCCTAATACTAAAATTTCTCTTCCAGCTTTGACTGAAAAAGATATCGCAGATGCTATTTTTGCTATTGGGCAAAAAGTAGACTGGATTGCACTTTCGTTTGTAAAAACACCTCAAGATTTAAAGGATCTTCAAGACTTAATTGCTGAGCACGCTGAATACAAAATTCCAATTATTGCCAAAATCGAAATGCCAGAAGCATTAGAAAACATGGATAAAATTGTAGCTTATTGTGATGCTTTAATGGTAGCTCGTGGAGATTTAGGAGTTGAACTTCCTGCTCACGAAGTACCATTGGTACAAAAAGACTTAATTCGCAGAGCTAAAACAGCTCGTATCCCAGTAATTGTAGCTACACAAATGATGGAAACTATGATCACTAGCTTGACTCCTACAAGAGCCGAAGTAAATGACGTAGCTAACTCAGTAATGGATGGTGCTGATGCGGTGATGCTTTCTGGAGAAACTGCTGCTGGAAATTACCCAGTACAAGTAATTCAAAAAATGACTCAAATATTGGAAGCGGTAGAAAATTCTCCACTAATCCAAGTTCCACAAAATACACCACAAATCAAAACAAACCGTTTTATCACTAAAACAATTTGTCGTCATGCAGCAACTATGGCTAACTCGATTGAGGCAAAAGCTATTTCTACAATGACTAACAGTGGTTATACTGCTTTCCAATTATCAGCCTGGAGACCTAATACAGCTGAAATTTTAGTTTTCACTTCAAACAAAAGAATCCTTACACAATTAAGCTTACTTTGGGGAGTTAGAACTTATTTCTATGATAAAGAAGAAAGTACAGATACTACAGTAACTGACATCAACAGAATCGCTAAAGAAAAAGGACATGTTGTAAACGGTGATTACATCATCAATTTAGCTTCTATGCCTATTACAGAAAAAGGAATGGTAAACACTATGAGAGTTTCTGAAATTAACTAAAAAAGCTGTTTTTTTCAAAATATAAAATCCGTCTTGTTTTAATAACGAGACGGATTTTTTTATGCTTTTTTTTCAGAATCCAATTTATAAAAAACAAGCTTACTTAAAGACATTTCTGTTACTATAAACGGCATTGCAAACCCAATACAGTAATAGGCACGAAGGCACTATCTTAAAACAAATTAGATAATTTTAACACAATAAAAATTAAACATCCATATTTTAATTAATAAATCAAATATTTATATTTAATTTTAACATATTAATATGATTTTAATTGATTTGTTCTACATAGAACTGAGCGTTAATTATCTTAAATCATAGTTATTTTCTTTATTGCAAAATCTACAAATACATGTCTATCTGGGATACATTATATTTTAACAATTTAAAAGGTAACAATTATTGCTGTTAATTAATATAACTATGGAATCGTTCTTTTGACAGTTTCAAAGTATTCGAATCAAAAAAATTTGGATACAAGGGTAACAAATTTTAAACCAAACGTATCTATTACTATAACAACAAAAACTAACACTTTAAAATTTAGAAATTATGAAAAATTCAATTTTTGTAGCGATAGCTTTAATGGCCGTTACCAGTATCACAAGTTCATTATTTGCTCAAGAAGCTGCTGCCAAAACTGCTGGTTATGATTTGAAAAAAAATGTAAAATGTCGTGTAAGCACAACTGAAACAGGTTCTTCATTGGCATTTGAATATGATGTTAAATCACCAAGAGATGTGGCAACGGGTCAATCATCAGGAAAGAGACAATACCAACCTTTACTAATTAGAAAAGAATTTAGTGTAAGTTCAACTGATAATACCGCGGCCGAAGTTTCAAGTCCTCGTGATGCCGCCAGCGGACTAGCCACAGGAAAAAGACAACACAGTCCCATATCTATAACTAAAGAAATGGATAAAAGTTCTCCTAAATTAGCAGAAGCGGTAATGGGTTCAGGTGGAGGATCAGGAAAGGTTAATGTGCAAGACATTAGTTTCACAATAAGATGCGGAGGAAAAAACACCAAGTTATCGGTAGCGGATGGTGAATGTGTAATTCCAACTGACACTTGTCCAAATGGTAGCTGTTCTTTGATTGCTTCTTGGAGTTGGGGAATGTCAAATTCAGGAGGCACTTCTATGGGCTCAGGAGGTTCAGGAAGATGTTCAGTTGACTTTTTATTGGAAATTGAAGATGGTGTCTGTACAAGTATGGCCATTAATGAAAAAGGATTGCCAGGAGGAAAGAGTACAGCAACTACAAAAAAATAAATTTTTCATAAAACAGGGAGTTAATGCTTCCTGTTTTATTTTCTACAATAACCAAAGTCTTTTTAAGTACCAACCTACATTCTGTCAGCATGAAAAAAATTACTCAACTTTTATTTCATCCCTTTATTTTATCAACCCATACTATAATTATTTTTTTTCTTATTTGCGGAAATTCTCTATTTGCCCAAAAAGATTTGATGCACAAAAAAGACACTATAAGCTTACGTTGTAAAATATTAATGGAAACGCCCACGATGTACACTTATGCCTTTATTAATTCAAAAGACAAAGTAAAAAAGAAAACTATTTTAAAATCGACAGTCGAGAATGTAGAATACAATAAATACGATAAAAATTTAGTCGAAGACAAACTCTTCAAAGATGAGGCATCTATTGTTTTAGACCAAGAACCCATAAAATCCTATCAGCATTCATTTGCTTTAGGATTGAACCTAAGTAATGTTCTCGAGTTTAATGCTCCTTCCGGACCAGACAAAAAAAGTTTTTCGGCAACCAGCACCTTGGATTTGGGATTGGATTATTTCAAAGAAGGCAACCGATTTGCCATGACTAATGAACTCCACTGGATTTTTGCAGTTCAAAAATCAGGTATTTCGGGTAGTGATCGCATTCAAAAGGTTTCAGATGATTTTACCACCTTACATGATTTCTCATATACATTGAGCAAAAACAGTAAATGGAATGCCAATTTAATTGCTAAAAGCACCACTTCCATTTTCACCATTTATGATGGAGACTATTTTAAAGATTACAACAACAATGGAAAAATTCAGGGTTTTTTGAGTCCATACCAGGTGGTGCTTTCGCCTGGTATCAAATACCAACCCAATGATTATTTCAGACTTTCCCTTTCGCCTTATTCCGTTAGCTTGTATGGCTTGACTAGCCAGAAAATTGCCAATACTGGGTTCTACACCCAAACTTATGATACCAACGGAGACTATGATCTCTTTGTTTTTGACCAATTAGGAGCAGAACTTAATATTTGGTATGACAGGAAATACAAGAAATGGCTCGAAATGCAATATCGTTTAGGTTTTTCTTCAAATTATTTTTCTAAAACTGATACCAATGTTTTAATGGACGGAATGTTTATCACGAAAATCAGGATTTTTAAAAACATATACCTCACACATCGTGCTATCCTGAAAGGAGATTTATTGGAAACTCCATTAAAACCCTATTACAAACAAACGATTTTATTGAGTTTTGCCAAAAATTTTTAATTCTGCTACATTTCATAAACACAATTTTCGAAATGAATTCCAGTAGCAATAACTCGTCATAAGGAAAATGCAGATTGTCTTTAGTTCCTTTTTCTCAGATACTATGCGAAATATTGCTCACAAGAACATTCATTTTAAAGAACGGTTTGGATCGATTTTTATAAAAAACAAAAAATCTCGACCAGAAAAATTTAAGACTATTTAAACATTCATCTGCAAAATATCATTTATATTTGGCTAACATAAAATGAAATCTATTATGAATTTTAAATCTAAAAACCCTTTTTTAAACAATAAAAGTTTCTCGCCTACATCTAGAGCAGAGCAAGTTCATGAAGCAACAGTTATTGGCTACGACCAAGACATGACACTTTCAGGAACCATCAACAAAACCATTTTACTATTCTTGTTGCTTACGGCATCGGCAATGGTTATTTGGTGGATGACATTTAATGGTATGAATCCTATTGTGCCAGCAATTGGTGGTGCTATTGTAGGCTTAGTTTTGGTAGTAATTTCTGCTTTCAAGCCACAATATTCGGGCTATTTAGCTCCGGGTTACGCCTTGTTTGAAGGATTATTTATCGGAGGAGTTTCTGCTATTTTTGAAGCACAATATCCCGGAATTGTCATTCAGGCGGTAGGAGCTACTTTTGTAACTTTTGCGGTGTGTTTAGGACTTTATAAGTTCCAAATTGTAAAAGTAACTGAGCAATTCAAATCGGTTGTGGTGGCAGCAACATTAGCCATTGCTACTTATTACCTAATCTCCTGGTTAGTTTCAATGTTTACAAGTTATCAACCTGTACACTACGGCAACTCAATGATGAGCATTGGAATTAGTGTTTTTGTAATTATAATTGCAGCATTGAACTTATTCTTAGACTTCGACCGAATAGAACAAGGAGTACAACAAAGAATGCCAAAATACATGGAATGGTTTGGCGCTATGGGATTGATGATTACCTTAGTTTGGTTATACATTGAATTTCTAAGATTGTTATCTAAACTTTCAAGTAAAAAATAATTGCAAAATAAATATCAAATTCAAACCCTTCTCCAACAAGAAGGGTTTCTTTTTATGTGAAAACCGTTAAAAAAGAAAAATTAAAAATCGAATTTTAACTGTACTGCGACAACCGCTTTCTTCACTTCGGTATTTAAATTACTCATCGAAATTCCGAGTAAACGAACCGAATCTTTCATTCGTTCCTGATACAATAATTCTTTTACCGTTTCCAGAATCAATCCTTTATCAGCAATAAAATAAGGCAAGGTTTTGCTTCGCGTTTGCTGGGTAAAATCGCTGTATTTTATCTTTAAGGTGACGGTTTTTCCTGAAACATTGTGCTTTTTAAGTCTTCGTTCCAAGCTATTGGCAATGATTTCCAATTGTTCCAACATAAAAATTTCGGAAGAAAGATTAACATCAAAAGTATGTTCGGCAGCAACTGATTTTGCAATGCGACTTGATTTCACTTCGCTATTATGAATCCCACGCACCACATAGTAATAATAACTCCCCGATTTCCCGAAATGCTTTTCCAAAAATTCCAAAGATTTACTTTTCAATTCCAGTCCCGTAAAAATCCCCAATTGGTACATTTTCTCGGTCGTAACTTTACCCACACCATAAAACTTTCGAATAGGCAAAACTTCTAGAAAAGGAACCACTTCATCAGGAGTTACCGTTTTTTGCCCATTGGGTTTATTGTAATCGCTGGCAATTTTGGCAACAAATTTATTAATAGAAATTCCCGCCGAAGCCGTTAAACCTACCTCATTAAAAATACGGCGACGGATTTCCTGCGCCAATAAACTAGCACTTGGATTTCCTTTTTTATTTTGTGTTACATCGAGATAAGCTTCGTCAAGCGAAAGTGGTTCTATCAAATCAGTATAATCACGGAAAATCTTATGAATTTGAGTCGAAATCTCCTTGTAACGCTCAAATCGAGGGCGAACAAAAATAAGTTCCGGACAATATTTTTTTGCCAAAACACCACTTATAGCACTCCGAACACCAAACTTTCGGGCTTCATAACTCGCCGCTGCTACCACGCCACGATTTTCTGAACCTCCTACAGCAAGGGGTTTTCCACGAAGTTCAGGATTATCCATTTGCTCCACAGAAGCATAAAAAGCATCCATGTCGATGTGTATGATTTTTCTATTTGGATTCATTTCGGACATGTTACAAATTTATGGTCAATTTGTCAAAATGAAATCAATTGCACTTAAATATTTGATACATTTGGAATTCTTAATTAGCCCAGACCTAAAAGAAAAGATTGAGCAAACAGCTGGAAAAGATCCTTATTTTAATTTGCATAAAATGTTAGAAATAGAAAGAAAATTTTTAGTCACTTCAGATTCTTATAAAGAAGAAGCTTTTTCGAAAAAACGCATTATCCAAGGTTATTTAAGCTCTAATCCTGAGCGCACTGTTAGAGTTCGGATAAAAGAAAACAAGGCTTATTTAACCGTAAAAGGCAGTTCAAACGCTTCTGGCATGTCTCGTTTTGAATGGGAAAAAGAAATTCTAGTAGAAGAAGCCGAAAATTTATTATTGCTTTGCGAAAAAGGAGTAATCGACAAAACGCGTTTTGAGGTAAAAGTAGGCAATCATATCTATGAAGTAGATGAATTTTACGGAGAAAATGAAGGCTTAGAAATGGCAGAAATCGAACTGCAATCAGAAACAGAATGGTTTGAAAAACCAAACTGGCTAGGCGAAGAAGTAACAAATGACAACCGTTATTACAACTCTTATTTAAGCAAGAACCCTTATAAAAACTGGTAATTTATTTTACTATTTCCTCAATAGTAACAATCATAGAACCCGACCCTTTGTTTTTGGCAATCTCCATAAAAGCTCTTTTGGTTAAATCAATTTCTCTAGATCTTACAAAAGGCCCTCTATCTATAACTTCTACAATCACCGACTTTCCATTGGCCTCATTGGTAATTCTCAGTTTGGTTCCAAAGGGGAATTTTTTATGTGCCGCTGTGTAATCATTATTACTGAATCTTACTCCACTTGTAGTACGCTGTCCGTTAAACTTATCAGCGTAATAAGAGGCATGAACACTCTTTTTATACACTTTTAGTTTACCTACTACTTCATTCTGAATCGTATCTTTTACTATTTCATTTTTAGCTACAAAAGCAAAAGCCTTGTTATCTTTATTCAAACTATCCTTAGATGAATTTCCTTTTGAAACAGATGATTTTGACGAAACAGTTTTTGCTGATGTAGTTTTTTGTCTAGCTCTACTTTGGGCATTTACAAAAACCACACTAAGAAGTAATAATAATGTTATTGATTTTTTCATATTAACTTTTTATTTCGAATCTATTTAAAACAAAAACCAGATAAAAAAAGTCCTAAAAAGGACTTTTTAAGTTTTTATTTAAACCATAACGACCAGGGAATCCTGCTTAGTATAAGCAATAATCCTAATCCGTAAAAAATAGAAAAAGTTTTGAATTTTGATTCGCTGGTGGTTAACTTTTTATGCTTAGACCAACCAATTGTAATTAAAGTAATCGCAATAAGATTAATTAATGGATGCTCTAGTGAAGTTAATCGTAACATCTTATCTGACATTTGCCCTAAAGAGGTGAATCCAAGTGGCGAAACAAAATATAAAATCAAACCGATTAATAATTGAGTGTGTGTCCCTATTAATCCAAAAATTGCAATCTTTCTATCTTTAGCAGTAAACTCTTTTTTGGAAGCTAAACCTATAAAAGCGTTAATCACTGCAACCACTAATAATAAAAGTGCTAAATAAGCCCAACCTGAATGAAATTTTTGAATGAATTCGTACATGCTTTTGATATTTTTTTTAACAAATATAAACAAAAAAGGTATAAAAAAAACCTCATAATACTAAAAGCAAATGAGGTTTTTATTCTTTAAAATTAGCTATTTTTTAAATAATCACTGATAGTCAGCTGTTTACATAAAATAAGCTAAATGTTATTTATTTCTTAAAAAATGCCCCAACAAAGAAGCAGTTGAACTATCATGATTTTTTACTTCATTCGAATTAATTTCATCTAAAATAGAATTAGCTAATTGTTTTCCAAGTTCCACTCCCCATTGATCATAACTAAAAATATTCCAAATAAATCCTTGAACAAAAATCTTATGCTCATATAAAGAAATCAAAGAACCCAATGATTTAGGAGTCAATTTTTGGATTAAAAACGTATTTGTAGGTTTGTTTCCAGCAAAAACTTTAAATGGCAGAAGAAATTGAGCAGCTTCGGCCGAAAGTCCTTGTTTGTCGAATTCTGCCTGAACTTTTGCTTCTTCTTTTCCGTTTAACAACGCTTCCGTTTGTGCAAAAAAGTTAGACATCAATTTGTCATGGTGATTGTTATCGCCATACAAAGGCTGAACATAACCAATAAAATCAGTTGGAATCACTTTAGTTCCTTGGTGAATTAATTGAAAAAAGGCATGTTGAGCGTTCGTGCCTGGTTCTCCCCAAATAATGGTTCCTGTTTGATAATCTATAGCTTTGCCATCGCGACCAACACTTTTACCGTTACTTTCCATCGTTCCTTGCTGTAAGTAAGGCGCTAGTTTTTGTAAATATTGAGTATATGGAATTAAAGCTTCGCTCTCTGCTCCAAAGAAATTATTATACCAAACACTTAATAAAGCTAAGACAACGGGTATGTTTTTATCAAAATCAGCTGTTTTAAAATGTTCGTCCATCTCATTTGCTCCGTTTAATAATTCTTCGAAATTATCAAAACCTACCGCCAAACTAATAGATAATCCTACCGCACTCCAAAGCGAAAAACGTCCTCCAACCCAGTCCCACATTGGGAATACATTGTCAGGATTAATTCCGAATTCGGTTACTTTTTGCAAATTAGTAGAAACTGCCACAAAATGTTTGGCTACATCTTCCTGAGATGCCGATTGTAAAAACCATTTTCTGATAGTTTCAGAATTGGTTAAAGTCTCTTGAGTAGTGAACGTTTTTGAAACAATAACAAAAAGAGTTGTTTCCGGATTTAACTTTTTAATGATCTCATTAACATGATCTCCATCAACATTGGAAACAAAATGAACATTCAAATTGTTTTTATAATATTGCAAAGCTTCAACCACCATTGCCGGTCCTAAATCAGAACCTCCAATACCAATATTCACTACATCAGTAAAAGCTTTCCCTGTATAACCTGTTCTTTTTCCTGAAGTAACCTCGTTAGTAAAGCCTTTAATTTTATTTTTCACTTCATAAACTTCCGGAATTACATTTACTCCATTTACATTAATTACCGCCGATTCTTTAGCTCTTAATGCGGTATGAAGTACTGCTCTGTTTTCGGTTTGATTGATTATTCCTCCTCCAAAATAATCCTCAATCCCATCTTTAAGCCCCATTTCATTAGCCAATTCAAGCAACAAAGCAATTGTTTCCTGATTGACAATATTTTTAGAATAATCAATTAAAAAATCATTCCAAAGGATGCTGAATTTTTCTGCTCTTGAAGCGTCTTGCTTAAACATTTCTTGCATAGAAACGTTTTGTAGTTGTTCAAAATGCTTTTCGAGCTTCTTCCACGAAGCTGTTTTAGTTGGGTTTAGAGTACTTAACGCCATTTATATTTTAGTTTTTAGTGTTTTAGATTTGGTCGTAAAAATACTGAAATTAGTTGTAATAGCAGGAGTGATTCCAACTATATAATTATAAAAACCAACCAGTTTATAAATAAAAAAAGAGAAACAATTCACTATAAATCGTTTCTCCTTTATAATTTCAAATTAAAAAATCAATGTTTTAAACTATAAATTCCCGATGCTGTCCAATTCCCGTTTTAAAGGTTCGATTGTATTCATAAATCTCGCTTTGTTTGCACTCTCCATTGGAGTTCCTGTAGGTAATTTTAATTTTAATGCATCTACCTGTACTCCATTTTTCCAAAAACGATAACATACATGAGGTCCCGATGCTAAACCTGTACTCCCCACCCGTCCGATAACATCTCCTTGATTAACGTGCTGACCACGTCTCACTAAGATTTTTGACATGTGTAAATATTGGGTAGAATAAGTACCATTGTGTTTTACTTTTACAAAGTTTCCATTACCTGCTGTATAACCCGTTGTTTCCACCACCCCAGCTGCCGTAGTCATAATAGGAGTTCCCGTAGGAGCAGCATAATCGGTTCCTTTATGTGCTTTCCATTGATGTTGTACGGGATGAAATCTATTCATTGTAAATCGCGAAGTAATTCGACTAAACTTAATAGGCGATTTCAAGAAAAGATTTTTCATTGTTT
Organism: Bacteroidota bacterium; assembly: GCA_039805885.1. Classification (GTDB taxonomy): domain Bacteria; phylum Bacteroidota; class Bacteroidia; order Flavobacteriales; family Flavobacteriaceae; genus Flavobacterium. The sequence continues at coordinate 41,409 of JBDLTG010000077.1, forward strand.
TGCCATCTTCGTCATAATAATCGACTTTGCCCGAAGACTGATTTTGCACAAATGGAAAAGCATACATTATTTTGCCTTTGTACTCAAAAAAAGCACCTTCTATATTGCTAACCCCATTATAAATAGAATCGTTGATGTAGCGTTCATTAAAAGCAATCCCAAATCGGTCTCCTTTTTTTAATTTAAAAAAGTCAATTGACCAGGAATAAATTTTTGTGATTTGACTTGCCAAAGCTGCTTCTACTCCTGAATTCGTTAAAGTTTCAGACAGAGAACCTTTTAAAACCCCTGTAATCACTCTGCGTTTATAAGTTACTGGTCTGACTTTTTTATGCGCAACTACTACCGAATCACGCAAATCAAAAACATAATAGGTTAAGTCGTTTGGCTCATAGATAAAAACCTGTAGTTTATTGGTTTTATTCTTAGACCGCAACATGGTGTACGCCTTATCAGGTCTAATTGTACGTACATCAAAAGTATCTTTAATACTATTTACAATATCATAGATTTTTAAGTCACCAATATTTTGCTCATTTATAATTGTCCCAAAAGTATCTCCTTTTTTTACGGTATCCTGAACAACATTAAAGTCGGCAAAATTAAATCCAAAATCAGAATTGTCTTTTTTATGACTTAGTTTTTCAACCAACTGTTTCTTTTCATTTTCATGATCCGATTTTTTACAGGATACGACTAAAGTTAGCGCAATTATAATTGTTAAAAAGTATTTCAAACTATATCTATTTATTGTATTCTACATCTTATTCTTGTCCCCAATTTGCTAATTCAGCTTCACTCCATAATTCTGGAAAAAATATTCTTTTTTGATGCTTTGGATGCATGTATTTTTTCCAGTCACTTCCTCCTGTTGCCTCACCATCACCCATACCACTTTGATCAATATACTTAATAGCTACATTTAAATGCTGCATTACCCAAGTAATATTTACTGTAAAATCAAAATGACGCATTGCTTCTTTCAAAGCTTGTAATTCTTGATCTTGAGCTGAAAGTTGTTTGTATTTTTGCCAAATATTGATGGACTTATACTCTTCCATATAATTCAGAAAAGTAGCTTTATATTTTTTTTCGAATTCTTCTAAAGTATAGCTTTTGTTTCCCGTGTCTTCTTCTTTTCCGGCTGCTTGCCAATACAAAATTTCAAACGCATTTTCATTCGAAATAGTATGATCAAATGATGCTCTAAAACGACTATCAATGAGATTAACCAAATCAGTTGTACAAAACTCTATTAAACGGTATTGCGCACTTTGAAAACCACTAGCAGGAGTGAGTGTATTTCTAAATTTCATATACTGCTCTACATCCATACCATTTTCCATAATAGTAAAAGAAGTAGTTAACATATCAAAATAACGGCTAATACGGGTTAATCTATCAATAAGAAAATCGGCTTGAATATTTTGAGTGTGGGAAATCTGATTCATCTCCCAAAGAATCATTTTGAATATTAATTCATTCACTTGATGATAGAGAATAAAAACCATTTCATCAGGAAGTACTGTTCTTTGAATTTGCAAGTTCAACAACACATCCGTTTGGATATAGTCCCAGTAAGTAGTAGGTTTTGACCAAAGCAAACCCTCTAACTGCGTATCCGTTTTTTGATGAATGGATGCGTATTTTTCTTCTATATCTTTTAAAATACTTGCTGTATTCTCATTAACATTCATTATCGCTTTATTTTAAATGAACCTTTCAATCCTTTGAAAGCATCCAAATCAGCCTTGAGTGACCCTACCGCTAAGTCTGCCTTAATGCGTATTGGCAGTCTATTTTCATCATCTGAAACCCAAACCGTTAAACTTTCTTGTTCTTTAAAAACTCGTCCTGATTGCACTAAAGGCTTAAAAACCATACAAGACACAAGACCAAATTTAGTTGTAATATCTTCACGTCCTATAAATTTTAACTTAAATTTTGTGGTTTCTTCATCAAAAAACATATCAATTGCAATATACCCTCCAGGCTTAATTGTATCGATTGTAGGATAATTTCGCAGGTAATAAAAAGCCGATAATATGTCTTGGGTATTTTTAGGAATAACAAAAGTCTTTTCCGTTTTTCGTTTATAATCTTTCACCTTTATTTCATTAGCTGATTGATTAAAAAAACCTTCCTGATCTTTAGTATAACCTCCCTCATCAATCTTTCTTACAAATTGATACGGATTTCCTGTATTTTTATCAATAAAGCTTTCATAAGTATCTGCAACTTTAAAAAAAAAGCGGGACAAACCAGTAGTATAGCCTTTACCTATGACATGAAAAACTTTTGTATTGTTTACGGTAGCATCTTTTACCTCAAGAGTAGCATATCCAGCATTGACAAATCCGTAATGAATACGAAATTTAAACCACTCACCTACATTGTATGAGTCATCAGCATGAGAATCAAAGCTGGTAGTTAAAATCAATAATGAGAGTAGTATTATCTTTTTCATAACTTACTATATTTTTTTATTGATTCAGTTTGCAAATTTTGTTCCAAATATATTAAAACAAAAAAACTCAGTCAAATAATGACTGAGTTTTTATGCTATTAACCAACCAAAAAATTATAAATTATTAAATTTATATAAACCAAAAGGAAACCACCCCTCTTGTTTTGATATAGCAAAGATAAGGCAAGAAAATGCGATTTCTATAACAAAAATGCAGTTTAACAAAATTTTAAAATAAGTTTCTACAGCATTCCGGTTTTTTTTTAAATATCATAAAAAAAATCGCTTAAAAAAATAGAAGTCATAATTTTGGTTTGACATCAAAAATCAAGAAACCGTAAATTTTACATTTACAAGTCTTAATTTAACATAAAAACTGGCGGATTTTACCTGAAAAACATCCACAACCTTCCAGGATTTTATTTTTTAAATTTCCTTAAAAAGGAAATCCAACACTAAACCAAGTGTAACCACTATTCGTTTCTGGAGACCAACTTCGTTTTATTTCAATTGGACCTAAAATAGTTTCTAAGCCATAACCTATAGCATAACCAGAATTTTTTGGTACCGAAATCCAATCAACTGTTTCAAAAATATCATCTCCTACATTAGCATAATTAGCCGTGAAATTGACATGGTTATTTTTAAAGATTTCACAATCCAATGTCAAAGTGGTTTTGATATAACTATTACCCCCTAGACTCAAAAAATCATAGCCATAAAAATGACTGAAATTATTTGCCACATTATAACCAAATCCTCCCAAAATAAAATTAAAGAAAGGCACACTTTTATTGCCTATAGAAAAACCTGCTTCTGTTTGAATTTTAGCTGCAACCGATTTAAACAAAGGAAAAGCCACTCCAAAATTAGCTTTTGCAATTGAAAACGGCATAAATTCTTTTGTGTAATCAGAAGAAAAAAGATAAGAATGCATATCTCCTGAAAAACTCCAGCCTTTTCTTGGAAAAAATTTATCATCCATAGTATCAAAATTCAATCTCCCAAAAACACTCACATAATTACTCTTATCAATTATAGGATCTGTATTAGCCAAGGTACCCGAATTAATATTTAAATATTTGTGTTCTAAACCACCTCCTATTAAAAAACGTTGCGCAAATAAAGTTTGAAAATACAACTGATTAGTCAAATCAAACATATCTACGTTTAACGAATTAATTCCTAAGCCATTCAAATCTAAATTACTTATCTGCCCTAAAATATTTCGATTAAACTGATTTAAATACGACTTAAAACCAAGACTAATATTGTAACCATTCTCAATATAATAATCAAAATTATACCTGAAATTATCTCCTAAAATAACATCAAGAGAAGTAACATCATTTTTAAAAAATGTTTTCTTACGTGTCAAATTCACCAAGACTGAACTTTTATAAAGACCATCATAATGCAATCCAAATTTCAAATAAGTATTGGTTGAATTTTCTTTTAAAACCAAATTCAAATCGTCTTTCCCTTTATTATCATCAAATGAATAATCGATAGCACTAAAATTTTGTGTGGCATTTAGGTTATTGATTCCTGTTTGCAATTGGCCATAACTAATTTTAGAACCTGGTTTGAATCTTAGTTTACCATAAACATATTCCTTAGTATAATTTTTTAAGTTATCGCAATTGATATTTACAATTTGCAAACTATCAATTTGATTTTTTAATTTTGGCTTTTTATAATTTTTAGATTTTATCCCTAATTGTTTTAAGCGTTCAAAAACAGAAAAAGCAGCTTCTTCTCCTTTACCTAAAATCTTCTGACCACTATCAAAAGACATTACGCCATAATCTCTAATATCAGGTCGAATATAAATATCTGTTTTTAATATATTCTCCTTCATCTTGTCGATAGAATGAAGATTGGTAATTTGAACTAATATTTTTGTAGCATCATTGAGTGATTTTCTATCTAATAAATCATTTTGCACATCGACCCCAATAATAATATCAGCACCTAATTTTCTAATCTCGTCAATTGGATAATTATTAACCACACCTCCGTCTACTAGAAATCGATCTTGATATTCTACAGGAGAAAATAACGAAGGGAATGCAGAACTGGCAATCATAGCTCGGGCCAAATTTCCTTTATCCAAAATTACCTGCTCTCCCGTTTCAATATCCGAACCAATACATAAAAATGGAATGGAAAGTTCATTAAAATCTCTTAGATGCCGAACATTTCTTGTAAGCCGACTTAGTAAATTAAAATTATACAAGCCCTTAGAAAGCGCATCTGGTATTCCTATTTTATACTTATTAAAAGGTAAAACAAGTGCATAAACCTCATCGTTTCTTTTTTCGTAAAAATTCTTGGTTTCTCTGGGAATATAATCGTTTAATAATTCGTCAAAATTAGTTGCTTTAAAAATCGAATCGAGCTGCGCAGCATTATAACCAGCAGCATACAAACCGCCAACTACCGCTCCCATACTCGTTCCACCAATGTAATCAATCTTAATACCCGCCTCTTCTATAACTTTAATCACTCCAATATGAGCAAATCCTTTCGCACCTCCACCGCTTAAAACCAATCCTATTTTTGGTCTATCTTTTTTTTGCGAAAATAGAGTCAAGCCACTAAAAAAAACAAGCAATAAAAGGATATATTTTTTCATAAAAACAGTCTTCATTTTTTGACATTAAACGCCTGTACTTAAATCATTGCGCTGTGGTTTTGTAAAAATCGGTAATTTTTTTGGCTTTTGATACTCCTACAACGTCCGAAATTTCTTTTTCTGTTGCCAATTTCAATCTTTTAACACTTTTAAAATGTTGAATCAAAGCTAACATGGTTTTTTCGCCAATTCCCGGAATCGATTCTATCGAAGAATTCAATGCAGATTTACTTCTTTTATCCCGATGATGTGTAATTCCAAAACGATGCGCTTCATTTCGCAATTGCTGAATTACTTTCAAAGTTTCGGATTTTTTGTCCAAATACAACGGAACAGAATCGCCAGGATAAAACAATTCTTCTAATCTTTTGGCGATGCCTATGATGCTAATTTTTCCTCGCAAACCTAAATCGTCAATACTTTTCAATGCTGACGATAATTGTCCTTTTCCTCCATCAATAATAATTAATTGTGGCAAAGACTGCTCTTCATCTAACAATCGCTTATACCTACGATAAACCACTTCTTCCATCGAAGCAAAATCATTAGAACCTTCGACAGTTTTTATATTAAAATGACGGTAATCTTTTTTACTGGGTTTTCCATCTTTAAAAACCACACAAGCCGAAACTGGATTTGTTCCTTGAATATTCGAATTATCAAAACATTCAATATATCTTGGTTCCACTGGCAAATGCAAATCTTTTTTCATTTGTGCCATAATTCTATTGGTATGTCTGTCAGGATCTACAATTTGCAATTGCTTTAATTGTTCGATGCGATAAAATTTAGCATTTCGAATAGACAAATCTAAAATTTGCTTTTTATCTCCTAATTGGGGCACAGTGACTTTTATATTTTCGCCCAAATCAACCGCAAAAGGTACAATTACTTCTTTCGACAATAATTGGAATCGCTCTCTTAATTCCACTATTGCTAATTCTAATAATTCTTCATCTGTTTCGGCTAATTTTTTCTTGATTTCCATAGTATGAGAACGAATAATCGAACCATGGGAAATTTGTAAAAAGTTGACATAGGCGGCACTTTCGTCAGAGACAATAGAAAACACATCAATATTGGTAATCTTAGGATTCACAATCGTTGAACGCGACTGATAATTCTCTAAAATTTCTATTTTATCTTTTATTTTTTGTGCTTCTTCAAAATGCATTTGCTGTGCCAAATCCATCATTAACTTTTTGAAATCTTTCATACTATCTTTAAAATTCCCTTTCAGAATTTCTCTAATAGCGCTAATTTGTTTCTGGTAATCTTCTAATGATTCGTAGCCTTCACAAGGGCCTTTGCAGTTGCCAATATGATATTCGAGACAAACCTTAAACTTACCACTTTCAATATTCGATTCGCTTAAATCATAATTACAAGTTCTAAGCGGATACAATTCTTTGATTAAATCTAAAATGGTGTGGACTGTTTTGAAACTGGTATAAGGTCCAAAATATTCAGAACCGTCTTTGACCATTCTTCGCGTAGAAAATATTCTCGAAAAAGGTTCTTTCTTAATACAAATCCACGGATAACTTTTATCATCCCGCAACAATACATTGTAACGTGGCTGAAGCGTTTTTATCAAATTATTTTCCAGCAAAAGCGCATCAGTCTCTGTAGGAACTACAATGTGTTTTATGGTTACAATTTTCTTAACCAGCACATTAGTTTTTGCCGTATCGTGAATTTTATTAAAATAAGAAGAAACTCGTTTTTTTAAATTCTTGGCTTTACCTACATACAAGATTTTGCCTTCCTTATCATAATACTGATAAACACCGGGGCCGTCTGGTAAAGTTTGAATTTGAAGTTCGAGAGCTGTTTTTTGCATTAGAATTTTGTTTCAAAAAAGATAGAAAACATTAAAAAAGCCCAAAATCACACTGATTTAAAGCTACTATTTGAATTCTAATCAAATTTACGAATTACAAATAATTATTTCTACATTTAACTTTTTAATTCTGCAATGCGAAACACAAAACCCATCACAATCCTAGGAGAGACTATTTTGCCTGGTGAAAGCAAAACCATCGATATGGAAATTGCTAAATTGCACAATTCGGCCAAGTTAAAAATCCCAATAATCATTCAGCGTTCTAAAATAGATGGCCCTGTGGTGCTGTTTTCGGCAGGAATTCATGGCGATGAAATAAACGGAATTGAAATTGTACGCCAAATCATTACTAAGAAAATTAATAAACCTAAAAAAGGAACTATCATTTGTATTCCTATCATCAATATGTTTGGTTTTATTAACAAATCCAGAGAATTTCCAGACGGCAGAGATTTAAACCGAGTATTTCCGGGGAGTAAAAAAGGTTCGCTCGCTAGTCAATTTGCGCATCACATCTTAACCGAAATAATGCCTATTGTTGATTATGCTGTAGATTTTCACGCTGGTGGAGCGGGTAGATTTAATGCTCCGCAAATACGCCTCGAACCCAACAATGATGCGCTTAAAATCTTAGCCGATGTTTTTAATGCTCCTTTTACCTTATATTCAAAAAATATTGCGGGTTCCTTTAGAAATTCAAGTCAGAAATCCAATGTAAAAATGCTGCTTTTTGAAGGCGGAAAATCATTAGACATTAATGACGACATTGCTAATATTGGTTTAGAAGGTGTAAAACGTTTTTTAGAACATCTAGACATGCTTGATCCAAAACACAAAGTCAATAAAAACAAAGAAGATAGCATTTACATCGAAAAATCGACTTGGATTAGAGCCAACCATTCGGGCTTATTACACAATTCGAACAGCATTGGTACTTTTGTCAAAAAAGGAATGGTACTGGCCACTATTACCGATCCATTTGGTAAATTTGAACGAAAAATAAAAGCACCTAATGACGGTTATATTATTAATGCCAATCATTCGCCTATTGTTTACCAGGGAGATGCTATTTATCATATTTCAAAAACATTAGTTAATGAACAACAATAAAAAAGAATTACGCTTAAAATACAAAACACTGCGAAAACAACTTTCTGAAAACGAAATGGAAGAAATGAGTTTAGCCATTGCCAATCAATTGCTCAAACTTCCTGTTTGGGACAAAAACTACTTTCATGTTTTTTTAGCTATTACAGAACATCAAGAAGTAGATACCGAGTTGATTTTACACCTTCTTTCAGGGAAAGACAAAGAAATCATCATTTCAAAAAGTGATTTTGAGACGAGAGAAATGACACATTATCTTTTAACCGATAATACCAAAATCAAAAAAAACCAATACAATATTCCTGAACCGGTTGACGGCATAGAAGTTCCTGCTAAAAAAATAGAGGTTGTTTTCATTCCACTTTTAGCCTTTGACAAAAAAGGACATCGTGTGGGTTACGGTAAAGGATTTTATGATAAATTCTTAAGCGAATGCCAAGCTGAAACCATTAAAATAGGTCTTTCCTTCTTTGAAGCCGAAGAATTGATAGAAGATGTTCACGAAGGTGATATGCAATTGAATTACTGTGTGACTCCAAATGAAATCTACCGTTTTTAAATTCAGAAATTCTAAAAACGACTTGAGTTTAAACTTAAAAATTAGTCTCATTTTAAATCTGTACCTTCGTAAAATACAAAGCCTCATTATATTTATGAAAAAGATTCAAAAATCAAGATTATATGCCATTATTTTAATTGCCATATTTTCTATTTCTTTATCCAGTTGCGCAATTGGAATTGGAACCACATCAAGAACAAGTTCTTATAAATCGAAACCACTTCCTCCTGGACAAGCCAAAAAAATTACCGGTGAAAAAAGTGCCAAACGTTATGCTCCAGGACAAAACAAATAATCCTATAAAAGAAAGACCTATCTCAATTAATGAAATAGGTCTTTCTTTTTATATACTTCGATGCAATCCTAAAGTTATGCCTCTTTATGATGAAATGCTTTTTTGTTAAAAACAATCAAAATTCCAACTCCTGTTGAAATTGCCATATCGGCAACGTTAAAAATAGCATTAAAAAAAGTAAAATCTCTTCCGCCCCAAAGTGGTAACCATTCTGGAAGACTTCCATGCCAAAACGGAAAGTAAAACATATCGACTACTTTTCCATGAAAATATTGACCGTAAGGTTGGTTTGAAAATAAGGTTGCTAATTGTGAACTGCTATCGTCAAAAATAACTCCATAAAAAACCGAGTCAATAATATTTCCAAACGCTCCTGCTAAAATTAAAGCAATGGCCACAACTAAATAATTACTACTGTGCTTTCTTTCTACCGAATCCCACAACCAATATCCAATACCTCCAACGGCAACTAATCGAAACAAAGTAAGAAACAATTTTCCGTAAGCACCAGGAATTTCAGTTCCCCAAGCCATTCCTTCATTTTCTATAAAATGAATTTTAAACCAATTGAAAACTTCAACTTCTTCTCCTAATATAAAATTAGTTTTTACATATATTTTAGAAATCTGATCAACTAGTAATACAACGAAGATGAGTAGATACGCTTTTCGTAATGACATTTTAAAAATTTTAAGTGCGCAAAAATAGTAATTTATAAAAAATTAAATTCCAAATTCCAATAATTTTACAATTAAGGTTGGAATTTGGAATTTCAATATTGGGATTTCAATTATTATCGCTGAAGATTTTTTGCCTCAATACTCATTGTAGCATGAGGAACAATTTTTAATCTTTCTTTGCCAATTAGTTTACCTGTTACTTTACAAATCCCGTAAGTTTTATTCTCTACACGGAATAAAGCATTCTTTAAATCGCGTATGAATTTTTCCTGACGAATAGCTAATTGAGAGTTCGCTTCTTTAGACATAGTTTCACTACCTTCTTCAAAAGCTTTGAATGTTGGTGACGTATCATCCGTACCGTTATTCAAGTCATTCATATAGGCGCTTTTTATCAAATCTAAATCAGCTTGTGCTTTTTCAATTTTCTTTTGAATTATCTCTTTGAACTCTGCCAAGTCGGCGTCTGAGTATCGTGTTGCTTCATCTACCATAATCAATATTATTTTGTAATTGTTATTTTCGTTTTAATGTCATCAAATTCAATTTCTGTGCCATTCTCAATATGCCCTTCAAAAACCAACTCCTCAGTTAGTGTTTCTGATTTGATGTATCCATCATTTTCATTTACTGCTGCCTCTAAAACAGCATTGTTTTGCAAATAGACCTTAATCTTGTCCGTTACTTCAAATCCTGAATCTTTTCTGATGTTCTGGATTCTGTTGACTAACTCTCTTGCAATTCCTTCTTTCTTCAATTCTTCAGAGATTGTAATGTCAAGTGCTACGGTTATTCCGTTTGAATTGGCTACCAACCAACCCTCAATATCTTGAGATGTAATCTCGACATCCTCTAATGATAAAGTTACGTCTTTTCCTGCAATAACAATACTTAAGCTTCCTTCCTTGTCCAATTGGTTAATCTGTTCCGGAGAAAAACCTTGTATCTCTTTAGAAATCAACCCCATATCTTTTCCAAAACGCGGCCCAAGTGCTTTAAAATTAGGCTTAATTTGTTTTACTAACACTCCTGAAGCATCGTCTAAAAGTTCGATTTCTTTCACGTTTACCTCTGCTTTTATCAGGTCAGAAACTGCCTGAATTTCAGCTCTCTGTTTCTCGTCAAGTACTGGTATCATTACCTTTTGCAACGGTTGGCGTACCTTAATCATCTCCTTCTTACGCAGTGATAAAACCAGTGATGAAATGGTCTGTGCTTTCTGCATTTTGCTCTCTAACGATTTATCAACAAAGTTTTCAACGTATTTTGGAAATTCCGCCAAATGTACACTATCAAATTTTTCCGATTGTGTTGCCAAAGTTAAATCTCTGTAAAGCTTGTCCATAAAGAACGGAGCTATTGGGGCACTCAGTTTACTTACTGTTAACAAACAAGTATATAAGGTTTGGTAAGCCGCGATTTTATCCTGAGCATATTCGCCTTTCCAAAAACGACGACGACACAAACGAACGTACCAGTTACTCAAGTTTTCCTGTACGAAATCAGAAATGGCACGAGCAGCTCTTGTTGGCTCATAATCAGCATAACATTCATCAACTAATTTGATTAAACTATGTAATTCTGATAAAATCCAACGGTCAATTTCCGGTCTTTCATTCAACGGCACCTCAGCTTCATCATATTTGAATCCATCAATATTGGCATATAATGAAAAGAACGAATAGGTGTTGTATAAAGTTCCAAAGAATTTACGACGAACCTCAGCAATTCCTTCAATATCAAATTTCAAGTTATCCCAAGGATTCGCATTTGAAATCATGTACCAACGCGTAGCATCAGGACCGTATTCTGCAATTGTTTCAAAAGGATCTGTTGCGTTTCCTAAACGTTTCGACATTTTTTGTCCGTTTTTATCCAAAACCAAACCATTCGAAACTACATTTTTATACGCTACTTTATCAAAAACCAAAGTTCCAATAGCATGTAAAGTATAAAACCATCCACGGGTTTGATCGACACCTTCGGCGATAAAATTCGCAGGAAAATCTTTATTCTCGTCAATTTTATCTTTGTTTTCAAAAGGATAATGCCATTGTGCATAAGGCATTGCTCCCGAATCAAACCAAACATCAATTAAATCGCTTTCGCGTTTCATTGGTTGGCCTGAAGCCGAAACTAAAGTAATTTCATCGACTACATTTTTGTGTAAATCAATTAAATCATAATTTGATTCAGACATATTTCCGATTTCAAAACCTTTAAACGGGTTTTCTTTTTGAAAACCAGCTTCGATAGATTTCTCGATCGCATTGTACAATTCTTCAACAGAACCAATAAGAATTTCTTCTTTTTTGTCTTCCGTTCTCCAAATTGGCAACGGAATTCCCCAATATCTGGAACGAGACAAGTTCCAGTCATTGGCATTTTTCAACCAGTTTCCAAAACGTCCTTCACCAGTAGATTTTGGTTTCCAATTGATAGTCTCGTTCAGGTCGAACATTCTATCTTTTACATCGGTTACTTTAATGAACCAGGAATCTAGCGGATAATACAATAACGGCTCATCTGTTCTCCAACTGTGTGGGTAACTGTGCACGTATTTTTCAACTTTGAAAGCTTTATTTTCTTCTTTTAATCGAATAGCAATTTCAACATCAACCGAACGCTCTGGTGCTTGTCCAGCATCGTAATATTCGTTTTTCACATATTTACCAGCAAGGTCACCCATGTGTGAAGTGAATTTCCCTTGTAAATCTACCAATGGAACTGCAGTACCGTTTTCGTCTAAAACCAACATTGGTGGTACTTCTGGTTTTGCTTCTTTTGCTACTTTAGCATCATCAGCACCAAAAGTTGGTGCTGTATGAACTATTCCAGTTCCGTCTTCTGTAGTAACGAAATCTCCGGCAATTACCCTAAATGCATTTTCCGGATTTTGGTATGGCAAAGTGTATGGCAATAATTGCTCGTAACGAATATCAACTAAATCAGCCCCTTTTGCTTCTGCCAATATTTTGTACGGAAGTTGTTTGTCGCCATTTTTTACTTTGTCAAAATCAGCGTTATCTTCGCTTGCAAAGAATCCTTTTCCGAACTGCTTTCCAACTAAATTCTTAGCCAAAACAACATTAATTGGCTCAAAAGTATATTGATTGAACGTTTTTACTAAAACATAATCGATTTTTGAACCAACGGTTAAAGCAGTATTTGAAGGTAATGTCCAGGGAGTTGTCGTCCAAGCCAAGAAATAAATCCCACCCCTAACCCCTCCCGAAGGGAGGGGAAAGTTTGCGCTTAAACCAAATGCTTTTAACACGGTATTTTCCTCAATACCTCCCTCTCCTTCGGAGAGGGCTGGGGTGAGGAACTGAGCCACAATCGTAGTATCAGTAACATCTCTGTAAGCTCCCGGCTGGTTTACTTCGTGAGAAGACAATCCTGTTCCTGCTTTTGGAGAATAAGGCTGAATAGTATATCCTTTGTACAACAAACCTTTATCGTAGATTTGTTTTAAAAGCCACCAAACAGACTCCATATATTTAGGCTTATAAGTCACATACGGATCTTCCATATCTACCCAATACCCCATTTTTTCGGTCAAATCATTCCATACGTCGGTATAACGCATCACGGTTTTTTTACACGCTTCGTTATATTCTTCGATAGAAATTGTTTTACCAATATCTTCTTTTGTAATTCCAAGTTCTTTCTCAGTACCTAATTCTACAGGCAATCCGTGAGTATCCCAACCCGCTTTTCTTTTTACCTGAAAACCTTTTTGAGTTTTATATCTGCAAAAAATATCTTTAATAGCACGTGCCATTACGTGGTGAATTCCCGGTAATCCGTTTGCTGAAGGCGGACCTTCAAAAAACACGTAAGGCTCAGCACCTTCGCGAGTAGTTACACTCTTTTCAAATATATTTTCTTTCTTCCAAAAATCCAGAACTTCCGACGCTACTGTTGGCAAGTCAAGTCCTTTGTATTCAGTAAATTTTGTACTCATTTTATCCTTTTCTAAATCGAGGTGCGAAAGTAAGGAATTTTGAGGAAAATAGAGAAAAGAGGAAAGAAAAAAGAGCGAATAAACACAATTACAGAAGGTTTTTACAAAAAACAAGAAAGTTGTAAGCATTAAAACTGTTAGAACTTTCTTTTTATTGCATTTGATTCACTAAATGGGTACAGGCATCCCGATACCGAAATTTCGGTACGGGACTGCGCTACCCTTTATCTATAAGTCCGAGCCATCGGTTCCGTTTTCTAAATCCAACTATCCACAAACTTTTCCTGCTGACGTAGGAAGCATCTCCGCGAGAAACTCGAAAAAGTATATTATTTTGTCTAGTTTTTATTGATTATTTGCTCACTGTTGGGGACACAGAATGCATCCCGAAACTTCAAAACTGCGCTAACGTTTACGTATATCCGAGCGATCGGGTTGCTCTGGTTTTTACCGCAAACTTGTCATCCTGACGAAGGAAGGATCTCATCAAGTAACTCCACAAGTTGCTCATCTTTGTGGGCACGGAAAACATTTCCGCACTACAGCGGGTTTGGGACTAAATTAACCCTATTTTCGGATTTGCCAAATATTCCAAATACAAAACCAACTTTCCATTAAGCCAATTGCCCAAATCCGTTGTAGCGTGTGTTAGCGGTCGGGCTTATTCCCATATTCGTTTTGTTAATTCATAAAGCAATGTATGTCGTTCTTCAATTTCGTCTTTTCCATAAGTTGGATATGGTTTGAAATTTAAATTGTTGTCTTTTATAAACTTCGCAAAAGTCACTTTCTTATGATACATATCAGAGAGTAACGTTCTTGCATAATATGTTCCTGTCACATTGTATGTTTTCAGTTTTTCAGAATAAAGTTCGTCTCCTGAAGATTGATTATCTTTTCCTTTTAAAAGTAAAAGCCCACCAAGTCTATTCCTTTGAGAATTAAACTCTTCTTCGTCGGCAAATATTTTTAAGTTGTCCTCGTGATTTGTAATGATATGTTCAATATGATAAACATTTCCACCTTGTGATTGTGATACAAGTTGATAATAAGTTCCATATTCACTTTCGTTTGAAAAATCGCTTATATAATGGTCAATTCGTGCAAAATAATATCTCAAAAATGTTCTACCAAAGTCGTTGTAACCAACATTTTTGAAAAATTCATATTTAAATGCTTCATCCAATGTTTCTCTATCGTATTTCTTTTTAACTGCTGTCAGAAGTTGATTGTCAAAACTCGTTTTTGCTAAATCTATTGTTGCGTTTCTAATAGCAATTGATAGAGAAATAACATTTGTATTAAATTCGTTTGATTTATAGCTATTGGTTAAGTTTAGTAGACTAAAAAATTTATCAAAATATTTTGGAACTAATTTTAATTTTTCATTTCGCATTTTATCTTCCAATTCAATTGAAGATAAAGTCAAAACAAATTGTCCGTCCATATCATTCAGCTTATTGAAATAAACAAATTCAAAGTCTTTATAGTAGTCATTGTAATATTTAAGCATTTCAACGTAAACATCTGAAAAGTAAGGTAAAGTTTTTTCAACAAAGTATCTTGCCTTTTCTTCATTGTTTTTCAAACCTATTTTCAGTTCATATTCGTCAAGAAAGATGGTTTTATGGTATCTTGTTTTATCAAGTTTACTGTACTGTTCTGCGTTGTCTGAAAATTTACTTCTAAAATAAAATCCAAAAAATTCATCAATTTCATTTTCTCCATTTTTTTCAATTTTCTCAATTTGAGTTTCCCAAATTCCTATATACTTTTCTCTGTCTGCAATATCAATTTGGCTTAATATTTTGCCTTTTAAGATTTCATAAGGTTTTAATGGAATTCCTCTGTCATTAATTACCTCAAAGACCATTGCAACATCTTTGTCTTTGTCAATTTCAATTTCTATGAGGTAAACTCTATGTCTGAAATAAGAAATGAATGTTTGTAATTTATGTGGTGTTACAAATTTTGCGTCTAAACTGTTTAGAATAACTAAATAGTTTTTATAAATATTTCTCTCTGAAATAATATTGTCAGCATTTCTTTTTGTAAAGTCTGTGTTGTTCTCTAAAACATCTTCAAGTGCATTTTTTCTATCCTTGAATCCCATCCAAAATGTTTTTCCAAATTCAGTTACACCTACAATTGAGTTTTTTAATGAGTCAATTAGATGTTGTTCAAGGTTATGTTTAATTGCTAAGTGATATAGTCCAATTGAAACCAATGTCAAAGTAGTAAGTCTTTGTTGTCCGTCAACAATGTACTTTTTTCCTTTGATAAGGTTTGTCATAAAAGTATTTAGATAGTACCATTCAAGTTTATCGGTACTTTCTTGATTGATTCCTTGATTAGGATTATATTTTTCAAGATCAAATCTGTAAAAAATATCTTTGAGTAATGATGAGACTGGTTTGTATTCAAGTTCGTCATTCCATTTATATTCTCTTTGGTAAAAGTCAACATCATATTGAATGTTATTGAATATTTGGCTTATTTTTCTGTCGTAAGGTTTAAGTCCCATTTATAGTTTTTCTGTTGTTTTTTACGTCTTGTCTGTCGTAGCCTGACCGCTAACTCGTTTATAAGTATGACAAAATCATACAAAGCCTCCCATTTTAGGGTAGATATGTATGACAACTGTTATACATTATTTTTTCGCTAATATATAAATAATTCTTACAAAACCCCTACTTCTGTATCATTTCCCTTAAGGTTTCGAGCTGGATTTCCAGTTTTTGAATATGAGCGTTTTTTTCTGCCAGTTCTTTTTTTAGGGCTTTTTCCTGTATGGTTTCAAAACGGTAGGGCAGGTATTCGCCCAACTGTGCCAAAAAATTGTGTTTCAGCACCAGGCTTAGTCTCCACAAAACAGCAAATTGCAGAGAATCCCTCTTAAAATAAGCCCTTAATCCTTTAGGAGCTATACCCATTGCCTTGGCAATTGTGCTTTTGGATTGGATTTGCTGCGTAATGTGGTAATGGATAAAATTACCTATTGGAGGGTATTGTTCAGCTTTGGCTGGGTTAGTGCTATCGGGCATAATGCGTTATTTTTTAGAGGAATAGTGTCAAATATAAGCAAATTCAGCGTATCATTTTACTACTTTAGACCTAAAAAAAGGCGTAATAGTACTAAAAAACGCCCTAGAGGGTACTTAAAAGTATCTTTAGGAACTAAAAAACTCTCTAAATAGTACTTAAAAAAGGCTATTTAGTACTAAAAAAAGTCTATTATAATACTTAAAAAAGACTTTTTATGACTCTTATAGTATCTATAAGGGGCTTTTTACACCCCTTATAGGATATAAAAAAGCCCCATTAGTCAATGGGGCTGGAAATGCTGTTTACTATCGTAATAAACCACCCCGCCTTGCAGGCACCCCTCCAGAGGAGGGGAAGTCGCGTAATTTCCCCTCCTCTGGAGGGGTGCCCAGCGGGCGGGGTGGCTTTTCTAGGTATGGAAACTAGGCCTTTTTAACAGCATTAGTTTTTAATTTTATGAAGTTGGAGGTACTGGAGGTGCAGTAACCGGCTCACTAGTTGTTTTGCTTGCAAAACGAGTTTTAAGTTGATCGACAATACTGTCGGCACCCAGTACTCCGGCATCGGCGGCAGCCCCAAAGGATTTATACAGGCTAAGTGCTGTATTATAGGCTTCGCTACCCGCCAGCATTTTAGTATCATCAATGCGTTCGCACAATTGGTTCGCTAATCCCGAGATTTCGTCCATTTGGGCAAAAAGAGTCAGGTCGCTTTGCATATTAGGCACCAAAATATAGCCTGGAACCAGTGTGGGATTGTTTACCGCAGCATTAAGGGCATCTTCGGCAAAGGCTTTGTTGTTGACATCAATGGCGTTTAAGGATTTCCTTTCGTCGGCAGTAAGCCCCACCAGAAAAGGAAGATTAGTTAAAATGGTTTGAAAAGCGGCTTTTACTGCTGTTAGTTGTGCTGCCGTAGCCGTAGTGTTTACACGGTTGTTGAGTAAATTTGACATAAAATAGTTTTTTAATGGTTGATAATTAATAAGATTATACTCCCAAAGCTAAACTATTTTTCTTTTATTTTGTAGTTTTTTTAGTTCTTTTTTTGATTTTTTTTATAAGTAATACACTATAAAAAAGAAAGACGAAGGCTAATGTCATTAAATTATAGGACGAGATAATTTATTTTTGACACGAATTACACGAATTAACACAAATAGTAATGATTTTAAAATAAATTACACCAATTTATATCTGCCTTTTGGCAGATTCGTGGAATATTATGACATCTAAATTTGTGTTAATTCGCGGAATTAGTGTCTACTTTTTTATTTCTTGATTTGGCGCATTTGCCCTGACTAATTGAACAGCTAAAAACGGATTTTTCATAACTTTTTGTAAATTACAATCTGCAATAATCTATTAAAATCAGTTTCACCTGCCTGTCGGCAGACAGGTCTGTGTACCGTCCTTAATAATTCGGATAATCATAAAAATTTAAGAAAAAACCTCCTTCAAAACATCAAGCGATTTTGGTCTTTTAAAACCATCCAAATGATAGGAATAATAATCGATGAGGATTTTTAAAACCAATTGTCTTTCGATAACATGAAATACTTTTTGATTACTGTCCAATTTTAACTGAATGAGTTTTTTGAACAAACTGCTTTCATGTTCGGTCAAAGAACCAATGGCATGAAAAGGAGTAAAAACACCTTCGTTCATTTCGAAAAAAGGCATATCGATATCGCAGTTTATTTATTATTTTAATCTAAAACCGAGAGTGTCACTTTTACAATATCATCTAAGGTGGATTTATCTATTCCTGAAGACCTTGCAGATACTCGAATACCCGAATAACTATTAAAAATAAATCGTGACAAAGCTAAGGCGTCTTTATCTTTCGATATCGTACCAATTTCTTGACCTCTTTGAATAGCTTCAAAGAAAAAATTCTGTGTTTCGGTGCGATTATCGTTTACAATTTTTGCAATTTCGTTATCGTGAATTGCCAATTCGGTTGTTGTATTTACCATAAAACAACCTTTGTTTTCTGAAGCTTGCAAGGTTTCCAAAACAGCTTGTTGAAAAATTGCACGAATTGTTTCTTTTACATCTTTTGAATCAGCCAATACTTCTTTCAGTCCATCGCCTGCTTTCTTACGATATTGCTGTAAAGCTTTTATAAAAAGTGTTCGCTTATCGCTAAATGTATCATAAATGCTTGAACGACTAATCCCTAAATTATCGACTAAGTCTTGTGCCGAAGCTCCATTAAATCCTTTATCCCAAAAAAGCGAAATCGCTTTATCAAGAATCTCTTCTTCTTTAAATTGCTTGGTACGTGACATAAAAAAAGCTTTGTATATAATTTATATACAAAGCTAATCATTTGGAACAATCATTCCAAATTTAATCAAAAAAAATAATTAAACCACAGAATTAACAGTCAAACCACCATCAACGACCAACTCCGTTCCAGTGATAAATGAAGCGTCAGCAGAAGCTAAAAAAGTAACCGATTTTGCAATTTCTTCAGCCTGCCCAAAACGTTTCAAAAGAATTTTTTCGCCCAAAATTTTTCCAAAACCGTCAACTTCTTCTTGATTCAAACCTAATTTCCCATAAAGTGGTGTTTCTACCGGACCAGGAGAAATAGCATTAATTCTAATTTTTCTTGGAGCTAATTCAGTAGCAAAAACGCGATTTAAAGATAACAATGCCGCTTTGCTTGCTGCATATACACTAGAATTTGGCATTCCAACCGATGCGTTAATTGATGTATTTAGCACAACAGAAGCTCCATCATTTAAAATTGGAAGTAATTTTTGCAATGTAAAATAAACTCCTTTCACATTTACATTCATAATGGCATCATAATGTTCTTCTGAAGCCTGATCTAAAGGTGCAAAAGCAGCCAATCCAGCATTTAAAAAAACGATATCAATTTTTCCAAATTTTGATTTCACCTCATCGACCAAACTATCAATTGATTTCAAATCAGATTGATCAGAAACTATTCCGGTTATTCCTAATTCTTGGGCTGCTTTAAATGTAGCTTGCTCATTTCTTCCAGTAATTATAACTTTTGCACCATTTTCTTTAAAATCTTTGGCGGCTGCATAACCAATTCCACTATTTCCTCCGGTAACAATGGCAATCTTGTTTGATAATTTGTTCATTTTATTATTTTTTAATGATTATTACAATTTGATAATACAAATGTACAATTACGGAACGTTCGTTCCGTAATTGTACATGTTAATATTTTGTTAATATTAACTATTTAGAAAATCATGAAAAAACTTCCATCAAAACTTCTAGAGATTTCGGTCTTTTAAAACCATCCGATGGCATGAAACGAAGTAAAACCCTTCGTTGATCTCGAATTCAGTTTTGTACATAAAATATTAAATTTCAATTTATTATGACTAAATTTGATAAACACCTCATATAAATAAAGAAATTAAGACATTATACAGCTGCAATTTTAACATTTAACCCATAAAACAATGGGTTAGAAATATTGAAAAGAGAATTCTATCACTAATAAAACTCAAATCATGTTACGAAGTTTATTATTCATATTGTTCACAACACCTCTTTTTTCACAATCCTACTTTGAACCACTTCAAGTAAGGCATACGAATGCATTTAAAAACAACCAATACGAAACTTCTCTTTTCAAAATTTCAGAAATAAGCAGCGAACTCCCCATAAAAATAAAGAACAACCATTATTTTCTTATCAGTCCATTTTACAGTAACACTCAAATCAATCTGGAAGATACTAACCATCAATTTCCTGTGATACAATCATTACGTTTGCCAATGGGTATAATCACTCCAATAGGAAATTCAAAATGGTCACTTACTTTATTAACTATGTTGAGTTGGAATGGCGAAAAATTATTTATGGATAATAGTTTTCAATTTGGCACCATCGTATTTACTACTTTTTCAAAAAAAACAAACAAAAAAATCCGTTTTGGCGTCTATGCCAATAAAGAATTTTTTGGCTGGTTTGTCATCCCGATAGCAGGTTTGAATTGGCAAATAAATGACTTCAATTATATTTTTGGATTACTACCCGGCCGACTAACATTTGAACATAAATGGAATACAAAATTATACAGTGGATTGACTTTTCGTGCCCCGATGAACAGCTACCGAATTACCAACCAACAATATGTAACACTATATGACAACCAACTCTCTTTGTTTTTAGATTATTATCTCAGTAAACCTATTTGCATTACCATAGAACCGGGCTGGAGCCTTTTTAGAAAAATTAGAACCAGCTCCACAGAAAACGGCAATACAATCAATGAAACCAGCAGAGCTGACGGTTCGTTTATTAAATTGAGTGCAGCATACCGTTTCAAATTATAACTATCAGCATTTTTATAATATATCCTTAGCATAAGAATTTAATGGAATCAGTTAATTCTAAAAAAGATGAAAAAAGTATTTGATTTTGTAATGATATCTGGAGTACTACTTGGGATTATATTCATAATCACAACACTATGCTTCAAAAAGAAAACAGATAAGGCTATCCTTTATCTCAATCTTGTTATTGCTTTTTTAATACTTAATAATCTTCAAGCTTTTTCATTAGAAACATTTCTAATAGAAGCCCCTTTTTTTATAAAAAGATTACAAATTCCATGGTATGTTCTAATTCTGCCTTCTTTTTATGTCTTCCTAACACATTATCTAAAGATTGAAAAAAAGATTTCCTCCTATGTATATATTTCTTTCTCTATATTTATTATAGAAATACTAATCCGAATTGCTCTATTCCCAAGTTATTATCATCTGGATAAAAGTTTTTTTATCGCAAAATATGTGCAAATTGAAGAAATTGTAAATGCCTCCTATTCTATATTTCTTTTTGTAAAAACAATCTTAATCTTATTCAAATACACCGATTTATACCAGCAAGTATTAGCCTTTGACAACTTAAAATGGTTACGGAATTTAATGTTTTTAGGCGGCATCATTATTCTGATGTGGGTTTGTGCTATTTTATTAAACCTAGACAAAACATTAAATCCCGAGGTTTTAATATACTATCCTTTACGCCTGAGCACCACTACATTATTATATTGGATAAGCTACCAGGGATTTTACAATTATTCTCTAATGACAGAGCGAATTGAATTAAGAAAAGCTATTTTAATGGAAGAAAAAAGCAAAGAAAACAATCATGTTACCGTCCAATCAAATGACAGCAAATTTAAGCCTGTTAAGAATTATATTGAAAAAAACAAAAGATACATCGATCCCACTTTTAGTTTAGAAAAACTGGCTTCCGAAATGAATATCAGTACCAGTAAACTTTCGCATTTAATCAATCAGGAAAGTGGCTATAATTTTTCGGATTACATAAATTATTTAAGAGTCGAAAAAGCCAAAAAATATCTAACAAACCCAAATTATTCAGCCTATACCAACGTAGCTATCGGGCTCGAATGTGGCTTTAACTCCAAATCAACTTTCTACACCGCTTTTAGAAAATTCACTTCCCAAACTCCTTCAGAATACAAAGAAATGTAAGACTTAGTAGTCCTATATTATTCAATGTATCCCGATTTCTGCAAAATAGACAATCTGGGATAACGCTTCTTTTTGCCAGCTATAATTTTGAGGTAGAAATTAAAATCTCAAAGTTATGGAAACTTCTACTTCACCTTTAATCGTAATTTCTTTCTTCATCCAAAGTTGTCATACTTATGCAGCTATAGATTCGAAAGACACTCCCTTATTTACTGATAAGAATTATATAGTAAAACAAATTCCTCTGTTTGAAAAAACAGCACTATTATCTGTAAATGACAGCTCCCTAATTGTATCAAAATACAATATTCAAAAAACCACTCTAATTTCAGAAATCAAAACACAAAATACATCTATGTTAAAAGAAATAACCTTTATAACTTCTTTCGAGCAACCCGTTACAATCCCAATAGAAAATTTAAACAGTGATTTTGTTTTTGATGATTTTACATTTTCAGAAAATTAAATCGTAGAAATCATGTTACTAATCATTTGTTACACCTTATTAAAAAAATATCTCGCCCAAAATATTTTATCGAACTCACTAAAAATAGCTTCTTACATAAAAACTAATATCACTAAACTTCTAATTTGTTTTTGCACAACACTACTACCCTTTATACCACTTGTATCTTTTTCTCAAAACTCACGACTTGATTACAAAGTAATGTTTAGCGGCAATAATATAGGCTGGCTTCGACTTGAAAAAAATGACGTCGGAAATAAATCTGATCTACTATTGGTCTCTGAAATTAAAACCAATCTTATTTTTCCAATCACTGTGTTTTCCAAAGAAACATCTACTTATGAAAACGGTAAACTAATTTATTCTTCCCAATTCAGAAAAACCAACGGCAAAACCAATCTCAACAAAGAAATCCGATTCGTCGAAAATGAATATGAGATTATCGAAAACGACAAAAAAACCAAACTTTCGTGCCCTAAGATTGACACCAATTTGCTAAGTCTCTTCTTTCAAGAACCTAAAAATGCCGAAGAAGTGTATTGTGACAATCAACAACGTTTTATCAAATTGTCAAAAGCAGATGACGGAGGATACCGAATGAAATTTCCAAATGGGAACTACAACTGCTACTACTACAAAGAAGGCATTTGTGTTAAAGTTAAGATGCAACATAAATTCTATATCGCAGAAATAATTATTAAATATTAAAAAGAAAATCATGCAACCTACAACTACTTTTTTACTATACCTCATTAGTTATACTCTCTTTTTTGTATTTAACCAAAAAAGCATCAAAGATAGTAGTCAAAGACTGATTGATGACAACGGAGATTTTACTTCAAAACCCAAACAGTTGTTATATGCACATTTTATTGGTGCCATTTGGCTCGGATTAGTTCCTATATTCATATTAAAAGATTTCTTTTTAAATACATTGATTGACCTTCAAACAATAGAAATAAAAAACGTACTACTTTATGTTCTAACTTTTATTGTAATCCTGCTTATTGCTTTTAAAGAAAGTAAATCTGCTCACGAAAAAAAAGACAACTCAGAAAGTGATTTTCAGCTATCGACTCTTTTTTTTATTACTTATTTTATAACAAGAGCCTTATTCCTGTTTTCTTACGAATTATGGTTCAGAGGAGGTTTGCTTTTCGAAACTGCCTCAGCTACAGGAAGACCTTTAGCCATTACGCTCAATATCTTTCTCTATGTTTTATTACACATGTTCAACAGCCGAAAAGAAATCTTAGCCTGTATCCCTTTCGGAATTACAGCCTGTTTATTTAGTTTCTTATTTAATGCTGTTTGGCCGGCCATACTGCTACATATAGCATTTTCATTGGCCTACGAAATTAATTTTTACCGATTAGATTTAACACGATTAAAAACATTAAAGTCATGAAAATTTTAATTACTGGAGCTACAGGACAAATTGGCCACAAGCTGGCACTTACCTTAGCCGAACAAAATAATGAAATACATATATTGGTTAGAAACCCCAATTCTTTCAATATTCCTAAGCATATAAATATCAAGGTATTTCAAGGTGACATAACCGATCTTCCATCCATATCTGTGGCAATCAAAGGATGTAAACAAGTGTATCATGTTGCTGCTATGGTAAAAATATTTAATAACGATGCTTCTCAATTTTACAAAATTAATATTGAAGGAACCCAAAACTTACTTCAAAAATCTCTGGAAACAGGAGTAGAAAAATTTCTGTTTACCAGCAGTTGCAGCGTTATTGGACCATCTGATGGAAAAGCATTAACAGAAAACGATTTGCGAACAACACCTTTCTCCTGCGATTATGACACCACAAAATCACAAGCAGAGAAACTTGTCAAAGAATACGCATCAAAAGGACTATATACCGTAATAGCATCTCCTTCAAAAATTTACGGACATAGTTGTAGGGAAACAAAAGATATATCTATCAATAAAGTGATTGAAAATTTCATAAACGGCAAACTCACTTTTATCCCAAAACCCAGTCATCTAATTTCAAATTACTGTTTTATCGACGATGTGGTTGAAGGTCACATTCTGGCATTAAACAAAGGGAAATCTGGGGAAAATTACATTCTGGGAGGAGAAAATATTTCTTATAAAGATTTTTTCAATACGATAAAAAACATTGCTGAAACAAAAACAAAACTTATTGAAATCCCTGAAATCTTTGCTAAAATTTTATCGGTATTCCAATGGATTCAATTTTACACAATAGGTAAAGAACCATTTATCACCAATAAAAGCATCAAACAAATTTTTTGCAATAAAATTTTCAGCAGTGACAAGGCCATCAAGCATTTAGGATACAAAATCACTCCTATCACCGAAGGCCTGCAACACACAATTCATTCACTAAAAAATCAAAATCATGAAAACTAAACTTTACACCCTGATAACCGGTTCCAGCGAAGGATTCGGAAAAGCATTGGCAATAGAATGTGCCAAAAGAAAAATGAACTTAATTCTAGTTTCATTAGCTGATTCCGGACTCAACCAACTGGCTGAATTTATAATTAAAAATTACAAAGTAGATGTGGTTCCTATCGAGAAAGACCTTTCTATTGAAGAGAACTGCATGATGCTTTTCAAAGAAGTTGAGCAAATGAATCTTTCTGTTAATATGCTCATCAATAATGTGGGCTTAGGAAGCACCATGTTCTTCAA
Organism: Bacteroidota bacterium; assembly: GCA_039805885.1. Taxonomy (GTDB): domain Bacteria; phylum Bacteroidota; class Bacteroidia; order Flavobacteriales; family Flavobacteriaceae; genus Flavobacterium. Next base: position 66,667 of record JBDLTG010000077.1, read on the forward strand.
AGAAGGAAATATCGATTTTTATCAAAAACAAGTGAAATTAAATGTGATGGTAACGACACTGCTCACCAGCCTGTTTCTTGATATGTTGAAAACAAATATGCCTTCTCATATTTTAAATGTAAGCAGTCTGAGCTGTTTCTTTTATCTGGCTAAAAAACAGGTGTATGGCGCCACTAAATCCTATGTTTATTCTTTTTCAAAAAGCCTGCGTGCTGAGTTGAGTTCCGACGGTATCAATGTAAGTGTAATTTGCCCTGGAGGCATGAATACGAATCCAACAACAATAATGACCAATAAGTCAAATCATTGGTTGGCACGTCAATCCATCATGAATCCGGAAGAGGTTGCATCAATAGCGATTAAAGGCTTATTAAATCGAGATGAGATTATCATTCCTGGTTTCATGAACAAACTGTTTTTGTTAATTGATAAGTTACTGCCTGCCTTCTTTATTAAAATGATTGCTAACAGTCATGTCAATAAATTTAAGTCATACAACATCGGAAATCGAAATCACGAACTACTCCCAGATAGAATTAAATAATGTAACGGTGAGTGCAACAACAAGCACGTTAGAGACAAGAGTTAGTTATTTCCAAAACAGCGCTTCAATCTTAAATTAAAAATTATAGATGACTTAGTTTTAAAACCGTTGAAATTAAAACTAATACATCTAAGACCAATGATTTCTCAACCAAATTCAATCGTCAAAAATATTTAAAACAGAGTCATGAATAATACTGCCAATTTTTCGTTTTATATTTTTCTTGTAATATATATTTCAGCTGTTACTATTGAAATCTTTTATAATCTTCGTAACAAGCTAAATTTATATAACATTAAAGATTGCCTTGTTAATGTATTTTTCGGCTTATCAACTGTTATTAGCCGGGCATTAACTAAAGGAGTGTGGATTGCAATATGGACATTTTTATATCAATATTCAGCAATAAAATTACCCGAAACTGTAACAACATACTTAATTCTATTTTTTATAAATGAGTTTGTTTATTACTGGTTTCACAGACTTAGTCACGAAAAAAGATTATTATGGGCCATACATGTGAACCATCATTCCTCTGAGTTTTTCAATTTCACAACAGCAGCCCGAACACCTTTTCTCAATTTAATTTTACATAATATTTTCTGGATTCCTCTTTTATTTCTCGGATTTAATCCAATTATGATCTTTTCAGTTGAAACAATAGGATTCCTCTTCTCATTTATACAACATACTCAAATAATTAAAAATTTCTGGATCTTTGATTCAATCTTCAATTCACCCTCCCATCATCGTGTACATCATTCATCCAATCCGGAATATATAAATAAAAACTATGGCAATGTGTTAATACTATTCGATCGTTTGTTTGGTACTTTTCAAGCGGAGTTAAAAGAAGTTCAAATTAAATATGGATTGCCAAAAAACATAAAATCATATAATCCACTAATAATAATATTTCACGAATGGATTGAAATATTTAAAGAAAAAAACAAAAACATCCAATGAGATTTCGACTATTCCTATTCAAAATCAATAACATAATTTATAATTTAAAAACTAACATCATGAAAACAATTTTATTCATCATTACAATCCTTACCTTAGGATGTGGCCCCGAATACTATGTGCCCAATTCTCAAAATATACCTATTATGAAATCAAAAGGTCAAACTAATTTAGGTATTGGCTATAATGAAAGTGACTATACCAGAGGATTTGAATTTCAAGCTGCTCATGCCATTACCAATCACTTTGCCTTACAATTAAATGGAGATTGGGTTAAAAATGGAAAGAAAGGATATTTAGGCGATGCCTCTGAAGACCTCAAAGCAAAAGGAAAAATGTTAGAAATTGGTGCAGGTTATTTTAAAGACATCGCTCGAAATTTTACATTTGAAACTTACGGATTACTTGCTTTTGGAAAAATTGAACTTGAAAACAACAAGTCTGGAATCAATAATTTATCCGCCAAATTCAACCGTGTTGGAATCCAACCAAGCTTAAGTTACAATCGAAAACACTTCACAACTTCTCTTTCTTCAAGAATTGTCCATCTCAAATACAAAGACATCAATGCAAATGGAAATCTAGAAGGTTTTGACCCTAATTATTTAAAAACAAATAACGCCTATTGGCTACTGGAACCCGCCCTTACTATTCAAGCAGGTTCAGAAAATTTAAAATTCCAACTCCAATATGTTTACAGTTATAATTTGACGAATCCCTCATTCGAACAAGAACTGGATATCATTTCATTAGGAATTAAATTAAAAATTGACCAAAAAAAACAAATCAAATCTTTAAAAAAATGATTTAAGAAAAAACTTCTTTCAAAACCTCCAAAGATTTTGGTCTTTTAAAACCATCCAAATGATAGGAATAATAATCGATAAGGATTTTTAAAACCAATTGTCTTTCGATAACATGAAACACTTTTTGATTACTGTCCAATTTTAAATGAATCAGTTTTTTGAACAAATTGCTTTCATGTTCGGTCAAAGAACCAATGGCATGAAACGGAGTAAAAACGCCCTCGTTCATTTCGAAAAAAGGCATATCTATATCGGAAACGTCAGGATAAAAGCCAAAATATTTGGTCATTTCGAGCATCAAAATCAGGTGAAAATTAGCCATATCATCATGTTCGTCTAACCAATGCAAAGCGGCTTCCAGAAATTCAAAAAGCAATTCGTTTTTTTCTTCTTCATGAATGGAATGATGTAAAATTTCCGAAAGAAATAGCACCATCGTACTCTTGTAAATATCAGAATGAATCGACTGGAATGGCGCTGCAATTTTAATTTCTTTAAAATGCTCTAAAGTACCTTTGTTCTTGTGATTGGCTTCGATTTCAAGAATAGTCATAGGCTGAAAATAAGCCATTTTTTGATTGGATTTTCTATTCGAAAAAGCATCACGAACAAAATAAGATTTCAATCCATGCGATAAGGTAAAGCATTTTACAATCAAGCTTTTTTCCTGGTATTTTAAAGCCGAAATAACAATTGCTTTGGTTTTAATTTGCATGAATTTTAATTAAAATAAGAGCAACAAAGATACTATAAACAAAAACTTAAATACTAAATCTTTCTGTCACACTGAGCCTGTCGAAGTGTTTTTAAAAAGGTCTTCGATCCTTCGATAAACTCAGGACAGGCTCAGCTCAGACTGACAAATAATTATAAATGAAAATTAAGAACTACCGACTAAACAACTCCTTGAGCCAGCATGGCATCGGCAACTTTTACAAAACCGGCAATATTTGCTCCTTTTACATAATCTACATAACCATCACCATCGGCACCATATTTAACACAAGCCGCATGAATATTGAGCATAATGGTTTTTAATTTTTCGTCAACTTCTTCTGCCGTCCAACCCATACGCAAGGAGTTTTGCGACATTTCTAATCCCGAAGTGGCTACACCACCCGCATTAGAAGCCTTCCCTGGCGAAAACAATATTTTGGCCTTTTGGAAAACAACCACTGCCTCATAAGTCGAAGGCATATTAGCTCCTTCGGCAACACAAATACATCCATTAGCAACTAATGTTTTAGCACTTTCTTCAGCCAATTCGTTTTGAGTGGCACAAGGCAAAGCAATATCACATTTTTGTTCCCAAGGTTTAGCATCTGCAAAATATTTTGCCTTTGGATATTTTAAAACATAATCACTAATTCGGCTTCTTAATTCGTTTTTCAAATACATTATATGAGCTAATTTTTCGGCATCAATTCCATCGGCATCATAAATATAACCTGCAGAATCTGACATTGTAATTACTTTTCCTCCCAGTTGAGTGGCTTTTTCAACAGCATATTGTGCCACATTCCCTGAACCTGAAACAGCAACAATTTTATTCTTCAAGTTATTCCCTTTAGTAGCTAACATGCTTTGTGCAAAATAAACCACGCCATATCCTGTAGCTTCAGGTCTGATTAACGATCCTCCAAAAGAAATTCCTTTTCCCGTTAAAACTCCGGTAAATTCGTTTCTTATTTTTTTATATTGACCAAATAAATAGCCCACTTCTCTTGCTCCTACTCCCTGATCTCCGGCCGGAACATCGGTATCGGCACCAATATGTTTACATAATTCGGTCATGAAAGCTTGGCAAAAACGCATGACTTCAATATCTGATTTTCCTTTGGTCTCAAAATCCGAACCTCCTTTCCCTCCACCCATTGGTAAGGTTGTCAAACTGTTTTTAAAAGTTTGTTCGAAACCTAAAAATTTCAAAACACTTAAGTTCACCGTCGGATGAAATCGAAGTCCGCCTTTGTAAGGCCCAATAGCCGAATTCATTTGGACACGATACCCTCTATTTATCTGAATTTGTCCTTTATCATCTACCCATGCCACCCTAAAAGAAATAATCCTTTCGGCTTCAACCATTCGCTCCAGGAGCATTTGGTTTTGGTATTTTTTATTCTCTTCAATAAAAGGAATTACCGTTTCAGCGACTTCTAAAACTGCCTGTAAAAACTCAGGTTCGTTGGGATTTTTAAGAGCAACCCCATTTACAAAATCTTTGATAGCTTGAGACATAATACTTTGGATTTTTAGTTTTAAAAACATTTTACTCCTCTCACAAATATACATTTTTATACAACGATTCTATTTAAAATCTACACTCAAAACAAAGAATAGTCTTGTTATTTTTAAAAAATAATAGTAAAAACTTTTCTTAATAAAGCCATTCATCTTAAAAAAATCAATTTCATCTAGTTTCCCAATTATTTCAGTAGTTAAATAAGCTTTTTTATATCTTTGTTCCTACTCGAATGCTATCAACATGCTTAGAAATAATTGGCTAACTTTATTTTCTCTATTTCTATTACTTGGAATATCCAATAGAATAAATGCGCAATATGGTTTCTCGCATGAAATTGGAGCTATTGCAGGCCCAGTTGCTTTTCAATCTGATTATGGTGAACGTCATGATTTCAGTACCAATTTAGGAAATACAGGCGTTGGTATTGGTCTTATCCATTATATAAATTTTTCCTATACTGCAGAATGTGATTGTTACAGTCCTGAGACTTATTTTAACGATCACTTTAAATTAAGAAGCGAACTATCATACAACAAAACCGAATTAGAGCACTTTGGCGAATGGGTTAGCCCAGCTAGAACTTCCCTTGAGGCTAATCAACTTCGTGCCATGAAAGGAAGCACCTCAGTAACCAACTTAGGAATGCAATTAGAATATTTTCCTTTAAGTATCCGAGACTTTTCAGCAACAATAGGCAGTTTAGGACCTTTTGTCAGCCTTGGAGCGCAATTTAGTTACTACAATGCCGAAGCCCATTCTACTCTAGGCCCTTTAGGAACACCTTTAACAACCTACCCAAAATACCTGACTCCAACAGACGATCGCCAATATGGTTTTTCTACCGAAGGAGGCAGCGTTTGGTCTATTGTAACCAGTGTAGGAACACGTTACAAACTGGCTCCACTTAGCGATTTAATGATCGATTTACGATTCCAATATTACTTCTCGGACTGGGTTGATGGTCTAAAACCAAATCCGGCACTTTACAAAGAAAACAAGGCTAATGATTGGCTGGTTTGGTTAAACGTAGGTTATATTTACTACTTGCAATAGTTGTTAAATAAACTTCTGATTTTTTATTTTCTGCAATAAACCACTATCTTTAAGATTCAAGACTTTTTCTAAAACCAATGAAAAAAGCTTTGGAACTTAATTTTTTGCCCGAATAAAAAATGAAAAACTACTTACTTCCTATATTATTTCTGTTATGTATTAGTTGTTCAAAAGAACTGAAATTTGAAAATCAATCTTTTGAAAAAACAACCACTGTAGACTGCAGCAAAAATTGCCCAACCATACAACTAAAAATTCCTATTGCTAAAAATTCAAACCTCATTGCCGACAGTATTAATAAAGCCGTTTTTACTGCGGTTAAATCAATTATCGATTTTGGAGACAAGCCCAATAATTCGAGTAATTATGAGCAATTAGCCAATTCGTTTATTAAGGCCTATGAAAAATTAAAAAGAGACTTTCCTAAAGATCGTTTTGGATGGGAAGCTAAAATTGAAGAAAAACTAAAATACAGCTCGGAGAACATTATAAACATCGAAATCAATCATTATACTTTTACTGGCGGCGCACATGGTTATGCCGGTTTGCGTTCTTTGATTTTTGACCCAAAAACAGGCAAAAAAATTCCAAACGAAAAATTATTTAAAAACTGGAAATTCTTTAAAGTTTTTGCCGAAACAAAATTCAGAAACAAATACAAAATCCCAAGAAACCAACCCATAAACAGCACTGGAATGCAATTTGAAAACGATGTATTTCAAGTCGCACAAAATATATTTTTCACCAACGAAGGCATCCTACTTCATTATAATCCTTACGAAATAGCCGCTTATGTTGACGGCTCCAGAGATTTGCTAATCCAATACGAAGAAGCAAATGACTATCTGATTACAAAATAAAAAAAAAAAGAGCTTCTGGACGGAAGCTCTTTTAGTATCTCTCCTTTCGAAGGATTATACCAATTTTCGAATAGCCATAATAACACCTATATGAAGTCCTTCATGAAAATTATTGAAAGACATTGAATCTTGATTAGTTTTCAAAACAAATCCTGTAGATGTTGGATATTCATTAAAATTTTGGAACAAATTATTCTCAATATCAATCTCAGTTTGAGCGATTGTTTTGTGTAATAATAACAAAATTTCATCTACTTCTTCTTGAGAAGCCACATGCTCGGTTTTAGTTCCTTTCTTGTATTTCTCTATCATTTCTTCAGAAACCATTACAGGCAAACCTGCCAACTTATAAACTAGCAATTGCTGCGTAACCACAATATGCGCCACATTCCAAATCAAATTGTTATTAAAACCTGCCGGAACTTTATTCAATTGCTCTAAAGTAAAACCTTGAATCAACTTAGAAACCATGTTTCTGCTGGTTTTTGTAATCTCTAAAATATCTTTCATTGTATTGAATTTGTAAATTTTGGCGTAAAATTAATCATTTAACGTCTCAAATGATTTTTCTTTGCATAAAGAAATAATAATTATGGCTAACAAAATATACTATCTCGCTTCTTGCGATACTTGTCGAAAAATCATCAAATCATTACCAAAAGACAATAATTTAGTTTTTCACGACATCAAACAAGACCCAATTACGGTTGAAGAACTGGAAGAAATGTACGCTCTTTCGGGAAGTTACGAAGCACTTTTTAGCAAAAAAGCACAATTGTATAAATCGATGGGATTAAAAGACAAAGGCTTAACCGAGGACGATTTTAAAAAATACATCCTTGAACATTATACTTTTTTGAGTCGCCCGGTTTTTATTATTGATGGCAAAATTTTCATTGGCAACAGCCAACAAAATATGCTTCAAGTAATGAAAGCATTGGAAAAATAATTTCATTGCAAAATACTCTTCTTTCAGCTGAGGACTGAACACTGACAACTGAATACTTTTTTAGTATCTTTGAGCACTTTTTAGAAAACAATATGATACAATCTATGACGGGTTTTGGTAAAGCCACTTTGCAATTACCAACCAAAAAAATAACAGTCGAAGTCAAATCTTTAAACAGTAAAGGCCTGGACTTAAATGTACGAATGCCTTCGCTTTACCGCGAAATGGAATTGGGATTGCGTACACAAATTGCCTCAACACTAGAAAGAGGAAAAGTAGATTTTTCTATTTATATCGAAAGTACCGCTGAGCAAACTTCGACCAAAGTGAATGTTCCAATCGTAAAAGCCTACATCAATCAATTAAGAGAAGTGTATCCTGATGCCGATGAAACCGAATTGATGAAAATGGCCGTGCGTATGCCCGACACCATGAAAGTGGAAAGAGAGGAAATTGACGAAAACGAATGGGCTCAAATAAAAAATGTCATCAACGATAGTTTAAATAATATTCTTTCTTTTAGAAAAGACGAAGGTCTTTCGCTGGAAAAAGAATTCCAATTGCGCATTGGAAACATCCGCCAATACATGAACGACGCCTTGGCTCTTGATCCGGAACGCGTTCAGGCCATCAAAGACCGTTTGCAAACTGCCATTGATGAGTTAAAAGTAAATGTTGACGAAAACCGTTTTGAACAGGAATTAATCTATTATTTAGAAAAGTTAGACATCACTGAGGAAAAAGTGCGTTTGACAAATCATTTGGATTATTTCTTAGAAACCATCAACGGAACAGAAGCTAACGGAAGAAAATTAGGTTTCATCACCCAGGAAATGGGACGCGAAATCAACACCATGGGTTCTAAATCCAATCACGCTCAAATGCAAAAATTAGTCGTGATGATGAAAGACGAATTAGAAAAAATCAAAGAACAGGTTTTGAACGTGTTGTAATCCCCCTAACCCCCAAAGGGGGAATAGTAGGAGGCTATAAATTATAATATTAACGTAAAATCCCTCCCCTTTGGGGAGGCTAGGAGGGGATGAAAAAAGGAAAATTAATCGTATTCTCGGCGCCATCAGGTTCTGGAAAAACAACTATAGTTAGGCATTTATTAAAACAAGAAGACTTGAATTTAGAGTTTTCTATTTCGGCTGCAACCCGTGAAGCCAGAGGTGAAGAAGTAAACGGAAAAGATTACTATTTTATCTCTTTGGAAGAATTTAAAAGCCACATCAAACACGAGGATTTCGTAGAATGGGAAGAAGTGTACAGAGATAATTTTTACGGAACTTTAAAAAGCGAAGTAGAACGCATTTGGGCTTTGGGCAAAAACGTGATTTTTGATATTGATGTTGCTGGCGGATTGCGTATCAAGCATAAATTCCCGGAAGAAACTTTGGCTGTTTTTGTAAAACCACCTAGCGTAGACGAACTAAAAAGACGCTTGAAAGAACGCTCTACCGAAAGCGAAGAAAAAATCAATATGCGTATTGCTAAAGCTCACGTAGAACTGGCAACCGCTCCACAATTTGATGTGGTTATAAAAAATTATGATTTAGAAGTAGCATTAGAAGAAGCGACTCAGTTAGTCAGAAACTTTGTAAAATAAAAAGGTTATTTGTTAAGAGTTATTCGTTCGTAACTTATAACTTTTAACGAATAACCCTTAACTTTCAAGTATGAAAATAGGATTGTATTTCGGCACTTTTAACCCCATTCATGTTGGACATCTCATTATTGCCAATCACATGGCTGAGCATTCCGACTTAGATCAGGTATGGTTAGTGGTTACGCCACACAATCCGTTGAAGAAAAAAAGCACATTGCTGGACGATTACCATCGCTTGCAAATGGTTTATCTCGCCACCGAAGATTATCCAAAACTCAAACCAACGGATGTTGAGTTCAAATTGCCACAACCTAATTATACGGTCACGACTTTGGTTCATTTAGAAGAAAAATATCCGCATCATGAGTTTTCTTTGATTATGGGCGAAGACAATCTAAAGTCTTTGCACAAATGGAAAAACTATGAAGCTATTTTAGCGCATCATAATATCTATGTGTATCCAAGAATCTCTTTAGAAGAAGAAAATTCACAATTCAAAAATCATCCAAAAATTCAGATGATTGATGCTCCAGTTGTAGAGATTTCTTCAACTTTTATTCGGGAAAACATTAAATTAGGTAAAAATGTTCGCCCTTTAGTTCCTACTAAAGTTTGGGAATATATTGATCATAATTTGTTTTATAAAAAGTAAATTAACTCAACACTCTTTTCAACTCTTCTTCAATTTCCTGAGCAGCCAAATTAAAACCTGTATTTTTCGCTGACAAAAGATATACTGCAGTATCCGGCATTTGATCTGTTTTCCACAACAATTGCAATTTTTCATCCTGAATAAAAGAACGTACATTGATATCCCAGCTTACAGCCACACCTGAATTCTTAGAAAGTACTTCCAGCATTTCAGACTCTGATGGAATGATGTAATTTGGAACCATTGAAGGTCGTTTTTTATTGAAAACGTGCAACCAAAACAATTTGATATGAGGAATTCCTGAATCATGGCTGTACCATTTTTGGTCATTCAGCCAATTTTCAATGGCATTATAATCGCTGTTCATGATGTCCGATTGCAGCTTTGTAGCATCAATATTTTTTGAACCTACGATGATTTGTCGAATGTCACCCAGCTTTTTTTGTACAGTGTCAAAGGTGTCATACTTTTTGGTTACAATAGCAAAATCAATCTTTTTAGTATTTACCAGTTCGAAAAGCGCATCGTTATGGTGAAAACTAAAATCGATATAATCGAATTTGGAAATCAAAAGACTCGCCATACTATTAAACAAATGTTTCGAGATCCCTACCGTAATTAACCTATTGGCATCAAAGGCTTTAGACCGAAAACCATTTTCTACATTTTCTAAACGATCTAAGGCTTCAATGATTAAGTTATTGAGTAACTTAGCGTATTCTGTTGGTTCGACTCCTTTCGATTTTCTGTTGAATAATTTATAACCCACATGGGCTTCCAACATCGAAATTTGCTGACTCACCGCTGGCTGGCTAATAAATAATTCTTTGGCAGCCAAAGAAAAATTTCTGTTTTTATATACCGATTTAAAGGTTCGGTACCATTCTAGATTCACCATGATATAAATAAATTTATCACAAACATAATTTAAATTATTTTTACTAATAACATATCTGCCGTAAATTCGCAATAACAAAAATCAATTATGATGAAAAAAGCATTACTCACGATTATAATTTTAACTGCATGTTCGATTACTGCGACAGCACAAAATAACGCAAAGATGAAAAAAGTATTATTTGTAGTTACCAGTCACGATAAACTAGGAAACACAGGACAAAAAACAGGATTTTGGACGGAAGAATTGGCTGCACCTTATTATGAATTGTCCGATCAGGGAATTCAAATTGACATTGCCACTCCGCTAGGCGGACAGCCACCCATTGACCCAAAAAGTGCTGATCCTGCTTCGGCCACCGAAGACACCAAAAGGTTTGATGCCGACACTGAATTATTGGCTAAACTAAAACACACACTAAAATTAGCTCATGTTAAAGAATCCGATTACGATGCTGTTTTTTATCCTGGCGGACACGGACCATTATGGGATTTAGCCAAAGACAGAAATTCGATTGCATTGATTGAATCTTTTTATAACAACAATAAACCTGTTGCTTTTGTTTGTCACGCTCCAGGCGTATTAAAAGACGTAAAAATAAAAGACGAATATCTAGTGAAAGGAAAAAAAGTAACTGGATTTTCAAACGCCGAAGAAGCTGCTGTAGGATTGACAAATGTAGTTCCGTTTTTATTAGAAGAAGTACTTCAGGCAAATGGCGGAATTTATTCAAAAACCGAAAACTGGCAACCTTATGCCGTTGAAGACGGTTTATTAATTACAGGACAAAATCCAGCTTCATCCAAACTAGTAGCACAAAAATTATTACAACAATTAAATACTCAAAAATAAGATGTTAAACTTCGAATTATACAATCCTACGAAACTGGTTTTCGGAAAAGGACAAATAGAAAAATTATCCGAATTAGTTCCAAAAGGCGCTAAAATATTATTGGCTTATGGTGGCGGAAGTATTTTTAAAAACGGAATTCACCAACAAGTAATTGACAATCTTAAAGGATTTGAAATAGTGGAATTTGGCGGAATTGAACCCAATCCGCATTTTGAAACTTTGATGAAAGCGGTAGCCATTATCAAAGAACAAAACATTGATTTTATTCTTGCAGTGGGTGGCGGTTCAGTAATTGACGGCGTTAAATTCATTTCGGGCGCAGTTAATTTCGACGGAAATCCTATTGATATTCTTCAAAAACATTTATTAATAAAAGAAAATGCGCTGCCTTTTGGAACAATTCTAACACTTCCGGCAACGGGAAGTGAAATGAATTCGGGATATGTGGTAACTATTAAAGCAACTCAGGAAAAGTTAGCTTCTGGCGGAAGTGCTTTATTTCCGCAATTCTCAATTTGTGATCCAACAGTGATTCAGTCTCTACCAAAAAGACAATTGCAAAACGGAGTAGTTGATGCTTTTACACATGTAATGGAACAATATTTAACCTATCCACACGAAGGTTATTTACAAGACCGAATTGCTGAAGGAATTTTGCAAACTTTAATTGAAGTAGGACCAGAAGTAGTAGAAAATCCTGCCGATTATGCATTGGCTTCTAACTTTATGTGGAGTTGTACGATGGCTTTAAACGGATTAATCCAAAAAGGAGTTCCTAATGATTGGGCAACGCACATGATTGGTCACGAATTAACAGCATTGTACGGAATCGATCATGCGAGAACATTGGCTATTATTGGACCTAATTTATACCGCGTTTTATTCGAAACCAAAAAGGAAAAACTAGCGCAATACGGAAAACGCATCTTTAATTTATCTGGAACAGTTGATGAAATTGCGAATGAAGCCATCAACAAAACGGTTGAGTTTTTCCACACGATGGGAATGGACACCAAACTATCGCAATACACAGATGATTACAGCAAAACTGCCGATTTTATCGTCAATCGTTTTGATGAAAGAGGCTGGAAAGCTATGGGTGAAAGACAAAATATTACTTTAGAAAAACTGAAAGCCATTGTAGAAATGAGCTACTAAGCAACTATTTTTTTTCTAATTCAACAAAAAAGGCGTCTTCGAATACAATCTTAGACGCCTTTTAAATAACACCAAAACTAAATTAACTAATACTAACATTATCAAAAAACTCAAATTACTAATACATAGAATATTACAACGAAAACAATATTCTTTTTATTGTATGAAAGACTAAAAAAAATTAAAATAATTTATTTTTTAAAAAGACATAAATCCAATTCCGAACAATTCCTCTTGCTTCATTACTACATTTTTAAGTACTTTTGGTTAAACTATAAAAAGATGAGTGAAAATATAAAGTTTGCAGTTATTGGTGGTGGAAGCTGGGCAACTGCCATTACAAAAATGCTCTGCGTTAATCTTTCTGAAGTTTCATGGTATATGCGCAATGAATCGGCAATTGAGCATATAAAAGCATACAAACACAATCCTAACTACATTAGTTCTGTAGAATTTGACATCAAAAAACTGAAACTAACTAGCGATATCAACGAAGCTGTAGCTTACGCAGACTACGTTATTTTTGCCATTCCTTCTGCTTTTTTAGATACCGAATTGCAAAAACTAACCGTTTCCTTAAAAGATAAAATCATTTTCTCAGCGATTAAAGGAATTGTTCCCGAAACGAGTTTGATTGTTGGGGAACATTTTCATTTTCAATACGACATTCCTTATTACAATATTGGTGTAATTACGGGTCCTTGCCACGCCGAAGAAGTCGCCTTAGAGCGTTTATCTTATTTGACAATTGCTTGTGGTGATGCCGAAAAAGCAAAAGTAGTGGCCAAAAATCTAGCTGGAAATTACATCAAAACTAAAATTACCGATGATATTATTGGTACTGAATATGCTGCAATGCTTAAAAACATTTATGCTATTGCAGCCGGGATTGCACATGGTTTAGGGTATGGCGATAACTTCCAATCGGTTTTGATGAGTAATGCGATTCGCGAAATGAAGAAATTCATTCGAAAAGTACACAAGATGAAACGCAACATCAATGATTCGGCTTATTTGGGCGATTTGTTGGTTACAGGCTATTCTGTTTTTTCAAGAAATAGAATGTTCGGAAACATGATTGGAAAAGGCTACACCGTAAAAAGCGCCATGATGGAAATGAGTATGGTGGCCGAAGGTTATTATGCAGCTAAAAGTGCGTACAAACTCAATCAAGGTTATGGTGCTAAAACGCCGATTATAGACGCCGTTCATGAAATTCTTTACGAAGGCAAAAATGCTAAAGCCGTATTTAAAAAACTAGTGGATAAATTGGATTAATTTATTCTTTACAAGAAAATAAAAAACCGCAAATTCACAACTTTTAAATCTGTGAATCTGCGGTTTTATTTTTTTATAGATGAACTATACTTTGGAACCGTTTAAAAACTGTTTTAACGATTGTGGCAAATCTAATCGTTCAGAGTTATTCATTCTTCCACTTTTCATACAATTTTTTCGTATTCCAAAATCTTGATGAAACTCCAAAACATTCACTATAACTATCTACAGCACCAAATATAACATCTCTATATTCTGTTTTCCAATCACGATCAGAAAGATATTTATGTATTATGCAATATGACAAACGATCTAAAGCATTAAGATAATTCTCTCTAGCTACTTTAATCTTATCACCCAATAACTCTAAAAAATCAGCATTCAATTCTTTATTGCAGGTATCTACTTCAATTCCATAATGTCGTAATTCAAAACTACATTGATCAAAATATTCTTTACGCTTATTCATTTCGCTTTCCAATTCTAAAACAGTCATCAGTGTACTGTTTTTTTGACTTTCAGCAAGACTTTTTAATTGTACTTTTACTTGTTTAATTTGAAACCAAGCAATCCATAAAACGAAAATTGAAATGATTGCTGATATAGCAGACGATACCGCGCTTATCCAATCTGTTATTACTGGGTACATTATTTATTCAATTTGGCCATTAATAATTGCATAACTACCTGAGCTTTACCAGAATTTGAAATAGTATTTTGATGATCTTGTGATTTTGTTTCATACTCACCTTGATGCGTCTTAAAATACCCCATTAATTCCGGAACTGAAATTCCAGATATTTTAAGAATTGGAATGATTTGATCTAGAATAGAACTTATTTCAGTTGGAGAATTAGCAGATTTAATACTTTCTAAGTATTGACGAATGATATCTTCTTTCATTTTTTAATTAGTTTGTTAATGGAACAATTTAATATCCCCTCAAATATAGAAAATAATGCCTACAAAAACATCAAATAAAAAAACAGCAAATTCACAGATTAAAAATCTGCGAATTTGCGGTTACTATTTTTTTTTAGATAAAGCTATCGAACAATCACACCATCTACAAATAGAATTGGCACTTCTTCAGTATTGTTTTCGTTGATAGAATTAGCTTTAAAAATAAATTTCTTGTCGTATAAAGTGTTCCCAATAAAGAAAGTCAGCATGAATTCGTTATTCAACGCCAAAACACTTTTTTCTACCATTTCTATTTTAACCACTGAAACAGCAGGAACTTCCACAAAAGCATGACGCAAAATAGAGGTTTTCTTCATTTCGCCATCGATAGTTCCAAAAGCTTTAGAAACCACCATGGCACTTTCGATATTAAAATCGCTATCGTTTACTAAATAAGCGTACCAAACTTTCTCCATAAAATCATCGCTCCATTCTTGAACGGCAGCAATAAATACGTTTTCTACTTCGGGGATTGTAATATCTTTTTTCATGATAGTAAAAAACTTTGACAAAGTTTAAAACTCTGACAAAGTTGAAAGGATTATTAAAAATTTTTATTCCAATATCCCACCTAGACTCCCCTCCTTCGGAGGGGTTGGGGGAGGATTATATAATCGATTTAAATTGCTCTAAGAAACGCACATCGTTTTCATAAAACATACGGATATCGCCAATTTGGTACAGCAACATCGCAATACGTTCTACTCCCATTCCAAAAGCAAATCCATTGTATTCGTCAGGATTGATACCACAGTTTTTCAAAACATTAGGATCTACCATTCCGCAACCACCAA
The DNA here is from genome assembly GCA_039805885.1 of Bacteroidota bacterium. Classification (GTDB taxonomy): domain Bacteria; phylum Bacteroidota; class Bacteroidia; order Flavobacteriales; family Flavobacteriaceae; genus Flavobacterium. The sequence goes on from JBDLTG010000077.1 coordinate 82,298, forward strand.
TTTCTAACCAACCCGTTCCTTTGGTAATTCTGTAATCAGTTTCTGTTTTTAATCCCCAATAAATATCAATTTCGGCACTTGGCTCTGTAAAAGGAAAATAAGAAGGACGCAAACGGATTTTAGATTTTCCGAACATCTCTTTAGTGAAATACAAAAGTGTTTGTTTCAAATCAGCAAAAGAAACATCTTTGTCAATATACAATCCTTCTACCTGGTGAAAAATACAGTGCGAACGTGATGAAACCGCTTCATTACGGAAAACACGACCCGGAGAAATCGTTCTGATAGGCGGTTTATTGTTTTCCATATAACGCACCTGAACGGATGAAGTATGGGTACGCAATAAAGTATCTGGATTAGTCTGGATAAAAAACGTATCCTGCATATCACGCGCCGGATGGTATTCTGGCAAGTTCAAGGCAGTAAAATTATGCCAATCGTCTTCAATTTCCGGACCTTCAGAAACATTGAATCCAATGGTTGAAAAGATATCTATAATTTGATTTTTTACAATAGAAATCGGATGACGGGAACCAATAATTACTGGTTCAGCAGCACGGGTCAAATCGCCATAAAGTCCTTTAGATTCTTCTTTGCTTTCTAAAGTTTCCTGGATTGTTTTTACTTTTTCTTCTGCAGAAGTTTTAAGCAGGTTGATTACCTGACCAAATTCCTTCTTTTGTTCGTTAGGCACATTTTTAAATTCAGCAAAAAATTCTTTTAGAATTCCTTTACTTCCTAAAAATTTAATTCTAAATGATTCTAATTCGGCAGTATCTTGTGTTGAAAAAGCCTGAGCTTCACCAATATATTCTTTTATCTTATCTATCATTTTCATCCAATAATTGAGTGTGCAAATTTAAGCAAAAGTTGTGAGTTATGAGTTATGAGTTATAAGTTTTTGAAGCAAATCTAAAATCCGCGATCGTTACTCTACAATCATTAATCAATCAATTGTTTTTCTATAAAATAACTCACGATTGCCTCTTTCATCAAAACAGTTTGTTCCCCTGCTTTTAAAGGCGGTAATTCTTCTTTCACCTTGTAGTGTGGCCAGCCATCTTCATCAAAAAATTCGAATTCATAAAAACCATACGGTTCTAATAAACGACAAATAGCAATGTGCATCAGGTTTAGTTTTTCGTCTTTTTTATATTCACGGTGAAATTTCCCTAGTTCCTGAACTCCAATTAGAAAAATAATGGCGTCTAAATCTAAATCTTCACCTTGCGAAAATTGATTAGAAAGTATATCGACGAGCTTTTCCCAGCGCTCTTTAAGTTGTGTGTCTCTTGACATTTTTTTAATTATGAGTTATGAGTTATGAGTTATACGCTCAAAAAACATAAAATTATTTCGGCAAAGATAAGCAGTCCCTTTTTGACTTTAGAATATTCTTTTACCTTTGTTCTTTTTTAACTAAATATTGATTGATGAGTTTTTTAGATATTATTTTAGGTGCTTTACTGGCGTTTGCAGTGTATAAAGGAATTGTAAATGGTCTTTTTCTCGAATTAGCATCCTTTCTTTCCTTAATGATTGGGGTTTATTTTGCCGTGAAATTCTCGGTTATTACAAAAGACATTCTTTCGGGTTTTGTGCATTGGAATCCTAATACAATTCAGGTAATTGCTTTCATCCTTACGTTTATCCTCGTTACAATTGGGATTCATTTTTTGGCCAAAATACTCACCGGAATCGCTGATTTTGCATTTTTAGGTTGGATTAACAAAGCAGGTGGAGGATTATTCCGTGTTTTAAAAACGGTATTGATTGTTGGACTTGTCTTTTCTATTTTCGAAAAAATAAATTACAATCACTTTTTTGCCAAAAAAGAAACGCTTGATAAATCCATTTTTTACAATCCAATTCAAAAAACAGCGGGTTTTATGTATCCTTCTATTACAAAATGGTACGGGAATTTGAAGAAAAAGTAAAAATTAGGGTTACTAATTTTCTTTTTTGCTTGATCAAAAAAGAAACAAAAAAATCAAGTCTTACACTTCCTCATCGGTCAAATTAGTTTTCGAATACTAAAAGAAAATAACTCGCTACGCTCAAACAGATTTTCTTTTTACATATTCTTCAAACATTTGACACTCGACTGCGGAAGCTAAGGACGGTTAGTCCCGAAAACTACTTTACTTCTTGTATAGCATTACTATCAATCCAGCCTTCGGTTCCATCGGTTAATTGAACTTTTTTCCAATTATCTACTGTTTCCTTTACGAAAACTTTGGTTCCTTCATGTAGAATTACAACGCTGGCACCCTTATTTTGAGGTTCGCTTTTCACATCGATCATTTCGGCAAAAACAATCGCTGGTCTTTCATTTATAAAATGACTTTTTTCGAAAATAGCGGAGGAAACACTAATAAGCAACAACAACAGCATGACAAACATTCCAAAGAAAAACAATCTTTTATTGAGTGTCAATGCTGAAAAATAGTATCCTAAAAACGAGATTAAAAACAAGGCTGAAAAAGCAACTGAAATCCAAGCCCAGGTATTATAATGATAATTAGCGGTGAAATCACGTAGCAGTTTTGCAAAACCTACTTTAGGCACCACTTTTATCTCATCTACAGTACGTTTTTGAGCAAATCTCAAGTTATTGGCAATATCGCTATCATTAGGTTTCAACACCAGAGCTTTTTCGTAATTGTAAATTGCCGGTGCTACTTTATTTAACTTATAATAACAATTCCCCAGATTAAAATACAACTCCGCTGATTGTTTCTTAGCAGTCAACTCTGATGTATAGGCATCAATTGCTTGCTCGTATTTGCCATTTTTATACAAATCATTCCCCTTTTCAAAGCCATTTTGGGCAAAGAAAACCTGGGTTACCAACAATACTATATAAACTATATTTTTCATAAAACTATTTAAACACAAAGACCACAAAGAAGGCACGAAGTTCACTATTTTAAAGTATTCCGTTAACCACTCTTCTGACTCCTTCTTTGAGTAATTTGACATTAAAATTGATTAATAATCCTAATTTACAATCTGACAATCTTAAATATGTTAATAACTGAGCTAAATGAACATCATTTAATGTTTCGACAGATTTAACTTCTACAATAAATTTATCTTCAACAATGATATCAATTCTATAACCCACATCCAACTTTACATCTTCATAAACTAATGGCAATGCTTTTTGTTTTTCAACTTTTAAATTAAATTTTTTAAGTTCATAAAACAAACATTCCTCATAAGCACTTTCTAACAATCCCGGGCCTAAAATTTTATGGACTTTCAAAGCACTCTCAAATACTATTTTTGATATTTCGTTTTCAGTCATATACTTTGTGCTCTTTGCGTCTTCTTTGTGCCCTTCGTGTTTAAAAGTTTAAGAAAGCTGTTTTTCTAAATCAGAAATGATGCTTACTGCTTTTTCGTAATCTTTCTGAATAGTTGCACTTGATGAAGGTGCATATCTGGCAATCTCACAATTTTCAGTAAGTGCAATAAACTCATTTACAGCCTCCGGATTAGCATTTTTAGACAATAAAATCTCTTTGATGTTGTCCTTACTCATTTCTGAGGTTTCGATATGCAATTTAGCCTTCAGGAAATTGTGCATGGCTTTTTCAAGCGCCACATAAAACGGCTCTTTATTATTAATTTGCTTCTTAGCTTCCGATAAATATTTCTTAGCCAAGCGGTTGTTTCTCTTGATTCGGTTTCCAACAACGTCGCCATCAATAGCTTCTTTTTTCTTCTTAGCCAATACAATTATTGGTAACAATCCAAAAGGAATCAATAATAAACTATAGAATAATTTAGATCCGAAGAAATCATTCTGCGCAATAGGCTCCAGTTTTGTTTCCAACTTCACATACTTGAATTGCTCATTAGCCACCACTTGATTTTTTTGAACTCCCGAATTAGATGCAGTAACATTAGTAGCTGTTGGTCCGTCGAGTACTTTTATAATTATTTCCTTAGAACTAATTGTTTTGTAGCTACCCGAATTCAAATCAAAATAAGAAAACTGCATTGGTTTTATAGGATAATCTCCTTTATACTGAGGGATAATGGTATAACTATCGGATATTTTTCCAACCATTCCTGAAAGTGGTGTATTGACCTGCTCATTGTGTACGGCATCATACATCTCTAAAGCATTTGGCACTACCGGTTTCGGCAAAGTAAATAATTTCAAATTTCCTTTACCCGCTACACTTACCACTAAATCTAAGCTTTCACCATTTTTAAGTTCGGTTTTTGATGGTGTCACTTTAAAATCAAAACGCCCTACAGCACCTGAAAAATCAGCTGGTTTTCCGGCTTCAGGTAATGCTTTTACAGAAATAGTTTTGGCACCAGCCGAAACTCGCTTACTATCTTGTTTTATTTGCATTTGTCCAAACATATTTCTACGATTGGTAGGCAACTCTACATCAATATCTAATGAAAGTGGCTCAATGGTTAACTTACCTGATTTTTGAGGATATAAAACGGTTTTTCTCAAAACTACAAAACGAAATTTTTCGCCTTTAAACATCCCTTCTTCCAGAACCAATTGCTTGACATCGATATTTTGACTCCAAAAATCATTGTACTTTGGCTTGCTCAATTCTTTAAAATTCCTAATTCCGATGTTGTAACTAAAATACAGCTTGTAAACTACCGTTATAGGCTCGTTTACATAAGGATTTGTTTTAGAAATATCGGCTACTAAATATAAATTAGTATCAGCAGAAACACTAGGATCATTAGGATCTCTAGGTTGTTCGACTGCAGCTGTAACATTAATTTTTACTGGCGAAGTTTTATATACTCTTCCATTATATTCAATCGTAGCCTGCTTGATGATTAAATTTCCTTTTTGATTAGGTAAAAGATAATAAGTGTATACTTTTTCAAAAGAACTCTTTCCGTTTATCCATGACTGACTGACTTGCTGCATTGGTCCCCCTACAACTCGAAACCCATCAAAAGAAGGTTCATTGAAATTATCGCCATCAATATTCATGAAAAAATCTACTTGTAGCCTTTCATTGAGACCAAGCGTGTTCTTGCTTACTCTGGCTTCAAATTGTACTTGAGCCCAAAGTCCTTGAAAACTTAACAGTATTAATATTAAATATCTTTTCATTTTTTTCCTCTCCCCAGCCCTCTCCAAAGGAGAGGGAGCTAAAACGGAGTATATTATATTGTTATTTAAAAATCTTAATTATCTATCATCTGTTCTACATTGTCTAATTGGAAAATTCTTCAATTAATCTACCAATCTTTTTCGGTTTGAACAGCTTTTCCTTTTACTTTGTTAGCGTTTACCTTATTTTGAATTTTCTTTTCTTCATTGTTAACAGCATCCAAAAGATTTTTTAATCGATCTTGAGAAATTCCTCCAGGTTGTGGTTTTGGTGGCTGATTTGGATCTTGCTTGTCTTTTCCGTCTTTCTTATCCTGATTCTTTTTTTCTTGATCTTTCTTATCCTGATCCTTTTTATCCTGGTCTTTCTTGTCCTGATCTTTTTTGTTTTTATCCTGATCCTTCTTATCCTTGTTCTTGTCTTTATTTTTATCTTTCTTATCCTTATTGTCCTTTGGAGGATTTTCTTTTAGCATCTTTTTAGCTAAAGCAAAATTGTATCTGGTTTCCTCATCGGTAGGATTGTTCCTTAGGGCACTTTTATAAGCTTCTACCGCCTGAGTGTAATCTTTCTCTTTCATAAACACGTTTCCTAAATTATGATAGGCTTTATGTTTTTGAATACTGGATTTTGCATTTTTTAAAGCTTTTGCATAAGCATATTTTGCCTCAGAAGCTTGATTTTGCTTATAAATAGCATTCCCTAAATTATAAGGAGAAACAGAACGATTTGGGAATTTTGAATTCGATATTCTATAGTCGGCTTCTGCATCGGCAAATTTACTTTGGCTATACTCCTCATTTGCTTTAGGCAAAGTTTTATCTTTTTCCTGTGCAAAAACCCCTCCCACTCCTAAGAACAGGAGTGCAAAAAAAGTAAATCCGTATTTTATAAAATTCTTCATTTTCATTTCTTTATGTTCTTTCCCAAAGGAACTGACATTTATTTTTCTTCATTAAATAAGTTTAACTTCTTCACCCAATTGGTCTTTTTCTCTAAAAGGAATAAATCCAGGAATAAAAGCACAAAGGCAAATCCTAAAAACCATTGGAATTGTGATTGGAAATCGGCCATTTGAGTCGATTCGAATTCCGTTTTCTGAATAGTATCTAATGTTTTCTTAATGTATTCTACTACTTCTTTTGTATTATTTCCGTTTACATAACCTCCTTTTGTGGCTTTTGCAATTGCTTCTAAACTTGATTGATTCAATTTTGTAATAACAACTTGGTCATTTTGGTCTCTTTTATAACTTTCTATTACACCATTTCTTTTTAACGGAATAGTCCCTCCTTTTTCGGTTCCAATTCCCACAGTAATAATACGCATTCCCAGTTTGTTCGCTTCTTCAGCCGCATCCTGCGCTCCTTCTGAATGGTCTTCTCCATCCGAAATCAAAATCAATAACTTAGAGGTTTTACTTTTGTCATCAAAATAAGTTCCTGATAGTTTTATGGCTTCATCCAATGATGTTCCTTGCGAAGAAACAATATCAGTATTCATGCTTTGCAAAAACATTTTGGCCACACTATAATCAGTCGTAATAGGCAAAACCGGAAAAGCGCTTCCCGCATAAGCTACAATCCCTATTCGGTCATTTCCTAATTGATTGATAATTTGCGAAACAACTTGTTTGCTTTTTTCTAATCTGTTTGGCGCTACATCTTCGGCAAGCATACTTTTAGAAACGTCCATTGCAAAAACAATATCGATTCCTTCTCTTTTAACCGTTTCTAACTTTGTTCCAATTTTAGGATTTACCAATCCAATAATCAACCCTAGCAATGCCAATAAAATAATAACCAATTTGAAAACTGGTTTAAAAACAGAACGCTCAGGACTTAATCTTTTTATTATTTCTAAATCGCCAAATTCCTGTTGCTTTTTTCTTTTCCAATACATGGTCAACAGGAAAAGCAACACTACAAGGGGTAGTATAAAAAGTAAGTATAAATATTTTTTTTCGTCTAATTCCATAAATTATTTAAATTCCAACACAAAAAGAAATTCCAAATTCCAATTGTAGAGGTGTATACTACATAAATTAAATTCCAAATTTCCCTTCCAATCATTGGAATTTGGAATTTCAAAAATTGATTTTTGTTTTATTTAAGAAATTGAATTTACTTAAATTCAATTTCTTAAATAAAACTTCTGTAAACCGTGTTTCTCAATCCTACTTCGACTAAAACTAAAAATCCGGCTAACCATACAAAAGCTCTGTATTTTTCGTCGTAATCATAAAATTTCAATTCTTCTATTTCAGTAGTTTCCAGTTTATTGATTTCGGCATAAATCTCCGCCAATTTATCATTACTGGTAGCTCTAAAATATTTTCCATCGGTTTTTTGAGCAATACTTTTCATCAATCGTTCATCGATTTCTACTTTCATCATTTGGAACAAAAACTGTCCATTTGCACCAATTGCATAAGGAAATTCAGCCATTCCATTCGTTCCAATTCCGATGGTATATACTTTTATTCCGTATTGTTTCGCAATATCAGCAGCTGTTTCTGGCTCAATAAAACCGGCATTATTCACACCATCAGTCAATAAAATAATTACCTTACTCTTGGCTTTACTGTCTTTTAATCGGTTTACGGCTGTTGCCAATCCCATCCCAATTCCAGTTCCATCCTGTAAAACGTTATCATATTTAATACTTTCTATGGCTTGCTCTACTACCGCTTTGTCGCTAGTTACCGGTGTTTTGGTATAAGCCTCAGAAGCATAAACCACCAATCCAATTCTATCATTAGGTCTTTGTTCCACAAAATCAGCTGCTACTCTTTTCAAAGCTTCCATACGGTTTGGCTTCAAATCTTTGGCAAGCATACTTCCCGAAACGTCCACCGCCATCACAATATCAATTCCTTTGGTAGTTTTAGTTTTATTGCTAATATCAACCGTTCTGGGTCTTGCCATAGCCACAATTAAAGAACTTAACGCCAGTAATCGAAGCACATTCAAATAGGGTTTTAATTTTGCCAATAAAGAATTGGACGATTTAAAACCTTTAATCGAACTTACTTTTAAAGTCGCCGATTGCTGGTTTCTCTTTAAAACCAACCAAATGATGGCTAGCGGAATCAAAAGAAACAACCAAAAAAACTCTGGATTTAAAAAAGTTATTTTTGCCATTATCTACCTTCTTGTTTTAATTCAACTGAGCTTAACACTCGTTCTGAAATTTCATTTGCATACTTATCTCCTTCTTGATGTAGAATTAAAATTTGTTGCAATCCTCCTTCTTGGCTAAACAACAATACTTCATAATATATTCTTTCTTTATCATTAGTTGTTGCATTTATTCTTGAAAAAGTTCCGTATGCTTTTAATCCTGTAATTCCTTCTTTGGTTTCATAATCTTCTTGTTTCACAATCATATTTTGTGCGCCTTGAGATTCCATTGTTTGCAATGAAACTTCCATCGATTTCTTCAAATCAATTTGAGTTTCCTGCTTGAATTTCAAAGTTGAAACCATCAAATAGAAATTGTCTATCAAACTACCATAAGCAAAAGACTGCATTTCTTTAACCAATGCCAAACCTTCTTTTGGCAACGATTTTGTCAAATCAGTACGCTTAAGCACCTTAGGAGTTTCAATTTTTACAGCCGGATTTCCGTACTCACTTTTCACCCATTCGCCTTCCAATAATTCCTTTGATGGATGCCCGATGATATTGTCTTTTACATAATCAAATCCTTTGGTAACCATCAGGAAAATGGTTGTTGCCATTACTAAAAAAACAACCGTTGCAACAGCAGTAATAATGCGCTGCTTTTTTTTCTTTTTTAATTGAATTGCAATTTGTTTTTGTCTTTGCGCTTCATTCAATAAAATATCCTCTTCAACTGGAACTTCAACAGGAATCGAACTGTCTAAGGTTAAAATCGCTTTTTGGATTTTATTCCTGTCTTCAGTTATTTCATATTCCAGCGGTTTTGATTTGGCAAACTTTACTAAATCGGCTTGTTTTAAAACTCTTTCCAGGTTTCCAATAATTTCCTGAGAAACTGTCATTTTCTTTTTAACAGAAGCCGCTCTTAATCCCGCAATCAACTCCGAAGTAGTACTTTCCATCGCTGGAATTTCTATTGCTTCTTCGATATAATTTCGAGCAATGTCAGTCAATTCACTATAGTACTCTTTTATTTCTCCTTTTTGCCAAAGCTCTTTCTTTTCTAAGTTATTCAATAAACTTGTAGCTTTTTCTATAGGCGTTTTATAGACTTCTTCTTCTATTTTTTTCTTTTGCCTATTTTTAAGAAACCAATACACTCCCGTACCAATTCCAAGAATCACAAGCAATCCTAAAAGGTATTTCCACCAATTGCCAATAGTATCATTAGCAGGCTGGATATCCTTAATGTCATACATTTTTTGTTGTAAAGTATCTACTTTAACATTAGCCACCTCAACAGAAATTGATTCCGTTTGATAGGCTTTGTTATTGATAAGCACCTTGATACTGGGAATTACATAGCGCCCCGAATCAAATTGAGTCAAGCCGTATCTTTTAATTAACTCATAACGGTCGTTATTTTTAACGGTATCAACAGGATAGGATTGAATAACTTCGAGTGAACCGATGTTTTTTAAATTTGGAAAAACAACCTTCGACAAAGTATCTACCGATGTTTTTAAGGTTAATTTAAACTCGGCTCCAATTTTATTTTTTGTAGTATCGATACTTGTTTCAACTCTTTTTTGTTGCGCAAAAATGGCTGTAGAAACAAGTAATAATAAGAAGAATATCTGTTTTTTCATGTTTTTTGAAACATTTGTTTTTCAACTCCTTCCCTTCGGGGAGGCTGGGTGGGGATTCTTATCTCGATTTAAAATAGCCCAATAATTTAGTTACATAACTTTCGTCAACTCTGGTATTTACTACACCAGAACCTGATTTACTAAAGGTTTCTTTGAAATAATTCAATTGCTCATGATAGTATTTCTCATAATTCATTCGAACTGCTTTTGAACCTGTATCGACTAATTGCGTCTCTCCTGTTTCGGCATCCAACATAGGAACCATTCCTAGATTTGGCATTTTCTCTTCACGAATATCATACACACGAATTCCAGTTACATCGTGTTTTTTAGCGGCAATTTTCAAAGTTTGCTCGTAATCATCCGACATAAAATCAGAAATCATAAAAACAATGGCTTTCTTTTTTTGAGTACTAGACAAAAATTTCAATGCCTGAGCAATATCCGTCTTATGACTTTGTGGTTCAAATTCGATCAATTCCCTAATGATACGCAAAACGTGAGACCTTCCTTTCTTAGGTGGAATATACAATTCGATTTGGTCCGAAAACAAAATCAATCCAATCTTATCGTTGTTTTGTGTAGCCGAAAAAGCCATCGTTGCAGCAATTTCTGTTACGATGTCTTTTTTAAATTGATTTTTAGAACCAAAACTCTCCGAACCCGAAATATCAACCATTAACATCATGGTTAACTCTCGTTCTTCTTCAAAAACTTTTACGTGAGCTTCATTATAACGAGCAGTAACGTTCCAATCAATATTTCGAATATCGTCTCCATATTGGTATTGACGTACCTCACTAAAAGTCATTCCACGCCCTTTGAAAGAAGTATGATATTCCCCAGAGAAGATGTGATCACTCAATCTTCGGGTTTTGATTTCTATTTTTCGTACTTTTTTTAAAAGCTCTTTTGTATCCATTTTCCCCTCCTAACCTCCCCAAAGGGGAGGAATTGTTTGTCGATATACTTAGAAATTTTAACACTCCAATAGCCCCTCCTTTGGAGGGGTTGGGGAGGATTAAGGTACCTCTACTTCGTTTATAATTTTATTGATGATGTCAACCGAAGTGATATTTTCAGCCTCGGCTTCATAAGTGACACCAATTCTATGACGCAATACATCATGAACAACAGCGCGAACATCCTCAGGAATTACATAACCACGACGTTTGATAAAAGCATAACATTTAGCCGCATTAGCTAAATTAATACTTCCACGTGGCGAAGAACCAAAACTGATTAATGGTTTCAAATCAGCCAATTTATATTTCTCAGGGTAACGAGTAGCAAAAATAATATCCAAGATATATTTCTCGATTTTTTCGTCCATGTACACTTCACGAACCGCTTCTTGTGCACGTAAAATTTGCTCAACAGAAACTACTTGATTTACCTTGTTGTAATTACCACTTAAGTTTTGACGAATTACCAATCGCTCTTCATCCATTTTTGGATAATCGATTACCGTTTTCAACATAAAACGATCGACTTGTGCTTCTGGAAGTTGGTACGTTCCTTCTTGCTCGATTGGGTTTTGCGTAGCTAAAACCAAGAATGGTTTTTCTAACTTGAAAGTAGTATCGCCAATAGTAACTTGCTTTTCCTGCATGGCCTCTAACAATGCCGATTGCACCTTAGCTGGCGCACGGTTAATCTCATCGGCAAGAACGAAATTAGCAAAAATAGGTCCTTTTTTTATTGAGAATTCATTTTGCTTAATATTGTAAATCATTGTACCTACAACATCGGCAGGTAATAAATCGGGTGTAAACTGGATTCTACTAAAAGATCCGTGAACCGCCTGCGAAAGTGTATTGATAGCTAATGTTTTTGCTAATCCTGGAACTCCCTCTAGCAAAATGTGTCCTTGTCCTAGTAATCCAATCAATAATCGTTCAATCATGTGCTTTTGACCCACAATCACCTTGTTCATTTCCATAGTAAGAAGGTCTATAAAAGCACTCTCTCTTTCTATCTTTTCATTGATTGCTCTAATGTCTAAAGTCGCTGTATTCTCTTCCATAAAATTATTTTTAATACCTTGAATTTAATGCCTTAGTTTTGAGAGTGCAAATTGAATTTTTTTTTAAAGGTAAGATGTTAAAAAATGGTTAAAACTTCTGCCAATACTACAATTTTAAGGACGAATTATGATACAATTTCCATAATTTTAAGAACTTTAAGAATTATCCTTTCAAAAGGAGGAAGAATCATTTTTGTTCTAAAAAAAGAAGTCTAAAGAAGCGTACAAACAACACCTATTAAACGTATTAGAAATCCCCCCATTTTAGAAGCAAAAGTCCATTTTGAGTTTGCCTAAAAAAAGCAAGTCATTTTAAAATTAGATATCAAAACAGATTAAAAAAGGATGAATAAAACAGCATTAATAACAGGTGCCACTAGCGGAATTGGCAAAGCAACTGCTCAACTTTTAGCTCAAAATAATTACAATCTTATTCTTTGCGGAAGACGTCAGGATCGATTGGACGAACTCGAAAAAGAACTGAGTCCGTTTACCAATATTCACTGTCTTCAATTTGATGTAAGAGATAAGAAAACCGTTTTAGAAAAAATCAATTCTTTACCAGAAGCTTTTGCTAAAATTGATATTCTCATCAATAATGCCGGAAATGCGCATGGTTTTGAGCCCATCCAAAATGGTGATACTGACGATTGGGACGCGATGATTGACATCAATCTAAAAGGGCTTTTATATGTTTCGAAAGCAATAATTCCAAAAATGATCGCACAAAAATCGGGGCATATTATCAATATTGGTTCTACAGCTGCCAAAGAAGTTTACGCCAATGGAAACGTATATTGCGCTACAAAACACGCTGTGGATGCCATCAATCAAAGTATGCGCATCGACTTAAACCCACACGGAATTCGCGTAGGCGCTATTCATCCCGGCATGGTTGAAACTGAGTTTAGCCAAGTACGCTTTAAAGGAGACAATGAAAGAGCATCCAATATTTACAAAGGATTCACACCCTTAAAAGCCGAAGATGTTGCTGATATTATTCACTTTGTAGTTTCAAGACCCTATCATGTAAATATTGCCGATCTTGTAGTAATGTGTACCGCTCAGGCTTCATTTTTGATAGTGAAAAAAGACTGATTTTTATTTCAAATCGATGATTCACAAACAAAAAAACAGCTATAATTGAGCTGTTTTTTTGTTTAAATATTTTAATTTCTCAGACTATGGAATTGCATTTAAAGAAATAGCACCTACATCCTTAATTTCTCCATTTACTACAACTACTCCAGTGATTATTTTTTCAGCTTTTCCTGAACCCACTTCCGGAGTTAATTTGACATCATAAGTTCCAGCGGGAATTCCGTTAAGCTGGAATGCTCCTAATTCATCTGCATAAGCAGAAACAGTAGTAGCTCCTACCTGAACTGAAGCCAATACTTGAAAACCAACTAAAACAGGGCTTATTCTTCCTTTTATCACCCCTGAAGTAGCTAAAGTGGAAACTCTAATTACCGGGTGCAAATTATAATTTCCTGAACTACCTGCCTGAACCACAATAGAGTGTTCTACATCAAAATCCAGTAAAAACTCATAGGCTACTCCTCCCACTAGGGTTTGGTTAATTTTTAATTTCAAACCTGATTGTTGGGCACTTGGTGTTTTTAAGGGATAAGTCACACCGTCTTTAACAACGGTATTATCATCTCCTAAAACCAATCGAACTTGGCCTAAAAAACCTGAAGGCACTATTTCATCCGCTAACAACACATCTACTCCTCCTGTTAAATCCAATAAATTATAGACTTTAGGAGTCACATTTCCCACACTAACCCAACCTTCATCATCGTTATTATCTGTACCAGACTTTATTAAAACATCCTGTACATCAATATTAACAGCATCATAATCTCCAGGAGCATCAGTCATACGAACCGAAAGTCTTGAAGTTTGTTCCGAATCATCATTTGAATTACATCCAACTAACGACAAACATATAAATGCTATTAAACTAAAACTTAACGCATAAAATTTAATCTTTTTCATATCTTTCCGTTATTTAAATTAATTACATCTAGTATTAACGTTTAAAGTTACGGATTAGTATTTTTTTATAAAAAATCCTTGCCAATTTAACACATGATTAACAAGCGTCTATTAATAAAAAACCTACTAGCTCACAACGACGAAAATAGTTTTTACGACAAAAAACGTCAGTTGAATTTGCATACAAAAGAGGGAAAAGCAAAGTTCTTAAAACATATCTGCGCTTTATCTAATTCTAATCCGGCCAACAATTCCTATATTGTTGTGGGCGTGGAAGACCAGGACAATGAAATTATAGGTGTCGATTTTTTTGACGACAGTCACATTCAAAATCTTATTAACGCTTACTTAGAAAATCCACCTAAAATACAATACGAAAATGTTCCATTCCCAAACCTTTCTAAAGACAAGGTTATTGGATTAGTAACCATTAAACCAAAAAATAAAATCTCGTCTTTCAAAAAAGGAATTCACACCATTCCTGCTCACAGTACTTTTATAAGGCGCGGAAGCAACACAACACCTACCGAAGACAAAATAGAAAAAAACTATCTGAATACCGAAACCGTAATTGATCTGGAAAACAATTCGCGCAACAACATTAAATATACCTTAGACGGAGTCTTTGATTTCATGAATTTCAGGCACAAAGACATGGCGCCAAAATACAAGGTTTTCAAAGAATTGTTTATCATTTGTTGGGCAGGAATTCCTAAAACGGTTCGAGACAAAACATTTTTATCTCGCGTAGATATTGAGCTAATCAACGAACACATCAAACTATTTTATTCGGCTCAAGACGTTATTACCATTTCTTTTAACGAAGATACTTTTACCATTATCGAATATGTTCCACTGGGTTTAAATGACAAAACCAGTTATTATCCATTAGAACAACAAACTATTTATTTTTTCGAAAATGGCTATTACAAAATTGAAAGCAAGATGTTATTTGAACCTCCTGCATTCAACAAAAAAATGCTTTTCCACATTTACAACAACAACGAAGCATTAATAAACAAGCTTAAAAAAGGAATTCAATTGACCCTCAGAGAACAAAAAGATCTAGAAAACCTACCTTCTACCTTTATGATTTGTTACCTCAACGGTTTTGAAGACGCCAAAAAAAAATTAATTGATGCCAAAGCACACTTAAAAGCCTTTCCTTCCGTTTACTTATCTTTTAAAGAAGCCATGCGTATTTTACGAAAAATGAAATACGACATGCAATAAGTGCTTCAGTCTAAAAATCCTTTATTCACATTATAAAAACAAAAAATAAAGAAAGCTGCTGCTTTTTTTCAATCTCTTTTAGCTATTTTTATTATATTAGAATCTAAAAGCAGATTTCAAAAAAATGAGAACATTAGTTATAGGAGATATTCATGGTGGTTTACGCGCCTTACATCAAATTATGGAAAGAGCCCAGGTTACCAAAAAAGACAAGCTAATCTTTCTGGGCGATTATGTTGATGGCTGGAGCCAATCGCCACAAGTACTCGATTATTTAATAACATTAAACACTCAAAATGAGTGCATTTTCATTAGAGGAAATCATGACGAATTATTACTGCATTGGTTAAAAGACAGTACTGACAATCTTTTATGGTACAATCACGGCGGCGAAGCAACAGTAATAGCTTATGAAAAAGTAAACAACGAAACCAAGCAAATCCATATTGCGTTTTTACAATCCTTGCAAGATTATTATCTGGACGACCAGCAACGCTTATTTATTCACGCTGGTTTTACTAATATGAACGGAGTTAACTTTGAATATTTTCCCAAATTATTTTATTGGGATCGAACCTTATGGGAAACCGCCTTAGCTTTAGATAAAAACATGCTTACTACCGATTTATTGTACCCGAAAAGACTTACATTGTACAACGAAATTTATATTGGTCACACTCCTGTTTCTAGGATTGGGGAAACCGTTCCTGTAAAAAAAGCTTGTATTTGGAATGTTGATACGGGAGCTGCTTTCAAAGGTCCACTAACCATAATGGATATTAACACCAAAGAATTTTGGCAAAGTGAGCCATTGAACAACTTATATTTCGAAGAAAAAGGAAGAAATTAAACACATTAATACAAAAAAATTATCATGAAAAACGCATTCACATTAATTGTCTTGATTACAACAAGTTTCATTAACGCACAAGCTTTTAAGGGAAAAGGAGATATTAAATTTGATATAGCTGCAAACATTCAAAACGGAGGTTCTGGAATTCGTCTTTCTAACGATTATGGTTTGGGAGAAAACATCTCTATTGGAGTTGTAGGTTCCTATTTATTATCTGTAAGCAGAGACGAACTAGACAACAAACCTGATTTTGGAGACAGAGTAGACGTTAAAGCTAGGTTTAATGCTAATTTAGGCAATGTTATCAATATTGACGAAAAAGTAGATATCTACCCAGGATTAGATTTAGGTTTAAGAAACTTTGGAGCACATCTAGGCATTCGTTATTTCTTTACAGAGGGCTTTGGAATAGTGAGCGAAATAGGTGTTCCTATTGCTAAATACAAACCAGAAGCAACTGGATTTGAACGCTTAAACAACCAATTTACGTTTAATATTGGAGCTTCGTTTAATTTGTAAAAATGACATTAAATTAAATGACATACTATTTTTATCTAAAATTTTATTCATTAAATCATAACTAATCACTTCTTAAATAACTCGTGTAGAATTAATTCTACACGAGTTATTACAATACTTTACATCGTTTGTAATGGGTATCCCTAATTTTGCACTAAACAAAAAGGATGTTTATTAAAAGTAGCCATCTAAGAGATTTCCCCCAAATCTATTTTAACACTTTAATATTTGTTATTCAATATGGCTATTTTATTCTAACACGCTTATTATTAAAAATATATTCTAGAAATATTACTAACAACAATTAGCGGCCGAATAAAACAATTAAATAAATTATTAATTTTTTTAAAGCATCAATTGATTTTTGATGAATAACTGTACTTATTTAATTTTTAACGGATAAGATGTAAAATGACAACAAAATATATGCTATCCATTTTATAATTAAAGTTAAAAAGTAATCGCTATTTCCTTAATTAATTTTTTTAATATTAAATAAATTTTGATTAAAATACCCTCCCCATCTCGTGCTTTCTTTTTAAGAAAATTAAAATTTGAGCATAGAAAAATAATTCATTATACTTTGCTGGCTAGCGTTATTTTATTACAAATTACAGCTATTGCTATCTGGTATAACGAGACCCAAAACGAAACAAAACTATCGAATGCTCTTGAAGAAATCTCGTCTTCAGAGAAAATAATTAACTATGCCCATCTTGCAAACACTTCTTTGATTCAATCACAAAAGTATTTTAATAATTATCTCAAAAACAGAGATGAAGTTTCATTCCAAAAATATTCTACTTCCCTAAATGACATCAGTCATTTATTAGATAGTTTGCATTTTATTTCCAATGGAAATGAAGCTTATAGAAAACTAATTGCAAAAAAAGGCCAAACCGAAGCTCAAATTTCAGTTTTAAAATCCACAATTGATTCTATTATCAATAGCCAAATTAACAACAGTCACGACGATGCAGCTAAGCTTTTTAAATTTACAAGATTTGAATCTAAAAAAATTCTGGATAGTGTCAAAACTGATTCTTACATTAAAGTTGACAGCATTTCCCGAAAAGGATTATTAGCCAGACTTGGAGATGCTTTTGCGGGAAGACTTAATGTTCAAAAAGAACAGCTGAACACCGTTGTAACTATGAAATACAAAGACAGGGTAATTTCCGGGAGTATTGAAGACCAATTAAAAACTGTTTTTTACAAAACCAACAACTATTACCAAAATGAATTCATCAATTTAAAGAAATCATTTTTAGATTTAAGAAATAAAGATTCTCAATTAATTGCACTCAACAATGAATTATTGAACATGGGTCAAAACATTATTTCTGATTATAAAAATTCTGCTGATTTGCTACAAACAGGCAATGAAAACAATATAGTTAATCAATATAAATCAAATAAAACCGTTAGAAACTATTCCATAATATTCTTAATTATTATTATGTTTATTGTATCTATTATCCTCCTTAGTTTTACTCATGTAGCCTTTGAATATGAAAAAAGACTGATAGCTGCTCAAAATCAAATACGCCAAAGTTTAATTTTTAAAAATCGAATTATGGGAATGATTAGTCACGAAATTCGATCTCCTTTAAATATCATATCAATGTATAGTAGAAAAGTTCGTTCTTTAATTAAAGAAAAGGAACTAAAAGATACTTTTAAATCTATAGAATTTACAACAAATTCGTTACTTCTTTTATCAAATCAAATTTTAGAATATTCGAAAGATGAAAACAGAAAACTGAATCTAAAAAACAAAAACCTTTATTTAAAAACCGAAATATATCAAATAATTTCTTCCATGACCTCTCTAGCTGAAGTTAAAGGAAATAAAATAAACATTCATTCTAATCTCGATTCTGATTGTGAAGTATGTACGGATGCAACTAAAATTCACCAATTATTCTACAACATAATTGGAAATGCAAATAAGTTTACCGAAAACGGGAACATCAACATAACTATCAATGTAGATAACATTTCGGATTATGAAATGAATCTCCAAGTTGAAATTTCGGATGATGGAATAGGTATTAACCAAAACGATTTAAATAACATTTTTGAATCCTATTATCAAGGAACTGTTTCTAGAAAAGTTAATGATTTAGGCGTAGGTCTTGGTTTAAACCTATGTAAAGAAATAGTTGAATTATTTGATGGCGAAATCAATGTTCAAAGCAAAGAAGGCAAAGGAACTACAATAGGGTTCAATTTGATATTGAGTAAAATTTAGAATGAAATAATTTAATTTATTAGTAAAATGAAATTATCAAATAACTGTACATTTTTAATCACAGACGATCATGGCATTGTAAGACAAGGAATTTCTATGTTGATTAATGAGCTGTTCTTAAATCCTAAAATTTACATGTCAGGGAATTTTAAAGATACTTTTAAAATAGTAAACGAAACTAAAATTGATTTATTGATTTTAGATATTAATTTCCCTGATGGAAATAGCATCAATATTATTAAAGACATTAAAAATATTCAGCCAGAAATTAAAATTTTGATTTTTACTGCATACAATGAAGACGTCTATGCTTTGCGTTATTTGAATTCGGGTGCTTCGGGTTACCTAAACAAAGGCAGTTCTGAAGAAGAAATGAAACAAGCACTAACAAGCATGATTTTATCTGGGAAATACATCACCCAAAATGTGAAAGATAGAATTTTAGATTCTTATATCTCTAAATCACCTATTAATCCGATTGAGCAGCTATCCAATAGAGAATTAGAAGTAGCTCGAATGTTGATTAAAGGCCATGGTAACTTAGAAATATCCGACCTTTTAAATATCAAAAAGACAACAGTTAGCACCTTTAAAAACAGGATTTTTGAAAAATTAGAAATTGATAATTTAGCGGCTTTAATCGAACTTTTCCGTCTATACAATGATGACAGTGAATAACTTACATTTCCGTTTTTTCACCTCTCCTATTTTCAATTACTTTTGGTGTATTCAAAAGTAGTTATCTATACTTTTTCAACTCAATTTTTTCTGATTTTTTTGTAGAAATAATTCTACCAACCATTCCTAAACCCTTTACAAAGTATTGGTTTCACCCTAATTACATTTGTACTATCAGAAACTCAATCAGTTAAATTAATAACTGATTTAAGTTTAAATTATTATGTATTAACCCAATGTAATTATACCAACTAACAATAGATTCAGCTATAAAATCATGCGAATTCTAAGTTATATGGTAAAGTCAAAAAATTGTCAAAATCATGAAAAAAAACATTCTATTATTAACATTCAGTTTTATTTCTTTTGGAACATTTGCACAAGGAAGATTAGGAAAAGGACATATGCAACTAAATGCAGGATTAGGAACCTCAGGATGGGGAACACCAGTTTATGTAGGCCTTGATTATGGTATTCATGAAGACATTACTTTAGGAGGAGAACTGTCCTATCGCTCAAAAAGTGAAAACTTTGGAAACTCAAAATTTAAATCTTCCGTAGTGGGTATTGGTGTCAATGGGAATTACCATTTTAACCGTGTATTAGAAATTTCTAAAAAATGGGATTTTTATGCTGGACTTGGTCTTAATTACTACATCTGGAATTATGAAAATGATACTTACAAATCAAATGACGCTTCGGATATTGGACTTGGAGCACAAATTGGAGGACGCTATTTCTTTAATGATCAATTAGGAATTAATTTAGAATTAGGCGGTGGAAATGCAACCAGTGGTGGAAAAATTGGAATCACCTATAAATTCTAATTTACAAAACCACACAATGTCAACTTGATAATTTTAGAAACAATCTATTAAAAATGCAGACTAAAAAAGCAAATTATATTCTAGAAATTCGTTGGTTACTATCTTTTATTTTAGACAACTGCTCTTTAAAAATATAACTTTTAACGGTTAAATAGAAGAACGCTAAATCTATTCATAGTGGAAACATTTCATTTTAAAACGAATTATTTCTTGATTTTTATAAAACTAAAACTATTATGAGATCTCATTTTTACAATAGCTATGATTCTAAAAATCCAAATGATTTTCAGGAAAGATTATTTAAAGATTTATCAGAAGAAATGTTCGTATTTAAAATTTCTTCTGATAATCGTTTTCATAAACTATTTATAGACAAATCAATTTACAAAACATTTGAATTACCAAATAATCTTATCTCTGACACTATCCTACCTCTATTTTACAATAGGATATGTAAAGAAGATAGAATTAAAGTGCTTAGACTATTTATCCAACTCAAAAAAACGGAAGAAAAAGCGGAAATTGAATTTAAAAGTTCATTGCCTAAAAAAGGATTATCTGTATTTAAAGCTTATATAAAAACAAAATTAGACGTTAAAGGCTGCACTATTTTTTATGTTACTTTCTTTAGAACAACTCCTATTGAAAACAAAGAATTAAACAACAGCATTCCCAATAATGTAAGAACAAGAATAATAGCAACTGATTTTACCGCCAAAAAAGAAAAGGAATTAGAATTAATCCAAACCATAAAACGATATAGTGAGCACAATAGTCGTTTGTTAAATTTTTCTCATATCACTTCTCATAACTTAAATACGCATTCAGGAAATATCAAACTGCTTTTAGACATGATTGATGATGAGGAAAATGCTCAAACAAGTAAAGAATATCTCAATCATTTGCGTACTGTTTCGAATGATTTGAATGAAACAATTGCTCATTTAACGGAAATAATCAATATCCAAAACAACTTGAATGTCATTAAAGAACCTTTGGATTTGAATAGCTATCTGGAAAAAAACAGCAAGTTAATTAACAACTACGGTTTTGAAAACAAAATCACTATTATAAACAAGATTCCAAAAGGGTCTATTATTAATTTTAACTCGGCTTATCTGGCAAGTGTTTTATTGAATTTTAGCACCAATGCGGTAAAATATGCTCATCCCAATCGATTTCCCATCATCACATTTGATTTTTTTATAGAAAATAAAAAGAAGGTTTTAACTGTTAGTGATAATGGCTTAGGAATTGATTTAGAAAAACATGGTAATTTATTATTTGGTATGTATAAAACATTTCATAAACATGAAAATGCAAATGGCATTGGTTTGTACATCACCAAAAATCAAATTGAATCCATGAATGGAAAAATTAGCGTAGAGAGTAAAGTAGGCGAGGGAACCACTTTTAAAATTACTTTTTCCGATTAAATAAATTTGAATTAACAACTAAAATAATTAGCCAAAAATGGAAAAATTTGTAATTAGCAAAAATACAAATGGCGAATTTAAATATGAATTTCTAGATCAATTTGAACAATTCATCTTTGGCAAATCAGGTTACAAAAACAAATCAATGTGTTTAATTGTAATAGAATCCATAAAACGTAATTCTCAGGAGGATTCCAAATTTTATCGAAAAAGAACTGCTGACAATGAATGCTATTTTAACCTAAAATCCTCAAACGGAAAAATTATAGGTATCAGTAAAATATATGAAGACAAAGCAGCCCGTGAAGATGCAATTCAATTTGTCAAAACCACATCAGCTAATGCTCCTATCGAAGATCATTCAAAAAAACAAAATAGAATTTTAGAAGAAATACTTTAAATTTTATAAATCAAACTTTATTCCTTGTGCCAATGGCAAAGTACTGCCGTAATTAATGGTATTCGTTTGTCTTCGCATATAGACTTTCCAAGCATCTGAACCTGATTCTCGACCGCCACCGGTTTCTTTTTCTCCACCAAAAGCACCACCAATTTCCGCTCCGGAAGTTCCAATATTTACATTCGCAATTCCGCAATCAGAACCTGAAACAGATAAAAACAATTCGGCTTCTCGCAAGTTGTTTGTCATAATTGCCGAAGACAATCCTTGGGCTACATTATTTTGAATAGCGATAGCATTTTCTAGAGTTCCTGAATATTTTAGTAAATATAAAATGGGAGCAAAAGTTTCCTGTTGCACAATTTCAAAAGTATTATCAGCTTCAATAATAGCAGGCTGTACATAACAGCCACTTTCATATCCAGCTCCTGAAAGCACTGCTCCATCCATAAGAATTTTAGCTCCTTCTGCAACCGCTTTTTCTAAGGCTTTGTTGTATTTTTCGACAGCATCAATATCAATTAATGGTCCCACATGATTTTTTTCGTCCAATGGATTTCCAATACGCAATTGTTGGTAAGCAGCAACTAAGGCAGTTGCGACTTTATCATACACACTTTCGTGAATAATTAAACGACGCGTAGAAGTACAACGCTGTCCAGCCGTTCCTACTGCGCCAAAAACAGCCCCAATAATTGTCATTTTAATATCGGCATCCGGAGTAACAATAATGGCGTTGTTTCCACCTAATTCCAATAAAGATTTCCCTAAACGGGCAGCCACAGTTTGCGCTACAATTTTCCCCATTCGGGTAGAGCCAGTAGCCGAGATTAACGGAATTCGGGAATCGGTAGTCAATAATTCACCTAATTTATAATCGCCGTTGATTAAGCAGGAAATTCCTTCTGGCAGCTTGTTTTCTTGAAGCACTTGTGACAAAATATTTTGACAGGCAATGCCGCAAAGGGGTGTTTTCTCCGATGGTTTCCAAACACAAACATCACCACAGACTAAAGCCAGCGCAGCATTCCAGGACCAAACGGCAACTGGAAAATTAAATGCCGAAATAATTCCAACCACTCCTAATGAATGGTATTGTTCATACATTCGGTGATTGGGTCTTTCAGAATGCATGGTCAAACCGTGTAATTGCCTGGAAAGTCCAACGGCAAAATCACAAATGTCAATCATTTCCTGAACCTCGCCGTAACCTTCCTGTAGTGATTTCCCCATTTCGTAAGAAACCAATTTACCTAAGGCTTCTTTATTTTGACGTAATTTCTCTCCAAACTGACGCACAATTTCTCCGCGTTGTGGCGCAGGAATTAATCGAAAATATTGGAAAGCCTCGGTCGCGGCCTGCATTACTTTTTCGTAATCGGCTGCCGAAGTGGTTTTTACTCTTGCAATTAATTGCCCATCTACTGGCGAATAACTTTCCAGAATTTCTCCTGTTGAAAAAGAGTTTACTCCTGTTGATGTTCCATCATTTAGCTCACGGATTCCTAATTGTTCTAAAGCGGCTTTTATTCCAAATTGAGTTGCGATTGTTGTCATGGTAATTAATAGGTTTTGTGTTTTAGCCCCGGTAGTAGCGGCATCCTTTTCCTGCTTTCTTTAAGCAGGAAAAGATAAAGCGGATAACGGGAATAGCTCCCGAAAAAAATTATTTTTTGGCGGTAAATCTTGGATCGGTTTCCATAATCGTCCCGCATTTTTCGCAAGTACGTAGTTCTTCTGAATTGTAATACTGTTCAAAATGAGGCAAGAAATCTTTTTCGATATTGTTGAGTTCAAAATAAACTTCGTGCAATTTATGATTGCAGTTGTCGCAATACCACAACAAACCGTCAACAAAACCTTGTTTGGCTCTTTTTCGCTCAATAACCAAACCGATGGAACCTTCGGAACGAATGGGAGAATGCGGAATCGTAGCCGGATGAAGGTACATATCGCCGGGATTGAGTTCTAACACATGACGCTCGCCATCTTCCTGAGTAAGGATTTGAATAGAACCTTCTAACTGATAGAATAACTCTTCGGTTTCATTGTAATGAAAATCTTTTCGGGCATTTGGTCCCGCCACAATCATCACAATATAATCGCCTGAATCTACATACAAATTTTTGTTACCAACAGGTGGTTTTAGCAATTGACGATTTTCATCAATCCATTTGGTAAGGTTAAAAGGTCTTGAAATTGCCATTTTGAGTTGTTTTTAATAAATGCTAAGGTACAAAATCTATTTAGCTTCTTTAATCAGATAAATATAAACGGGGAAGTGATCGCTAAAACCTACTTCGGTAGCAGAATGTCGTTTTGGATAGCCTTTATACTGCCCCGAACTCTGAATCAAATAGCTCTTCTTGAAAATGCCCGCTTTCCAATATTGATAAGTCGAAAAATCGTTTTTTATTAGCGATTGAGTAACCATAATTTGGTCGAAAATATCCCAGGAATCCCGAAACGCAATAGTTCCCAAACCTTTTTTAGCCATTTCTTCAAAAGGATTGTAGATTCCAAATTCAGGAACTTCTTGTTTTTGTGACTTAGCTCCAAGTGCTTTTTTGATGCTGTTATTAAAAGGACTATCGTTTAAGTCGCCCAGCGTAATTACCTTAGCATCTGGATTTATTTTTTGCAAAGAATCGATTATTTTTCGATTTAAAATTCCCGCTGCTTCCCGAAACGGACTTGATTTTTTCTCCCCTCCTGCACGCGACGGCCAGTGATTGACAATAATATTTATTTCTTCGCCATCTAAAAAACCCGTAACTAAAAGTTGGTCACGCGTAAAAACCCGATTTTCAAAAGCATTTACGACCTCATCCTCTTGTTCTTCTGAAGTGGAGGCCGTCTCTTGATGCTGTGTTTTATTTTGATAGATATAAAGCGGGATATTAGCATAAGAAGTCGGCTTAAAATATTTCTTTTGAAACAACAAAGCCACGTCTATTCCTCTTTTATCGGGTGAGTCAAAATGGATAATTCCATAATCCTGCAAAGCCATTTTAGGTTGTTGCACTAAATCTTCCAGTACGCCGCGATTTTCTATTTCGGAACACGCAATAAAAGTAGGGGAATTGGCATTTTCAGCCGTACCGATTTCGAGTACAACCCGAGAGAGATTTTCCAGTTTTTGATGGTATTTTTTGGAAGTCCATCGCTGTGTTCCTTGTGGTGTCCACTCATCATCATTGGTATCAGGATTATTGATGGTATCAAAAAGATTTTCGAAATTATAAAATGCCAATGTATGAATTCGATAGCTTTTTTGCTGCGAAAATCCTATTCGAAACAAAAACAAAAAGACAAGCACTACAATCAATCTTAGCATTCTCATAACTCACCAGATTTAAAGGACTTTAGTAAAAATAGTTCATTTTATACAACTATCTGCGAATTTTTTTTGAATTTATACCAATACTGATTCTGTCTTTAATTCAATCGTTCCGGTATAATGCCGTTGTATATTTCATTTAGTCCAATTTTTATTGGACTAATTTGAAATAACAAACGGTATTAGCTATCTTTGTTTTGATGTCTCACAAAGACATTTTCAAATTTATTTACCCAGGAAAAACACAACCATGCCTACTTCTCGATTTTTATTTATAAACCGAACATTTAGCATATCTCTATTCCTGGTTTTTATTTTTCAATCTTTCAATAGTCAAGCCCAACAACACATGATTACACCAGCCGCTTTACAAAAAGGAGACACCATAGCCATTGTAGCCACCGCCAGAAAATATACTGATAACCACCTGCAGCCTGCAATTGATTTATTACACAGCTGGGGACTTGAAGTAGTTATTGGCAAAAGTATCGGACTGGACAATAACCAACTGGCGGGAACTGACGAAGAAAGAACTGCCGATTTTCAAACGCAATTGGACAACCCGAATATCAAAGCCATTTGGTGTGTAAAGGGCGGTTATGGAACGGTTCGTATTATAGACACATTGGATTTTACCAAATTCAAACAAAGTCCAAAATGGATTGTTGGTTTTAGCGACATCACCGTTTTACATAACCACCTGAATACTTTAGGTTATAAAACCATTCATGGTATTATGCCTGTTACTGCTCCAAGAGCAACTCCCGAAGCTATTGAAACTTTAAGACAGGCTTTGTTTGAAGAACCGTTGAGTTATGAAATTCCTTCTGACCCAATGAATCGTATTGGTAGTGCAACTGGCGAACTCGTAGGTGGAAATTTATCTATTTTGTATAGTTTGTTTGGTTCTCCATCGGCGATTGACTGTCATGACAAAATCTTATTCATCGAAGATTTAGACGAATATTTGTATCATATTGATCGTATGATGATGAACTTAAAACGCAACGGTTGCCTGGAAAGCATTAAAGGAATTATTGTAGGTTCGATGACAAAAATGAAAGACAACGAAATTCCCTGGGGAAAAAATGCAGTTGAAATCATTGAAGATGTGACCAAAAAATACAAAATCCCTGTAATTTATAATTTCCCGGCAGGACACATTCAGGACAATAGAGCTTTAATTTTAGGAAGTACAGTTTCTATGGAAGTAACTCCAACAAAAAGCACATTGAAATTTGAAGATTAATTGATTTCAATGGCAATGGCAATAAATCAATTTCAATAACAACCTAGCCGCTGAATACTAAACTACTGAACACTATTTGTAATGGCCGAACACAACGAATTAGGAAAACTAGGAGAAGAATTGGCTGTTGATTTTTTACAAAAGAACGGCTATACTATTTTAGAAACCAATTGGACTTTTCAAAAAGCCGAAGTAGACATCATTGCTCAAAAAGAAGACACACTCGCTATTATCGAAGTCAAAACACGTTCTTCGATTGAATTTGGTCTACCTCAAGACTTTGTAAATCAAAAAAAGATAAAACTACTTACGAAAGCCGTAGACAACTACGTAGTCGAAAAAGACCTGGACATCAACGTCCGTTTTGATATCATTGCCATCCAAAAAAAGGACAAATCTTTTGTAATTGAACACCTTACAGATGCTTTTTATCACTTTTAACGATAATTTTTTATGTTATTTTTGTAACAAATTGTTTTTTTAATTATATTTGCCCATATTTTTAACGATTTAACTACGTAAATCAGATTAAAAACTAAGTAAAAACACCTAATAATTATGAAAACAGTTTCTTCAATTGTCGAGAATTACATCAAAACAAAACCATTTTTATTAAATGCTTTGTCACTTGGTATCATCAACTTAACCTCTTTATCCAGAAATATCATGTCTGAATTAGAGAGTGAATTTGGAAAAGAAGTAAAACAAGGTGCTGTTGTAATGTCTTTAAAAAGATTGACAGAAGAACTGGATTTTAGATTGAATCACAAAATCAATAAGGTCATCAAAAACATAGGCGAAATTACCGTTCGTTCGGCTTTGACGGATTATACTTTTGCTGTTTCTGAGACTGTTTTAAACAAACAAGCCGAATTAATTTCAGACATTAATGGTTTTCCGGATGTTTTTTATACTTCGTCAAGAGGAGTAAACGAAATCAACATTGTAGTAAGCAATACCGTTAACAAACTGGTAGACAAGCATTTTTCTAACGAAAAATTAATTCAGAAATTAGACAATCTGGCTTCTATAACGGTTAAATTACCAAAAGAAAACATTGTAATTCCTGGAATATATTATTTCATTTTCCAACGTTTGGCTTGGGAAGGAATCATCATCAACGAAGTAATTTCTACTTCAAATGAATTCACGATTCTGGTTAGTGAAGAGCAGGTAGATGTGGCATTCAAAGTAATCAAAGATTTGAAGAATTAATATTCATTTGATCTTTATAAATAAAAAAACGGCTGTCGAAATAATTTTTGACAGCCGTTTTTTATTGCTCTTCACTAAGAAAAAAGAAATTAGTACCCAAAACTAATTCCAGCTACTAAGAAATCCTTACCAAAAAAATCGGTGTTTTTTGTTGCAGCGTTATGCACATAATTTAAGGATAAGGGCATTGCAATTCCTTTTCCTAAATCCAATTCCTTAGTTGCTTTTACTGCTAAGTTTACCAAAGACGGCTTATCATAGTCGGCAAAATTATAATATTGAGCCTTGTTGTTTAAAACAACACCAGCTGCAGGTGCTAATTTGATATTCTGAAATGCTTTATGAGAGGAATTTTCGAATAAATTAAAAGTATATCCCAGCTCTAAATAAGTGGTGTAATTGTGTTTTGGAATATCATTATTATCATAGCGATAATCATTTCCAGCTATAAGCGTACTTATAGTCGCATTAAAAGGATATTTGTACCCTTCGGAAAAATCAAAATAGAGCATCGCATCGACAGTTTGTGAACTTGTAGAACCATAGTCAAAAAATCTATTGCTCACCCCTTCTACCCTAGACACAGAAGGCCAATAGTAATCCCAAAGTTGGAATTGTAAAAAATCATTGATTTGATAAGTTGCATAAAAATCAATTTCCTGATATCCCTTATAGGAAGTTTCGCCATCGGCATAGAAATATTGATTTTTAAAATTGGTTGTTGCCCAAACTCCTAATGTTAATTTTGGCAAAACAGCATATTCAATTGTAGGCTGAATTGCAGCATAATCGCCGCCCCAACATTGTCCTCGCCAGAGATAGCGACTCACAAAATCAATTTTCAAACTGAGCTTTTTCTCTTCTACTGTATCTTTAAGCTGTTCTTTTTCCTGTGAAAAAGAAATAAGCGACATTAATCCCAAAATTAAAACTGAAATCTCTTTACTAATATTCATTTAAATTAATTTATTCTAAAACTTATCTATCAACTCAAACAAGCGTTCCCTATTCAATGGTTTTGTTATATAATCATCAAATCCTGCTTTGGTGATTTTGACTTTATCTTCAGAAGAGGAATAAGCTGTTTGTGCTATAATAGGCAGTTGCGGACGAATAGGTCGTATCTGCTCAATAGCTTCAAAACCATTCATGACAGGCATTTTAATATCCATTAATACTAAATCAATATTCGAATTGTTGATACAAATATCAACTGCCTCCTGACCATCATGAGCTCTGATGATTTCATATCCTTTGTTTTGCATCATTTTTTGAAACAACAGGAAATTGATATTATCATCTTCAGCAATTAAAATAACCTTGTTTTTTGATTTTACTAATTCTTTCTCCCGAATAGACTTTACCACTATATGATCCACCTTAGCATATTGCAACGGAATTGAAAAATAAAAAGTCGATCCCACTCCCA
This sequence comes from Bacteroidota bacterium, assembly GCA_039805885.1. Classification (GTDB taxonomy): domain Bacteria; phylum Bacteroidota; class Bacteroidia; order Flavobacteriales; family Flavobacteriaceae; genus Flavobacterium. Next base: position 111,646 of record JBDLTG010000077.1, read on the forward strand.
CTTCTGATTCTAAATTGATTGCACCTCCAAGAATTTCTATGTAGGCTTTTGAAATAGAAAGCCCTAATCCTAAACCACCAATCTTTATTGTTTTATCATTTTCTACACGCTTAAATCGATCAAAAACATGTTTGTGATGATCTTCATCAATTCCTGAACCAGTGTCTTTAATTGTAAAATGGATTAAACTTTCGTTTTCATCTATTTCATAACTAAAGGTGACAAGACCTTCATCGGTATACTTAATTGCATTGGTCAGCAAATTAATGATAACCTGTTTTAACTTGATTTCATCGGTAATAATATTATATTCCGCAGGAATAGTACTTTTTATTAATTTAAATTTTAAAGGTTTATTTTTCGGAATAGTTATTTTCACTGTTTTGTAGAGTTCAACAATACAGGATTCTAAATTAATTTCGCAAAAATTTGGCGCAATCTGGTTGGAATCTATTTTAGACATTTCTATTAAATCATCAATAATAGAAACCAGATTTCTACCATTATTCTGAATCACATTTAGATATTCTATTCGCTCCTTTTTATCTATTTTAGTATTCAAAATAAGCTCAGTAAAACCATTTATAGCGTTCATTGGCGTTCTTATTTCGTGAGATAGATTTGCCAGGAAAGAAGCTTTTAGCAAATCACCTTCTTCTGCCTTGATTTTCGCCTTTATTAGTGCGATTTTTTGATTGTTATTCTCTTCAAACAAATTGCCAATATAACTAAACTCTCCTTTTGTTTTTTTCAATTCATTAATTGCCCTTTTATTTCCTCTTTCAAGCGCTTTTCGAACCAAATAAAGAGGTCGGTAAACCAATTTTTGGGTATAAAAAACACTTATAATCAGATAGAGTATAAAAACTACAATTATGGCATACAGAATATTAAGCGTGTTTTCGAAATAAACTTCAAATTTTCTCTCAAACAGTAGTTTTCCAATCCATTTTCCTTGAGAATCTTTCAAAGGATAAACAGAACTTACAACGTGTCTTTGTTCAGGAACAACTTCTTTAATGCCCAGAATTTTAATTTTAGAAGAGGTTATATTCTGTAAATTCCTGATGAATTTCCCATTGATTAATCGCGCAGCAAAAAAATAACCTGAAGTTTTGGTTTTATTTTTAAATGGATCGTCAGAAGCGTGAATCGTTGCCCCGGTTACCTCTACAATTCCCTCTGGAATTCGTAAGTAAAACTTTCCAATACCTACTTTATCCAAATAGGTCATGGCTTGTTTCGGAACAAAATCAAGCGTTTTGATTACAGGAGTTGGAGTTCGTGTTATAAATTGTTTATTCGCATCATAAACACCTAAATAATCGGCTGCATAGATTTTTAACTCATTACTAATGGTTTCATCGTACCAAGTTTTATCTTTTGTCGAAGTAAAATCTACAAATTCATCCCAATTAGTATCATTATTAATAGCTGTCAAAATAGGTTTTGACTCTAATACTAATAACATATTGATTTTGCTTTCGAATAATTCAACTGCATTTTGATAGGCTTCTTTTTCTGTCTTATTGATATAATAAAACAAGGCTGCATACAGCAATAAAAAAACCACACTAGAGGAAACTATTAAAAAAAGTATTTTTGGGGACGTTTTTTTTAATATCATAAATTTCAATACAAAGTATCTAGGTTAAAAACATCAAGTTAATAAAAATAAACACATTTCAAAACTCGTTTACAAAGTATTCGATATTCTACACTATAATTTTCTAAAATACTACAAAACCCCATACAATTAATTCGATAAAAACTTCATAGCAAAGCCAAAAAAGCGGTTTAAAAGAATAATGACAAATGTATCAAAACAATAACTATTCATCATTCTATAACCATTCTTCAAAAGCATTATAATCGTTTGGTAAATAGGTAAGATATTGAACCATTCTTGGATTTTCTCCCTTGTTTGGCGTAGCACAATGTGGTAAAGTATTGTTCCAAATTATAAAATCACCAGCATTACCAATTACGGGTTTTGATTGTAAAGTTTTAATTGCTATTTCTCTGGGATTCTCATCTGGATTAAGATTATTTAGCCATTGAATTATTTGATTATGAAAACCTGACACACAATGAAACGCACCATCATTAGGTCCACAATCAGTCAAATAAAGTAATCCTTGTAAACCAAATGATATAGGCTGTTTTAAACTAGTATCCCAATGAAGCGGACTTCCTAAAAAATTAAAACTTTTATTTTCAGGCGGATTAAAACTTACTTTATCAATTGTTTTATATATCTTGGTTGTACCATAAAGTTGTTCATATGCTTTTTTTATTTTTGGAGAAAACCGATTCCGATTTAAAGTTTCGTGATCCGAAAAATTAAGCATTAATCCTTTCTGATTTTCATTTCTTATGTACCATGTTTCTTTTTTGTCGGGATTCATCTGCAGATAATTCCAAATTGCTTGTTGTGTATCTTCACAATTTTTTTTTGAAATAGCATTTTTTACAACAACATAACCATTTTTATCCCAAAATTCTAGATCTTCTTCGGTAAGAACATTATCTATCAAATCTTCCGCTTCGATATTAATGTCTCTTTTTCTATTACTAACCCAAGATTTAAAATTTTCAAAATCAGGCTTTTCAAAATACAAGAACTGTAATGTATCTTCCATGCTGATACCTAATTGGTATAAAGTTTTAATTTCGTTATCCCAGGTTTGTGTATTATTTTCGTTTGAAACATTGGCAGGATTCACACTTCGTTTCCATAAATTTTCAAGAATAGTCCAAGGCATTGTTTAAGTCGTTTTTAGTTAGCAAATTCAAGTATTAAAAGCAACAGCAGAAAATCATCTAATTTTTAAGCAAAAATCTCCAATATAAAACTTTTCAGAGAATTTTAAATTTCTTTCCCTCCCAACATCTCCATCAACTCCAAAGCTCTTCGGGTTGATTTCACATTATCAAAAGTCAATAACAATCGCAAACCGTTAGGGGTTTGTTTTTCTTTCATTTTGCAAAGCGAAGGGTGTTTTTGCACAAACTGCAACACCTTATGAAAACGATTTGACTGGTAAAAATCGGATTGTTGATCAGACACGAAATAGCCAATCATTTTGCCTTGTTTCATCACCAGTTTTTCAATTCCTACTCTCGTAGCTACCCATTTAATTCGAATGCTGTTCATTAAAGCATTGGCTCTTGGAGGCAAAGGACCAAAACGGTCAATCAGTTTATTTTGGAAAACTACCAATTCTTCTTCGTTTTTAATGGCTGCCAATTCGTTATATAAATTCAAACGTTCCGAAATATTATTGATGTATTCATCCGAAAACAACAACTCAAAATCGGTATCAATTTGCAAATCTTTTACATATTCCTTGGTCTCAATATCATTTTCTACCGGATACAAATCTTTGAATTCGTTTTCTTTCAATTCTTCGATAGCTTCATTCATGATTTTTTGGTAGGTATCAAAACCTATTTCATTGATAAAACCAGATTGTTCACCTCCCAATAAATCTCCCGCACCACGAATCTCTAAATCTTTCATGGCAATATTGAATCCGCTACCCAGTTCGCTAAATTGCTCCAAAGCCTGAATTCGTTTTCGGGCTTCTTCTGTCATTGCCGAATAAGGCGGGCAAATAAAATAACAAAATGCTTTTTTATTGCTTCGACCCACACGACCACGCATTTGGTGCAAATCAGACAGTCCAAAATTATTCGCATTATTAATGAAAATCGTGTTCGCATTAGGTACGTCCAATCCACTTTCGATAATAGTTGTGGCTACCAAAACATCAAATTCCCCATTCATGAAAGCCAACATCAATTCTTCGAGTTTCTTGCCATCCATTTGTCCGTGACCGATTCCAACTTTGGCATTGGGTACCAAACGCTGAATCATTCCTGCTACTTCCTTGATATTTTCAATTCGGTTATTAATAAAATAAACCTGTCCGTTACGCTGAATTTCATACGAAATCGCATCCCGAATAATTTCTTCACTAAATCCAACCACATTCGTTTCAATAGGATATCTGTTGGGCGGAGGAGTTGTAATTACTGATAAATCGCGTGCTGCCATCAACGAAAACTGTAAGGTTCTTGGAATTGGCGTTGCCGTCAACGTCAAGGTATCCACATTGGCTGCAATGGTTTTAAGTTTATCTTTTACGTTCACTCCAAACTTTTGCTCTTCATCCACAATCAACAAACCTAAATCTTTAAAAACCACATTTTTGTTCACCAATTGATGCGTACCAATAACGATATCCAACTTTCCTTCGGCTAATTGTTTTAAAGTTTCCGATTTTTGTTTGGCTGTTCTAAAACGGTTCAAATAGCCAACAGAAACCGGCATGTCTTTTAATCGTTCGGTAAAAGTTCTATAATGTTGGTACGCCAAAATAGTCGTTGGTACCAAAATCGCTACTTGTTTACTATTATCCACTGCTTTAAAAGCCGCACGAATGGCGACTTCCGTTTTTCCAAAACCTACATCACCACAAACCAAACGATCCATCGGACGATCGCTTTCCATATCAGCTTTTACTTCTGCAGTTGACTTGGTCTGATCTGGCGTATCTTCGTAGATAAACGAACTTTCCAATTCGTTTTGCAAATAACTGTCAGGCGCAAATTGGAATCCTTTATCTAATCTCCTTTTGGCATACAATTGAATCAAATTGAATGCAATATGCTTGACTCTCGCCTTGGTTTTTTGTTTTAAAACTTTCCAGGCATTCGAGCCTAATTTGTATATTTTAGGAGGTGTTCCGTCTTTTCCGTTGTATTTTGAAATTTTGTGCAGCGAATGAATACTCACATACACAATATCATTATCGGCATAAACCAGCTTAATGGTTTCCTGGGTTTTACCTTCCACCTGAATTTTTTGCAAGCCGCCAAATTTCCCAATTCCGTGGTCAATGTGCGTTACATAATCGCCAACCGAAAGTGTGGTCAATTCTTTTAGCGTAATATTCTGTTTTTTCGAATAACCATTTTTGATACTGAATTTATGATAACGCTCAAAAATTTGATGGTCAGTATAGCAGGAAATTTGGTTTTCTTCATCAATAAAACCTTGGTACATCGGCAAAACAATGGTATTGTATTGCTTTCGAATATTCTCTGAATTGGCTTCATCCAAACTCTCAAAAATATCATGAAAACGTTTTGCCTGCGCTTCATTCGAACAGAACAAATAATTTTTATAACCGTTAAAATGATTCTCACTCAAATTATTCAACAACAAATCAAATTGCTTGTTGAACGAGGGTTGCGGCTGAATGTGAAATTCAAATTTCTTAGTCGTTCTAAAAATGGCTTTAGAACTCCATTCGACAATCGAAAAATCCAAAGCACGCTTTACAAAAGCCTTTTGATCCAAGAATAATTGTTCCGGAGTAGCGTGTTTGATATCCTTAGACAATTTCTCGAAAGCTTCTTCGGCTCTTGCAAATTGCTTGTCTAATTGCGATAATAAATCTTCGGTATTTTGAATAAAAACCACTGTTTGCTCCGAAATATAATCTAAGAAACTTTCTCTGTTTTCCTGAAAAACCTTGTTTTCTACATTGGGAATAATCGTGATTTTCTTTTGTTGTGCCAATGACAATTGCGTTGCCACATCAAAAGTTCGAATACTTTCGACCTCATCACCAAAAAACTCGATTCGGTACGGATTATCATTCGAAAAAGAAAACACATCGACAATTCCTCCGCGAACAGAAAACTCTCCTGGTTCAGTAATAAAATCGACTCTTTTAAATTCATATTCGAATAAAACTTCATTGATAAAATCAATCGAAATCTTATCACCAACGCTTACTTTTAAGGTGTTTTTATCTAAATCGCGACGCGTAACCACTTTTTCAAATAAGGCTTCGGGATAACTGACAATGACAGCCGGTTTTTTACGGGAATTAATACGGTTTAATACTTCGGCACGAAGCAAAACATTAGCATTATCTGTTTCTTCAATTTGGTACGGACGACGATAGGAACTGGGATAAAACAACACATCCTGCTCGCCAACCATCTGCTCCAAATCATTCAAATAATAAGCTGCCTCTTCTTTATTATTTAAAATGACCAAAAAAGGAAGTTCGGATTTTTTAAACAACGAACGAATAACAAAGGAAATCGACGAAGCAAGCAAACCGCTAAAATGCAATTTTGCGGTGTTTTTTTCCTGTAAAGCGGCCGTAATTTGTATAACTTTTGGCGAAGTATCGTAGATGGTATATAAGGCAGATTTACTCAACTCTTGCGTCGTTTGGGTTAATTATTGCTCTTGTACTAGCCGGAATAATCGTTTGATTGGGCATCATTGGATTATTAGGAATCGCTCTTGCCGAATCCAACAACATTTTTCTCATTTCATCTTCGCCCTCCTCAACAGGAATTTTGCTTTTCTCAGTAAGAATATCCATTTGGCGTTGTAAAGTCGCTAATTCCTTGTTGATTTCACCTACTAATTGCACCACTTTTTTATCAGGAATATTGTCCAAATGAATATACATATCGAACAATCTTACCTTAGTAATCAAGACAGAAACTCTACTTTTTATTTGTGGTTTATTGAATAACTCCGGAATATTGTTATTTAATGCCATCGCCTTTTTAGAAATGGCTGATGCTTTTTGCTGAAAAGCACCAATTGTTTTCTTGGGCTTTTGCCCCAATTCCTGCATAAATGCACGCAAATCGCTCCAGATTTTTATACTCTCCTCAGTAGCCTCATTAATAGGTTCATCATAGAAATCCCAACCTTTTTTGATATTGGCAAAAATAAGTTCCTTCTTTTGAGTGTCTTTTGCATTCTCGGCAATCCTTTTTTGATTGTCCTCTTTGCATGAAGCAAGCAGAACCATCAAAAAAAGAAAGTATGTTATTTTATATTTCATCCATTTTTTCATTAAAGCACAAAGTTACAAAGTAAATTAATACTAAAAGAGGCAAAAATTCTCAAAAACCAATGCCAATTCTTATTTCGAAATACTGTTTTGGGCGTTCCCTGCCGGGTCGGGTTTTTCGTTTCAATCTTTTGTTTTTAAAGAAAAAAACAAAAGGATTTCCACTTCACCCCCTAACGCAAACCCTTACTTCACCTCAAAAACATTATCCGTTAATTTCACATCGGCCATTAAGCCACTTGGATCAATTGTAATTTTTTTGATGCTGTTTTTAGGTTTCGCTATACTCAATTCATATTTAGGATTTGCCCAGGCCCAATCTCCTAAAACTGTTCTTTTAATGGCAGGATTTGGATTTTCTTTTTCAAAAAATAGCATTCGCAACGGAATGTAAAAACTCTCCACTGTTCCATCCACATATTCCACTTGCAAATCAATAGGCATCGGCATTCTGCCCATTCGTTCTAAACTCACCATCGTATTTTCTCCATTATCTTTAACAGCGGTGATTCCATAATCAATAGTATTTGTGGTTTCGGCCCACTCATTCAAATACCAGTCGAGTTCTGCTCCCGAAACCTTTTCGGCTGTTCGCTTAATGTCATTTGGTGTAGGATGTTTGAATTGAAAATCCTGAAAATATCTTTTAATGGTTTCGGCTACTTTATCCTGACCAATTAAATACCCCAATTGCGACAAGAAAATACTTCCTTTAATATAAGACGAAATACTATACGAACGATTTTCATCGTATCGATCGCTATGGGTAGTTTGCGGCTGTTCTTTTCCTGAATTTACTAAATCAACATAGGCTAAATAATTCTTTTTAAACGGATTTTCTACTTTTTTAACCGCCATTTCATTGTTCACTATATTCTCTACATAAGTAGTAAAACCTTCGTCCATCCAGGCGTGTTTTGACTCATTGGAAGCCAAAACATGCTGAAACCAGGAATGCCCCAACTCATGCGTAGCCGTTCCGTAAATTCCTTGAAGCGTTCCGTTTCCTAAAATCAAAGTACACATGGCATACTCCATTCCGCCATCACCACCTTGAATAAAAGAATATTGTTTGTACGGATAATTGCCAATGTGTTTATCGTATAAATCCATTACCTTAACCATTAAAGGTTGGACATTTTTCCAGTTTTCAATTATTTTTGGATTGTTTTTGTATAGAAAATGCAAGTCAACATCATTCGGTCCTTTGACTACATCATGCAAATATTCTTTATCGGCAGCCCAGCTAAAATCATGAACCTTTGGTGCAACAAAATGCCAGGTTAGATTCTTAGTTTTCTTTGGATAAGTAACCTGAATGCCATTTTCCTGATAACCATGACCTATTTCGTTAGGATTTTGCAAATAGCCTGTTCCACCAAGTGTATAGTCTTTGTCAATCGTGATTTTTACATCAAAATTGCCCCAAACTCCATAAAATTCTCTGGCAATATAAGGATCGGCGTGCCAACCTTCAAAATCAAATTCCGCAATTTTTGGATACCATTGCGCCATTGACAGCGCTACTCCTTCTGAATTATTTCTTCCCGAACGACGAATTTGCACTGGAACCTGTCCGTCAAAATTTAAGGTAAAAGTAGTTTTAGAATTGGGCAGAATTGGCTTTGCCAAAACAACTTCTAAAATAGTTCCAATAGTTTTTGTTCTTGCCTCAGCACCATCTTGTTTAAAATTGCTAATGTTTAAATAACCAATTTCATTGGGTTTCAAATTTTGGATTCGGTTTTCTTTTACTTCTACGCCATCTACTTTGGTTTTTTTCACCATTCGGGCATCGGCATCTTTGATATTTTGCGCTCTCAGATCCATCTCACTGCCAGGTTGAAAAGCATTATTATACAAATGGTAATATACTTTCTTCAAAGTATCCAATGAGTTATTGGTATAAACTAATTGCTGCGTTCCTTTGTATTGAAAATGTTTAACATCCATAAACACTTCCATTTTATAATCAACTTCTTGTTGCCAATAAGGGGAACTTTGGGCAAATAGAAAAAAAGTGTTTGATAAAATCAACGACAGTAAAAGAATTTTTCTCATTCGTTTATAATAAAAAAATGGAAGGATGTTTGTCCTTCCATTAGATTAATGACTTGTAAAATTATTTTTTAGCCATTTTATTGGCCATCAAAATAGCATTGTATGCATTTACAATTTTTCCTGTTTTTGATATTTCGCTAAAAGGACGCATATCTTTTGGATTTCCTCCCACAACAACATTTTGATTAATTGCTACTCCCGAATCCATCAAAATATGTTTCACTTGTGAAGCGGTTAATTTTGGATAATAGGAACGGATTAATGCTGCAACTCCGGCTACATTTGGCGCAGCCATCGAAGTTCCTTTTAAAAACTTATAGGTGTTTTCCGGAGTCGAAGCGTAGATTTTTACCCCAGGTGCAAAAACATCCACATTAACTTTTCCAATGTTTGAAAAACCAGCAACAACTTGGTCTCCATATTCAAAATTCAGAGCGCCAACAGTGATTAAATTATCTGAAATCTCCGTTTTTCTGTCTTCAGAATCATTAGGGAAATTATCATAATAATCGATGTTCTTCGCATCATTTCCTGCTGCATGAACAATTAATACATCTTTTTTAGCAGCGTATTTAATGGCATCAAAAACCCAGTTTTTATGTGGTGAAAACGCTTTTCCAAAACTTCCATTAATCACTTTTGCTCCATTATCAACGGCATAACGAATAGCCAAGGCAATGTCTTTATCATACTCATCACCATCAGGAACGGCTCGAACGGTAAGTATTTCAACATTATTAGCAATTCCGTCACCTCCAATATTGTTATTTCTTACCTGAGCAACAATTCCGGCCACATGCGTTCCATGAAGAATTTCTTCCTTGTCTGGCCCCATGACATTATTATTACCATATTTTGTATCGGTAAAATCATTTGGATTATCGCCAAGTACTTTTCTATAATCTGGTTTTAAATTATCGCCACTGATAATGCTATCATTTTTCTCAATTTCCTTTTTAAATGTATCTTCCAATCCTTTTACGCTCATGCCATAAGAAAACATATTTTTCATGACATTTTTGCTTTTTTGAACCAAAGCATCTTGAGAATCTATCCCGTCCAATTCTTCGCCAGTATAAACACTTTTGCCTAATTGTTTTGCAATAACTTTATCCGCTTCTTGCATGGCGTTTAATAAGCCTTCATAGTGTTTTTTATACAATGGCGCTTCGGCAACTACCTTAGCATTAAACTTTTTAGCTGCCTGATAAGTTACTTCATCTGTAATACTTTTGTCTTTGACAATTCTTTCGTACTCTAAATTTTCTTTGGTAATATCACCTAGAAAATTCCAGCCGTGAATATCGTCAACATAGCCGTTTTTGTCATCGTCAATTCCGTTTCCGGGAATTTCTTTGGCATTTGTCCAAATCACCGATTTCAAATCTTCGTGTTCGATATCTACTCCCGAATCCACAATTCCAACAATGACTTTTTTACCTATTCTGTTTTTCAATAATTCCGCATAAGCCCTGTCCACACTCATCCCGGGAACCGTATCTTTAACAATATCGTATTGATTCCAATGTTTCAATTGGGTTTCAGTTAAAGCCTTGTTTTTCTTTATGTTTACTGGTGCTGTTATTTCCGTGAGCGATTTATAATTAGGCAGTTTTTGCGCTCCACATCCTGCTAAAACCAAGGCAGAAATTAGGAAAAGACAGATTGGTTTTATCGTATTCATTTACATTAATTATTTAGTGCATTTCAAATATAGATTAAAAATAATTTCCCTATCCGAAAAACATCAGGATTAACACTAGATTAAGATATCCTGACAAGAAAAAACTTCATTTAGGCGTACTCCTTTTTCAGTGTGTTTTACGGTGATTATGGGGTTATGCGCATCGTGTTCCAAAAACAAATAATAATTATTATCGGCGGCAGCATTCATGAATTTTGTTTTTTCGTCCATTGTTAATAGTGGTCTGGTATCGTATCCCATCACATACGGAATAGGAATGTGTCCCGCCGTAGGCAATAAATCGGCACAAAAAACAATGGTTTTATCCTTGTATTGAATATGTGGAATCATCTGTTTTTCGGTATGACCGTCAACGAAGAAAATCCCAAAATCCAATTCTGATTTTTTCAGAAAATCGGTTTCATTTCTTTTGATAAAATTTAGCTGACCGCTTTCTTGCATAGGCAAAATATTTTCAGACAGAAAAGAGGCTTTTTCACGAGAATTAGGGACAGTAGCCCATTGCCAATGGTTTTCATTCGTCCAAAACTTAGCGTTTTTAAAAGCTGGTTCGTAGCCCGTTTTATCTTCATTCCATTGAATAGAACCTCCGCAATGGTCAAAATGCAAATGGGTCAAAAACACATCGGTAATCTCATCGCGATGAAAACCATATTGTGCCAAAGATTGATCCATCGAATGCGTTCCCCAAAGCGAATAGTACCCAAAAAATTTCTCTGATTGTTTGTTCCCCATTCCTGTATCAATCAAAATCAATCGATTGCCGTCTTCAATCAACAAACAACGGGCAGCAATATCAATTAGATTATTGGCATCGGCCGGATTGGTTTTGTTCCAAATCGTTTTTGGTACAACACCAAACATAGCGCCTCCATCCAATTTAAAATTTCCTGTTTCTATGGGGTAAAGATTCATTTAGATATAAAATAAAAGATTCAACAATAAAACTACTAAATAATTGTAGTTGTATTGTTGAATCAGTACGGTTTTTTATTGCAAAATTTTAATTCAAAAAACTATTATTTCTTTAATTCGGTAAACAATTTTTCTAATTTAGGATTAGCTACTTGCTGAAATTTTTGATTCTTAATCATCTTATCTATAAAATCAATTCTATTTTCCGTTATCGGATGAGAGCTTAAAAACTCTGGAATTGAGATAGAATGATGTTTTTGTAATCGCTTGAATAAATTAGACATTCCCTGAGGATTTACTTTGTTAGCAAGCAATATTTTAAAGCCATCAGCATCGGCTTGATGCTCGAATTCTCTTGAAAAAGACAAAGATTGAAAACTATTTACATTATCGCCAATTGTTGCCATAATTCCATTAGCATCTCCTAAAATCACCGAAACAAATAAATATCCTGATAAACTTCGGCAAAGCATTTTCATCGAATGCCTGTTATTTACATGTGATGCCTCATGACCTAACAAACCCACAAGTTCATCATAATCTTTCATCTCTTTGAGAATACCCGTAAAAACAACAATACTCCCATTTGGCAAAGCAAAAGCATTGATTTCATCTGATTTCACAACAGTAAATTTAAGACTCTTTGTATTCTGAAGATTCAATTGTTTTGCAAAATCGTTCAGTAATTTTGTCTTCTGTGAATCAACATCCATGAAATATTCATTTCCTGCCCAAGCAGAATTACCCAGCCTGTCATCATATTCTTCAGGAATCAAAACCACTGATTTCTCTGCCACCCACGGAATTACATAAATATAACACAATCCAATAATTGCCATAATCACTACTGCAATACCTAAATGAGTAGCAAATCCTAAATCAATTATTTTTTGATACCAACTAATATGTCCTTGCTCTTTTCTAAAATATTGAATTAGCTTTATAAAATCGACATCTTTTATTTTGATATGTTGTAATATTTCCGTGCCATGTTCTAAATGTAATCCTGTGGTTCTCTTATCAAAAGTTATCTCTTTTATAAACCACTTACAAGTAGAACCATTAGCCAATTGGAACTCTAAAGTTCCATTCAAAGTGTGTAATGATAGTTCCACCTGTTGCGGAACAGATGAATTTCCATCGTAAAAAACAGCTGTTGTTTTGTTATTCATAACATTACATTATGGTATCTAAGTTCAAGAAATCACTTAAATCTTCACCGGTAGCATCTTTATAATTTTCTTCTGTCTGAGTTAATTTATCTAAATTTATATTTCCTTCTGCTTCAATATTCTCAAAAATAAATTTTATAGTTCGGGTAGCTACCCAAGCATAACCTAATCCTAAAGTAAAAACTAACAACAGAATATTGGTTACAATTAGTTTAAAAAATCCACCAGCTGTTGCAGTCGAATTTAGATGAATTTTTGCATCGCCTCTTTTTAAACTTAAATTATTTACATAGTATTCAAATAACTCTTTTTGCCACCAAAAACCATAAATACCAAAAGTAATAATAGTTAATAAATAGCCTTTGATATTAAGAGCAAAATAGTCTCCACCATCACCATCATATTGAAACTCTACATCGCCAAAACGAACATTTCCCAATAAATAATTTCTCATATTCATAGCCATCCAAGGGCCATAAACACCTAAAGTAATGATAGTAAAAAAAATCCATTTAAAAAATAACAATATAAATTCCTTTCTATCTCCTCTATATCCAAAACGAATCCCTCTCCAGGAAGTACGAGACATTCTATAACGATAAGAACCATGAATAGCAATAGGAGACACAATAATCAAAGTACCATAAAACAATAGTGGCCCAAGTAATGGACTATTAAACAAATCAACTAATAGGTAAGCAACCACACCAATCAAAACAAATAGTGCAATTGCCTTTAAAAAACCTTTAAACATTTCTTTTCCTGTTCCATGAAAAGCAAATGAATCCTCATTGAGAGAAGTTGAATTATAAATATATTGTAGTTGTTTGGCTTTTGCCCAAGGATAATAAAATCCTAAAGTAATTACGATTAACAACCAATTGACCATTATAATTCCAAAGAAATCGCTCCCTTTTCCATTATAATCTAATGTGTACTCTACTCTTCTTTCTAAAGTTTCTTCCATAATTGTTATTTTTTTCTGGTTAAAATAGACGATAAAAATATACTATTTTTTTTACTAAACGAAAAAAAATAACTATTATCTATTTCCTTATTAGTTATAAAAATGTTATCTATTGTGCATTACCGTTTTTATGCCTTATCTTTGCAGTTAATTTAGACAAAATCAATACACAATGATAAAGGTTTCTGATACTGCCAAAAAGAAAATCATCGACTTGATGAAAGACGATGGTTTTGATGCCGCCACAGATTATGTAAGAGTAGGTGTTAAAAGCGGCGGATGCTCGGGCTTGTCCTATGATTTAAAGTTCGACAAAAACAAAGGTGAAGACGATAAGATTTTCATAGACAACGATATAACTATTGCTGTAGAAAAAAAATCATTCTTATATTTAGCTGGAACAATTCTTGAATTCTCTGGCGGATTAAACGGAAAAGGATTTGTTTTCAACAATCCAAATGCAACTAGAACTTGCGGATGCGGAGAAAGTTTCTCCCTTTAAATCTTAGCATAAAGACAATAAATCTTTTTAGAATTTAATAACTAGTTTACTAGAATTCAATTCTGAAATTAGAATCAAAAATAAACGATTAAAAAACAATTTAAAGAATCCAAATTCTCTTTAAATTTTTCAACCAAGCCTGAAAGGCAACGGATGAAATAATCTTTAAATTAAAAAAATGAGCAAATACACAGAAGACGATTTAAAAATCGAACTCGAAAACAAAGAATACGAATACGGATTTTACACCGAATTAGAATCGGAGACGTTTCCTATTGGTTTAAATGAAGACATTGTTCGTGCCATCTCAAAGAAAAAAGACGAGCCACAATGGATGACCGATTGGCGAATCGAAGCTTTCAGAGCTTGGGAGGAAATGATTGAGCCAAATTGGGCCAATGTAAAATATCAAAAACCAGACTTTCAAGCTATTTCATATTATTCAGCTCCAAAAAAAGCAGACCCAAACAAAACCTTGGACGATGTAGATCCTGAGCTTTTGGAGATGTACAAAAAGTTAGGTATCTCTATTGATGAGCAAAAAAAGATGAATAATGTAGCCATGGATATCGTAGTTGATTCGGTTTCGGTAGCTACAACATTCAAAAAAACATTAGGTGAAAAAGGAATTATCTTTATGAGTATTTCTGAAGCCATCAAAGAACATCCTGAATTAGTTCGCAAATATCTTGGTACTGTTGTTCCTCAAAGAGACAATTTTTATGCTGCCTTGAATTCGGCTGTTTTCTCAGATGGTTCTTTTTGTTATATCCCAAAAGGAGTTCGTTGTCCAATGGAACTTTCTACCTATTTCCGTATCAATCAAGCAGGAACAGGACAATTCGAAAGAACACTGTTAATTGCTGATGAAGGAAGTTATGTTTCTTACTTAGAAGGATGTACAGCTCCAACCCGTGACGAAAATCAATTACATGCTGCCGTAGTAGAATTAATTGCCTTGGACGATGCTGAAATTAAATATTCTACCGTTCAAAACTGGTACCCTGGAAACAAGGAAGGTAAAGGTGGAGTTTTCAATTTTGTGACCAAAAGAGGATTCTGCGAAACTAACGCTAAAATTTCATGGACACAGGTTGAAACAGGATCAGCGATAACCTGGAAATATCCTTCTGTTATTTTAAAAGGAGACAACTCAATAGGTGAATTCTATTCGATTGCTGTAACTAATAATTACCAACAAGCCGATACAGGGACAAAAATGATTCATTTAGGTAAAAACACTAAATCCACCATTATCTCTAAAGGTATTTCGGCTGGAAAATCGCAAAACAGTTATAGAGGATTAGTGCAAATTAGCCCAAGAGCTGATAACGCTCGTAATTTCTCTCAATGTGACTCCTTATTAATGGGTAATAACTGTGGAGCACATACTTTTCCTTATATCGAAAGTAAAAATCCTTCAGCTAAAATTGAACACGAAGCAACCACTTCTAAAATTGGTGAAGACCAGGTTTTCTATTGCAACCAACGTGGAATACCAACTGAAAAAGCCATTGCCTTAATCGTAAACGGATTCAGTAAAGATGTATTAAACAAGTTGCCGATGGAGTTTGCCGTAGAAGCACAAAAATTATTAGAAATTTCATTAGAAGGATCAGTAGGATAATTTTTAAATCTGAAAAGTCATGGATATTGTTTTAAAAAATGTAAAGAAAAAAGATTTTCCAGTATTGAAATCACTGGCAAAATCGCTTGGATTTGAAATTACAATTGAAGAAGAAAAGCCATACAATGAAGAATTCGTAAAAGAGATTCTCGAAGCAGAACAAAGTATTAAGGATGGCAAAGGAGTTAAAATTAAATTAGAAGATTTGTGGAAGTAATCTATTCTGAAAAAGCTCAAAGAGACAGAGAATTTTGGAAGAAATCTGGAAACAAAGCAATTATGACTAAAATCACTGCTTTAATTCAAGACATTCAATTACATCCTTATGAAGGCATCGGAAAACCTGAACAATTAAAACATCAATTATCCGGACGTTGGTCAAGAAGAATTAACAAAGAGCATCGCATTATATATAAAGTTACCGAAGAAAATAAAATAGAAATATTAGATATTTTGTCATTAAAAGGACATTATTAAATAAAGAAAAACACGCTAAAGAATGTTATCAATAAAAAATCTACACGCCTCAATAGGTGATAAAGAAATTCTTAAAGGAATCGATTTAGAAGTAAAAGCAGGAGAAATCCATGCGATAATGGGACCAAATGGAGCTGGAAAAAGTACACTTTCGGCAATTATTGCTGGGAACGAAAATTATGAAGTAACTCAAGGTGAAATCCTATTAGAGAACGAAGACATTTCTGAATTAGCTCCTGAAGAAAGAGCGCACAAAGGAGTGTTTCTTTCATTCCAATACCCAGTTGAAATTCCAGGCGTTTCAGTAACAAACTTCATGAAAACGGCTATCAACGAAACACGTAAAGCAAACGGTCAGGAAGAAATGCCAGCAAACGAAATGCTAAAAGTAATTCGTGAAAAATCAGAATTATTAGAAATAGACAGAAAATTTTTGTCTCGTTCTCTTAACGAAGGTTTCTCTGGTGGAGAGAAAAAACGTAACGAGATTTTCCAAATGGCGATGTTGGAACCTAAATTAGCTATCCTTGATGAAACGGATTCTGGTTTAGATATCGATGCTTTACGTATTGTTGCCAATGGTGTTAACAAATTGAAAAGCGATAAAAACGCAATCATTGTAATCACGCACTACCAAAGATTATTAGAATATATCGTTCCTGATTTTGTTCACGTATTATACAATGGAAAAATTGTAAAATCGGGTGGCGCTGAATTAGCACATGAGCTAGAAGAAAAAGGATACGACTGGATTAAACAAGAGCAAGAAGCGTAAAATTAGTTTGCAGTTTACAGTTTGCAGTTTGCAAAACTCCTAACTTATAACTCCTAACTTATAACTACAAAAATGGAATTAAAAGAAAAATTACTATCGTCTTTTATGGCTTTTGAAGAGCGTGTTGATGTTCATTCACAACTGCATGATGTTAGAACTTCAGCAATAAAAAACTTTGAAACAAAAGGCTTCCCTTCTAAAAAAGAAGAAGCTTGGAAATATACTTCGCTAAATGCCATTCTAAAAAATGACTTTACCGTTTTTCCTAAAAAAGATAGCGCTATTGAATTCAATCAGGTAAAAAAATACTTTATCCACGAAATCGATACGTATAAGGTTGTTTTTATTGACGGTATTTTTAGCTCTCACCTATCTTCAACAACACACGATGGAATTGATGTTTGTTTGATGTCTTCGGCATTGACAAAACCAAAATACAAAATGGTTATTGACAACTATTTTAACAAAATTGCAAGCAAAGATGATAGTCTAACTTCATTAAATACGGCTTTCGCCAATGAAGGAGCTTACATCAACATTCCAAAAAGCAAGGTTGCTGATAAGCCTATTGAGATCATGTATTTCTCAACAGGAAATGAATCAGCTTTAATGGTTCAGCCTAGAAACTTAGTAATTGTAGGTGAGAATTCTCATGTGCAAATTATTGAACGTCACCAAAGTTTAAGCGAAAATCCAGTTCTTACTAATTCAGTAACAGAAATTTTTGCTCAAAAACGCGCTATTGTGGATTATTACAAAATCCAAAATGACAGCCTTGAAGCTAATTTAATCGACAATACTTACGTTTCACAACAAAAAGAAAGTCATGTTTCAGTTCACACTTTCTCTTTTGGCGGAAACCTAACCAGAAATAACTTGAATTTCTACCATTACGGTGAAAGATTGACAAGTACTTTGAACGGAATCACCATTATTGGCGACAAACAACACGTAGACCATTATACCTTAGTGAACCATGCTGAGCCAAATTGTGAGAGTTTCCAGGATTATAAAGGAATCTTCTCTGATCGTTCAACAGGAGTTTTCAACGGAAAAGTTTATGTGGAGAAAGAAGCTCAAAAAACGAATGCTTTCCAAAAAAGTAATAACATTTTATTGAGTGACAAAGCTACCATCAATGCAAAACCACAATTGGAAATTTTTGCCGATGATGTAAAATGTTCTCACGGTTGTACTGTTGGACAATTAGACGAAACTGCTTTATTCTACATGCAACAAAGAGGTATTCCTAAAAAAGAAGCAAAAGCTTTATTGATGTATGCCTTTTCTAATGCTGTAATCGAAAACATAAAAATACCAGAATTAAAACAAAGAATCACAACCATCATCGCTATGAGATTAGGTGTGAAATTGGGATTTGATTTATAATTGTTTTCCAAAAAAACAAACACTACTAACGCAAAGTTTAATTTATTTAAGCTTTGCGTTTTTTTTCATCAAAACTTAAAGCTAAAAAAAGACATGATTTCCTTTCTATAGATTTAAATGATACTACAATCAATCAAAACAAATAATTGCAGTAAAAAACAATTTTAGTTTTAGTACTTTTGTAGAATAGAATTTTTCTAAATAGTTATGCTAGACATTCAAAAAATAAGAGCCGATTTCCCTATTCTTAATCAAAAAGTAAACGGAAAACCATTAGTATATTTCGATAACGGAGCTACTTCGCAAAAACCTCAAGTGGTTATCGATGCCATTGCAAAATATTATCAGGAAATTAATGCCAATATTCACCGTGGCGTTCATACACTAAGCCAATTAGCAACTGATGCTTACGAAATTGCTCGTGGCAAAGTTCAAAATCACATTAATGCCAAACACGCTCATGAAGTGCTTTTTACTTCAGGAACTACTTTCGGAATCAATTTGGTTGCCAATGGTTTTGCTTCGATTTTAAAATCAGGAGACGAAGTGGTTGTTTCCTCATTAGAACACCATAGCAATATTGTGCCTTGGCAAATGTTGTGTGAAAAAACCGGAGCTACGCTAAAAGTCATTCCTATGGATGAAAACGGCGAGTTGATTATGGCTGAATACGACAAATCGCTTTCGGATAAGACCAAAATTGTCACTGTAAATCACATCTCGAACGCTTTGGGAATCATCAACCCAATCAAATACATGATTGATAAAGCCCATGAAGTAGGTGCTGCAATCTTGATTGACGGAGCCCAATCGGTGCCGCATTTAAAACCAGATGTTCAAGCTTTAGATTGTGATTTTTATGCTTTTTCAGGACATAAAATGTGTGGACCAACAGGAACAGGAATTTTATACGGAAAAGAAGCTTGGTTAAATAAACTACCGCCTTATCAAGGTGGTGGCGAAATGATTAAGGAAGTAACTTTCGAAAAAACAACTTATGCCGAATTGCCTCATAAATTTGAAGCAGGAACGCCCAATATTGCTGGAGGAATTGTACTAGGAACTGCTATTGACTACATGAATGAAGTAGGTTTTGAAAACATTCAACAACAAGAATTAGAATTGTTAGCTTACGCAACCAAACGTTTATCAGAAATTGAAGGTTTGCGTATTTATGGAAATTCCGAAGCAAAAACTTCGGTTATTTCATTTAATATCGAAGGAATTCACCCTTATGATATTGGTACTATTATTGATAAACTAGGAATAGCAGTAAGAACAGGTCACCATTGTGCACAACCGATTATGAATTTCTTTGGAATCCCGGGAACTATAAGAGCTTCGTTCTCTTTTTACAACACCAAAGAAGAAATTGATGCCTTGGTTGAAGCTGTTAAAAAAGCTCAATTAATGTTATCTTAAAACTAAAATATGAAATTACTATCGCTATTATTATTGACCATTTTTCTAGGCAAAGGCTGTGAAGACAATGCAAAACAGAATATTGCAACAGCACAGATAATATACACGGCGAACACCAGAGGCTATTATCAGGAAATTAGTATCAAAAATCATATTGCCAGCGTAAAAAACAATAGAAAAGGAAAAGCCGTTCAAACTAAAATCTCAGATGCAGACTGGAAAGAGCTAGTTAAACTTTTTCAAGAAGTTGATTTAGACGAAATAAAAGATTTAAAATCACCTACCGAAAAACGCTTTTATGATGGTGCGGCAATAGCCAATTTGAAAATAAATTACGAAGGAAAAAGCTATGAATCACAAAGTTTTGACCATGGATTTCCTCCTTATGAAATAAAAAGAATAGTGACTAAAATAAATTCATTTGCAAAACAAAATAATGAAAATTAAAGATATACAAGAAGAAATTGTTGACGAATTCTCGATGTTTGATGATTGGATGCAGCGTTATGAATACATCATCGAATTAGGAAAAAATCTTCCGTTAATCAAAGAAGAATTCAAAGTTGAAGAAAATCTAATTAAAGGTTGCCAATCAAAAGTTTGGTTACAAGGAGAACAAAATGAAGATAAAATAGTCTTCACCGCCGATAGTGATGCGATATTAACAAAAGGAATAATTGCTATATTAATCCGTGTTTTTTCAAATCAAACTCCAAAAGACATCATTGATGCCGAAATGGGTTTTATTGACGAGATAGGACTAAAAGAACATTTATCGCCTACAAGAGCAAATGGTCTTGTATCAATGATCAAAAATATTAAAATGTATGCTTTAGCATTCAGTACTAAGGGATAAGTTTTTTTAAATATATAAGTCATATAAGCCAGAAAGCTAAAATGAACTTATATTTAACTCAAAAATAGAAAACAAAACTTATATGACTTATATGGTTCAAAAAATATAAGCATATACAATCTAAAAATAAAAACGAAATGGAACCAGTAATAGACACAAGCGAATTAGGAGAAGCGATCGTAAAGAAGTTAAAAACCATTTACGATCCTGAGATTCCTGTAGATATTTACGAACTAGGATTGATTTATGACGTAATGGTAAACACCGATTACGAAGTAAAAATCTTAATGACACTTACTTCTCCAAACTGTCCGGTAGCCGAAAGTTTACCAAGAGAGGTAGAAGAAAAAGTAAAATCGATTGAGCATATAAAAGGCGCTGAAGTCGAAATTACTTTCGATCCGCCTTGGAGTAAAGACTTAATGAGCGAAGAAGCTAAATTAGAACTTGGAATGCTTTAATACGTTAATTTGTTTTTGGTTTATGGTTTGTTGTTCTTGAACTGCAAACTATAAACTACAAACTATAAATTTTTCAAATGGAAGAGATCATTAACAAAGTGGCTAATAGTGCCTTGGAAGTATTCGATTTAGAAGATTACTATCCAAAGGGGATTCGTACGCAAATTGATATTTCGCAGTGGTTACTGGAAGGTTTTTTATTAAGAGAAAAAGATTTCAGAGAAGCTTTAAAGAATCATGATTGGGCACAATACCAAGACCATTATGTTGCTATTTATTGCAGTACTGACGCTATAGTTCCAGCTTGGGCTTCCATTTTAGTTGCGATACAATTAGCTCCTTTTGCAAAAAAAATCATCAATGGAAACAATGAAGATTTGGACGCTGCCTTGTATGAAGAATTACTTCCTAAACTAGATTATACCGCTTACGAAAACAAGTCGGTGATTATTAAAGGTTGTTCTAAAAAACCTGTACCCATGCGTGCTTATGTTTTGGCAGCTCATCATTTACAGCCTTTTGCCCGAAGTATTATGTATGGGGAAGCTTGCTCAGCAGTTCCTTTATACAAAGCTAAAAAGTAACCAAAAAAACCAAAAAGTACCTACCTATGAAAAAAGCAATTCTATCCCTTGTTTTAATTATAGCAACACTTGCAATTCAAGCCCAGGAAGCCGAAAAAGACACTACAAAAGTCTGGACAAAAAAAGGCAATATGTCCTTATTATTAAGTCAGTCGGCCTACAACAAGCAATGGCTTGGTGGAGGTACCACAAACGTTGCTGGGAATTTTGGTTTAAACTACGACTTCAATTATAAAAAAGGAGATGTGGTTTGGGACAACAAATTCATTCTAGCCTACGGATTAAGTAAAATAAAAGGCAACGAAAGAACAGCTAAAACCGATGACCGTCTCGAATTAAACTCACTTTGGGGTAAAGAATCAGGGACTAAAAACTGGTACTATTCGATGTATTTTAACTTTAAATCGCAAATGGATACCGGTCTTGACAAAAACAATGTAAAAATATCCCATTTTTTCTCTCCTGCTTATTTCCAATTTGGCCCTGGTTTATTATGGGAAAAAGACAATAATGCAAGTGTTAACTTTGCTCCTGCGGCAGGAAAATTAATTTTGGTTCACAAACATTTTACCGAATTTGGACCTTCTTTTGGCGTTTTACAAGGAGACAATTCTCGTGTAGAATTTGGAGCCAGTATTTCGGCCTATTATAAATTCAATGCAATAACTAATGTTTCTATCGAAAATCGCCTGAATTTATATTCTAATTATTTAGATAACCCACAAAATGTTGATATCGACTACCAAATGAATGTAGTGATGAAAATCAACAAATACCTTTCGGCAAACATTGCTTTACAAACCATCTACGATGACAACTCAATAAAAGCCGTTCAGGTAAAAGAAGTTTTTGGATTAGGCATTAATTACGGTTTTTAGATAAATCTTATCATATAAAAAAATCCCTTTTGAGAAATTATTTCAAAAGGGATTTTTTATGTAAAATGATTCGTAATCTTGTCATCCTTGACGAAAGAAAGATCACATCAAGTTAGTATTTATATAAGTTGTATTGTCAAACGTTTCCACTTACAACTCGAAAAAATTCTTGTAAAAACTCATATAGATTGATTGGCTAAACTATTGAGACCTTCCTTCAAGCTTAATTAAATCACTTAAGTCTTTTATTAAATATGACTTATTAATTTCCATAGAATCCAGCTGTATAAAAACATATTTATCATTAAAATATTCAAGTTTTGCGCAAGGATATTTTTCTTGAATGCTTTTCTCATAAAGATTTAAATTCTCTAATTTCTCATTTGACTTTGAAAATTCATTCACTAATTTACAAATGTCTCCTAATGCCATAGGAATCAATAAATATGTCATTACAATCAAGAAAATTTTATCATATTTAGTAGGTACAATTTTTCGTAAATCTTCATTTAAAGCTAATAAAATATTTAAGAAGAAAACAAATGCCATAAAAACTATTATATAAACAAAATACTTTTTTTCAAAATCAAAATCAAATAGCAGCAAAGTAATAACAACAAGAATAGCTAAAATATTTAGAACGAAAACCCAAACCACTGACAAGTGTTTCACCATTAATTTAGATAATTTAAATGCCATTAGAAAAGGAATTATTACTGAAATAAATATCAGAAGAGTAATAAATAAACCATCGGAAACAAGTTGTGTTAACGAAAAGAAACGTAAAAAAACAGGAGCTATTTTTACTAGTTGTGATACTTGCCATAAACCTCCTAATAGTGTAGGAACAGCAACTATTAACGTAAAATTTTCTCTTAATAATTTCATGTAATTATTTTCTTTCTCCTGTAATTTCATGTGTTATATCTATTATATTTTTATGCAACTTATAAATTCATCAACTCAATTTTTGATATACATATAGAGAAAAAATATAATTTTATATATCTATCTTATTGATAACTTTTCCCGATACATATCTTTTTCTTATAAAAACATCAGTGGCAATTTCAAAAATCAATCTCAATATTTAAACGATTTGCTATTATTGCAACGAAATGCATTCCTAAAAAAATCCCTCCTGAAAAAGTCAAAAGGGATTTGGTGTATTCTATATTTCGAGAAAACTATTCTTTTTCTTCTTTCTCAATTGCATCCTTATAATCGGGATACAAGAACTTATTGTATGGAAAACGAGTAATGTGAATTTGTCTTACCGCTTCGTACACTCTTTCTCTAAATTCTTCGAAATTTTGCTTATTGGTAGCCGAAATAAATAATGCGTTCTGCTCTCCTACACGACTCATCCAGGTCGATTTCCACTCTTCCAACGTATAATGTTTGGTTGTTTTTTCGGTCATTAAATCATCTTCGTCAATAGTCAAATACTTGTAAGCATCAATTTTATTAAAGACCATAATCACTGGTTTATCACCAGCTTTGATGTCTAATAAAATTTGGTTTACCGAAGCAATATGATCTTCAAAATCAGGATGCGAAATATCAACCACATGCAACAACAAATCGGCTTCGCGAACCTCATCAAGCGTACTCTTGAACGAATCCACCAATTGTGTTGGTAATTTTCGAATAAAACCTACAGTGTCCGAAAGCAAGAAAGGCAAGTTCTTAATTACCACTTTTCGAACGGTAGTATCCAGCGTAGCAAACAATTTGTTTTCAACAAAAACATCACTTTTCCCAATGGCGTTCATCAACGTTGATTTTCCCACATTGGTATACCCTACTAAAGCCACACGAACCATAGCCCCGCGATTGCCGCGTTGGGTTCCCATTTGCTTATCGATAACCTTAATTTTTTCTTTCAACAACGAAATTCTATCACGCACAATACGACGGTCGGTTTCAATCTCAGTTTCTCCAGGACCACGCATCCCGATTCCCCCTTTTTGACGCTCTAAGTGCGTCCACAATCCTGAAAGACGTGGCAACAAATAGATACATTGTGCTAGTTCGACTTGAGTCCTAGCGTATGAAGTTTCGGCTCTTTGGGCAAAAATATCTAAGATAAGATTGGTTCTATCAAGAATCTTACAATCGATAATTTTGGAAATATTTTTTTGTTGCGAAGGCGTCAATTCGTCATCAAATATGATGGTCGAAATTCCGTTTTCTTTAACATAGAGATTAATCTCATCTATTTTTCCTGTTCCCAAAAAGGTTTTAGGATTAGGTTTATCTACTTTTTGAAAAAAACGTTTCACCACCTGACCACCTGCAGTAAAGGTTAAAAACTCTAATTCATCAAGATATTCATTGAGTTTTTCTTCACTCTGATTTTGAGTAACAACGCCAACAATGACCGTTTTTTCGAAATTTATTACTTCTTTTTCTAACATATCATATAATAAGCTGCAAATTTAATCATTTGCTAAATAGAAATACTATTTATACTTTCTTTAAAATCATCGCTTTTATCAAAAAGAATGATTTAGTTTACTGATATCAATTTTACTTCAAAAATAAGTACAGAACCTCCAGGAATACTTGCATAATCACTTCCTCCATATCCTAACTTAGCAGGAATAACCAGTAAGGCACTACCGCCTTCTTTTAGATACGAAATTCCTTCTGTCCAACCTTTGACAACCTGATTTAAACCAAAAGAAATTCCTTTTTCGTCACTTTGATCGAATACTTTTCCATCCATAAAATAACCTTTATAAGCCACGGTTACATTAGACTCAGGTGTTGCTTGAGCGCCGGTTCCTGGGTTATTGATTACATAGTACATTCCAGATTCGCTTTTAGTTCCTTTTAATCCTTTTTTAGCAACATATTCTTCAATTTGCTTTTCATTTTTAGCAACATAAGGAATCTCGCTTGGTGCTTCGCTGGTATTGTTGCTTTCTTTTTTACAAGAAATAAAAAGAGTCATAATCAATAATGCCGATAATAGATGTTTCATAGTAAATTATATTTTAAGAGAAGCCAAATATAGTAAAATCAAGCTTTTATTTTAAAAATTATCCGTCCTCAAAAAAAAACACCATCATTAAACAAATCCGCATAAAAACCAAGTCCTTACTTAAATGATGTGTTCTTACGGCCAAAATCAACAAATTTAAAACACCTTATTTTCTTACACCAAACACAACTAACCTGTATTGATTTCAGGACAGCACAAGACACCACAGGATACTAATTGAGTGACAGCTAATTAAATTTACCTCCTGACTATTAACCAATAACCAAATTATTTATGATTAGAAAAACTACTTTTTCTTCTCATCGACTGCGCCTTAAAATCTGCTTGTCGATGTGTATTTTGTTCAGTTGCCTATCCTCTTTTGCCCAGCAATGGACAATACTTGGCAATGAACAAGCGATCTCTTCAGTAAGTTCCTCTTATACCAGCATTACCGTGGTAAAAATTGGAACCAATTTTATTCCTTATGTTGCGTTTACAGAGAGTGGAGTGCCGAAGGTTAAAAAACGTTTAACCGATGGAACTTGGGAGCAAGTCGGAGCAAACCTTGCTACCAGTGCCTCTTACACTAAGATTTATTCCAACTCAATTGGCGAACTGTTCGTTGCTTACATCGATCTTTCGGCAGGTTCTAAATTAGCCGTAAAAAAGTATGACTATGTTACAGGAACCTGGAATGCTTTGAATGAAGACAACAGCAATCTCTATGTTTCTACAGGGAATGCTAACGGTATGAGTGCTGTAAGTTCATATAGTTCAACCCACCGTTGTTCTATTGCATTTGATTCATTCAATGTCCCTTACATTGCTTTTAGCGAAGCAGGGATGTTGCCTTATGTTAAAAAATTCAATGGAACAGCATGGGAAACTGTTGGTTCAGGTGCTGTTCCAGGAGGATTTGGCGCAGCGGTTGGTTTAGCAATTGATGCAAATGACAAACCTTGGTTAGTATACTTAAACTTAGCTGCAACTAACTCCTCTACAGGTACTGTTACGCTTTATGGTTACAATGGCACTGCCTGGACTGCAGTGACTAATCCAACACCTATAACAGGTGCACGCCATACTAATATTGCTATTAAAGATGCTAATACGCTTTGTATCGCCTATTTCAATACTGGTAACACAAATAGAGCTACAGCTGTTTTATACAACAAATCAACCAATACTTGGGGAACTGCAGCTACTCTTGCCTCTAGAGATTCCCCAAATATTAGCTTAATCAATGATAATGCAGGCAATGTATATTGCTCTTTTATTGATTATACCGCTTCTACAAACGTATTTCCAACCCGAGTACGTTTTCTGGCAGCAGGAAGCACTACATGGACTGAATTGAAAGACCCAGCCGTTATCAGAGGTATCGACGAACCAACAGGCTCGCCTTCGATTGCCATAGGTAATGCACCCTATCCTTATGTTGTTTATACTAAAACTAATTCAAGCAGTGTAACTACTCCTATTGTTAGAATGTATACTCCGCCGCCACCGCCCGCTGAACTTACTACTAACAACATAACTAATATAAGCACCACAACAGCAGTAGCCGGAGGTAATATTACCTCAGATGGAGGCGTAGCAATAACCCAAAGAGGAGTTGTTTATAGTAACTCTAATTCAAGTCCTACTACTGCAGATGTAAAAGTTATTGCTACTACCACGGGTATGGGTAATTTCTCAGTAACTCTTACCGGACTTACTCCAGCTACTTTTTATTATGCAAGAGCTTATGCTATTAATAGTGCTGGTACCTCTTATGGCAATACCGTTAGATTAAGTAGTCTACCAATAGCTGATGCAGTGGTAACGACACCTAAACAGGTAGAATTCCTAACAAGAGGTCTTGTAGCCATCCAAAAAACAAGTAGTTCTGTATTTTTGAGTTGGCGTTTACTAGGTAATGATCCTTCAAGTATAGCATTTAATGTATATCGTAATGGAGTAAAAGTTAATGCTACTCCAATTACAACATCAACTAATTATTTAGATGCCACTACTACTCCAAACAACAATTATAGCATTACTACAATTATAAACGGAGTTGAAAGCGAACAAACCAGCCCAACAAAAGTATGGGCACTCAATACTTTTAATAGTGCTCGTAATAATAAATTATCTATCCCTATTCAAATGCCTGCCGGAGGTACTTTACCTGATGGACAAAGCTATACTTATACAGCAAACGATGCTTCTGTAGGTGATGTAGATGGAGACGGTACTTACGAAATTATTTTAAAGTGGGATCCTACTGCAGTGAATGACAACGCAGGTGGTTATAGCGGAAAACAAATTTTCGATTGCTACAGACTAGACGGAACAAGGCTTTGGCGTATTGACCTTGGGATCAACGTGAACGCTGGACCACATTACAACCAATTTATGGTATACGATTTTGATGGAGACGGAAAAGCCGAGATCATTTTAAAAACTGCTGACGGTACAGTTGACGGCGTAGGAACTGTAATTGGTAATGCTTCTGTTGACTATCGTAATTCTGCTGGATGGGTACAACAAGGCCCCGAATTCCTAACTGTTTTTAATGGATTAACTGGTGCTGCTATGGCAACTATAAACTATCAACCTGCTCGTGACAACACTGCTGACTGGGGAGATACTTATGGTAACCGTCAGGATCGTTTTGTATCGGCTGTTGCCTATCTTGATGGTGCAAGACCAAGTATTATTGTTGGTCGTGGTTATTACAATCGATTAACACGTGCAGCTTACAATTGGAGAAATGGACAGCTTACTATGCTGTGGAAATTTGACAGTAAAGATCCAACTCATCCAGAGTACAATTCTTATTCAGGTCAAGGTAATCACCAAATGACAATAGGTGACGTAGATGGAGACGGTAAAGACGAAATCATCAATGGTTCTAGCGCCATAAACGATGACGGAAAACCACTTTGGACTTATGGGATGGGACATGGTGATGCCTTGCACATGACTGATATGGATTTAGACCGCCCTGGGCAGGAAATTTGGATTAATTTAGAATCTCCTAGTTCTTATGATGGTTTAGGCTTAAGACAATACGATGCCAAAACTGGACAAACTAACTGGGGAATTGCTACTACTGGCGACGTAGGTCGTTCAATGGCTGCTGACATTGATCCTTATTTTAAAGGTTATGAAATGTGGGGTTCTTCAGGTGACAATACATACGATGTAAAAGGAAATCCTATCAGTACGAACAAACCATCTTACAACTTTGGAATTTGGTGGGATGGCGATTTAGGTCGTGAATTATTAGATGGTAACGTAATGGACAAATGGAATCCTACAACAAAAAGTCAGAGTCGTTTGTTTACTATTTATCAAGCCTATCCCGTTTCGTCTAACAATAGCACCAAGAAAAATCCTTGCTTACAAGCAGATATATTAGGAGACTGGAGAGAAGAAATAATATTCCGTACATCGGACAATACTGAACTTGTGATTTTTACCACAGACACACCAACTACGTATCGTATCCCAACATTGATGCACGATCCACAATATCGTACTGCAATTGCCTGGCAAAATTCGGCTTACAACCAGCCGCCTAATACGAGTTATTACATTGGATATGACATGGATGTAAACAATATCCCAACAGCAAAAATTGCAGTGGTTGACGTTGTAGCTCCAAAAGTTACAGCTATCAACAGACTTACACCTACCTCTGAAAAAAACAATGCAACAACCGTTACGTATCGTGTTTCTTTTTCTGAGAATGTGAGCGGAGTTGACGTTGCTGATTTTACAATTAATACAACCGGAAATGTTGTTGGAACTATTGCATCAGTAAGTCCTGTTACTAATGCTTCATTTGATGTAACTGTAAACAACATTAGTAGAGATGGTACACTTCGTTTAGATGTAAAGAGCAACGGTACTGGAATTATTGATGGAGCAAATAATGCTTTAGCAGAAGGTTTTATAACTGGTGAAATCTATACTTTCGACCATACCAATCCAACTTTAACTATTGCAACTATTAGCTCAAGCAATGCTAAGCCTATTTTTGCAAAAGAAGCTGACACTGTTACATTAAACTTTGAAGCTTCTGAAAGTATAACTAATCTAGAAGCAACAATTGCTGGACACGCTGTAACCCCAACTAATCTTGGAAGCAATAAATACAGTGCAACTTACCAATTGACAAATACGGATACTGAAGGTACAATTCCTTTTACTATTCAGTTTAAAGATGAAGTAGGTAATATTGGAATCCCGGTTAGTGCTACAACTGATACAAAAACAGTTACTTTCGACCGCACTGTACCAACATTGCCATCAGTTCTATTATCTTCAAATAATATCAATTCTGCTTATGCAAAAGAAGGAGACGTTATTTCTTTGAACTTTACTGCATCAGAAGCAATTGAAAATCCAACGGTAACAATAGCTGAACATGCTATCACAACAACTGATCTTGGAAGTAATAAATACAGCGCAACTTACCAATTGACAAATACGGATACTGAAGGTACAATTCCTTTTACTATCGAATTTAAAGATGAAGTAGGTAATACTGGAATCCCTGTTAGTGCTACTACTGATGCTAAAACGGTTACTTTCGACCACACTGCACCAACATTGTCATCGGTTCTGTTATCATCTAACAACATGAATTCTGCTTATGCAAAAGAAGGAGACGTTATTTCTTTGAACTTTACTGCATCAGAAGCAATTGAAACTCCATCCGTAACAATAGCTGGACATGCTGTCACAATAACTGACCTTGGAAGTAATAACTATAATGCTACTTACCAATTGACAAATACGGATACTGAAAGTACAATTCCTTTTACAATCGAATTTAAAGATATAGTAGGAAACACAGCTACAACTGTTAGCACCTCAACTGATGCAAAAACGGTTGTATTTGACCGCACTGTACCAACATTATCATCGGTTCTGTTATCGTCTAACAATATCAATTCTACTTATGCAAAAGAAGGAAACATTATTTCTTTAAACTTTACTGCATCAGAAACTATTGAAACACCAACAGTAACAATAGCTGGACATGCTGTCGCAACAACTGATCTTGGAAGTAATGAATACAGAGCCACTTACCAATTGACAAATACGGATACTGAAGGTACAATTCCTTTTACTATTCAATTTAAAGATGAAGTAGGTAATACTGGAATCCCGGTTAGCGCCACTACTGATGCAAAAACAATTGTATTCGACCGCACTGTACCAACATTATCATCAGTTCAGTTATCGTCCAATAATATCAATTCTGCTTATGCAAAAGAAGGAAATATTATTTCTTTAAACTTTACTGCATCAGAAGCAATTGAGATTCCTACGGTAACAATTGCCGGACATGCTGTGGCTGTTACAACAATTTCTTCGAATAGCTTTTCAGCATCTTATACTATGACTGCATCAGACCAGGAAGGTTCAGTTGGTTTTACAATTGATTTCGCTGATCCTGCTGGTAATATAGGTTCGAAAGTTACAACTGCATCCAACAGTATTACTTATGATCGTACAAATCCATCTATCACTGCTCCAACTGATCTTAACATTAGTTCAAATAATGGAAGTTGTGAAGCTACAAACGTGGTTTTAGGTACTGCATCAACAAGCGATACTAATCCAATTGTCACAACGAATAATGCTCCAAGCATTTTCCCTGTTGGAACCACAACTGTTACTTGGACAACTAAAGATGCAGCAGGCAACAGCAATACGGCTACTCAAAAAGTAACCGTAATCGATTCCCAAAAACCTTTGATTACTAATCCATTGCCGCAATCTTTCTGCTATAACGGAAATACTTATATCATTCCAACATTATCTGCTACAGACAATTGTGGTATTGCTTCGATTAGCTACACCATAAGCGGAGCTACATCAAGAAGTGGTAATGGCAATAATGCAAGCGGAAACTTTAATGTAGGTGTTTCTACAATTACATGGACAGTTTCAGACATTCATAACAATCAATCAACGGTTAGCAACACTGTTACCGTTAACGCAGCTGTTTCTGTAACAATCAATGATATCTATGCCGTTAATCAGGCTACCGATAACAAGAATACGTTATACATTGGTTACGGACCGTCGTCATTAAAACTGACAGCAAAACCTAATGGTGGTTCAGGCTCATTTGGCTTCAAATGGAGCACAGGAGAAACAACACCATCTATTAATGTAAGCACGGCAGGAACTTACAGCGTAGTCATTACTGATACTCAAGGTTGTACTACAACCACTTCAACAGCTATTAATATAATAGATGTAAGCTGTGGTAACAACAAAGACAAAGTGATGATTTGTCACAATGGAGCCTCCATTTGCGTAGCTTCATCAGCAGTTCAGGCACACCTAAATCATGGTGATAACATAGGGACTTGCGGAACATATAGTAAAGTAGCAAAATCTCCTATTCTTGAGACAATCAGTTCAGTTGAACCTGGACTTTCTGTTTATCCTAATCCAACTTCGGGCTCGTTCTCAATACAAATCAACAGTTTGAAAGCCACAAAAGCGACAATAAATATTGTAACTATAAATGGGCAAATTGTAGAACAACGTGATGTTGTATTAACAGAAGGAATTCAATCCTTTCCGTTTAATATCTCTGGAAAAGCATCAGGAGTATACTTAATAAAAGTGAGTGGTATTGAAGGTGTAAATACACAGAATTTGATCCTTCAAAATTAATTATTAATTTAGCAAGCAGGCGGCTCGTAACATAAGTTTGCGAGCCGCTTTTTTTTTTAAATAAAACCATGAAAAACAAGTCTTTAATTTTAGTTTTTATCATCGCTTTTTTTGTGTCTTCATTCACAAAATCTGGAGAGTTATTGGCGCACATTGACAAGATACTTTACCTGCAAGGTAAAATTGGAGAAAGAACATTAGTATTAAAAATCAAATGTTACGATGAGTCTACTGTTCGTTATATGAACTACTATTTTGAGGACGATAAAATGGATCATTATCTGGAAGGGAATCTTATTGGAAATACATGGCAATTCAATCCAATTGACAATCAAAATGAGGCAAGAAATTTAGTTATAAAGGAAGATAAAAATGGGAGTTGGAAAGGATTTTGGCGTGAAGGTTCCAATAAAAAAATAGATATTATTCTCAATCCTATCGTTATTAATCCAGATTCAAAATACAATACTTATTCCAAAAACAGAGAATTAGATCCTTACGATGCTTATAAAATTTCAATTCTAAATTTAGAAAAAATAAAAACCGAAAAACTTTCTAAAAATTTCAATCTGGACTGGTATTTAGAAAAAGAATCCGGAATTTCTTTTTTTAGATTACACAATGAAAACAAAAAAACAAGCTGTGACAGTATCAATAATGTATTGGAA